>JACJJM010000009.1 GCA_016900015.1 Phocaeicola coprophilus | reverse complement strand
CTTCATTGTAATATCTTGTTTTCGTTTTTTTCCTTTTGCTCCCAGGTGTTTGACGTTGACTTCCTTTTTTCATACCCTTCCGCCGATATTGCTAACGGCGGGCTCTTGTACTACTCGTTTGTATTTTCATCTTTTTCAAGCTTCGCTCTCACCCTTTCCGAGTGGCTTTCCTTATCGAAAGCGGATGCAAAAGTACTGCCTTTTGACTTACACTCCAAACTTTCAGGAGACTTTTTTTGAAGATTTTTTCGCACTCCCGTATAAGTCGTTGGCTATCACTCGTGTAAGAATGACACTTTTTACAAGCCTAAACGCCCTAAAGGACACGTCGCGCATGCTCGCATAAGATAAAATGAGGGAAGAGGACCGACCCTCTTCCCTCGTTTTATACACTATTTTACAGCCATTCACATTTTAAAAGCATTGCATCGTGTAACAACACGCCTTTACAAGCAACAGCAATCACGTTTCTTCTGCCCTATGGGCACAGATATACCTATGAACGCATTGATAGAATTCGAATTCTTGCCTAAAAACATATAGTCTGTTCCCAAGAAGAGCGAGCCCAGCTTCAATCCGACACCAAAGGACTTGCCCAAGGACTGAATGGCTGAATAACTCACAGCCAGGTTAAACCAGTTTTTCGGCCGATAGTTTGCCGACAGCGTCAGCTCTGTCAACGCTTTCGGCTCCACAAAACGGGTCGTCGACAAAACGCCGACAGACAACACATCGTTGAAGAACCCGTATTCTGCTCCTGCCACGATGGTCGAAGCCAGACGGGAACGCCGTGACTCGCTGACATCCTCCGTCCTCAACTCCAACAATTCATAGTCGAGCACATCGCCTCCACTGACACGGTTCATGTAATTCTCCGCATCGGCCTGCAAGCGATTCATGTTCTCACGAAGAGCCGCGACAGAACCCATCGGATCGCTTGCGTCAAGCCCCGTCGTATAGTCCGAACCACGCAGACTAATGCCGGAGGATGCAGCCGTGGCCACCTGCGTACTTCCCTTCGACCAAGAAATGAATCCCAAATCAAGCACGGCAGCCGACACCGTGAGGTGATCGAGCAAGCGATAGGACGCACCCAAGTCAATGCCGAAACCATAGCCCGCAATGCCCAAATCACCGGATTCGAATTTTATATCATCAATGTAGCCGTCAGATGACTCCTGCAAAGTCAAACCCTTGAAAGAACTCTCCAGGCGTGCGTCAAGCATCAAGTCAGCATGATAACCATCAATCTCACGGCGAAGGCTTTCGACATCGGAGGGCGAGATGGAAGACATGTTCTGCAACTCCTGTATCCGCGCATCGCTCGGCAAGCTGGCATCCAAGCTCACGCTGTTGAACTTCAGATTAAGATTGCCCATACCAAGCAACACTTTCACGCGTCCGCCCACGGTCAGGCGGTCGTTTATCTGACGGGCGTATCCCAGCCCGACCTCGGCATACGCATTCAGGTTGACTTCCTGACCGCTGATGTCATACGCGCTGTTACGCCAACGGTCTTGATCTTCGTCCATCTCGTTGAGAAACGTAAAAAGCGACTTAGTGAGCTTCACGCCTAAATCCGTGCGTACGCCGACATTGAACGACCAGAAATTTCTCCCCCGATACCATCCCGCGGAGAGAATATCGGTGTTTATATTCAGGTTCACATGATTCGTGTTGTCCAACCGTCCCAAAAACTCCGGATTGTTGTAGAAATTGCCATCATCGTCTATCACGTCCATGATGTCCTGATAGCCCAACGAACTGGAACCGACCGAAGCATTCAGCGCACCGATGACAGGTATATTAATGTACCCGCGCGTAGGCGTCATCGCCGGATTCAGTTGCATACGATAGTGCGACCCCTCCATGAAGTAAGACGTACGCAAAAACTGTGCATGTGCCACACCGGCCACCAGCAAGAGAGCAGAAAGCACTCCCGCTTTCAGCCAAAAAGATTGTTTACCTCTTTCCATACTAGATATAATACTCTTTAGTGAACATTAAAATTATATATTCAATGCACAAAGATAACATTATTTACCAAAACAACCATACAATATCCTAAAAAGTTTAAACCGTGTTAAACTTATGCAAGTCAAATCCAGCAACTCGCCTCTATCCTATCCACAAATCCCTATATATAATAAGGTATAAGACAACAGAGCTCTCTCAAACTCCGCTTGCATCAGCCGCACATCATCCCCTCCTGCCACCAGCAACATGCCGGCTCGGCCATCATCAGATAAACATTTTAAACAAAAAAAGCCTGCACACCCCGTCAACCACAAAGCGGAAAGAGACCGGAGTCCGCCAGCATCCAGCTTGTCCACCCTAGGCCTAGACACGGCGCAATCACGGACTCCTTTGCAAGGTCGGACGGAGTCTATGATAAGGTCGGGCGGAAAGGAAGGCGTCCAAGCGGCGTATATAGAGGAGAAAAACGAAAATACATCCATTTCATTTCCAAGCATTTAAAAGTGCCCGCCCGACACACGCCCGCAAAGGCATGCACGCACGTCCCGGACCCAGCACTTTCAAGCCGCGACGTGCAGAGGAGGAAGAAAGAGAAAAAGAAAAAGGTCAACATCTCAACAATCTCTTCCAGCTCATGTCCCCACCCCGAAGCTGCAATCTCGCCCCGCCTTCCACCCTACGCCTCCGGATGACTCTGACGAACGGCCTCCACTGCATAAAAACGCGATTATGAAAAAGAATATTTTGCTAACATTCATAGTTTTTTTTCTATTTTTGTCAGCAAACTCTAGATACAACTACGACTTATGCACGAAGCGGAAAAAACTCTCCTATTTGAAGACCTGTTCAAGCAACACTTCCGCCAACTGTATGTGCATGCATACAGCTGGGTGCATGACGAAGAATGGGCCAAAGACATCGTGCACGACGCATACTGTCAACTATGGGAAAACTTTGACCGCTACACGGACGAACCACACCTGCTGTCCCTGCTCTACACCTTCGTGCGCAGCCGCAGCATCGACCATCTCCGCCACGACCAAGCCCAGGAAAACTACGTGCAGGCGCAAAAGGCCTCAGACGAAGACAACCGCGAGGAATACCAGCACTACGAGGAACTCATCGCCCGCGTGATGGCAGCCGTGCGCCGCCTGCCTCCGCAGACACGGCGCGTGCTCGTGGGCTGCGTCCTGCACCATAAGAGCTACAAAGAAGTGGCCGACGAACTGGCCATCAGTCCGCTCACCGTCAAAACACTCATGGCCAGAGCCTTGAAAAGCCTTCGCACACAAAAAGAAATTTTTTTGCCTTGGGTTGTACTCCTTCTTGCCCTGCATTCCGTTATATAGGAAAAACGACAGGAGCAAAAGCACATGAACCTCTACCAACAAGAAGACATCGACTACGCACTGGACGTCCTGGCCCATCCTGAGCTTGAACTGACCGAAGCGTTTCGCACATGGCTGCAAGACGAGACCCACCGCAGGCTCTATCTCGACCTCAAAGCGGCCCATGACGGACTGGCTTTGCAAGAACAAGCCATGCCCGACGTGCATGAAGAGTGGGCCCGCTTCCTGAAAAGAAGCGACATCTTACCCCTCCCCGCAAGAATTTCGATAACTAACAATCACACAACGGTTTGGAATCGAAGAAAATTCCAAGTCGCCGCTGCTGCCATCCTGCTCATCCTGGCGACAAGCGTCGGATTCTGGCTGTATGAACCACAGAAACAGGCAGCCCCCGTCGCCCTCATGAAGCGCAACCCACAACCTCAGGAGGTGGTGCTCAGCAACGACCAAGGTGGCAACATCATCCTCTCCGAGCAGACAGACAGGGACTCCCTGGCATCCCTGGGAGCAACCCTGACCGGTGACCAGCAACTGGCCTACGGCCCAACATCCGGACAGGAGACAACCGTCAGCACTCAAACTCTTCAGACACCACGGGGAAAAGATTTTAAAATCGTACTCAGCGACGGCACGGAAGTGTGGCTCAATGCCGAAAGCACACTGACCTATCCATCCCGCTTCCACGAAGCGCAACGCATCGTGGAGCTTGACGGGGAAGCCTATTTCAAAGTGGCCAAGGATTCGGCCCGTCCCTTCATCGTCCGCTCAGGCAAACTGGAAACACAAGTGTTGGGGACCAGCTTCAACTTCCGCAACTACATCCACAGCACACCCCATGTCACACTCGTCGAAGGCCGTGTGCTCGTCACCGGCCATGACACATCCGTCACGCTCCATCCCAACGAGGATGCTCAAATCGGCGACGACGGCACCATCCGCGTGACCCAAGTCGACCCCCGCAGCTACACAGCCTGGGTGGACGGCTATTTCTACTTCGACAATGCTTCGCTGGAGGAAATCATGCGCGAGCTGGGCCGATGGTACAACCTGAACATCCTATTTGAGAATCCGGAGGCGATGAAGTATCATTTTAACTTTTGGGCAAGCCGCAAAAATGGCATTCACAATGTCATAGAACTCCTAAACGACTTAGGCAAGGTCAAAGCATCACTAGACAACAATGCACTTATTATATCTTAATGTTTAATTCTATAAAACCAAACCTATGGAGAGAAAAGCATTCTTATGCAAACAATCCCATACAAGGATCAATCCTTTGGGCAAATGTCTCAGGCTTTGCACTTTCATGCTAGCCTTATTCCTATGGGCAGGAACTGTCGTACAGGCACAATCCCTGCAAAAAGAGATTCGGATCAAAGCCGAAAATGAGTCTTTAGCCGTTATCTTAAAAAAGATAAGCAACGCATCCGGCTACAAAATCAATTTCAACATGGAAGATGTCCGCGACATGAAAACATCGGTCGATACCGGCGACGGCTCCATGACCGTCACAGCCGTGCTTGACCGCTTGTTTCAAAAACTTCCTTTCTCCTACAAAGTCGACAAGGAATTCATCACCGTCACGCGCAAACAAGCACAAGCTCCATCAGAAAAGAAACGTGTCGTAACAGGCTGCATCTATGACGACATGAATGAACCTCTTCCAGGCGTAAGCATTCGTCTGAAGGGAGAGACGAGCGGTAATATCACGGACGTCAACGGTCATTATTCACTCCAAATCCCCACAGACAAAGCTTCAACGATTGTAGTAAGTTACATCGGAATGAAACAGCAAGAAGTACAACTTGCTGCCGGACAGAGCGACATCATGAAAGATATTAAGCTTGAACAAGACTCGGAAAAACTGAACGAAGTTGTTGTCACCGGTATCTTCAACACCACACGTGAAAGCTACACCGGAGCGGCTACGACCTTCACACACAAACAAATCGCAGAAGCCGGAAACCGCAGCCTCATTTCCACCCTGCGCAACTTGGATCCAAGTTTCAACATTGCCGACAATCTAGCTATTGGTTCTGACCCGAACAGCCTGCCAAGCATCACCATCCGTGGTGCTTCTGCCCTGCCGACTGATGTGCAAGACATGCAGGTAAGCGCAGACAACCAACGCACAGCCAACCAGCCGCTCTTCATCCTCGACGGCTTTGAAATCTCGCTCACCCGCTTCATGGACTTGGACGAAAGTCAAGTGGAAAGCATCACATTGTTGAAGGATGCCAATGCCACAGCACTCTATGGTTCGAAAGGTTCTAACGGCGTTGTCGTCATCACCAGTAAGCCCATCGAGCCAGGCAAACTACGTTTCAGCTATAAAGGTACATTGCAAATAGAGGCCCCCGACTTGACCTCTTACAACTTGATGAATGCACGCGAAAAGTTGGAATACGAACGGCTGGCCGGACTTTATGAAGATGACAATATGCAGACCTACAACGACCTGCAAGCCCTCTACAACCAACGCCGCATGGACGTAGAACGCGGTGTGGACACCTATTGGATGAAATATCCAATCCGAACAGGCATCGGTTCACGCCATAATATCTCCATCGAAGGCGGAGATGAACATCTGCGTTATGGAGCGAACTTGACATACAACAATGTTGCAGGAGCTATGAAAGGTTCCGATCGTAACACCCTATCAGGAAACATGTTCTTACAATATCGCTATAAGAACTTCTCCTTCCAGAACAATCTGCAAATCACAAACACAACATCCAAGAACTCCCCCTACGGCTCGTTCAGCGAATATTGCGCTTTAAACTCTTACTATACCCCTTACGATGAAGAAGGCAATCTCAAAAAAGAACTGGAAGACTTCTTCTATCCCATGACTGGCGATCGCAACACAGTGTACAACCCGCTCTATAATGCCTACTTGCCGCGTAAGGACAGCAGTGAATATACGGATATTACAAACAATTTCTCCGTCGAATGGTATATCTTGCCAGAACTCTTCCTGCGTGGACAATTCTCTTATACAAAAGAGACCAGCCGCTCAGATGTTTACTATCCAGCAAGCGACACGATGTTTGACAACTACACAGGAGACGACTACAAGCGCAAGGGACAATACATATACGGCACGGGGGACTCCCAAAGTTATGAAGGCCGTTTCACTTTGAACTATTCAAAAACCTTCAAAGACCTTCATCAGCTTTTTGCCGGCCTTGGAATCACAGTAAGCGAGTCGAAAGCCGAAAACTATACAGTTGTCGGTGAAGGTATTTCCGTAGACAATATGGACTTTTTGGGCATGGCCAACCAATATGAAGAAAGCGGACGCCCCAGTGGTACAGAATCTATCTCACGAGGATTCGGTGCACTGTTCAACCTAAATTACACCTACGACAGACGCTACTTTATTGACTTAAACGGGAAATATGACGGATCGTCGCAATTCGGTTCCAACAAGCACTTCGCCCCATTCTGGTCAACAGGTGTGGGCTGGAACATTCAGAACGAAAAGTTCATGGAAAATGTAAAGTGGATTAATATAGCCCGTTTGCGCCTATCTTATGGTATCACTGGATCGCAAAATTTTGCATCTTATCTCTCCATTCGTTCCTATCAAGATTTTGGTGGCCTCAGCACACAAAATTGGTATGGCGTCTACCTTATGGCCTATGGAAATCCCGATTTGCAATGGCAAAAGACTTCACAATGGAACGTCGGTCTCGACATGGAACTCCTCAATCGTAGACTGACATTCAGCATTGATGTCTATAATAAACTGACCAATGATTTGTTGGCAGACGTAAACATGCCTATCTCTAGCGGATTTGAAAGCTACAAAGCCAATGTGGGCAAAGTCGAAAACCGAGGCTATGAACTATCAGCTTCCGCACAAATCATTCGCAATGTAGAGCAAGATTTGCGCTGGACAGTAGGCGTGAAGATGGCCCACAACGAAAATAAGGTGAAAGAAATCTCCAACTCGCTAGAAAACCTAAACGAGGATCTGCTCAACCAAGATACTTACAACCCAAGTTTCATCTATCGCGAAGGCCAATCCATGAATACCATCTATGCTGTACCGTCCAAAGGCATAGACCCTTCGACTGGTCGAGAAATATTTGTCAAACGTGATGGTACAGAAACATTCGAATGGGAAGCTGAAGATCAAGTGCCTTGTGGTGTCGCTGAGCCTAAGATTCAAGGTACACTTAATAGTAACCTGCGTTGGAAGGGCATCACCTTAAACATGGTGTTCGGCTATCGCTGGGGAGGCAAAGCTTATAACAGTACACTAGCTTCGAAAGTGGAAAACATCGCTCCTTATGACAATGCTGACCGCCGGGTACTCTATGACCGCTGGTCTGAACCTGGTGACATAGCTCTCTACAAAGGAGTACAAGACATGACTGAAACACGTCCGACATCACGCTTTGTTTTCAAGGACAACACGTTCTATTGCTCTTCTCTCAACCTTGGTTATGAAGTCCCCACAGAATGGACACAGAAACATTTCGGAATCTCATACCTAGCTATTAACGGTTATTTGGAAGATTTATTCTACAAATCAACCATCAAACGCGAACGAGGAACAGATTATCCGTTCTCACGAAAATTCTCTCTCTCGCTCACCGTGCGTTTCTGAGAAACTCTCTATTGCAATTCGAGTTACTCCACTGACCGAATTGCTATAACTTCAGACACTAAATTTATATGAACATACACTTATGAAAAGACTACCTTATACACTGCTCTTCGTCGTACTGGCTCTTTGCTCAGCTTGTAACGACTGGCTCGACGTCAATCCACGCTCGCAAATCAAAGGAGAAGAACTCTACGAAAGCGAAGACGGATTTAAAAAAGCGCTCAACGGCGTCTACATCAGTATTGCCGAACAAACACTTTATGGTCGCCAGACTACTATGTACGTCAACGACGCTTTGGCCCACCTCTGGAAAGACCCGGCACTCAACACTGATGTGCTCTATGCACTCAATCGTTTCGACTATACCCACCAAAGTGTTGAACCTATCTTCAGTTCTATCTTCTTAAAATACTACAATGCTATCGCCCAGCTCAATGACTTATTGAAGAACCTCGATGAACATCCAGAAGTTACATTCCGCTACAACAACGACAAACTTCTGCGTGGCGAAGCGCTTGGACTTCGTGCTTTTCTCCATTTGGACGTGCTCCGCATGTTTGGCCCCATGCCTCAGACAGCAACCGACGGCACAGACGCTATCCCTTATGTGACAGAAATAACCAATGACCCGTCGAAACTCATATCAAAAACCTGGGGTGAAGTGTTTACTCTCATGGAAAAAGACTTGCTCGACGCTAAAGCCATACTCGAAGAATTTGATCCCGCCGTAACCAACACCATGAAACAACTGGAAGACACTTATTACATCGGTACTGAAGGTTTCCCCGAAGATGAATGGCAATACTTCCGCCACGGACGGTTCAACTATTATGCCGTATTAGGCACACTAGCCCGCATGTATCACTGGAAAGGCGATAAGACTCAAGCTGCCGATTATGCCCGCCAAGTCATCGAATCTGAAAAATTCCCGCTCACCACAGAAGCCACTCTGACGACCAGCGGATCTAACCTGGTGATGTATGACGAACATCTGTTCGACATCGACAACCCCGACTTGCAAGAAATCGTCGAACCTCTATTCAGTACACAAACCGCAAGCCTCAACCAAGACGAAGCGGCCCTGGACGTGGCTTATGAAAGTGACATCCACAACAGCGACATCCGTTATCAGAACAATCGCTATTGGGAAACCGTCATCTATCAACAAAACGTCATCACACATTTTCGCAAATACACAGGAAACAACACGAATTCCAGTTCAAACCGCGTCCCGCTGTTGCGTTCCGTGGAAATGTATTTCATCCTGATGGAAGACGCGCCCATCGCTGAACTCAACACATGGCTCGAGCCTTACATTGTCGCACGAAGCCTGACAAAGACAGCCATTGACGGCACCCTGACCACAGAAAACGAAATCGTATCTTTCCTCGAAAACGAATACCGCAAAGAGTTCTACGGCGAAGGACAACTCTTCTACTTCTACAAACGTCATGGCTACACGGCCTATACCTGGCCCAGTGCTTACACGCTGCCTCAAAATGCCCTGGTCGTACCTAAGCCCGACGGACTCACTGACTTTGAATAACTCTAAAACGACAGTTTATCATGAAACATCTATATGCTATCATAGCCTCTGTGGCAGGCATGCTGACTCTCGCCACAAGCTGCTCGGTCAACGAAATGGATACCTATGAGAATGACCCCGCTATCTATTTCGACCATGAGACAGCCGACAGTGTCGCTTACTCGTTCTTCACTCTCGACTCACACATTCCGCGCGACACCGTGTGGGTGGAAACCATCACAATGGGCCTTCCTTCCGACCAAGACCGTCCATTTACCATCGTACAAACAAACACGAGCGAATCGGATGCTGCCCAACCAGGCGTGCACTACATCCCCTTCGACGACCCTGAAGTGCGCGACTCCATCCGCATCAGTGCGGGCGAAGTCACACGGCTCGTCCCCGTCATCCTGCTGCGCGACGAGTCCCTCAAGTCGTCGACCAAACGGCTGGTACTCTCCATCCAAGCCAATGAATATTTCCGCCCGGGCATTGACGCATGGCGCACCTATACCATCACCATGACCGACACAGCTATCAAACCCAGTATCTGGGACAGCTATTGGAGCAACTACCTGGGAGCTTCCTGGGGGCCGGAAAAACTGCGCTTCGCCATCGAAGCTACCGGATACAAAGATTTCGAAGAGCGTCCCATCGACCCGGGACTGGCGAGCTGGATGTACACCGTCTGCTCCCAACGACTGGAAGAATACAATGCCAAACATCCTGACGAGCCACTGTCTGAAGCTGACGGCACACTTGTCTCATTCGACTACTAACCTTTTAATAACACAAACACAATGATACGCAAACATATCACAAGCCTCACGATGTTTATGGCATTGGCATGTCTGGCCTCCTGCATCGATGATAAAGGCAACTACACTTATATTCCATCTGAAGACATGCTGCCCATCAGCATATCTGTTCCGGAAATCGGAGAGGACGACGATTTTATCCGTGCCGTCAAGGGCGAGGAACTTCATTTGACCGCCAATGTCTCCGGACTGGACGGCTCGGACAAATACAGCTTCCTCTGGTATGCATTTCCAAACAACACCAATGCAACCACCGACGAACGCATCGAGCTAGCAAGAAGCCAAAACCTGGATTTGCCAAGCGTCATGCTCCGTGCCGGAGAATGGCTTCTCTGCTTTAAAGTAACCGACAACGAGTTAGGTATATTTAAGGAAAACCAATACAGAATGACTGTCAGTTCTTCTTCATTCAGCCGTGGATGGTACATCATGAAAGCCAAAGACGGATACAGCGACGTGGACTACTTCCCGGCTAATTATCCAGCGGAAGGAGTGGAACCGACACGCGACATCATCGCCCTCTCCGGCTATACACTCGCAGGCAACCCCGTCGACCTGGCCTGGCAGGAGAACAATTATTGTCACCCCGTAACTGACGAATACGGAACGACCAGCATCGAATTGCTCGAAGCCTGGCACTTCCTGAGCGACCGCGACGCATTGGTGCTCCAAGGAGGAGGCGACATGACGCTCCTCAAGGACTACGACGAACAGTTCTACACCGCGCCCGCCAGCCGCAATCCTCAAGCTTTCCTTTTCATTGACACGTCAAACCATCAGATACTCATCGACGGCGGCAATCTCTACGGCGTTGTGGGCACGGCATTCAAATATGTAGGAACTATGACCCCCAAAAGCATCGGCAAATACACTCTCAAGCCGAGCGACCATACCTACTATCCGGCCGTCATCCCCTACACCTCATCAAGCGACGTGTTGCTCTACGACACGAAAACCAAAGGTTTCTACCGTTACTTGCCAAATTCATCGTCATCCAACGTCAGCACGCTTGCTTCATTCCAGCTTAACGGAGAATTTATCGAACCCAGCAATCTGAACAGCGACATCATCAAGTATTCACGTAGCTTGAACTCAAGTCCGCAAGTCTATATACTCACTCACGAATTGAGCAATGATAAATATCGACTTATCAAGATGGTGTATGCTTGGGGAAGCAAATCGATTCCCTTTGATGCTTATAACGAAGTACCGGCTGGTAGTCTACTGCTCCAATGCGACTACATGGCAACCCCTGGCTCTGGAGACTTGGTCTACTTCAATCACGGCAACGAAATCTACTATTACCGAGATGCTCCGGGCCTTGATGAACGTGAATTCAAACTTTTCGACGTTCCCACAGACGAACAAATCACCCACATGCAGTGTAACTCCGGGAATGGTGGAAACTATCTCATCATCATGACTTCAAAAGGAAACGAATGGAAATGCTATTTCCATCTCATACCCAATGTAGGTCAACCCGAAGTAAACACTACACCTGACATGACTCTGACAGGTGAAGGCGTAGCCAGCCGACTGATGTACAAGGCTTGGTAAAAGGTATTTGTTGCCCCTCTATTCCGCCCGACCACGGAAAGGAAGGTAGGCGACCACGGAAAGGAGGGTAGCCGGGCACGGAGTCTATACCCAGGTCGGACGCCCTTTATGGACGGCAAACAATGAACGGAGCGGACGGATGTCTTTTCTTGAGGAAACATCCGTTCGCTCTCTTTTTATGCGAAATCGGAAGAGCGAAAAACGGAAGGCGAAACCGCAGATTCACTTCCGGCGCGACTTGAACACCAGGCGCACCAGCAGGAAGTTGACCGGGATGGCGATGGAGAACACGGGGAGAGGTGCCCATTCCTCGGGGATGCCCAGCCAAAGGAAGAGGTTCAGCAGGCAGATATGGAGCAGGTAGTTCACCAGATGGGCGCCGCCGAAGCCGCCGGCCCGCTTCCAGGAGGGACGCGAACGGAACGTGAAGTAGGCCGAAAGGTAGAAATTGGCGACGAAGCTCAGCGCGTAGCCGACCGTGTAGGCTATGTTTTCATTGAAGCCGGCGTAGCGCCAGAGGAGAAAGTAGATGCCGTAGTGGAGCGCCGTAGCGAGGGCGCCCACCATGCCGAAGCGGATGATTTCAGAAAGCGAACGGTGCATGTCTCAGTCGTTTGGTAGAGAATTTTATCGTAAGACTTCTTCCGACAGCCGGAGCGCAGCTTCCACGGTGTCGTCCATGTCGGCATAAGTGTATTGGGCCAACCGTCCCCCGAAGAGAACATCCACGCAGTTGTCAGCCAATGTACGGTAGCGGTCATAAATACGGGAGTTGCGTTCGTCGTTCACCGGGTAATAAGGTTCTTTGCCCGGAGCGAAATCATCCGGATATTCATACGTGACGACCGTCGTCGGCTGGGTGCCGAAGGCGAAATGCTTGTGTTCGATGATGCGCGTATAGGGGATGCTGCGTTCGGTGTAGTTCACGACGGCATTGCCCTGGAAGTTGTCTGTCTCCAGCACACGATGGTCGAAACGCAAGCTGCGGTATTCCAAGCGTCCGAAGCAATATTCGAAATACTCGTCGATGCAGCCCGTGAAGAGCACCGCGTCGGAGAGGGCGTCCAGCTCCGCACGGTGGGCAAAGTAGTCCGTGCCGAGCCTCACCTCACACTCGCTCAGGAGGGCGTCGATGAGTGCATTGTATCCTCCCTCCGGGATGCCCTGGTAGCGGTCATTGAAATAGTTGTTGTCGAACGTGAAGCGGAAAGGCAGGCGACGGATGATGAAAGCAGGCAGTTCGGTGGCAGCGCGTCCCCACTGCTTTTCGGTGTATCCCTTGATGAGCCGTTCGTAGATGTCGCGTCCTCCCAGCTTCAAGGCCTGTTCCTCCAGATTGCGTGGCTCGGCAATGCCTGCGTATGGGGCGCGTTCCTGCTCGATGCGTGCACGTGCTTCCTCGGGCGTGCGAGTGCCCCAGAGCTGGTAGAAGGTATTCATGTTGAAAGGCAGGTTGTAGAGACGGCCTTCAAAGTTGGCCAGCGGCGAATTGGTAAAACGGTTGAAGGTGACGAAACGGTTGACATAGTCCCACACACGCCGGTTGTCCGTATGGAAGATGTGTGCTCCGTAATAGTGCACTTGAATGCCGTCCATCTCCCGGCAATAGATGTTGCCGCCCGCATGCGGCCGCTTGTCCACCACCAGGCAACGCTTTCCTCTGCGCGTGGCTTCGTGGGCAAACACCGCGCCAAAGAGGCCCGCACCCACAATCAGATAGTCATAAGTCGCTTTCATTATCCTAAGGAATGAGTTCAGTTAGTCTTGCAAAGATAGGACTTTATGTTTGGGGGCATGTTATACATCCGCTTTTTTGTACTACTTTTGCGGCAATAAATTGTAGAATAAACCAGACCCCATGAAAAGATTCTTCCAATCATTCGCCTACTTACTGTCGGTCCACGTGACAGGACTGCTCTTCCTGACGTTGTTTCGCTTGCTGTTCTGGATGGATGTCCGTCCGCAAGTGCCTGACGAACTGCGCAATGACGCCAGCATGGTGCTGACGGCTTTCGTGCGCGGCGTATGGTTCGACAACGTGATTGCTTGTTACGTGCTGATAGTGCCCCTGGCCGTGTGCGGCATTGCTGCACTGTTCGGCTATTACGGCAAATGGTTGTTCCGCTCGTTCCATTATTACTTTGTCGTGCTCTATGCCGTCCTCTTCTTGTCGGCAGCGGCCAACATTCCTTATTACCTTTACTTCACCAAGGTGCTCAATTCTTCCATCTTCAACTGGTTTGAATACGGGACGACGACAGCCTCCATGGTAGTCGGCGAAAGTTCCTACTATAAATACATCGCCTACTTCCTGGTGGCGACGATTCTGTTTGCCCTCTTGACGGGCCGTTATACGAAGGTGTTACGGTCACATCTGGAGCGTCCGAAGTCCGTCTCCTGGCTACACCGCGGCGGCATCCTGCTCGCCACGGCCTGCTTTGTCGGCTTATGCCTGTTTGGCATCCGTGGCCGTATCGGCTATAACCCGATAAAAGTCAGCGCTGCCTATTTCTGCCTGAATCCGGTACTCAACCAGATGGGCATCAACCCGACGTTCAACCTCATGGCCAGTGTGGTCGACGACGGCCGCTCGGAAAACAAGGCACTCCATCTCATGCCTGCCGAGGAAGCTGTGCGCAACGCACAGTCCTACCTGGGGCGTACGGGCATCGATGGCATCTCTCCCTTGGCCCGCATCGTGGATGCGGACACGGTGCCTTCGCGCAAGAATGTCGTGATGGTGCTGATGGAGTCCATGTCGGCCAGCCTGATGCAGCGTTTCGGACAGGAAGCACGCCTGACGCCTTATCTGGACAGTCTGTATCACAAATCCCTGTCCTTTGCCAACTTCTATTCGGCCGGAAACCACACGAACCACGGGCTTTACGCCACGCTCTATTCCTTCCCGTCAGTGATGAAGCGCAATGCCATGAAGGGGTCGGTCATCCCCACTTATTCGGGCTTGCCCACCGTGTTGCGCGACAACGGGTATGCGACGATGTTCTTCATGACCCATGAGTCACAATACGACAACATGAACGCATTCTTCCGTACCAATGGTTACCAGGAAATCTATTCCCAAGAGAATTATCCGCGCAGCAAGGTGGTCAATGGTTTCGGCGTGCAGGACGATTTCCTTTTCTCATACGCCCTGCCGGTGCTCAACCGCCATGCGGCCACGGGCAAACCTTTCTTTGCCACCCTGCTGACCATCAGCAACCACCCGCCTTACATCATCCCGCCGCATTTCCATCCTGCGACCGACGTGCTGGAACACCAAATCGTGGAGTATGCCGACTGGTCTATCCGCTGTTTCATGGAAGCAGCCTCCCGCGAGCCTTGGTTTGACAATACGCTTTTTGTCTTCCTGGGCGACCACGGTAAGATGGTGGGCACGGCCGACTGCGAGTTGCCCCAGTCATACAACCACATTCCTTTCATCATCTACGAGACGGGTATCACGCCTGAGGAACGCACCGACTTTGCTGGCCAGGTGGACGTAGCGCCCACACTTCTGGGTATGCTTGGCATCAGCTATACACAGAACAACTTTGGCGTGAACCTCCTGAAGGAACGCCGCCCTGCCATGTTCTACACGGCAGACAACACCGTGGCAGCCCGCGACAACAGCCACTTGTACGTCTACGACCCTGCCGTGCAGCGCGAGTTCTGCTACGACACGTCGGACGGCACTCCGAAACCGGCTGCGATGTCCGAACCATACAACCAGCTGAAGTCCTACTGCTTCTCCATGCTCCAGGCCACAGAGTGGATGGTGCAGCAAGGCATGACGCTCGACCATCCCAAGCATTAAGGATGTGTGTCAGAAAGCCAGGCTCAGCCGGGCCAAATAATTGAAGTGTTCTCCCTCCTCGACAAGCTCGGCGCGAAAGCCGCATGAGGAGGCATAGAGCGAAAGGGTGTCGAAATCGACGTAAAGCCAGTCGAACGAATCGCCCAGGATGTCTTTGTATCGCATGTAAAAATCCACTTGGCCGTAATAGTCGTCTGCCAGGTCGATGGAGATAGAACCGTCTTCCTCTTCAAACAAATAGCTCAAATCGCTTGAGTCCATCAAGACGGAGCCTCCCGGCTTCAGGAGCTGTTTCATGCGGTCAAAGAAAGCCGGCATATTTTCTATGCGCCCGATGATGCCCGACCCGTTCATCAACATCAGGACGGTGTCAAAGCGTTCGGCGAAGCCCGGTTGGAACAGATTGGCCAAGCGTGCGTCGCGCACGCCCCGTTCGCGCATCACTTCCACCGAGAGCGGTGAAATGTCGATGGCACATACCTCCTTGCCCATGTCCTGCAATGCCAGCGAATGGCAGCCACTGCCCGCGCCGACATCCAGAATCCGTCCCGAAGCCAGACGCAAAGCCGTCCGCTCCAAAGCCGGCATTTGTCCGAACGTCCGGAAAAGTTCTTTCACGGGCATTTCGTCCTCGTCAAACTGGGAAGAAAACAAGCGTAACCGACCGGCTTTCCCCAGTCGGTGAAAATCAGCGATGGCAGCTCCCATCGGGTCTTTATCTTTTTTCAAGATGTCAGTGTGCATGGTTGGAGTCAGGCTTTCTGTTGCATGCGCCGTTCCCATTCCGCTTTGGTGCGTTTCCAGCGGTTGTGTGACCAAAGCCAGAATTGTGGTTCACGGCGTATCATTTGTTCCAGATGTTGCATGTAGATGTCCGTCACTTCGTATTCCGAGACAGCACCAATGTCGTCCACCATACGGTAGAGATGACAGTGGTAATACCCCCTGCGGGGACGAGTGACTTCTGCAAAATAGATGACGGCATCCATCTTACGCCCGATTTTCTCCGTGCCGATGAAGACCGGAGTCTCATGGTGGAGGAAAGGAGTAAAATGGTGTATGCTGTTCCACTTGGGAGCTTGGTCGGAGATAAACCCGATGACGACCTGTTCCCCTTGACGGCGCATCTCGATAATCTTGCGCAGCGTCTCCTTCATAGGGATACATATCGCTCCGTACTGACTACGCAGCTTCAGAAACAGACGGTCGAAAGCCTTGTTGTAGAGCGGGTGATAGATTTGCCCGCATAGAGTCTTCTCGGGAAACCAATAGGGCATGGAAGCTATCCACTCCCAGTTGCAATAATGGCCCAGATAAATGAACGTGAAGTGCTTGTCTTCCCGTTCCATGTCACGGATAATGTCATCGGTGCCGCTGAAAGTCATGCGGCGGCGCATCTGCTTCTCCGACATGGAAAATTGTTTGAGCGTCTCCACCACATAGTCACAAAAGAATGCATAAAACTGCTTCTCGATGCGTATGATTTCCGCAGTTGTCTTTTCCGGGAATGATTCTGTCAAGTTCTTGCGCACCACCCGACGACGATAGCGCACCACGTAGTAGAGCGGATAGTAGAGCATGTCGGAGACCACGTACAGGAAGCGCAACGGGAGGAGCGAACAGGCATACCAGAATGCGAAAGCTAAGTGATAGAGTATGTTCATAAGTGTTTCTTTTAAGACCGCCGGGGATGATGAATGCCAAAAAAGTCTTGCAACTTAAACTTGAGCCGCTCCTTTTTCTCGAAACGCTCCAGATGATAGATTTCCTTTTGTATGCATTCGTCCGCATCCCAACCACGCAGACGGGCATACAGGGAAATGATGTAGAACAACAAATCGCGCTTGTGAGTGAGGCGTTTCATGTTGTCCAGACATTCATCCGGCGTAGGACGCTTGAACACGGTACGGTTGGTGTCGATGAGCGTGAACTGATACTGTCCGGACTCGTCCGTGTGATAGAGGATGTTGGTCAGGTTTAAGTCGCCATGCAGAATGCCCTTCTCATGCAGCTCGACCAGAAACCGGGCAAGCGCGTCAGCCAGCGGGCGGTCGAAATCGTCGGCTGAGAGCGGAATGCTCGTCGGAGGATAGTCACAGTTGAGCGAGATGAAGAATCCCGTCGTGAACAGCCCGTGGCGATTGGCCTCGATATAAGCCACTTCATGGGGCGAGTCGACTCCCATGCTGCGCAACAAGGCAGCATATTTGTAGGCCCGCTCGGTCTTCGAGCTTTTAAAGAATGTGTATGCGATGCGTTGGTAGATATTCGGGTGTTTATATCGTTTCACAACGACCTGCAAGCCGTCGACGTCGTAACGCTTCACAGTGTTGCGCCCTTGATACAGCAATTCGCCATGCTGGTCGAAAGTTGCAGGTAGCTGGTTGATAAAATCTGTCAAGTTGCAGTAGTCAGGATGAATGATAACTCTCATTTCTTTTTACGGTTTGTCGATTAGTTGTTTGATTCGCTCCACGATGGTATCCGGCCGGATGAGCGCGAGGCAAGCATAATCGCCGCGCATGCAGGAACGGTCGCCATAGATGGAACACGGCCGGCAGGAGAGGTCGAGCTGGATGGCACGTGAGAGAGATTGCCCCCAGCCCATGAAACCGGCATACGGATGTGTGGCTCCCCACACGGAGAGCACAGGTGTGCCCACGAGCGAAGCCAAGTGCATATTTGCAGAGTCCATCGACAGCATGACATCGAGGTGGCTCATTATGATTAGTTCACCATCCATCCGCAGTTTTCCAGCCAGCGAATGGACGTTTTTGTATTGTTGTTCCCAATTTTCCAGCGTGCCGCGTTCGCTTTCACCGGCACCGAACAGAAATATCCGGTAGCTGTCGACCGCAGACAAGGCCGCCACCACTTGCTCCATTAGACGGAGAGGATAGACCTTGCCCTTGTGGGCTGCAAAGGGAGCTATTCCTATCCACTTGTCTGTCCCTTTCTCCACGTCCACCACCTGGCGGACAGCCTGCAAGTCGCCGTTTCCTGATCCGAAGACAGACGTAAAACGGGGCGTCACTTCCAAACCGAGCGAACGGAACACGTCGGCATAACGCTCAAAGGAACTCTTCAGCGGGACGAGCTTCTTCCGCGCCACGCTTGTCAGTGCTTTCTTCTCACGCCGTCCCTTGTCGATGCGGGCCGTCTTCACGCCGGCCAGTCGAAAACGCATACGCAGGTATTTGCTGCGGAGGACGTCGTGCAGGTCGGCCACGGCGTCGAATCCCATGGGATGCAGTTCGTCAAACAGTTGCTCCAGCCCTACGATTCCTTTATGCTTTCCCTTCAAGTCAGCACCCATGAAGTGGACATTGGGAGGCATTTGTCCGAAAAGCGGACGCACAAACTCCCGGCTCAGCACCGTGAAGTTCACCTCCGGATGCTGGCAGGCACAGGCATAGACCACGGGGATGGTCATCGCCACGTCACCAAGGGCTGAAAAGCGTATGATGAGCAGATGTTTCAAATCGTTATTTAATAGTTTGTCAAAGGACGTGCCACAACCAGTCCACGCGACACTCCCTCTGCTTCCTCATTTCTTGCCGTACAACACCGGATTCAAGGCCGGGTCGTTGTACATCTTCATTTGCTTGTACACCTTCATGTATTTGCGTCCGGCCTCGATGTCGGCCAGTAACTGGTCGATGGCCGCAGACAAGTCTTTCTGCTGCTCCAGCAGCACATCCAACTTGCGGGCGCATTGGGCACGATGCTCTTCGCTCACGTCAGCACGCTCCGTCTCCTGGCGCATGTGATAAATCTTCAAAGCCAGGATGGACAAGCGGTCGACAGCCCACGCGGGGCTTTCGGTGTTGATGGTGGCATCGGCCTGCACCTCCACATCTTTGTATTTATCCAGGAAATAGCTGTCAATAAGCTCCACCAGGTCCGTGCGGTCCTGATTGCTCTTGTCGATGCGGCGCTTCAGGGCCAAGGCCTCCACAGGGTCGATGTTCGGATCACGTATGATGTCCTCCAGATGCCACTGCACGGTGTCTATCCAATTCTTCAGATAGAGATAATACTCGATGCTCTTCAGCTCGTAGGGATTATGAATGGGGGTGTCCACGTTGTCAGTCTTATGATAGTCGTCTATCGACCGGACAAATATCGGGTTGCTTAATTCGGTGAATGTCATAGCTAATAATATATTTCTGCGTTTCGGTCACAAAAATAGATATTCTTGTTGAACTTGCAATACAAGATTAAATAAAAGTAAAAAAAGTGCCTAACTTTGCGGCGCTTAAAACATATTATTCGCATGAAAGTAATCGTAGACACGAAAATACCTTATATAAAAGGCATCATCGAGCGGCTTGCCGACGAAGTGGTATATGCCGAAGGCGGCGAGTTTGATTCCCGGCTGGTGCGCGACGCCGACGCCCTAATCGTGCGCACCCGCACCCGTTGCGACCGCAGGCTGCTGGAAGGCAGCCGGGTGCGCTTCATCGCCACGGCCACCATCGGCTTTGACCACATCGACACGGACTACTGCCGCCGGGCCGGCATCACATGGGCCAACGCCCCCGGCTGCAACTCCGGCGGCGTGGAACAGTATGTACACTCCGCCCTCCTGCTGCTGGAGCGTGACCGCGGGTTGCGCCTGCAAGAAGCCCGCCTGGGCGTGGTGGGCGTGGGACACGTGGGAAGCCGCGTGGCACGCGTGGGCCGCAGGCTGGGCATGAACGTACGTCTGTGCGACCCGCCCCGTGCCGAACGGGAAGGCGACGCGGACTTCTGCACGCTGGAAGAAATCGCACGTACGTGTGACGTTATTACCTTCCACACCCCGCTCACACACACGGGAGCGCACCCCACCTGGCATTTGGCCGACAACGCATTCTTCTCCTCCCTGCCCCGGTGTCCTTACATCCTCAACACTTCGCGTGGAGAGGTAGTTGACAACGAGGCTCTACTCGATGCCTTGAAACACAACCGGGTGGCCGACGCCGTGCTCGACGTTTGGGAAAACGAGCCCAAAGTGAACCGCTCCCTGCTGGAACGAGTGTTCATTGGCACTCCACACATCGCCGGTTACTCAGGCGACGGCAAGGCCAACGCCACCCGCATGGCCCTGCAAGCCTACTGCCGCTTCTTCGGCCTGCCCGAAGACTTCCGCATCGAACCTCCTGCACCCGAACATCCGGTGATTCATGCCGCAACCGAGGCCGACGCCCTGTTGCAAATCTACAATCCCCTGACTGACAGTCTTCGCTTGAAAGCCGACCCCGCCGGATTTGAAGCACAACGCGGCGACTATCACTATCGGCGCGAAGCCGATGCTTATACCATAATTATTATATAGGCATTCTGCCACCCTCTCCACCTGTAGGAAAAAAGAACAAGACTATATCCCCGGTGCCTCATGGTTTCATCAGACAACCATGAGGCACTTTTGCTTGCGGTGAAGGAAGCACACAACAGAACTCCCCGCCTGATTTTGGAGAGATTTTGAAGACATTTTGGGCTTTCAGTGTCAATCCTATGACGTTTACTTTGTGTAATGCGTTTGTTATTAGTGGGTAATGACAATGTAATTTTGGCTTGGGACTTTTGCATTGTCAAAAGCTAAAAACTGAGAAAAGATGAATAAGATTGTAACATTGGCTGCCGTGCTTTCTTGCCATTGCCTGATGGGCATGGCTGAGAATGTCAAAGGCAAAGTGGTGGATGCCGGAAACGGAGAACCGCTGATCGGAGCCACGGTCATGCTGGAAGGTACCGGCATCGGCGCCGTCACAGGGCTTGACGGCAGTTTCCTGATTCGCTATGACGGAAAGGTGGACCATCTGAAGCTGGTGTGCTCGTATGTCGGCTACGGCAAAACAGTGAAAGAGTTAACAAAAGCCAAACGGGAAGGGGCAAATGAGCTGACCATCAAGCTAAAGCCCTCAGCAGAGATAATGCACGAGGTGGAAGTGGTGGGCCGCAGGAACCGCGCTTCCGAATCGAGCGCCCGCTTGTTTGAGATGCAGTCTCCCACGCTGGTCAACAGCGTGAGTGCCCGCGCCATCGAACTTTCACCTGACATCACCGTGGCCAACGTGTTGCAACGCGTGTCGGGCGTCAGCATGGAGCGTAGCAGCAACGGCGATGCACAATATGCCATCCTGCGCGGCATGGACAAACGGTATAACTACACATTGGTGAACGGCATCAAAATTCCCAGCCCGGACAACAAGAACCGTTACATTCCACTCGACATCTTCCCTGCCGACATGCTCGACCGCCTGGATGTCACTAAGGCCCTGCTTCCTTCGATGGAGGGTGATGCCGTAGGCGGCACAGTAAACATGGTAATGAAAGACGCACCTTCGCGCTTCATGCTCTCGGCCAACGTCGCAGGAGGCTACAGCCAACGCTTCCTAGACCATGACTTCATCGGATTCGACACGGGCGACATCGACAAACGGACTCCCTTCGAAAAGCATGGAAGCGACTCCGATTATCATGCCCAGATGAGTGAATTTTCCACGAGCAACCTTTCCCTGAAGCACCGTTCGTTCGTCCCCAACATCAACGCGGGACTGACAGTGGGCAACCGCTTCTTCGACGACAAGTTGGGAGTGCTCCTGTCCGGAAGCTTCCAATCCGACCATCGTGGCAACAGCGGGGTGAAACTCAGCACAGCTGCGCCGCGCACCGCTCCCGTGGGCATGATCAGCGACATGAAAGAACGCACTTTTGCCGAACACCAGATGCGCAGCGGCGTGCTGGGGAAACTGGACTATCAGTTCAATAAACACCACTCGCTGGAGTTTACCAATGTGTTCGTCAATCTGCAGAACAGTCAATACCGCAACGAGCATGTCGCCGGTTTCTCCCGCGGGTATGACCCGGACAACCTGATTGGAAGCGAAACTTTCCGCATGCGCTACAAGAATCAGACCATTTTCAACACCTCGCTGCAAGGCGACCACCGCATTGACAAGCACTGGCATGTCGACTGGACTGCCTCCTACTCGCGCGCCAAGGGCGAGACGCCGGACAACGCACAAATCAGCATGAGCCGGAACACTGTGGACGGCGTGCTGCAACCACAGGAAATCACCTTCGGCAACAGTCCCTCCATCTCCCGCCGCTGGGAACACAGCGACGACAAGGACTATTCCGGCTACCTCAATGTGAGCTACCGCATGAAGCTGGAGCATCACCGGAAACTGGAGCTGAGCGCAGGAGGCATGTACCGCAACAAGAAGCGCTCGAACTTCAACAACGAATACTGGTTCACCAATCGGGAGGGGACACCCAACGTACTGGTCTACGGCGTGGATTTCACGGACTTCTCCAACATCCCGCTGGACGTGTACAACCCGCAAGGCTCGGCCAGCAACGCCCTGACCTACGACGCCCACGAAAACATCGGAGCGGCCTATGTGCAGTTTGACCTGCAAGGCAAGCGTTGGCAGGTGGTGGGAGGTGTCCGCATGGAACACACGGACCAAGGCTATGCCCTGAAATACCAAAGCCCCATCGAGTCGCTGCGCGTCCCCGACGGAAGCTCCGTCTACACTGACTGGTTGCCGAGCCTGCACTTCAAGTACAACCTTACGAAAGAGCAACACCTGCGGCTGTCTTACTTCCGCTCCATCAACCGCCCAAGCTACTTCGAGATGGTGCCCTACACCATTGTCAACGAAGACTACACGGAGAAGGGCAACCCCAACCTGAAGCACGCGACCATTGACAACGTGGACCTGCGCTACGAGTGGTTCCCGTCTCCAACGGAACAGTTGATGTGCGGTGTGTTCTACAAACGCATCCAGGACCCTATCGAATATGCCCTGCAACGTCCGGAGGGTGAATCCTCTCAAGACCTGTTCTACATGCCGGGCAACTTCGGCACGGCGCACAACGTGGGCCTGGAACTGGACGTCATCAAATACTTCCGTTGCTTCGGCGTGAAAGCAAACTACACATACACCCACTCGTCCATCAAGACCGAGAAGACCGGATGGGTCGACGGCGAGCAAATAACCGCCAAGCAGAAACGTCCCCTCTTCGGACAGTCGGCCCACATCGCCAACCTCTCCTTGTTCTACAAGGGCACACGCAACGGACTGAACGCACAGTTTGCCCTTTCCTACACGGGCGACCGCATCTCCTCCGTGTCGCAGTTCCTGGACAACGACATCTGGCAAAAAGGCTTCGTCCAGGGCGACATCTCCGTGGAGAAGAGCTTCGGCAAGCACTTCACCGTGTATGCAAAAGTGAACAACCTTTTCAACACACGCATGGAGGAATACATCAAACTGGCCGACGCCATCAACGCTGACATGCCCTACCAGCAGGGACAGCACGGGCACACCCTCATCAGCCGCGAACGCTACGGACAGACTTACCTGATCGGCCTCCGCTACAAACTTTAAATATCCATTAACCCAATAAATACAAAAAAGAATATGAAAACAAGAAACTATCTAATGTGGACCCTTGCCGCCTGCCTCTGCCTGGCCTCGACGGCATGCAGCAGTGACAGCGACAGCCAAATCATCCCCGAACAAGGAGAAACCGAACAAGGACCGACCGACACCGACGGCGAACAGCCTTCCGTCATCAACGGCGGACAAGTGAGCGGCGTGTGGAAAGCCGGCAGCACGGTCACGGTGAAAGGCAGTTTCGAAATCCCTGCCGGAGAGTCGCTCACCATCGAAAAGGGCGTGAAGGTCATCATTGAGAAAAATGAGCAAGTGCCTGTGGAAATCATGGTCTACGGCGACCTCTACTGCTACGGCGAGGAAGGAAGCGAAATCCAGTTCACCGTGCCCGACTCTGAGAAGAACGGCTCCAGCAAGCGCGTGTGGGGCGGCATCTTCGGCGCCGACCGGCAGGCTAAAGCTCCCGACATGGTGTTCCTTTACACCGTGTTTGAATATACCGGCGCACTGACCACCAACAACTCCTACTCGGCACACACCTTCAAGTCGACCGTGGGCAAGGGCGTACCGGCCATCAACACGATGGACCAGAACACCAACCTGGTGATTCAGCACTGCACATTCCGAAACAACGGACAAGACGGACTCTACATGCAGGGCGGAAACATGATTATCACAAACAACGTGTTTGAAGGACAAGGCGACGAAGCAGGCGGTGAGGCCGTCAACTTCAAGGCCGGCATCAACCTCGACCTGGCCTACAACCTGTTCTACGGCCCGAGCAACAGCGCCGCCAAACTCTCCGGCACTACGGACAACCGCACGCCGGGCAGCTTCACGGTGTTCAACAACACCGTGATCAACGGAGGCGGACGCAAGAACAACGCCGACTTCGGCTCCTTCGCCCTCGAAAGCGGATGTGACGCATACATCTACAACAACCTTATCGTCAACTGCAAGTGGGGTATCCTGAACGACCTGACCGACCCTGCACGCCAGGCTGTGGCCTGCAACAACTGGTATTACGGCTACACGCAGAGCATGGTCGACGGCTATCAGGAGACCGCAGGCAATGATGAGAAGGGAACCGGCATGCTGCAAGGCGAGCAAAACGCCATCAAGGGCAAACTTGCCGGAGAAAACGACCCGGAATTCGTGGCCTATGACCTGAGCACTTCAGAAAAGACCTACGTCCTGGACAGTGCGTATGACTTCCACCTGAAAGCTTCGTCGCGTGCCCTGACCGCAGGAGCCGACCCGAGCGTAATCGCCTCTCACGCACACTATGTCAACAGCGGTCTCACCATCGACGGCAGAACCTACTATACGCCCGCTCCCTCTGCCTATTGCGGAGCATTCGGAGGTGAATAAGCAATCGGAGGACTGAAGAATGACAACCAACAAGACAAACACCCGGAAGAGGAGCCTTCTCATGGCCCTCTTCCTTGTCTGCTGCGCGTTCTGCATGGCAGGCGAGCCCTATTCGCTAAGCACCGTGTGGGCCAAAGGCAGCCGAAAGCAACTGTGCTTCTTCTGGATATCCGACTCGGGCCGGAACGGCTTCTACCAACAAAAGAAGGTGGGCGAAAAGATGGGCGAACTGGCCCAGACGGTGATGCCGTCCTTTGTCATCGACAGTGGCGACACCTTTCACGGCACGGGCATCGAGAGCGTCGACGACCCGCAGTGGGTCAGCGGCTTCGAGAACATCTACCCGCACCCCGACCTCTTCTGCTACTGGTATCCCGTCATGGGCAACCACGAGTATGACGGCAATTCGCAGGCCGTGATGGACTATTCGCACAAGAGCCGCCGTTGGAAGATGCCGGCGCGATATTACACCAAGGTGATGCGCCTGGACTCGGCAAACACCCTGCGACTGGTGTTCATCGACACCACACCGCTGCAAGAGAAATACCGGCACAATCCGGAGAAATACCCCGACGTGGCGGCACAAGACGCCGACCGGCAACTGGCTTGGATTGACAGCACGCTGACGGCTTCGCATGAAACGTGGACCATCGTCGTGGGTCATCACCAGATTTACTCGAACAACAGCCTCGGCTATGGCGACAACCCCGACCTCGTGAAACGCCTCGACCCCATCCTGCGCAAGCATCATGTGGACTTCTACTTCAGCGGACACTGCCACACGTTCCAGCACATCCGCAAGCTGGGCACCGAGATGGACTACATCATCAACTCTTCCGCCTCGCTGGCACGCCCCGTCGACGACAAGGCCGGTGAAGGCACGCTGTTCTGCAGTCCGGCCGAAGGGTTCATCGCCTGCGCACTCACCCCTGAAGAGCTTCACTTCTGGTTCATCAACTACGAGGGCTACGTCATCTACGAATTCGGGAAAAAGAGGCACGAGTGACCTCCCTCCCGCTCCACATGGGAAAAAGAACGGACAAATACGTCCGCACTTTCCTCCCGACAGGTGCGAGCCAAGAGCGGAAGGGAAGGGAAGCGTGTCCGGAAGGGAAACGAAGCACGCTCGGAACAGGCTCGGAGCGCGCTCGGAACAAAGGGCCAGGAATAGCCGGACCAATCCGCTCTTTTTCAGGCATTTGCCACAGCCTCCGCGAAGCCCTGCGGGAGCGGCGGGATGCAGGGAAGGAGCGGTAAAAAGAAAAGACATAAAGACACGGCGTCCGCTTGTGACGTCCGTGTCTTTATGTCTTTCACACCGTCCGTTTCCTTATAATATAAGGTATGGCGTGCTCACTCCGCTTTGTCCAGACCGGCCACCAGACGCTCGATGACCTCCGGATAATGCGCATACTCCAAAGCATGCACCTTCCGGGCCACATCGTCGGGCGTGTCGCCGGGCAGGACGGGACATTTGGCCTGGAAGACAGTCGTCCCCCGGTCATACTGTTCGTCGATGAGGTGGATGGTGATGCCGCTTTCCCGTTCGCCGGCCTCCACCACCGCGCGGTGCACACGGTCACCATACATGCCCTTGCCTCCGTATTTGGGAAGCAAAGCCGGGTGGATGTTGACAATACGGCCCGGATAAGCCTCAATCAGCGCCTCAGGCACGCGGAGCAAGAATCCGGCCAGGACGATGAAGTCGATGCCCCGCTCCTTCATCAAGCGGACCAGCTCCTCCCCCCGGGCAAACTCCTCGCGCGTGAGCGTCAGGGAGGGAACGTGCAAGTTGGCCGCACGCACAAGCACGTAAGCGTCTGGTTTGTTAGACACGACAAGGGCGACATTCACGTCTTTGTTGCCCTGAAAATGGCGGATGATGTTTTCGGCGTTCGTCCCCGAACCCGAAGCGAAAATAGCAATGTTCTTCTGCATATTTATCCTAAATTGTGCACATCCGCGTATAATTTGTGCAAAGGATGTGCAATTAGTTGGTTAATTATTTGCTCATAAAGATAAATATATCTTTCTTTGCACCGCAAAAATAAGGAAATAACCACAAATTATTAATTTAAACTGTAAGATTATGTCTGAAATCGCATCAAGAGTAAAAGCAATTATCGTTGATAAATTGGGTGTAGAAGAATCAGAAGTAACTAACGAAGCTAGCTTCACTAACGACCTCGGAGCAGATTCACTGGACACCGTGGAGTTGATCATGGAGTTTGAAAAAGAGTTCGGAATCTCCATTCCCGATGATCAAGCTGAAAAGATTACTACCGTAGGTGATGCTATTTCTTATATCGAAGCTAACGTTAAGTAATCAAGAGTTTCATAGCTAGAATTTATGGAATTAAAAAGAGTAGTAGTAACAGGTCTTGGCGCATTGACTCCGGTCGGCAACACCGCTCCTGAAACATGGGCAAATCTGGTGGCCGGAGTGAGTGGGGCAGGGCCTATTACTCATTTCGACTCATCCCTGTTCAAGACCCATTTTGCCTGCGAAGTGAAAAACTTCAAAGCGACCGACTTCATCGACCGCAAGGAAGCACGCAAGATGGACCTCTACACGCAGTATGCCATCGTCGCCGCCAAGGAGGCCGTGACCGATTCAGGCTTGGATGTGGAGAAAGAAGACCTGACAAAAATTGGCGTGATTTTCGGTGTCGGCATCGGCGGTATGCACACGTTTGAGGAAGAGACCGGAAACTATGCTCTTCATAAAGATGAAGGACCGAAGTACAATCCGTTCTTCATCCCGAAGATGATCGCCGACATCTGCGCAGGCCAGATTTCCATCATGTATGGATTTCATGGTCCCAACTATGTGACGTCATCCGCATGTGCCTCTTCGACCAACGCCTTGGCCGATGCGTTCAATCTCATCCGCTTGGGCAAAGCCAATGTCATCGTGGCCGGAGGAGCCGAAGCAGCCATCTTCCCCTGCGGCGTGGGCGGTTTCAATGCCATGCATGCTCTCTCTACCCGCAATGACGACCCGCAGACTGCGAGCCGCCCCTTCAGCGCCAGCCGTGACGGCTTCGTGATGGGCGAAGGAGCAGGCTGCCTGATTCTGGAAGAGCTGGAACACGCCAAGGCCCGCGGAGCGAAGATCTACGCCGAAGTGGCCGGTGCAGGCATGAGTGCCGATGCTTACCACCTGACAGCGTCCCACCCTGAAGGCTTGGGCGCCACACTGGTGATGAAGAATGCCCTTGAGGATGCTGAAATGAAACCTGAAGACATCGACTACATCAACGTGCACGGCACGTCGACTCCCGTAGGTGATGTGTCTGAGGTGAAGGCCATCAAGTCCTTGTTTGGCGAACATGCGTATAAGTTGAACATCAGTTCTACCAAGTCCATGACCGGTCACCTGCTGGGTGCAGCCGGAGCTGTAGAAGCTTTGGCCAGCGTGTTGGCTGTGAAGAACGACATCGTCCCTCCGACCATCAACCATACCGAAGGCGACAATGATGAGAACATCGATTACAATCTGAACTTTACATTTAATAAAGCCCAGAAACGTACAGTGAATGCTGCCCTGTCGAATACATTTGGCTTTGGTGGACACAATGCATGTATAATCGTTAAGAAATACGCTGAATAAGCACGGTGTTTCAGAGAACTACTATATTACATAGGATAAGGCTTCTTTTCTCAAAGGAAAAGGAGTCTTATTTTGCTTTGTATCACATCTTGGGTTTCTACCCTAAGAAAATCGATTACTATAAAGAGGCATTGCTGCACAAGTCATCTGCCGTGCGCAGTGCCAAAGGCTACAAACTCAATAATGAGCGTCTGGAGTTCTTGGGCGATGCCATTCTCGATGCCATCGTGGCCGACATCGTCTACAAGCACTTCGAGGGGAAGCGCGAAGGCTTCCTCACCAATACCCGCTCGAAGATTGTACAGCGCGAGACACTGAACAAGCTGGCCGTGGAGATAGGGCTTGACAAGCTCATAAAATACTCCGCCCATTCGAGCAATCATAACAGTTACATGTGTGGCAATGCTTTCGAAGCATTGGTTGGAGCCATCTATCTGGACCAAGGCTATGACGCCTGCATGCGTTTCATGCAAGAGCGCATCCTGCACCGGTTAATCAACTTGGACAAGGTGGCCTACAAGGAAGTCAATTTCAAATCTAAGCTCATCGAATGGTCACAGAAGAACAAAGTCGTGATAGAATTTCGCGTGGTGGAGCAGACACAAGAAGTGGGCAGTCCGGTATTCCAGTCAGAAGTGAGACTTGAGGAGCTTGTGGGAGGCTCGGGCATGGGCTATTCGAAAAAGGAAAGCCAGCAAGCCGCAGCCAAGCAAGCACTTGCACGTCTGAAAAAGGATTCCGAATTCCTCGACGCTGTCTTTGCAGCCAAAAAAGCCCGCTGTGTGACGGTGGAAGTGACCGACTCGCCAGCGGTGATTGTCGATGAAAGTCCACTGCCCGTTTATAGCGAAGATGCAGATGACATGGCTGAAGACGAAGGACAAGACTCCGCCCAGAAAGACTTGCGCCCTAACTTCGACGAAGTGGAACGCATCATTGCCGCCGCTGAAGAACAAGCTTTTAGCGAAAATAAAAACTAATCTTTCCATAATTTATGAGGATAGCAGCCATCGTTGTTACATTCAACCGTTTCGAACTGTTGAAAAAGACACTAGAGCGCCTACGTGCCATCACGCGGGTAGATAAGATTATCGTGATTAACAACGGAAGCACAGACGGCACGACTGAATGGCTCCGGCTGCAAACCGACCTCCATGTGGTCCATCAGGAGAATGTCGGCGGCTCGGGTGGATTCTACACCGGCATCCGACTGGCCCACGAAGAAGGGTTCGACTGGCTTTGGTGCATGGATGACGACGTCTTTCCCGAAGACGAATGCCTGGAGAAACTGCTGGCTTGCGATGCTCCAGGAGTGGGCATCCTCTGTCCCCGCCGCATACAGGCCGGAAAGGTGTTTGTCAGCGAATGCATACGCATCAACCTGAGCAATCCCTTCGCCTCACTGCTGCAAGAGAAACTCTCGCCCCGAGTGACCGAACCTACAGACATCCAAAGCATGGTGTTTGAAGGCCCGCTCATCAAGCGTGAGGTGGTCGACCGCATCGGTTATCCCAACAAAGACTTATTCATCTTCTACGACGACACGGACTATTCCTACCGCACCGTGCTGGCAGGCTTCCGCGTCGTATATGTCCCTGAAGCACGAATGCAGAAGGAACTCTTCTTCGCCCATGACAACTGGATGGCCCGCTCGCGGAAGAAGAAGTGGAAACACCTCTACCAAGTGCGCAACGCCGCCTACTTCAATCATTGTTATGGCAAGAACCGCTTCGTGCGCTATGTCCGTGCATTCCAGAACATGTCGGGCTATCTTCTGCTCGCTTTCTTCAGCGCACCGTTCGTGAATGCGTACCGCTGGAGCGACCTTCCCCGCTTCTGGAAGATGTATTGGGACGGCATACACGGCCGGCTGGGCAAACTGTAAACTGCCTCCATCCTACCCTGTCTGTCCCTTCAACCTGCAAGTCGCTTATGCTTTACAAATCCATCATCCGTCCGCTCCTGTTTCGCATGAGACCGGAACAGGCACATCGTTTCACGTTCGCATTTCTAAAGTTTACAAACTACATACCCCTGCTCCGCGCGTTCATTCGCAACCGCTACCAGTTTGAGGAAACACAACTCATCTGCAAAGGCATCGTGTGCAAAAACCGTATCGGACTTTCTGCCGGCATGGACAAAGGGGCTGAAGTGTTCAACGAACTGGCCGACTACGGCTTCGGCTTCATCGAAGTGGGCACAGTGACTCCTGATCCTTGCGAGGGCAATCCCCGTCCGCGCATCTTCCGGCTGCCCAAATGTGACGCCCTGATAGCACGCACAGGATTCAACAATCCCGGTCTGAAGACGGTCAAACAACGGCTGGCACACAGGGCAGGACGTGTCACCCTGGGAGTCAATATCAACAAAAATCCCCAATCGACCGGACAGCAGGCTGTGGACGAACTCCTGCACATGCTGACCGAACTATCCACACGAGCCGACTATTTCACGCTCAACTGGGGCTCTATGGATGCCCCGCTCATGGAACAAGTGCTGACGGCACTCGTGGAAAGGCGTGCCTCGCTGCCGATGCGCCGTCCCATCCTGCTCAAACTCCCGGGAGACATCACCCCGGAAGGCATGGACGAAGTGCTGGCCACCATCGCCCGCCACGGACTCGACGGCGTGATAGCCACCGGCCCGACTACAGACCGCTCGCTCTTGCGCCGCTACACGAAAGCCGAACTGGAAGCCATCGGCTCAGGTGGCATAAGCGGAAAAGCGATGGGGCTGAAGTCTTACTTCGCCGTGGACTACCTGCGCAAACACGGCGGACCCGACCTGCTCATCATCGGGGCCGGAGGTGTGATGACACCGGCTGATGCCGAACGCATGATTCGTATGGGGGCCGACTTCGTGCAAATCTACTCCGCCTTCATCCATGAAGGGCCGGGCATCGTGCCCCAAATGGTGGTACGTGTGGGAGAAATGGAATAAGCAAAAACCCCTCCCCTTTGGAAGAAGGTCGGGGAGGGGCTGCTGAGTCGGGGTGTAGGGTATGTTTACAACTTAATCACCTGCGTGAAGACTTCCCCGAAGCGGTTGGTCGCCTCCACTTTGATTTCCTTGGCACCATCGGCCGGCATAGCACGGAAGAGGTGACCGGTCAGGGGCACTTTGGCGATGTTCTTCACCTGCGACGCACGCTCGGCATCGCGGTCGACAAACTGCTCCATGTCGCCCATGAGCTTTCCATCCTGATACCACACCACACGCCATGCACTGTCCCAATCCCATACATTGGCCACCACGAAGCTGCTCTGCGTCGGGAACTCACCTTTATTGTAGAGGCGGAACTGGTAAGAGAAATCGCGGCGTGTGCCTTTATAGTGCCACTTCAAGTTGTCACCGTCGACATCGACCACGATGTAGCCGTTCGGCGCACCGCATTGGTTGACCCATCCGGCCCACCATGCACCACAGGCAGCACCGATGTTGTGTTCATAGAGCGTCGGGGTGACTTCGTTGTTCTGCAAGAAATGAGTATGACCGCAGAACACATGCACGTTGTAGTCCTTCAACACCTCTTGCAAGGCTGCCGCATTACGGATGTTGCCATCCTTCCCGTTCTTGTTCCACGAAGCGGCATGCATGTTGAGGATGACCAGACTGCCTTTGGGCACATAGCTCAGGTCCTTTTTAAGCCATGCGAGCTGTGCGCCGGTGAGCGCCTCGATATATTTCTTGTTGCTGACATAATTGAGATTCTTCATCGTCACGATGTGCGCGCGGCCGATGTTGAAGGAATAATCCGTCGGGCCGAAATAGCCGTAATAGTTGATTTCACCATACACCGGCGTGCCGGCCTCCATGTTGTGCAAGTCCTGATAGCGCAGGTCGAAGTCGTGGTTGCCGATACACTGGAAGAACGTCGCACCCGTGTTTTTCACCGATTCCTTGTATTCAGGATAAAGCCCCATGTTGTCAAACACCAGGTCGCCCAAGGTCATGGCCACCACCTCACGGCTTTGCTTCAGCGAGTCGATGGTTTCGCAGATGTCGGGCACGGCTTCCTGACGCCAGCGCTTCATCTCGGCGGCATTGCGCACCTGCGGGTCTGAGATGGCGATGTAGTAAAAGCTGTCTTTCGCATCGGCACGCTTCTCCAACGTGAAGTCATGCTTGTTGCCCTTGGCAACCAGTTGTCCCACGGAAACATAAAACCCGTCGGCCAAGCCTTCATGTTGTGGCAACTGATAGGCCGAGGGAGTGGAAATGCTGACAAACTTGCTTACGACCGTGTCGGACGAAAGTTTCCACGCACCCTGACGGTCTGTACGGGTGAAATGCACACCGTCGTTCACCACGACGCCGGCAATGCCCCGTCCTGACTGGTCGACCACTTTTCCCGTGAAGTCAAATAGAGATGTTTGTGCAGATGCTTCGAGGCACAGGCTGAAGAAGGCCAGGCCGAAAGCGAATGATTTGACAATCGTTTGTTTGTTCATTGTTTATAGTTTTATGGATTGGTTGTTTTTTTCGGTGCAAAGGACGTGCTTAGGCGTTACGTCGGGGTTACATCTGCATTACAATCCTGTTAGTAGCCACAGAGAAGATACAACAAGCTGAAAATGAGCATCCAGCCAGCAGGCATGAGCGGACTCCTTTCCGCCCGACCTTCCCCTCCTTTCCGTGGTCGGCCACCCTCTATTCCGCTCTCGGGCGGACTCCTTTCCGTGGTCAGCCCCTCTCTATGCCCTGTCCGGCCCCGCCCCGTGACAGCCGGGAAGGCTGACGACCGAAGCTCTGAAAAATAGCTAAGCCTAAGGCTTCTGTATTTCCAAGTCGCATGATATTGTGTATCTTTGCGCCACCGAAATACTGCTATTCACACACAGACAATCATCATAAACTAACAGAATATGGCAAACGAATTGTTTTCAACACTGCCCTACAAAGTGGCAGACATCTCCCTGGCTGAGTTTGGCCGCCAGGAAATCGACATGGCCGAAAAAGAAATGCCGGGTCTGATGGCCCTGCGTGAAAAATACGGTGAGACGAAACCTCTGAAAGGCGCACGCGTGATGGGCTCGTTGCACATGACCATCCAGACGGCCGTCCTGATAAAAACGCTCGTGGCACTGGGAGCTGAAGTGCGCTGGGCGTCCTGCAACATCTACTCCACACAAGACCACGCCGCCGCAGCCATCGCCGAAATGGGCGTACCGGTGTTCGCCTGGAAAGGCGAGACGCTGGCCGACTACTGGTGGTGCACGCTCCAGGCAATGAATTTCCCCGGAGGGAAAGGCCCGAACATGATCGTAGACGACGGAGGTGACGCCACACTGATGATTCACAAGGGCGTGGAAGCTGAAAAGGATGCTTCAGCACTCGACGTCGAGAGCCATGCCGAAGACGAAATCGAACTTTTCGCCATCCTCAAGCGTGTGCTGGCCGAACGCCCGGGCTACTGGCAAACGGTAGCTGCTGAAGTGCGCGGCGTGTCGGAAGAGACGACCACAGGCGTACACCGTCTCTACCAGATGAAGGAAGAGGGCAAGCTGCTCTTCCCGGCATTCAACGTGAATGACTCCGTGACAAAAAGCAAGTTTGACAACCTCTACGGCTGCCGCGAGTCGCTGGCCGACGGCATCAAGCGCGCGACGGACGTAATGATTGCCGGCAAGGTGGTAGTCGTGGCCGGTTACGGCGACGTGGGCAAAGGCTGCGCACACTCGATGCGCTCTTACGGAGCACGTGTGCTCGTGACCGAAGTCGACCCCATCTGTGCCCTCCAGGCAGCGATGGAAGGTTTCCAGGTCGTGACGATGGAAGAGGCCTGCACGCAGGGCAACATCTTCGTCACCACGACAGGCAACATCGACATCATCCGCATCGACCACATGGAACAAATGCCTGACCAGGCCATCGTCTGCAACATCGGACACTTCGACAACGAAATCCAGGTCGACGCCCTCAAGCACTATCCCGGCATCCGCCGCGTGAACGTGAAGCCGCAAGTCGACCGTTACTATTTCCCCGACGGGCACTCCGTCATCCTGCTGGCCGACGGCCGTCTGGTCAACCTCGGTTGTGCGACCGGCCATCCTTCGTTCGTGATGAGCAACTCCTTCACCAACCAGACGCTGGCGCAAATCGAGTTGTTCAACAACGCGTATCCGATTGATGTCTACCGTCTTCCGAAGAAACTCGACGAGGAAGTCGCTCGCTTGCACCTGGAGCGCATCGGCGTACACCTCTCCAAGCTGACCCCTGCCCAGGCTGCCTACATCGGCGTGCCGGTCGACGGGCCTTACAAGGCAGAGCATTACAGATATTAATTTAATTGACAATGGATAATTGATAATTGACAATTAGCCATGCGGCATCGTAATTGTCAATTGTCCATTGTCAATTATCCATTGTCTAATGCCATTCTCAATTTCACTATGAACAAACATATCAAACTTATCTTGCCGGACCTGCTGGCCGTAGTGGCCTTCGTGCTCCTCTCCCTGGCCTACTTCTTTCCGGCTGCGCTTGAAGGACGCGTGCTTGCCCAGCATGACGCTGTCGCCGGCATAGGTTCAGGTGTCGAGATGCAGGAATACCAGCAACGCACAGGCGAACGCACACGCTGGACAAATGCTCTCTTCGGCGGTATGCCCACCTATCAGATGGCGCCGAGCTACGACTCGACCGACCTGCTGAAGACCATCGGCGACATCTATCATCTCTATCTGCCGGGCAGCGTATGGCTGGTGTTCATCATGCTGCTGGGCTTCTACATCCTGCTGCGGGCCTTCGACTTCCGCGTGTGGATGGCTGCGTTGGGTGCTATGCTGTGGGCTTTCTCGTCCTACTACTTCATCATCATCGCCGCCGGGCATATCTGGAAGTTCGTCACGCTGGCCTACATCCCGCCCACCATCGCGGGCATCGTCCTGGCCTACCGCGGGAAGTATCTGTGGGGCGGCATCGTGACAGCCCTCTTCCTTGCCTTGCAAATCCAGTCGAACCACATCCAGATGAGCTATTACTTCTGCTTCGTCATGCTCTTCATGGCCATTGCCTTCGGCGTGGATGCCTGGAAGAAAAAAGAAATGCCGCGCTTCGTGAAAGCCACGTGCACGCTCGTCGTGGCCGCTGCCATCGGAGCCTGTGTCAACCTCTCCAACCTCTACCACACCTGGCAGTACAGCAAGGAGTCCATGCGCGGCAAGAGCGAACTGGTGAAGGCTGACGACGGCAACCAGACCGACAGCGGACTGGAACGCGACTACATCACGGCCTGGAGCTACGGCATCGGGGAGACGTGGTCGCTGCTCGTGCCCAATGTGAAAGGCGGAGCTTCCAACCGCGGCGACAAGCCCATGCTGATGAGCGACAACGCGACGGCGATGGAAAAGGCCGACCCGCAGTTTGCCCCTCTCTACAGCCAGCTGACGCAATACTGGGGCGAACAGCCCGGCACGTCAGGCCCTGTTTATGTGGGAGCGTTCGTGCTGATGCTCTTCGTGCTGGGATGTTTCATCGTGAAAGGCCCGATGAAGTGGGCACTGGTGGCCGCCACCGTGCTCTCCATCCTCCTGTCTTGGGGCAAGAACTTCATGGGCTTCACGGATTTCTTCATCGACTATGTGCCCATGTATTCCAAGTTCCGTACAGTGGCTTCCATACTGGTCATTGCCGAATTCACCATCCCTCTGCTGGCCATGATGGCGCTGCGCGAGATATTCCTTCGCCCACAGCTCATCCGCGAACAGTTCAAACCGTTCGTTGCCAGCTTCCTGCTGACCGGTGGCGTGGCGTTCCTTTTTGCCATTATGCCTACGGTCTTTTTCTCGTCATTCATCTCTTCGGCCGAGATGGGCGCGCTGCAAAGCAGCCTGCCGTCTGAATACGTAGCCCCCATCATCTCCAACTTGACCGACATGCGTGTGGCCATGTTCACGGCGGATGCCTGGCGCAGTTTCTTCGTCGTGCTCATCGGCACGCTGCTCCTGCTGTTCTTCGCCATGGGCCGCCTGAAGGCCAAAGCCACGCTGGGACTCGTAGCCGTGCTGTGTCTCATCGACCTCTGGTCGGTGGACAAACGCTACCTGTGCGACGAGATGTATGTGGAGAAGCAGAGTGTGGCCCGCGAAAAGCTCTTCCAACCTTCACCTGCCGACAAGGTGATATTGGAAGACAAAGCACTCGACTACCGCGTGCTGAACCTCGCGACCAACACGTTCAACGAGAACGAGACGTCCTACTTCCACAAGAGCATCGGTGGCTACAACGCAGCCAAGCTGCGCCGCTACCAGGAAATGATTGAAGAGCACATCGCGCCCGAGATGCAGGCACTCTATAAGGAAGTGGCCACGGCCGGAGGCGACATGACACAGGTGAACGACTCCGTCTTCCCCGTCATCAACATGCTGAACACACGCTGGTTCATCCTCCCCGGTGCTGACGGACAAACCTTCCCCTTGCAGAACCCGTATGCTTTCGGCAATGCCTGGTTTGTCAGTGACATACAGGAGGCAGCCAACGCCAATGAAGAAATAGACGCCCTGCACCACATCGACCCGCGCCACACAGCCGTGGTGGACAGCCGTTTCACCGCCATCGTGGGCCAGGCACAAGCCGTCGACTCCACCTGCACTGCCGTAATGAAGACGTATGACGCCAATCGCCTGACCTATGAAGTCAACTCTCCGAAAGGCGGCGTCGTAGTGTTCTCGGAAATCTACTATCCGGGCTGGCAAGCCTTCATTGACGGACGGGAAGTCGAAATCGGACGGGCCGACTACATCCTGCGGGCTCTCCAGATGCCTGCCGGCAAACACGAGGTCGTCATGACCTTTGACCCCGTCTCGCTCCACACCACAGAGACCATTGCCTACATTGCTTTGGCCTTGTTGCTGGTGGGAATCCTCGCTGGCATTGTGCTACACATACGCCGGCCACGTCAACCCAAGGGCTGACCGGGAGTTTCCACTCCATCATTTCATATACACAAACGACACGGAGTGTACGGCGCATAGGCTGTACGCTTCGTGTCGTTTCTGTATTCCAGGCAGACGTATAGGGCGTTACATGGACATCCTTCCGCATCCTTTTACGGTTTATTAACTCTTTCACGAGGTTACAAGCGAAGCCTTTTTTCTCTACTTTTGCGCCCGGATTGAGGTATAATGCCTCACGATGTTATGAAACAGACAGACCTATTATCACCCTTTACCCCTCGTACAGACTTCTACAAGCGTATTCACTCCTATCATGATTGGGGAGAAGAATAAACATCCTTTTGTAGTCATCGACCGTCCCGTTTACAGCATGTTTTTAACTGCCTGATGCTCTCTTCACGCCAGAAAAGAGCATGGAGCGCTTTTGTATATCACAAACTTCTTATTCCCATTATGAACAAACTCGCGTTGCTCATAGCATGCCTCATGGCAATGCTATGTCCACAGGGCCTATGTGCCCAGGAAAACAGCCGTCAAGTGTTGACACTTGACCAACTCTTTGCACTCGCTGACCAGAACAGCAAATCTCTACGTCCCGCCACAACGGCCATCAACGAGTCGGAACAAGCCATCAAAGTGGCACGGCAAGCACAGCTACCCGACATCAACGCTTCCATCTCTGCCAGTTTCTTAGGCAACGGTTGCCTCATCGAGCGCGATTTAAGTAGCGGCATCAAAGCTCCCATACCACACTGGGGAAACAATTTCGCCCTCGAAGTGTCGCAAGTGATTTATGCCGGAGGAGCCATCTCGGGCGGCATCAAGCTCAGCAAATTGCAAGCCGAACAGGCCCGGCTGGCACTGGCCAAAGACCGGAACAAGGTGCATTTCCTCGTGCTGGGCTATTACTTGGACTTGTTCAAGCAACAAAACCTACTCAGTGTCTATGAACAACACATCGCCCGCACCCGGCAGGTACTTGAAGACATGCGTGCCCGCAGTGCGGAAGGTATCATGCTGAAAAACGACGTAACCCGCTACGAACTACTGCTCGCACAGTTGGAACTGGTGCGTACGCAAATTGCCAATACACTCACCATCCTACGACAAGACTTGGCCACCACGCTGGGAATGCCTGAAGGGACCATCATCCTGCCTGACACCACCCTGCTGACACAAGTGATGCCCAAGGACGGGCAAGACTATTGGCAAAACACGGCCCTAAGCAACTCGCCCGAACTGCAACAGACAGACCTGAGCGTGCAAATGAACCGTCAGCAAGAGAAAATCACCCGTGCCGAACGCCGGCCACAAATCGCTTTTGTGGCTGCCAATCACTTTGACGGCCCCATCACCATCGAAGTGCCGCCTATAGACCGAAACTTCAACTACTGGTATGTGGGTGTAGGGGTGAAGTATAACATTTCATCGCTGTTCAAGACACCCAAGGCTGTCCACCGCCAACAACTGGCCACCCGGCGCAGCCTCGAAACGGCAGACAACGCACGCGAACAGATAGGCCTGGCCGTACATGAAGGCTACATCCGCTACCTCGAGGCTTTCGAACAACTGCATACACAGGAGAAAAGCGTGGAACTGGCACGCGAAAACTATGCTGTCATATTCCACCGTTACACCAACGAACTGGCCCTCGTGACCGACATGCTCGACGCCTCCAACGCCTGCCTTCAGGCCGAAGTGGAACGTTCCAATGCCCGCATCAATATCCTATACCACTATTATAAACTACACTACCTTTCAGGAACCCTCTAACTCTCAGACATTATGAACAGAAAAGCAAAGAAAATCACCATCAACACCATCATCATCGCCATCATCGCCTTGGGCCTCTCCTGGGTGTGTTCACGCTTCATCCACCTGGGAAGCGTGGAATATACGGACAACGCACAAGTGCGCCGGCTCATCGTACCTGTCAACAGCCGCGTGCAGGGATTTGTCAAGAAGGTCTGCTTCGAGGAATACCAGCATGTGCACAAGGGAGACACGCTCGTCATCCTGGAAGATGCAGAGTTCCGCCTGCATCTGGCGCAAGCCGAAGCCAACCGCCTGAGCGCGTCGGCCGGAAAGACCGCCCTCGGGACGAGCATCTCGACCACCAGCAATGACCTTTCCGTGTCCGACGCCGGCATCGAGGAGGTACACATCCGCTTGCTGAACGCCGAAAAGGACTACCATCGCTACGAAGCACTCATCCGGAAAAATGCCGTCACACCGCAACAGTTTGACAACGTGCGTACGAACTACGAAGCCCTGAAAGCCCAATACGAACGCCTCGTGCGCCAGAAACAATCCACTGCGCTTGTCAAGCAGGAGCAGACCCAGCGCATGGACCAGAGCGAAGCGGCCATTGCCGTGGCCGAAGCAGCGCTCGACCTGGCCCGGCTCAACCTGTCATATACAGTCATTACAGCTCCGTGCGACGGCGTGACTTCGCGCAAGACGCTTCAGGAAGGGCAACTGGTGCAACCGGGACAGACACTGCTCTCGGTCGTGGACGACAACGAGGTGTGGGTCATCGCCAACTACAAGGAGACGCAGACGGCCTATATCGCCGAAGGCATGCCGGTGGACATCTCCGTCGACGCCATCCCGGGAGTGACCTACCGGGGAAAAGTGCAAGCCCTGTCGAAAGCCACAGGCGCACAGTATGCCCTCGTGCCGCAAGACAATTCGGCCGGCAATTTCGTGAAGGTGGAACAACGTGTGCCCGTGAAGATTGTTTTCACGGAGGACAACGCCGGGGAAGCCATGCAGAAACTGCGTGCCGGACTGAACGTCGAATGCGAAGTAAACTACTAAGCTGAAGCCTATGAGCCAACTTGACGAACTCTTACGGCAGCTTCCGGCCTTCAAGGAACACATCCCGATGTGGGCACGCACATGGTCGTTTTACGCCTTCATCCTCGTGTTCCAACTCTCAGGAGGCATCTACCTTTCGTCCATGGGCGAGATGGTGGGCGAGACGGCATTGATGCAGGAAGACATCCTCATGGCCGGACTGGCTTCGTTTCTGGGCATCTCGATGGTGTTTCCCATCCTGTTTCGCCTGAAATTCCGTTTCACCTCGCGCCTTATCCTCCAATGGGTCTGCGCCGGCCTCATCGTATGCAACCTCGTGACCATGCACACACGCAGCGTACCGGTGCTGGTGGTGACTTGCTTCTGTTCGGGTGTGCTACGTATGTGGGGCACGTTCGAATGTTTCTCCACCATCCAGCTCCGCATCACGCCGACGCGCAACTTCGCCGTGTTCTTCCCCGTCATCTACGGGACAGTGTTCGGCTGTATCCAGCTCTCGGGACTCCTCACCACGCACCTGGCCTACCATTTCCACTGGCACTACATGCACTACTTCATCATCGGACTGCTCCTCCTGGTGTGGCTCGCGGCCCGGTTGCTGCTGCGCCCGTTCCACATGGGGAAACCCTTGCCGCTCTACGGCATCGACTGGCTGGGGGCCGTGATGTGGACAACCGGCCTGCTGCTCCTCATCTTTGTAGCCAACTACGGGGAACACTACGACTGGTTCCACTCGCCCGTCATCTGTACGTCACTCGTGGCAGGAGCAGGCTGCATCGCGCTCAACGTCGGGCGCATGTTCCATATACGCCATCCCTACATCGACCCGAAAGTCTACGCATTTCCGAAGGTGGCGACCATCATGGCCGTCTTTGCAGCCCTGGCCCTACTCAGCGCGTCATCGACCGTACTGCAAGGAGCATACACCGGGGGCATACTCCACTATGACAGCCTCACCTCCGTCTCCCTGAACTGGCCGTCCCTGCTGGGCACGCTGGCAGGAGCCGTCTGCACGCTCTATGCCCTCATCCGCCTGCACCTCACATACAAGCAGGTGACAGTCTTCGGTTTTGTCTGCATCCTGATGTATCAGGTAGAGTTCTACTTCCTCATTTCGCCCGACACGAACATCGAAAGGCTCTACCTCCCCCTGTTCATAAAGAACTTCGGCAATGTGGCCATCTACATCGCCCTGACGGTCTACTTGCAGCAGATGGTGCCCTTCCTCTATTTCTTCCAGGCGCTGGGTGCCGTGGGATTCATCCGTGAAGGCATCGGGTCGCCCATCGCCAACGCCATCGTCAGCCGTATCCTCCGGGTGGTACAGAAGGCCAACTACCTGAGCCTGGGCGGCGAACTGGACGGGCTGCGCGCCTCCGTACCCTTCGAGGCGATGTACGGCGAACTGCAACGCCAGACACTGCTGGTGTCGCTCAAGGAGGTCTATGGCTATGCCGTGCTGGCAGGCATTGTCTTCCTGCTGGGTGTGATGGCCATGCGTTACAGACGCATCGTGCGCTACGTGCGCGTGCCGCCCGTGGAGGTGTTCAAACGCTTGCTGGAAATACGCATGCTCACCAAGGCGAAAAGCTGAGCCCTCGTTCTGTCTTTCCAATCCAGCGATGGCACAACCTCCTTCAGAACAGGCTTCCAACCGGCTGTTAAGTCCGTCCCCGGCTACCCTCCTTTCGAGACAAGAGCGGAATAGAGGGTAGCCGGGGACGGAAAGGAGGGTAAGCCTGCACGGCCTTAAACCCCAATCGGTCATTAGACCGCTCAAAGATCCTTTTTCCTTTCTGAAGAAAAGCTCTTTGGGCATTTTGCCCACTTCTGCCCAAAGTCTAATGGCCGATTTGGGTTAAAGGGGCACACGGAAAGGATTCGGCGGGTCAATAATAGGTCTCGTGATAGACCTCGAAATAGACGATGCCCTTCCGCTGGAAAATGCTTATCTTGCTTTCCCGCGCCAGCCAGCCGATGGCGCAGGCCAACTCCATCGGACCCAGCTCCGTGTTTTTCAACAGTTCTTCCCAAGAAAAAATCTGCCCGTGGAGCACGCGCCACACGATGCCCGCGTTTTCTCCGATTACATGATTGTTCATAAGTCGTATGTTTTAGATTATTCGTTTCGAGAAAATATGCCGCCTGTCAACTGCGCATGCTCCACCGCCGGGGATAGGCCAACGCCAGCACGGCCACAATGCCGGTGAACCAGACGATGCGCCCCGTGACGTCCTTCATCGCCACGATGGCCGCCTGCCCCTTCACCGTCACCGCTCCGGCCAGCGAAGGCACGTCCTGTACGAAACGTGTGACATAGTGCTGCTGACGCTCCTGCATCAAGTTGCCGTAGACCGACATGCTGATGGCCGGGGCGACGGCATTGCGCACGGCTATCATCAGAAAGAGCCAAGTGGGAAGCAGCCACGACGGGAGGCGGTTCATGCCGTAGGCACACACCACGGCATAGGGCATGAACATCCCTGCAAAGTTGCACACCGAGGGCAGTATCATGTGTTCATACACGCCCTGAGGCTGGTATTGGAAATAGAGATAGACGTTGGAGATGCATACGAGCAACAGCCCCGTGGCGAAGATATATTTATAAGGTATACGCCGGACAATCATCACGACAGACAGCGCACCGCCGAGCACACAGCCAAGGACACACCACAGGGAGAGGGTCGCGCCGTGGAGGTTGTCGGCCGCCGATGCCGCCTTGATGTAGGACACCATGAGTGTACTGCCATAGTTGGCTATGACAGTCACGAGGAAGAGCAGCATGCCTATCCACACGTTGCGGTAAGTGAACACATGCAAGTCCAGATAGGTTCCGGTGCGGACCGAGGCTTCCTTCAGCAGCAAAGCTCCGAAAGCACAGAGGCCGATGGCCGTCCCTGCCCGGATGGCGGGCGAAGCATACCAGTCGCATGTCTTTCCGTATATGAGCACGTAGCAGCACGCACAGAGGAAAACGACAGTCAGGAGCAGGTCCGGGATTTGCTTCCAAGGCAAATAGCCACTCACTCCAATAACATCACAGAAGCGGACAAACTCACCATTTGCCCGCTTCCCTTTTGTATGTCTTCTCCAATAACTCCTTCCTGCGATGCGAAGCCGAGGTCACTTCTTCCGCAGATAGCAACCGTCGGAGTTACGAAGCGACCCGCCGCGCAAATGGCAGACACGATAACCATTTTTCTGCAATGGCCCGGCATGAGAACAACTGCTGCAACTGTGCCACTCCCATTGCGGCTGACTGTTACCACCGTGGGCCACGGTGCCATCCTCGCCACCTTCGGCCGTACTCGTCGACACACTGCTGAGAAACAACAGCATCACCACAGCCACAATGACAAAGAACAGAATGGCGATGGCCAACAAGCACAGATTTATCAACATCAAGGTGGAAACAAGCAACGTGACAAGTGCTATCATCTTGCCTGCCAGACTGCAACGGGTGTACCACAAGAAACGCACAGCCGTCAACAGGAGGAAAAGCGCACACAACAGCGCGGGCAATCCGTAGAGCAAGGCCGTCACCACGCGATAATCGAACCAGAGGGTCGTAAGAGGATAAGTAAGCAGCAACACAATGAACACGCCCACGGCCAGGGCAGGCAAATGCCAGTCGGGCCGGAAGGGCATCCCCCGGCTGTTTGTCCACACGCCGATGACGCGCCCGGCCAGCAACATCTGCACCCACACGCATCCGGCGAACAGCGCAAATCCGGCTAACGTCCATCCCCAACCTACCACCGACGGACTGCAAAACCACGTCGGGTTGTCGAATGACAGCTGGAGTGCCGACACCACCGCGGCCAACGCCAGCAACGGCAATCCCGCACAAAGGGCCAGCATGCGGTTGCTCACACGGCGCAACGCGAACCACACCAGCAGCGCGCCCACACTTACCGCAAGGAAAAGGATGGCTACGCCGCGCTCCATGTCCCCAATGCCAAAGGCCGATGCCATCCGGAGCACAGTCTCCCGCCCGTGCCCGGCACGCTCCGCCCAGCCGTGGGCCACACGCTCCATGCGGCCCACCCAATAGAGCAGTTCCAGTTCAACACGCTTCACATAGTAGGTATGGCCGTCATCGCGGAAGGTAGAATACATGTCGCTGTTCAGTTTCAGACGCACCGTGTCACCCGCCGCCAAGAAACGTACGGGCAGCGAGTCGCCCGCCTGCGCATACACAGCAACTCCGCCTTCGGACACCACAAACGGCTCCGCCGAAGGCTTGCACGACACAAGCAGAAAAAGAATGAAGAGAATGGAGAGATAACGTTTCATATATCAATAGTTTTACACAAGGCAAAGCTATGAAATAAACACAAACCCTCAAAGCAAGTTCCCCACATTATCGCCCACACCTATTTCTGCCCGCACGCAACAATATGCTCACTTGCGCCCGAAGTCGGCCGGGACTTCGCCCCAACGCTCCGTCTCCCACTTCAACACGGGATTGGCATACGTGTGTGTGCGGAGCCAATGCTCGGCCCGCTCGATGCGGACAAACAGGGGCTCGGTCTGCGGCGTGCGCTCCAGCTTGGTCTTGCACTTCTTCTGCCGCACCCAGCTAATGGCTGTACGGCTGTCGGAATACACCGTCATGGAGAGTTGACGTTGGCCGAGCAAGGCCAGGGCATGTACGATGGCCAGGAACTCGCCGATGTTGTTTGTCCCCTGCATGGGACCGAAATGGAATATCTCTTTCCCCGTGCGCAGATACACGCCGCGATACTCCATCGGCCCGGGATTGCCACTACAAGCCGCGTCGACGGCCAACGCTTCGAGACACACCTCTGCGCTCAATGCTTCTTCCACCTTTTTCTCCCGACGAGCCGCAGCCTGGCGGCCTATATATGCATAAGGTGAAGAGACATAAGCCTGCTCAGCCTCCTCACGGCTGGCAAACGACTTGTAGACCGCACCCTCATACCCCTTTATCTGGGCCTGGCAGTCGTGCCACGTCGAATACACGCCGGGAGTCACCCCTTTCCACACCACGTAAAATTTTCCTTTTGCCATATCCAAAGTCTGTTTGCGGCAAAGGTACGAAGAAATGCCCAACCAGACGCCATAGCTTGAAGCCCGTCCTCCGGAAGCATCGGACTAAAACGCACTTCAAGCACTCCGCCCGGACGGATTTCTTTCCGTGCTTCACTACCCGATGCCTGGCATCCGGGAACTCACGCGAGCGGAAATCTTAAGAAAAAAACATAGATACAAAGAAGGGTTTTATTGATTTAATACTTCATACTTTTTGGAGGCTTCGTGTCCCAAGACGGTTTGTATGAGGCTCTTCGGTCGAGAGGACAGAGAGTCTATAAAAAAGATTATGTTAAAAGACGGAGTTTTAGAAAATAATAAAAAGAGTTCCAATAAATTATTTTATATTTGCAAATAATAAATAGGTATTAGAAAGAGAAGATCTGTGTTTTTAGATTGAAACTGCAAGCAGTGACTGCATGCTGTCGCATCCATAAACCAGAGAGAAAACGACACCAACAAACTTTTTATATATGACACACTGGAAACTATTTGCATGCACCCTCGTGGGAGCATGTTGCGGCACAGCATTGCCGTCCTGGGGTAACACGAACCAACCAGCAGACATGTACGTAAACGCCGCCCAGCAAGACGAAAAGACCCTCTCCGGAACTGTCACGGACAGTCACGGCGAACCATTGCCGGGCGTATCAGTCACCATCAAAGGGACTACAAAAGGAACTATCACAAACATAGACGGAAAATACACTTTGAAAGTACCCACGGGAGCTGAACTGCAGTTCTCTTTTGTGGGCATGCAGACACAAAACGTGCATTTCAAAGGAGAGCCGACACTGAATGTCATCCTGCGTGACGACAATGTGGCGCTCGACGACGTGGTAGTCATCGGTTACGGAAGCAAGAACCGCAAGAGCCTGACCAGCTCCATCTCCTCGGTGAAGAAAGAAGACATCGAACGCATGGCGCCTGTGTCGACCAACGTGCAAGACCTCATCGGAGGCGGTATGTTGAAGGGCGTACTGGCTACACAGAACAGCGGCGAGCCGGGTGCGTCTGTCACAATCAACGTGCGCGGCGTCACCTCGCCCTATCCCAACATGCAGACGGGTACAAACAACAATGCCCCTCTGTATGTCATCGACGGTGTACCCCTCTTCGTGGAGTCCACCAGTGTGAATCCGCTCATGAACCTATCGCCCAACGACATCGAGAGCATCGACGTGCTGAAAGACGCTTCGGCTACGGCCATCTACGGTTCGCGTGGCGCTAACGGCGTCATCATCGTCACCACGAAAGACGGCCGCAAGGACGAGAAACCCACCGTGGAAGTGGGCTACAACATCATGGTGTCCAACCCCGTGAAGGAGTTCAATCCGCTATCGACCGAGGAATATCTCTTCTACAACTACCAGAACTTGCAGAATGCGGCCATCGCCTACAACAAAAGAGAGAATCCCATGACCTCTATGTTCTTGGGCATGCCCTCATTCGCCAACTACGACCTCGACTACATGACCGGTCAAGTGACCTACAAGGGCCTGAACATGGCCTATTTCAACCCCGGTGTAAATACCAACTGGGTGAAAGAAGTAAAAAACAAGAACGCGCTGACCCACCAATACACGGCCTCCATACGCGGCGGCTCGCAGCGCACAAACTACTCCATCTCACTCAACGGCACCAATCAGGAGGGCCTCTACAAAAACGACACGATGGAGAGTTACGGCGGACGTATGTCTATCAACACCGACCTGACTGACCGTATCAAAGTGGGCGCCGTGATGAACTACTCTGAGACGAAACGCTACGGCAACAGCGACGGCCTGGGCACGGCCAGTGGCGAGACCAAGCCTTGGCTGGTGCGCCCCGATGTGACCGTACGCGATGCGAATGGCAACTACAACCGCATCGACACCGGCTTTGCCGCCTATGGCGCGGAAGGCGTCGAGCTGAGTCCGAACCCTGTGGCTCTGCTGGAACGCACAAACACGAACAAAAGCAACCAGTTCCTGGGTAACCTCTTCGCTGAAATCGAGCTGCTGAAAGGCTTGAAGTTCCGCACGGACTTCAGCATGACGAACTACTCGTTCTCCACCGACCTGTTCACACCGAAGGACGCCACCATCGACATGCAAAACTTCAGACTTCCATTCAACTCCACCCTTATCACAAGCGACAGCAAATACACCACCACTTCACTCAACTTCCGCCTGGACTACAGCCTCAACATCCAGAAACACCTTTTCGGAGCGATGCTGGGCTATGGTTCTGAACGCTCGAAGACACACGCCAGCACCACCACCTTCGAAGGTTTCCCCGACGACGAGGTACTGAACAACATGGGATCAGCTCAGACGCTGACAGGCAAAAACGAGACATCCAGCAAAAGCGGACTGAACTCCGTGTACGGCCGTCTGAACTATTCATACGACGGCAAATACCTGGCCGAGTTCAGCATGCGTGCCGACGCCTCGTCGAAGTTCGGCCCGGGCAACCAGTGGGGCTACTTCCCCGCCCTCTCCTTGGGCTGGATTATCAGCGAGGAAGACTTCATTGAAGACAAAAACACCTTCCGCAACCTGAAACTGCGCCTCAGCGTGGGCCAGACGGGTTCGACCAACGTGGCCGACTTCGCCTATAAGCAATACTTCGTCTACGGCAACCCGTATGGCGGGCAAAGCAGCATCATACTCAACACGAACCTGCCCAACCGCAACATCGGCTGGGAAAAGACCAGCGAAGTGAACGTGGGCTTCGACTTCAGCCTGTTTGAAGACCGCCTCTACGGTAGCCTGGACTGGTACTACCGCTACACCGACGGCGCGCTGGCTCCGGCACCTTACATCCAGGAATCGGGCATGATTTCCTATTCGAGCAACATCATCGACATGAGCAACCGGGGTGTAGAATTCTCCATCGGTGCCGACGTGGTGCGCACGAAAGATTTCAACTGGAGCACCATGCTCAACATCTCCCGCAACCGCAGCCGCATTGAAAGCCTCAACGGCGCCCTGATTGACACCTACATGCAGGACTATTTCGTGGTGGGCGAACCGATGGGCGTCACTCAAGGCTACGTGGTCGACCACATCATCCAGGACCAGGCCGAGATTGACGCGCTCAATGAAAAAGCAAAAGAACAATACGGACGTAACTACATGAACTACACCGGCGTGGGCGACTACCTGATGAAAGACCTCGACGGCAACGGTATCTTCGAGGACACGTATGACAAGACAGTCATTGCCAACCCCGAGCCGAACTTCTTCGGCGGCTGGCAAAACACATTCTCCTACAAGAACTGGAGTCTCTCGATGCTGATGCAGTTCTCGCAAGGCGGCGAAGCCCTCTACAACGACCTGATGATGGAAGTCCAGATGTCCAACGCCGGCAAGAGCGTCAGCCGCGAGCTGTATAACAACTTCTGGACACCCGACAACCGGGATGCACGCTATGCACGCATGGCCGACGGTCTTTACAACTACAACAGCAGCGTCAACGACCGCTACGTGTTCAGCACCTCCTACCTGCGCTTGAAGAACATCACGCTCTCCTACGAGCTGCCGCGTACCGTGGCCGAACGACTGCACATCGGCAGTGCCTCCATCTATGCCGTGGCAACCAACCTGTTCACCGTGACCGACTGGCCGGGTATCGACCCCGAATCGGTAGGAACGGGCACCACTATGGGCACCAACTATGACTCTTACCCGCTCTCGAAGTCGTTCTCCGTGGGCGTCAAACTTTCATTCTAACCTTTAAAACGTACATTATGCGTAGAAACATCATACTCACCGCCCTGTTGGGACTGTCGCTCTCAGCTTGCAACCTGCTCGGACCCGTGGACGACATCCAACCTGACTACGTTCTCACCGACGAGAACGTGATAACCGATGCCAACTCTCCCGAATACCTGCTCAACGGCATCTACAGCCTCTACCGCGAAAGCGGTATCACTTCCATGCGCAACGGCATGTTCATCCTCACCGGCACACTCTACAACTCCACCACGGCCGAAGGAGCCACCAACTTCCGCGAGAACACCTTGCGTGTGCAAAACAACACCGTGCTCAACTACTACCGCACGCTCTACACCATCATCAACCAGGCCAACTCACTCACGGCGGCTCTGGCCAACAGCAGCCCCGACGGCCTGACGCCCGAACGCAAGGCTGAAATCCTGGGCGAAACGGCCTTCCACAAAGCCTTTGCCGAGTTCATGCTCCTGCGCTCCTTCGGCGAGTTCTGGGACCAGACATCGCCCTACGGGGTAGTGCTCTATGACGAGCCTGTGCGCGACAACGACACGGAGGCCAAGGCGCGCTCAACGGTCGATGCCTGCTACACGCAGATTCTGGCCGACCTCGATGTGGCCGACAACGCTCCGGCCTACGACGGACGTGCCTACCGCGTAAACAAGGCCACCGTGAAGATGCTGCGTGCCCGCGTCATGCTCTACATGGGCGAATACGGACAGGCCGCCACGCTGGCACAGGAGGCCATCGACGCGACAGGCTCCACGCTGGGCGACTACCTGAACATCTTCGCCCAGGGATTCAGCTCGCCGGAAACGCTCTTCGCTCCCTACGTGGACTATCCGCTGGAGACACTGGGAACCAACATCACCAACGATGTGACCAACGGTTACGGAAACACCGTGGAGCTGATAGCCGACGAACTGGCCGGCACCGTGGGCGACGGGCTGTATGACGCTCGCTACACGGCAGCTTTCACACCGGGCAGCCTGCAAAAATACGTACTCAACAACCCCTCGACCGGCGACGAGAACACCTATTACCTGATGCGTCTGGCCGAACTCTATCTCATCAAAGCTGAAGCCGAAGCGCGCCAAGGCAACTACACACCGGCACGCACGGCCCTGAAAGCCATCACAGACCGCGCCGGCTATGCCGCTGACTATGTGGACGGGATTGCAGACAGCGACCTGCTGCTCACCATCTTCCGCCACAAATACATGGAGCTGGCCGCCGAGAACTATGAAGAATGGTTCGACATGGTGCGCTACTCCCAGCTCGACGGGACGGACTTCAGTGCCGCAGGATTGAACTACACCCATTCCATGCAAAACCTCGTCCTCCCCATCCCGGAACAAGCCCTCAGCGGTAATAACCTGCTGGAGCAAAACCCCAGTTATGAACTAACTTCTAATCAGTAATCCCACATGAAGAAACTTACCATCCTGGCAACGGCTGCTCTATTACTGGCAGCCTGCCAAAACCAAGAACAAGGCTACACGCTCGAAGGCACACTCACCGGAGACGAGGCCCAGACAGGCAAGGTCTATCTGCAAAAGCAAACCCCCGACGGACAACTGCTGCGCACTGACAGCGCGACCATCACCGACGGCCGGTTCAGCATGGCAGGACACATCGACAGCCCGGAGCTCTATACCTTATATATAGACCTGCGCACCGACCCGACGGAGAGCGTGAAAGGCAAAGTCTTCGCCTCAAACTTCTACCTGGAAAACTCGCCCATCACCTTCACAGGCGACCTGGCGACCCTGCCGGGACTCTTCTATGACCCGAACAGAAAGACCGAAGCTCCCGTCATCACCGGTTCGGCCACGCAGGACTTCTACACCCAATTCCTGCAAAGCATGAAATTCATCAATGACAGCCTGACTGCCATAGACCGTCGCTACACGGAGGAATACACCCTGCCGATGATGAACGACAAGAACCATCAGCATGACTACACGGCCATAGGCGTGGCCATCGCCAAGGATGACGCCCGCTGGAAACAAGCACACCGGGAGAAAACGATGGACTTCATCCGGCAAAATCCTTCGTCTGTCGTGGCATACGACCAACTCATCGCCCTGCTGTCGAACTTCACAGTGGACTTCACGGCCGCACAAATCGACTCCATGCGTTCATGGGTGGCCGAAGCCTGGACCGGCACGCCGCAACTGGCCGCGCTCGACTCCATCGTAGGCAAGATTAAACCCGTGGCTTTGGGCGAAAAATATGCCGACATCGACGTGCAGACTCCCGACGGCAAGACGGTGAAACTCTCTTCACTCATCCCGTCCGGCAAATATGTCATGCTGGAGTTCTGGGCCTCGTGGTGCGGGCCGTGCCGCGCAGAAATTCCCCACCTGGTGCGCGTACACGAGAAATACAAGGACTTCACCATCGTCAGCGTGTCGGTCGACGAAAAGGAAGCTGACTGGCAAAAAGCCATGAAAGAAGAGAAAATGACCTGGACGCAGGCACGCATCACTGACGGCATCATGGGCGAGACTGTGAAGAAGTACAACATCACAGGTATACCCACCTGCCTCATTCTCGACGGCGAAGGCCGCTTCTACCGCACGAACACGCGCGGAGCTTACCTCGATGCGTTCCTTATGGAACTCTATAACCGATAACGGACCTATCCACATGCAAAAGGCGCAGAGCTGTCATCATCCGGCTCTGTGCCTTTGCTATTTTAGAGAGGATTTCAACAAATGCCCCTAAATATCTTCTGTTTTTAATTGTTAGTCTATGATAAAATTATCAACGATGCAACCTTGTCGATAAACTGTTTCACTTTAGGCATCATGGTGCTTTCATAACCGTATTGCATCAGATTGAACATTCTTATAAAAAGGAGTGACAGAACGCCGATGCCAATCGTCCTTGCCGTATGCAAACAACTGGATGGCCTGTCCGGTTTCTACTATCAGGTCACACATGTGATCCATAAAAGCCTCTTCTTCCTTAAAGCTCAAACTCGCTTTTGGCGAGAGCACAAGCACATCCCAATCGGAATCATCGCGGGCATCACGACGGGCACGCGACCCATACAGCCACACTTCCGCATCCGGATCTACCTCATGCACATTCTGCTTTATCTGCCGCAACATCCATTGATAGGCTGCATCCGAAGTTTGGTTTTTGATTTTCATTGCCAATGTTTCTACAAGTGTTACGACTACAAAGATAGTCGTTTTTTCCTCATAGGCAACCTTCTAATCAGAACAAAAAGTCAAAGAGCGCATTGCCTGCAAAGATAGGGCAATGCGTCGGGATTGCCGTCGGCGGGACGCGCCGAAGCGTTCATCGTGCGTTCACCGGGCACGCGGATACTTCTTGTATTTTTCCCAAACTTCTTCTTTCCCGTGAGAAACAGAAAAAATCTCTCCCTTCCGACAGGAAACTCCCGGGACATCCTCCCTATGGAAGAGACAACACCTTCACCATCAACGCTCTATGACAGGTCTGTCGTGGCAACCTTACTATCGCGATTCACTCACCCTTACAATCGCGAATATGAGAGTGAGTGAATCGCGAACATGAAAGAGAGTGAATCGCGATCGTAAGACCGTCTCATTCGCGACGGACAGAAACAATGCCTCGCAGGCTTCCTGCTTATTGTATTTTTTTGAATGTCCTCAAACGTCCTAAACAAAACTTTGCAAACGATGAACATCTTCCAGACGCTCCGACCGAGCGTCCCTACAAGTATATTGGACAGGATAGAGGTATTTGAGAGCATGTAGGACACGGATATGCATACTACAAAAAAAGCCGCCCCGCAGCTTTATATGCCTTGGGACGGCCCTGTCGTATGACATTTTGGAAATTTGTCTTCCTTATTTTGCGCTTACAACTTCGCCAATGACTTCGAGATTGTCTACCCACAAAGTACTGTTTTCAGCACCTTTGAATAGGTTTCCATCTTTACTTGACGAACAAACCAAAGCCAACTTATAAGTCTTGCTCGGGTCGTAAGTCTTACCTTCAAGCATTTCAAAGTTTACATTGAACTCTGTCCATTCAGCTTGGTCTGAACAATAGAACGTAGCAACAGCTACATGGTATTCCGAAGAACCGATGTTATGTCCATTAAGAATTACCTCATTTCCTTCTGCATCTGTCGCTTCATAGAGCACACCAATGATAGAACCTTGATCAGCATCACCTGTATTGGTTAATACGTTATCCCCAGAACCATCAATGTAGTTAGTTCCTGCTTGATACTTATAAACGCCTTTCATTGAAATTGGTTTCTTGTCATAAGCTATACCAAAACTAGTAGAATTTAATTGATCATTGGCATCGACTTCAAAAGTTCCTGTAAAGACAGAACCTGTGGTAATAGCCGGAGCCATACCAAATCCAGCACCAATAGTATTCAGTGTTATCATTTTAGCACAAGCTTCACTTTCATAACCTGAATCTTTAACGACAGGAAAACCTCCGCCATATCCAAATGTAACCAACAAACTTCCTCCTGCATTACATGAAGCCAATCCTTCTTCTACAGGTTCATATCGAGTAAATGAACCACCACCAAGTATCGAAGATACTGTTTGTTCCGTCCACTCATCAAACGTATACTTCAATGAATTGATACGTGAAGCGATGCGAACAGTGTAAGTAGCAATGTTGTGGCCATTTTCAGAAACCACGGTATAGGTCACGCCAGTCATGTAGTCAGAGCCGCTGGCCGTGTATGTCGCACCTGCGGAAACTTCCACTACGGGTTGCAAGGTTTGAAGATGTTCTGTCGTCGTCGTGTCGGCCACGCTGAACGTGATGGTGTTGTCGGCATTGATGACCGGCTGAGAGGTGATGAAGCTCAAGTCGTCATCTTCATCGGCTTTGAAGGAAAAAGCCGTAATGGCAGCTTCGCCGCTTTCCGTGCCGTTCAGCTTGTCGCCTTGATAGGCCACGGCGATGTCCATGTCGTTCCAAGTGATGCCCAAGTCGATGGTGATTTTACCATTGGTTATCACACCAAAGTATTCCACCGGCACAGTCCCTACGGGGTCGGCCAATGTCAGTGACTGCGTGCCGCTGAAAGAATACGTCCCGCTGTTTTGCTCGTTCAGCACGAGGCCGGTCAGTGTGACGTCTCCCACGCTCATGCCGGCGATGTTGAAGTTGGCCAATGTCAGGTTGATGGCATTGCTGGACGCTTTGTCCACGGTGATGTTTTGCGGCATATCCATAGCCATGGACTGCCCGGACATAGACACGTCGAGCGTACCTTTATATTCGCCTGCGATTTGATTTTCGATAGGGAAATTATCGTCGTCATCACACGACGTAAACATACAGCCCACAGACACGAGGGCTGCGAAGAGGAATGATAAGTACTTTAATTTATTCATGCGTTTACCTTATTATATATAGGGTTATTTTGTTCCGGTGAAATTAACTGTGATACCAAGGTTCAAAGGCAAAGAATTAAGTACCACATCGTCTACAGTTAAAGGCAAAGTCAACGTTTTACCATCTACCGTAGCATTCCTAAAGTTCACAGTACAATCAATCGTTGCTGACTGAGTTTCAGTCAATGGCACCTCTACACCTTTCAGTTCTGTACTTCCTGAAAAAGAATAAGCACCATTACTTCCTGCCAATGCACAATTTGAAATCAATACATTGCCAAGATTTACATCCATGCCCATCACTGCCAAAGTGAAGTTTTGAATAGTCAGATTAACAGAATTCTCTGTATTCTTAGCCAAAGTTATTGTTTTCGTATCGGTAGCAACCGGTTCGTCACCCGATGCTTCCATATAAACATTCAGCGTTCCCGTGTAGGCACCTGCCACTTGTGTTGCAGCATCATCTGCAGGGTCATCATCATCACTACATGCTGTAAACGTGAACGCAAACACGGCGCACAGCATCAGAAACATCGCTTTCATAAAATCTTTCTTCATAATCTTTCTCTTTTAAATATTATATTATTACTTTGCTGTCATCAAAACATGAACTAGCTAAAACGCTGCAAAGTTCTTATAATTTTGCGGATAAGCAAAGCCCCATTATTTAGAATTGATGTTCTATTATTAATAATTGTGCCCCATGAACAACGAACTGCCCAAATTTGACCTCCCTGTCGACTTCGTGGTAACAGACGAGATTCCAGTGACTTTACTCCAAAAGTACGCCCTCTTCCCATGCAAAATCAAGGCCTGCCTCTTCGTGCTCTGCACGTGCGGGGAAGTCAGAGCAACGGTCAACCTGTCCAAACAAACCATCCATGCGGGCGACTTCGTGACACTCATGCCCAACAGCTTCATTCAGATCGAGCACATCAGTGACGACATCCGGCTCTACGTGGTGGGGTTCTCAGGCGAGTTCATGATGCATTCCAACTACCTGAAAGTCGTGGTGAACGACTTCTATTCCATCATCCAGCATCCGTCGCTCCCGCTGCCTCCGCGCGTGGCCCGCCTCTACGAACAGGCCTACCGCCTGATGTTGCGCGTCAGTGCCGTGAGCCGTGTGGAAAACACTCCGGAAATACTCTCGCCGCTGCTGTCACTCTGCCTGCATACTTGCATCAGGCTCTACAAGCACTACCTGCCGCTGTGGGACAACGAGGTGAGCCGCGACCAGGAGATCTGCCGCGAGTTTATCGTCATGCTGATGCAGCACTATGCCCATGAGCACAGCGTGGCCTTCTATGCCAGGTCATGCGGCGTCACGCTCCCCCACTTCTGCGCTGCCGTGAAACGCGCTTCGGGACACACCGCCCTCACGCTCATCAACCATGTGCTCATCATGAACGCCAAGGAACGGCTGTTCACCACACGCAAGCCGGTCAAGGAAATCGCTTTCGAGCTGGGCTTCAACACCCCCTCGCACTTCAACCGCTTCTTCCGCGAACACACGGGGCTGACGCCGCAGGAATACAGAAATAAATGAAGAATGAGGAATGAGGAATGCCGCGCGGTTGATTGAGCCAATGTAGGGACGCACGGTCTGTGCGTCCGAATTGACAAGAACTTGTATTTCAGGCCTTATGCGGTCGGACGCACGAGCCGTGCGTCCCTACATTGAATGACCGATTTGGGTTTAAACGCACAACGTGGATAGCCTTTTAAATGAAGGAGTTATCATTCCATATCGTTTATCAGCTCTTCTATTTCTTTTCTTGATATATTCTCGCGCTCTTCCTTGTCGTAAATAAAAATAAGGTTGACTATACCTTCAGCTTCATTAATGATATACGTATATGTAATCACACGTGCACCATGACTTTTACCACGGTTTTTGCTTCCGATAGCCATACGCAGTTTACGCACGCCTCCACCCAGCTCCACGCCAGCCAAAGGATTACGTTCCAATTCGTCTTGCAAGGCTTGTAAATCTTGTTTCAGCGACCGGTACTTTTTGGCCAGCCGTTTGATTTCTTTCAAGAAATGCTTTTGCGGAATAATCTTATAATTCATCTATCACTTCTTGAAGTGTTTTGAGTTGTGCTCCGCTTTCCCGAGCATCTTTCACATCAGCCAAACCTTGACGAATGCCTTCCAGTACTTCTTCTTTGCTGATATAGTCCGCACTTTTTTCTTCGCGAATGTCTTCTATCAATTTAGAAGATAACCACTCCTTGTTTTTCAACGACAACGATTGTATCGTTTGCCACAAAAGTTCCATAGATACGGTTGCCTTCATTTCTTATAACTTTAACGGTTTACTGTCACAAAGATAATCATTTATCTGCAGAAACAAAGAGTGAAGCACACTCACTTCACTCTTTTTATTTATGGATATCCGCAATCGCCCTACATGCACTCAAATACATTTATCCTGCCCAATATACTTGTAGGGACGCTCGGTCAGAGCGTCCGAATTCGTCAGCATGGCATATAGTCAAATGCCGGGTCGCAGGAGATGCGGGCGCACCGACCGTGCATCCCTACATGCATGAAAGAAGCCATATCCACTCTTCATTCCCCACTCTTCATTTAAATCACATCCGCTCCGGCACTTCGATGCCCAGCAGGCCCATGCCCAAGCGGACAATCTTGCCCACGTTTTGCGAGAGGGCGAGTCGGAAGAGCTTCAAGTCGGCGTTTTCCTCGCGCAGGATGCTGAAGTCGTGGTAGAACTGGTTGTATTCCTTCACGAGGTCATAGCAATAGTTGGCGATGACCGAAGGACTGTAGTCCGTACCGGCCTGGCGCACGATGGCGGAAAAGTCGGCCAGCATCTGGATGAGTCCTTCCTCCTTCTCGCTGAGCTCTACATTTTCAGGCAGACGTGCGGGGATGGCAATGCCGGCCTCGGCAGCCTTGCGCAGGATGGAACGGATACGGGCGTAGGTGTACTGGATGAACGGCCCGGTGTTGCCGTTGAAGTCGATGGACTCCTTCGGGTTGAACGTCATGTTCTTGCGGGCATCGACCTTGAGGATGAAATATTTCAGTGCACCCAGACCCACGATGCGAGCGATGTCGTCGGCCTCCTCCTTCGAGATGCCGTCGAGCTTGCCCAGCTCGCCGCTGGTCTCGCGGGCCGTCTGCACCATTTCCTCGATGAGGTCGTCCGCGTCGACCACCGTGCCCTCGCGGCTCTTCATCTTGCCTTCGGGCAGTTCCACCATGCCGTAGGAGAAATGCACGAGGCTCTTGCCCCATTCGAAACCGAGCTTGTCGAGCAGGATGGAGAGCACCTGGAAGTGGTAGTTCTGCTCGTTGCCGACGACGTAGACCATCTTGTCGATGGGATAGTCGGAGAAGCGCTGTTCGGCCGTGCCGATGTCCTGCGTCATGTAGACCGACGTGCCGTCAGCGCGGAGCAGGAGCTTCTGGTCAAGCCCTTCGGGCGTGAGGTCTGCCCAGACAGAGCCGTCCTCCTTCTGGTAGAAAAGTCCTTTCTTCAGCCCTTCGAGCACCTTGGCCTTGCCTTCGAGGTAGGTCTGCGACTCATAGTATATCTTGTCAAACGACACTCCCAGCTTCTTGTACGTCTCGTCAAATCCGGCATACACCCATCCGTTCATCATCGTCCAGAGGGCACGCACTTCGGGGTCGCCGGCCTCCCACTTGACAAGCATCTCGCGGGCCTCCTTCATGAGGGGCGATGCAGCCTCGGCTTCTTCCTTCGTCATGCCCTGTGCCATGAGTTCGGACACTTCAGCCTTATAGTGTTTGTCGAAAGCCACATAGTAGTCGCCGACGAGGTGGTCGCCCTTCTTGCCGGACGATTCGGGCGTCTCGCCGCCTCCGTATTTCTTCCAGGCGAGCATCGACTTGCAGATGTGGATGCCGCGGTCGTTGACGATGTTGGTCTTCACGACGCGGTTGCCGTTGGCCGCGATGATATTGGCCAGGGCATTGCCCAGCAGGTTGTTGCGCACGTGTCCCAAGTGGAGGGGCTTGTTGGTGTTGGGCGAGGAATACTCGATCATCACCAGCGGCGCGTCGGGCGCGGCCTCCGTCAGCCCGTAGCGTTCGTCAGCGTGGATGGAGTCAAGCAGTTCCACCCAGCAGGCGGAAGCGATGGTGAGGTTGAGAAATCCCTTGATGACATTGTAGGAAGCAATGGCCGTCTCGTGTTCTTTCAGGTAAGCGCCTATCTCCTGCGCGGTCTGTTCGGGCGACTTGCGCGAGATTTTCAACAGGGGAAACACCACGAGCGTGAGGTGGCCTTCAAACTCTTTCTTCGTCTTTTGCAGTTGCACTTGTGCGGCGGGGACATCCTGTCCGTAGAGCGCCTTGACAGCCTCGATGACCGAAGCTTCTATTTTGTTTTCGATCTTCATAACGGGTTGATTTCTTAGTTTCTATGTATTTGGTCGCAAAGATACGCAGAAAAAACGAATCGGAATGCCCTTCTCCCCGTCTCATGCAGCAAAATCAAGCATTTACCTACCCTCCTTTCCGCTCTCGGCTACCCTCTACTCCGTCCGTGGACGGAAAGGAGGCCGCGCAAGGACGGAAAGGAAGGTAAGGGTGGAAGGGATTTGCCTCCTGATTTTCCTGCTTGAAAAAGGGACAAGCATGGATTACGAAGCGGCATGGGATTCGACCTCTTCGAGATTGTGTCGAAATGGGAAATGTGCAACTATCGTAGGGACGCACGGTTCGTGCGTCCGAATGTCAAAGCCTTGTGTTTCAATGCTCGCCTAAGCGGACGCACAGACCGTGCGTCCCTACAAAGTCTATTTTGACACAGCCCCGTCGGGTGTGAGGATTTTCAATCCGGAATGTCCGAAAACGTCCTAAACCCAATTAGTAGGGACGTCCGGATGACACATCCGGACGGACGGAAGACTTACTTATCACTGCTCCAGCAGTGCCGACAGTTCATCACTGAGGATGTCTGCAGTCGGGAGGGGATTGTCCGTGTGCATGTAGCAGACGGCACCTTGGGAGTCGGCAATGTAAATGCGGGGAATGGTCGCATCGGCGAAGAGGTCATAGAGTGTACGGGTGCCGTCGGCATAGTAAGGCAAGGTCAGGCCCTCCTGTGCCCAATAGGCCGCCACGTCGGCCGCCCCCTCGGCACGGCTGATGAGAGCGAAGCGCACGCCGCGGTCGCGGTAGGCTTCGTAGACCTGCTGCACACGGGGCAGTGTGGCACGGCAATCAGGACAGGTGGTGTCAAAAAACATGATGAACGTGACAGACCCGCCTGAAGCAGAAGAGTCGAACGTGGAGCCGTCGGTCAACTCCACGGTGAAGGCAGGAAGCCTGTCGCCCACCTGCACATAGACATTCCCCGTGGGGGCATCGTCGGTGATGCATGACAGGCACAGCAGACATAGGAGGATGGAAAAGGCAAGTCGTGTCATGGTCTTTTTTTACTTATCGTTTTGAATACTATCGGTCTGCCTGCAAATGTAGTGCATTATTTCAAGAAGCTGTTTTGAATTTCTACAAAAAGTTTTTCCCTACTTGATGTACCCGTTTTCGTGTGCGCTTTGGGCGATTTTTTGGCCCTTTCCGCTTCTGTTCTTCGTCAGATAGCCCGCTATCTTCCTCATCACAGAAGTAGAAATGCCTCAAAAACTCATCCCAAATCACCACACGATAAATTCAAAACAGCTTCTCAAAAGAGAGACAGCCCCAGGCGGATTTCAGGCAGGCGGGACGGTAAAAAAGAAGAGGAGAACCGCCTCCACTTGTCTGTAAGGCGATTCTCCTCTTGCATCCGGCTGTCAGACAGTCGGGGGCTTTATTTCTTCTTCGTGTCTTTCTCGATGTCGATGAGTTCAACCTCGAATACGAGTGTCGAGAACGGTTTGATTTTGCCGGTCTCGCGTGCACCGTAAGCCAGTTCTTGCGGGATGAAAAGTTGCCACTTCGAACCGACAGGCATCATCTGCAAAGCCTCGCTCCAGCCCTTGATGACTTGACCTACGCCGAATGTGACAGGATTCTTGCGCTTGTACGAGCTGTCGAACTCTGTGCCGTCGATGAGCGTGCCCTTGTAGTGCACCTTCACTCTGGCGTCAGCCGAAGGCACTTCGCCCGTACCTTCCACGAGCACTTTGTACTGCAAGCCGCTTTCCGTGGTCTTCACGCCTTCTTTTGCCTTATTCTCTTCGAGGAACTTCTCGTTTTCAGCCTTGTAGTCGGCATAAGTCTCTGCCAGGTATTCAGCCTTGATGCGGTCCATGTTGCCTTGCAGATAGACCATCGCGCTGTCCAGGCTCATGAGCGTCTTGCCACCCATGGCTTCAGTGATGAATGCAGAAAGGAAGTTGTCGTTGTTTACCACTTGTACGGAGTCATTTCCGCTCAGGTCGAAGTTGAAGCGGTCCATCATGCCTTTCAGCTGCTGGCCGATTTGCACGCCGGTGAAATAAGCCTTCTGCTGTTCGTCGTCAGCAGCCTTGACTCCGGCCTTCAAGCCTCTGATGAAATCCTTCATCTGAGCCGAATCAATGCCCACTTGTTGTTCCAGATAAGGACGCAAGCCTCTGGTGTTGGCCAGTCCCACAGCATACGAGAGCGTGTCCACGCTTGATTTGAAGGTTGCTTGCGGCGCATTGCTTCCACAAGAAGCAAAGAAAGCAGCAGCGGCAACCAACGCAATAGATAGTTTTTTCATTTGCTTAACGATTTTATGTTATGATTATCGAATGTCTCTTTTAAAGCACTTCCAGCAGCTCCACCTCGAATATCAGCGTGCTGTGAGGCGGAATCATCTCGCCTGCCCCGGCAGCTCCGTATGCCAACTCGGAAGGGATGTAGAGCTTCCACTTGGCCCCTTCGCTCATCAGTTGGAGGGCTTCCACCCATCCCTTGATGACTTGGTTGACGCCAAACACGGCCGGCTGTCCGCGACGGACAGAACTGTCAAACAACGTCCCGTCAATCAACGTGCCTTCGTAATGGCAGCGCACCTGGTCCGTAGCCTTCGGGTGTTTACCATTGCCCTCGCGGATGACTTCATATTGCAGTCCGCTCGGCAATACCTTCACATTGGGATTCTTCTTGTTTTCCTCAAGAAACGTCTTGCCCTTCTCGATGTTCTCCGCATTGATGCGGGCCTCAAGCTTCTCAAAATATTCATTGACAATCTGGCGGGCCTCCGTGTGCGAGATAGCCGGAGTCGCTCCTGTAAGCACATCCTTGACGGCTTGTGCAAAGTCTTCCACGTTCAAGTCATTGGTCCCCATGCCGCGGAGGTTCTGTCCGATGCCCAAACCTATGGAGTAGCTGAATTTATCCATCTTTAAGATACTTAATTAATATTGGTGATTCTATATTCTATTCGAAACGCTGCAAAGGTAGCTGAATATTTGCAGGGAATGTGGCACACACTGTCGTTTTTTTCATAAATTTGCCTTAAAGTCTTAAAATAAGAGGAGGAACGACAATGAAAAAGCAGAAAATCGTTATACTCACAGGAGCCGGCATGAGCGCGGAAAGCGGTATCAAGACCTTCCGCGACGCCGGCGGGTTATGGGAAAACTATCCGGTCCAGCAGGTGGCAAGCATCGAAGGGTATGAGGAAAACCCGCGGCTCGTGCTCGACTTCTACAACGCGCGGCGCAAGGAACTGCTTCATACCACGCCCAACCACGGCCATCTCATGGTGGCCAAACTGGAGGAAGATTTTGAAGTCACCGTCGTGACACAAAACGTGGACAACCTGCACGAACGTGCCGGAAGTTCACACGTCATCCACCTGCACGGCGAACTGATGAAGGCCACATCCAGCCGCGACCCGAACGACCCGGCCTGCATCTGCGAGCTCACGCCCGAGCATCCGGACATTCATTTAGGCGACAAAGCCGCCGATGGTTCACAACTACGTCCCTACATCGTCTGGTTCGGCGAGGCAGTCCCTAAATTTGAAGATGCCGTGCGTGAAGCAGCCACAGCCGACATATTCATCATCATCGGCACATCCATGCAAGTCTATCCCGCAGCCGGACTCATCAGTTACATTCGCCCGGGCACGCCCGTGTATGTCATTGACCCTAAAGCCGTTCCAGTCCGTAGCGCGTCGCCAGTGCATACCATCAGCAAAGGAGCATCCGAAGGAATGGACGAACTTTCCAAAATCTTGTTAACAAGATAAGCACCTATCGAAACTATTTGCTTCCTTTGTATTACACAATTATCAAAACGATTACAAACACTTAAGACGTTAACTTATGAAAAAGTACATCTGCACAGTATGCGATTGGGTCTATGACCCTGAAATTGGCGACCCTGAAGGCGGTATAGCTCCAGGCACAGCATTCGAGGACTTACCTGACGACTGGGTTTGCCCGGTTTGCGGAGTCGGAAAAGAAGACTTCAAGGAAGTAGAAGAATAAATATATGACTTGGAAAGGACGCGCAACTCTACAAAGGCGCGTCCTTTTTTTGTTCCTGCCAAAAGGACGGACATAAAAAAGGCCTGCTGTTGCAGGCCTTCAGGCGCTTCAAGATGGGCTTGAACCAACGACCCCCTGATTAACAGTCAGGTGCTCTAACCAACTGAGCTATTGAAGCAATCTTGCGCTTCAGGATGGGCTTGAACCAACGACCCCCTGATTAACAGTCAGGTGCTCTAACCAACTGAGCTACTGAAGCAGGTTTTTTGGAAATGCGTTGCAAAGGTAATGGCTTATATTGAAATATGCAATATCTTTGCAAGAAAAATTTCATTTATGGATAAAATTATAGGAATAGGAAATGCTTTAGTCGATGCTCTGGCCCTGGTCGACAACGAGAGCATATTAAAAGAAATAGGGCTCTACAAAGGAGGCATGCAACTGATTGGACCTGACATGCTCGCATCAATCAACGAAAAATTTGCAAACACACCACGCCGCATCACGACAGGAGGCGCCGCATGCAACACGATGATGGCACTGGCACAACTCGACATGAAGCCCGGAGTCGTGGGCATGATCGGCCGCGACCGCTTCGGCACACTGTTCAAGCAAAGCTTCATCGAAGCGGGAGCCGACGTCCGCCTACAGGAATGCGACCTGCCGACAGGCGTGGCCTCCACCTTCATCACCCCCGACGGACAACGGACTTTCGGCACCTGCCTGGGAGCTGCCGGCAACATGAAGCCTGAAGACCTGACTGACGACATATTCAAAGGCTACGACATCCTATTCGTCGAAGGCTACCTGGTGCAAGACCACAGCCTGATAAGCCGCATCCTGGAAATCGGGAAAGCTGCTGGCATGAGAATCTGCCTCGACATGGCCAGCTACAACATCGTGGAACATGACCGTGACTTCCTGCAACACATCGTGGACCGATACGTCGACATCGTGTTCGCCAACGAAGACGAAGCATACGCCTTCACCCAACTGCCCGAACAGGACGCTGTGGCTGATCTGGCCCGACGCTGCGAAGTAGCCGTCGTGAAGGTGGGAGCACGTGGAGCATACATCCGCCAGGGCTACGAACAAGTACACGTGCCGGCCAAAGACGTGCACGTCATCGACACCAACGCAGCCGGAGACTATTTCGCTGCCGGATTCCTCTATGGGCACGTGAGAGGATGCTCACTCGAGACATGCGGACGCATCGGCGCCGAACTCTCCGGCAACATCATCCAAGTGGTCGGCACCAAGCTCGAACCTGAGGTCTGGGACGAAATAAAGTTAAATATTAAAGCCATCTTATCGGAATAGGACACATCAGCCCTACATTTGTAGCCGTATCTACATCGAAACAAAACCTTCTAGTATGAAACTGACCCATCGGAAACTGCTTGTGCTGTGCGGACTTCTCATCGCCGTGGGCACGTTTTTCGGATTCAAGCGCGACACGCGCAACTTCGAAATCTCCAAGAACCTGAACATCTTCAACTCCGTGTTCCGCGAACTCGACATCTGCTATGTGGACACTGTCGACCCGGAAAAGTCCATCGAAGCGGGCATTAACTACATGCTCTCCCAACTCGACCCCTACACCGTCTACTACCCCGAAAGCAAAAACGAGGAACTCAAGATGATGACCACCGGAAAGTTTGCCGGCATCGGCTCCATCATCCGATTCCACAAGGGGAAAAACCACGTCGTCATCGACGCCCCCTATGAAGGCATGGCCGCACAGAAAGCCGGCCTGAAGCCGGGCGACGTCCTCCTGGAAATCGACGGAGAAGACCTCACCGGAATGACCACCCAGCAGGTGAGCGACCGCCTGCGCGGCGAACCGGGCACCAGCTTCATGCTGAAATACGAACGTCCCGGACTGGCCGAACCACAGACCGTCAAAGTGACACGCGAGAATGTGCAGACACCTGCCGTCCCCTACTACGGCATGCTGAAGGGCCATGTAGGCTACATCGTGCTCAGCAGTTTCTTCGACGGATGTTCGCGTGACGTGCGCCGGGCCTTCATCGAACTGAAAGAACAAGGAGCCCGCGCCCTCGTGCTCGACCTGCGCGGCAATCCCGGCGGACTGATGAACGAGGCAGTCGACCTGCTCAGCATGTTCATCCCCAAAGGTACAGAAGTCGTGTCGACCAAAGGCAAGCTCAAACAGGCATCCTCTGTCAGCAAGACCGGCAAAGAACCGCTCGACCTCGACATCCCCATCGCCGTCCTGGTCAATGAAAATTCAGCCTCAGCCTCTGAAATCGTGGCCGGCTCGCTGCAAGACCTCGACCGTGCTGTCATCATCGGCGAACGCACCTTCGGCAAAGGCCTCGTACAAGTCATCCGCGACTTGCCCTACGGCGGAAGCCTGAAAGTGACCACCTCGAAATACTACATCCCCAGCGGACGCTGCGTACAGGCCATCAACTACCAGCAACGCACGGCCGACGGCAAGGCAGAGCGCATCCCCGACAGCCTGACCCACGTGTTTCACACAGCCGGTGGACGCCCCGTGCGCGATGGTGGAGGCGTGACGCCCGACGTGACAGTGGAAGACCCCAAACTGCCCACGATGCTCTTCTACCTGGCCAACGACGACGTGCTCTTCGACTATGCCACGGACTACTGCCTCGCACATCCCACCATCCCGTCACCCGAAGACTTCGAAGTGACCGACGCGGACTACGCCGACTTCAAAGCCCGCGTGAAGAAAGCCGACTTCAAGTATGACCGCGAGAGCGAAAAGGCACTCAAGGCACTCAAGGAGATAGCCGACGTGGAAGGATACACCGACGACGCCAAGGCTGAGTTTGAAGCCTTGGAAAAGAAGCTCACCCACAACCTCGACCGTGACCTCGACCACTTCGCCAAGGACATCAAGATGCTCATCGCCAACGAAATCGTCACACGCTACTACTACCAGCGCGGTGCCATCATCCAGCAACTCAAGGACGACAACGACGTGGACAAGGCTGTCAGCATCCTGACCTCCCCGACCGAATACCGGAAAATACTGTCTGCCCCGGCCGACAGCGTCACGGCAAAGGCTGTCGCTACAAAATGAAAAAACTGCATGTGGGGAAGGGCGGAGTCTGCCCGCCCTTTGCCGCATTGCAGTGACAATATTTTTCCATTGTCCCAAAATAAAGAAACCGGATGGCAGACGAGGCCGGCAGAGAGCATGGACAGCCCCTGTCAGCAAACGCCACATCTTAATATAAATCAACGCATTGCATTTTGGAATTATCTCCTATTCTCTCCGTCCGGCCACGGATAGTATTCCGCCCGTGTGCCGACTCCTATCCGTGGTCGGACGGAAAGGAGGGTAGACTTGCGCGGAGTTAACTCGGCGCACGACGGTCTTTCTATGACGAAGGACACGGGGCGGAAACCATCGACTCCCTGTTCATCTTTTTCATTTCAGCCCCAAGCAAAACCAAAATCTGAAGGCCACACCTCAAGACCTGCCCAGCAACCATACAAGAAAACATGGTCCGGACACAGATTTCGTCCCGATTCTTGACATGCTTAAAAAAAACTTACTTCAACTTGCTTCCTTCCTCGAATCTCCTTACATTTGCCTTACTCAAAAAAACACACGTAAGCATGACAAGCATCGCCCAATCAAATATCCGCCAGGCATGGCTGGAAAGCCTGCTTTGGATTTTCTTCTTAACCAACATCCTTCAAAACCAATCCGTCATCTTCAGCATCGTGGGCACCATCATCTATGCCCTCCTCGTCGCAGGAGCCCTCCTGAGCGCAAGCTACACGTTCAAAAAACTGAAAGCTGACCGTCGGCAACTTTCACGAAACCACTGTGCCTGTCTCGTCATCCTGATTCTGTCCTGCCTGGGCTACACGTTGACGTATGTCGTCATCGGACTTCGACAACTTCTGTAAGAAGGCACATCAAGCTCCGACTTTTAACTTATATTAATCCTGTATAAAAATCTTTCATCCTTTCCACTCTCTTTGTAGGCTTTGTTTCTTTCTATTTACAAATAGGAACAGGCTTGCACATCGCTCTGCCATAAGACTTCCAACGCCGTTAAAGAAAAGGGAGGAAGACAATAACATACCTGCAAATTCATCCTAGGGAAACGCCATCCTTTGTCCTCATTTCACCGACTGCTTCCCATGAAAATGTTTTGATAGCCTCGGCAAACAAGGCTGCCTGCCGAAGCCGCAGACACCATCTGCCTCTTGCATAAGTGGCTGATAATCCTTATATTTATATATACTAATTAGTAGAGAGAATCGATTCTCGACCACGAGTTTATCAAAGGATTGAATGATTTATTAAAAAGTGTAGTATGAAATTACCTGTTTATTACCTAAGTGATGCATGACGTCCTCCCAAAATATCTGGATGCCGGCTTTAACTTTAAAATCGGCTCTACGGCTATAGAAGATGGTTATACCACCAGGATTGCCACATACTAACCTCTGTACTCTCATATCAAATCTCCCCCATTTTATCCTTATGAATCTGCTTACTGACTCATTCGCGTACTCTTTATTCACATGGATTGTCTGGTTGGTTATAGCCGCCGGCGTTTCCTTCGTCATTTACACACTCATGCTGGTCTATCAGGATAAGACGTTGAGCACGAGTCAGAAATGGACATGGGCCATTATCATCGTCTGTCTGCACATTCCCGGCGCATTGCTCTACATCCTGTTGGGGAACGGAAGCAGCGGCCGCATCTGCAAAGGGAAGGACTGACTATCCGATACAGGCCCTGTTTATTCCCGGCATGCAAGCACGTTTGTGCTGTCGTGCTTACCATGCCGGGAATCTTTTCCGGACAGCTCCGGCACGGACCGTGCATCCCGGCCAGCCTCTCCGATGCACGCTCCCAAGCCGGACACACAAGCCATCCGCCTTCCAGCACCCCGCCCTTCGGCCATCACTTTGTGAAAAAGTGGATAAATTACAAATAATATTTCGTAAACCTTTGGAAACCGCGGCTTTTATACCTATCTTTGCAAACGGATAAAGATGAAGACGTGAGGGGCTTGATGAAAGCTCCTTTTTTATTGCTAAAAAAGAGAATTGAATGATTGACAGAAACGTTGTTCAGAACATCGTGGAAGAGTGGCTCGAAGGAAAAGACTACTTTCTGGTCGAAGTGACCGTGAGCCCGGATGACAAAATCGTAGTGGAAATCGACCATGCCGAAGGCGTGTGGATCGAAGACTGTGTGGAACTGAGCCGCTTCATCGAGTCGCGGCTAAACCGTGAAGAAGAAGACTTCGAGCTCGAAGTGGGCTCGGCGGGCATCGGGCAACCCTTCAAAGTGCTCCAACAATACATCAACCACATCGGCATGGAGGTGGAGACGCTCACACGCGAAGGCGAAAAGCTGTGCGGCGTGCTGAAGGACGCCGACGAACAGGGCTTCGTGCTGACTGTGCCCCGACGCATCAAGGTGGAAGGCTCCAAGCGTCCCAAGGTCGTGGAGGAAGACCGCGCATTCACCTATGAAGATGTAAAATACACGAAATACTTAATTAGTTTTAAATAAAACACAAGGATATATATGGCCAAGAAAGAGGAAACAATCAGCTTGATTGATACATTTGCGGAGTTCAAGGAACTGAAGAACATCGACCGCACCACGATGGTAAGCGTCCTGGAAGAAAGCTTCCGCAGCGTGATTGCCAAAATGTTTGGCACAGATGAGAACTATGACGTGATTGTAAACCCCGACAAGGGTGACTTCGAAATCTGGCGCAACCGCGAAGTGGTCGCCGACGAGGACCTGACCAACCCCAACATGCAAATCTCGCTTACCGAGGCTCGCAAAATCGATGCTTCCTACGAGATCGGCGAGGAAGTGACGGACGAAGTCATCTTCGCCAACTTCGGCCGACGTGCCATCCTGAACTTGCGCCAGACACTGGCTTCCAAGATTCTGGAACTGGAGAAAGACAGCCTGTACAATAAATATATAGATAAGGTGGGCCAAGTGGTCAACGCAGAGGTCTACCAGATATGGAAGAAAGAGATGCTGCTGCTCGACGACGAGGGCAACGAGTTGCTGCTGCCCAAAAGCGAGCAAATCCCCAGCGACTTCTACCGCAAAGGAGAAACCGTGCGTGCCGTGGTGGCCCGGGTGGACAACACGAACAACAACCCGAAAATCATCCTGAGCCGCACCTCGCCTGTGTTCTTGCAACGCTTGTTCGAGATGGAAGTGCCCGAAATCAACGACGGACTCATCACCATCAAGCGCATTGCCCGCATCCCCGGCGAACGCGCCAAAATCGCCGTCGAATCCTATGACGACCGCATCGACCCCGTAGGCGCCTGCGTCGGCGTGAAGGGTTCGCGTATCCACGGCATCGTGCGCGAGCTGCGCAATGAGAACATCGACGTCATCAACTACACGTCAAACATCTCGCTCTTCATCCAACGCGCATTGAGTCCGGCAACCGTATCGTCCATCCGTCTGGACGAGGAGAACAAGAAAGCAGAAGTGTTCCTCAAGCCGGAGGAGGTTTCTTTGGCAATCGGTAAAGGCGGCATGAACATCAAACTTGCCAGCATGCTTACCGAATATACGATTGACGTCTACCGCGAATTGGACGACACCCCCGAAGACGAAGACATTTACCTTGATGAATTCAAGGACGAAATCGACGAATGGGTCATCAACGCCATCAAGGGTATCGGCATCGACACGGCCAAAGGCGTGCTCAATGCTCCACGCGAAATGCTGATTGAGAAAGCCGACCTGGAAGAAAACACGGTGGACGATGTTTTGAGAATTTTAAAGGCAGAATTTGAGGATTAATAAAAACGTATGACTATAAGACTAAATAAAGTAACAAGAGATTTAAACGTAGGACTGACGACTGTCGTTGAGTTCTTGCAGAAGAAGGGGTTTGAGATTACGGCAAACCCCAATACCCAAATCACCGAAGAGCAATACGACTTGCTGGTAAAGGAATTCCGCAAGGACAAGAATCTGCGCATCGAATCCGAAAAGTTCAGCCAGGAAAGGCAGAACAAAGAGCGCAACCGGACTTCCATCTCCATCAACGACTTCGACGAGACAAAGAAAGAATCCAAGGCGAAGGATGATGTCATCAAGACTGTCATCCCGGAAGACGCACGCCCGAAATTCAAGCCCGTAGGGAAAATAGATTTGGACGCACTGAACCGACGCAAGAAACCGGAACCCGCGCCCGTCGCCGAAACACCCAAAGAAGAGAAAAACATACCCCCCCAAAGCGAGGAACAACAACCTGCCCCTCAACCAACAAAACAAGAAGAGAAGACCCCGGTCGCAGAACTGAAAAACGAAACGGTCGCCACAGAACCGCAACCGACTCCGACTCTTCCAAAGGAAGAAGTTCCTGCCCAAGAAACAACAACAGAGGTGACTGAAAACAACAACGTGGAAGAAAAGAAAGAAGAGGAACAGAAGGACGAGAGCATATTCAAAATCCGTCCGACTGAGTTTGTCTCAAAGATTAACGTCATCGGCCAGATTGACTTGGACGCACTGAACCAATCGACACGCCCCAAGAAGAAGTCGAAGGAAGAGCGTCGGAAGGAACGCGAGGAAAAAGAGAAGCTACGCCAAGAACAGAAAAAGCAGATGAAGGATGCCATCATCAAGGAAATCCGCAAAGTGGACGACAAGGCCAGCCGCAACGAAAAAGGCGAAGCCGACGAAGATGGCAAGAAAAAGAAAAAGCGTAGCCGTATCAACAAGGAAAAGGTGGACATCAATGCCGTAGAGCAACAGTCAGCCCGCAGCGGCAAAGGTGGAGACAAGCCTAAAGACCGCCATGGCAAAGACCGCGACCGAAACAAGAAAACATCATTCGCCAAACCGGAAGTGAGCGACGAAGATGTGGCCAAGCAAGTGAAAGAAACACTGGCACGCCTGACCAACAAGGGCAAGACCAAAGCATCCAAATACCGCAAAGAAAAGCGTGAAAACGCCATCAACCGCCAGCAAGAACTGGAAGACCAGGAAATGGCAGAAAGCAAGGTATTGAAGCTGACAGAGTTTGTGACAGCCAACGAACTGGCAAACATGATGAACGTCCCCGTGACACAAGTCATCGGAACCTGCATGAGCGTCGGCATCATGGTGTCCATCAACCAACGCCTTGACGCCGAAACCATCAATCTTGTAGCTGAAGAATTCGGCTTCCAGACCGAATACGTGAGTGCAGAAGTGGCACAAGCCGTCGTGGAGGAAAAAGACCGCGACGAAGACCTCGTGCCGCGTGCCCCCATCGTAACCGTCATGGGCCATGTCGACCACGGAAAGACTTCACTGCTCGACTACATCCGCAAATCAAACGTTATCGCAGGAGAAGCCGGCGGCATCACGCAACACATCGGAGCCTACAACGTGAAGCTCGAAGACGGACGCCGCATCACCTTCCTCGACACTCCGGGACACGAGGCCTTCACTGCCATGCGTGCCCGCGGTGCAAAAGTGACGGACATCGCCATCATCATCGTGGCAGCCGACGACAATGTGATGCCACAGACCAAAGAAGCCATCAACCATGCCATGGCTGCCGGCGTGCCCATCGTCTTTGCCATCAACAAGATTGATAAACCGGCCGCCAACCCTGACAAAATCAAGGAAGAGCTGGCCAACATGAACTTTCTCGTCGAAGAGTGGGGAGGAAAATACCAGTCACAAGACATCTCGGCCAAAAAAGGCATCGGCGTGAACGACCTGCTTGAAAAAGTGTTGCTCGAAGCCGAGTTGCTCGACTTGAAGGCCAATCCCAACCGCCGCGCGACAGGCTCCATCATCGAATCGACACTCGACAAGGGACGTGGCTATGTGGCAACCGTACTTGTGGCCAACGGCACACTGAAAGTGGGCGACATCGTCCTGGCCGGAACCAATTATGGCAAGATAAAAGCCATGTTCAACGAACGCAACCAACGCATCAAGGAAGCCGGACCATCCGAACCGGCCCTTATCCTGGGACTCAACGGCGCACCGACGGCCGGAGACACATTCCATGTCATCGAGACCGAGCAGGAGGCCCGAGAGATTGCCAACAAACGCGAGCAGCTGCAACGCGAACAAGGTCTGCGTGCACAGAAGATGCTTACGCTCGACGAAGTGGGCCGCCGTTTGGCACTGGGCGACTTCCACGAGTTGAACGTCATCGTCAAGGGCGACGTGGACGGCTCCATCGAGGCCTTGAGCGACTCGCTCATCAAGCTCTCGACCGAGCAAATCCAGGTGAATGTCATCCACAAGGCTGTGGGACAAATCTCCGAATCCGACGTCAGCCTGGCTGCCGCCTCCGACGCCATCATCATCGGCTTCCAAGTGCGCCCGTCACAATCAGCGCGCAAGCTGGCCGAGCAAGACGGCGTGGACATCCGCCTCTACTCCATCATCTACGATGCGATCGAGGACGTGAAGGCAGCTATGGAAGGCATGTTGGCACCGAAAGTGAAGGAAGAAGTCACCGCCACCATCGAAGTGCGCGAAGTCTTCAAGATTACCAAGGTCGGCACTGTAGCCGGAGCCTGGGTACGTGAAGGCAAGGTGAAACGCACAGACAAAGCCCGGTTGATACGCGACGGCATCGTCATCTTCACCGGCTCCATCAACGCCCTGAAACGTTTCAAGGACGACGTGAAGGAGGTGCCCGTCAACTTCGAATGCGGTATCAGCCTGACGAACTACAACGACATCAAAGTGGGCGACATCATCGAGACCTTCCAGGAAGTGGAAGTGAAACAGACTTTGTAAGAGATACAACAGCCGGGGCGACACACGGCCGCAAGCGGGAACAAACTTCCCCGCGGCCTCTTCCCCGCACAGCATCTCTTGACACCATAACAATGTGCCAATTACCAATTCGAACAGATTTGTGTGATTGGCACATTGTGTTTAAAAACAGGATTTAATAGATATGACAGCAATCGACATATTCATCTTGGTCATATTGGGAATCGGACTTGTCTCAGGACTGACAAAAGGCTTCATCAAACAAGCCTGCACACTCATCGGCCTGGTGGCCGGACTGCTGGTGGCACGCGCCCTCTACACCATGGTGGGCGAACAACTAGCTCCCCACATCGGCACATCCGTCTCCGTGGCACAAATCATCTCATTCATCATCATCTGGGCCATCATTCCTGCACTGCTGATGCTGGCAGGCACCGCCCTGACACGCGCCTTGGAAATCATCCATCTGGGAGCTGTCAACCGCCTGTTGGGGGGCATCGCCGGAATAGCACTCCACCTGCTGTTCCTCGGCATTCTCATCAAGGTGATCGAATACATCGACCCGGAAGAAAAGCTCCTCTCACAGCAAGTCAAGCAGGAATCCGTGTTCTACCATCCTGTCGAAGAAACAGCCGGTATGTTCTTCCCGGCCATCAAAGAAGTAACAGAACAATTAATCAAGTAAAAACACTATGCAAGACGAACCAAATAAACTGATGAAGGAATTGGCCGCCGAGAAGTACAAGTATGGCTTCACGACCGACATCCACACTGAAATCATCGAGCGGGGACTCAATGAGGACATCGTGCGGCTCATTTCCGAGAAAAAAGGCGAGCCGGAATGGCTGCTGGAGTTCCGATTGAACGCGTTCCGCCACTGGCAGACCCTGGAAATGCCCCATTGGGCACATCTGGACATCCCCGACATCGACTTCCAGGCCATCTCCTACTACGCTGCCCCCAAGACAAAAAAAGAAGGGCCCAAAAGCATGGACGAAGTCGACCCCGAACTCGTGAAGACGTTCAACAAGCTGGGCATTCCCCTGGAAGAGCAAATGGCACTCAGCGGCGTGGCCGTGGATGCCGTGATGGACTCCGTCTCCGTGAAGACCACCTACAAGGAGGCACTCATCGAGAAGGGCATCATCTTCTGCTCCATCAGCGAAGCAGTGCGCGAACACCCCGACCTGGTGAGGAAATACCTCGGCTCCGTGGTCCCCTATCGTGACAACTTCTTTGCCGCGCTCAACTCGGCCGTATTCTCCGACGGCTCGTTCGTTTACATCCCCAAAGGCGTGAGATGCCCGATGGAGCTGTCGACCTATTTCCGCATCAACGCCTCAGGCACCGGCCAGTTCGAACGCACGCTCATCGTGGCCGACGATGACAGCTACGTGTCCTACCTTGAAGGTTGCACAGCCCCGATGCGCGATGAGAACCAGCTCCACGCCGCCATCGTGGAAATCGTGGTCATGGACCGTGCCGAAGTGAAATACAGCACCGTACAAAACTGGTATCCCGGCGATGCCGAAGGCCGCGGAGGCGTCTACAACTTCGTGACCAAACGCGGCAACTGCAAGGGTGTGGACAGCAAACTCTCCTGGACACAGGTGGAGACCGGCTCAGCCATCACGTGGAAATACCCGAGCTGCATCCTCACGGGCGACAACTCGCAGGCGGAATTCTACTCCGTCGCCGTGACGAACCACTTCCAGCAGGCCGACACGGGCACGAAGATGATTCACCTCGGACGAAACACCCGAAGCACCATCATCAGCAAGGGTATCTCTGCCGGACGCAGCCAGAACTCCTACCGCGGACTGGTGCGCGTGGCGGCCAAGGCCGACGGGGCACGCAACTACAGCCAGTGCGACTCCCTGCTGCTGGGCGACAAATGCGGCGCGCACACATTCCCCTACATGGACATCCACAACGAGACGGCAGTGGTCGAACACGAAGCGACGACTTCCAAAATTTCGGAAGACCAGCTCTTCTACTGCAACCAGCGCGGCATCCCGACAGAAGATGCCGTGGGCCTCATCGTCAACGGCTATGCCAAGGAAGTCATCAACAAGCTCCCGATGGAGTTTGCCGTTGAAGCCCAGAAGCTTCTGGCCATCTCGCTGGAGGGAAGCGTGGGCTGACGAATACCAAACAAGACCTTCCCGACGACCGCATAGAACCCGCCCCGACTTACCCGTAAGGGCGTGCGGAAGCGGAAAGACGGAAGGACAAAGACGGAAAGGAAGGCGTCGTCAGCCGGCCTCCACAGCCTGCACGAAGCCACGCCGGACCGAATATTCATAAACAAAAAAACATTTACGATTATGTTAGAAATAAAAGATTTGCATGCCACCATCAATGGCAAAGAGATATTAAAAGGCATCAACCTCACGGTGAAGACCGGCGAGGTGCATGCCATCATGGGCCCCAACGGCTCAGGCAAGAGCACGCTGAGCAATGTCCTCGTGGGACATCCGGCCTACGAAGTGACCAAAGGCTCCGTGACATTCAACGGCAAGGACCTCCTGGCCCTCAGCCCCGAAGACCGCAGCCACGAAGGACTGTTCCTCTCCTTCCAATACCCCGTGGAAATCCCAGGCGTGAGCATGGTCAACTTCATGCGCACGGCCGTCAACGAGAAGCGCAAATACCTCGGTCTGGAACCGCTCAGCGCGAGCGAATTCCTGAAACTGATGCGAGAGAAACGTGCCGTCGTGGAGCTGGACAACAAGCTGGCCAACCGTTCCGTGAACGAAGGTTTCTCAGGCGGTGAGAAAAAGCGCAACGAGATATTCCAGATGGCCATGCTCGAACCGAAGCTCAGCATCCTCGACGAGACGGACTCCGGCCTCGACATCGACGCCCTGCGCATCGTGGCTGAAGGCGTGAACAAGCTGAAGACGCCCGAGACATCGTGCATTGTCATCACTCACTACCAACGCCTGCTCGACTACATCAAGCCCGACATCGTCCATGTCCTCTACAAAGGCCGCATCGTCAAGACTGCCGGTCCGGAACTGGCCCTTGAACTGGAGGAACGCGGCTACGATTGGATTAAAGCCGAATTAGGAGAACAGTAAACAACAACTTATTTTCCAGACGCGGATTGCGCGGATGACGCGGATTTTATGGACAGCAAACTTTCTCAAGCAGAAAAGACATCAGCCATCATCAATGCTTTTTATGAAGTATATAACGAGCTGGGATATGGCTTCATTGAGAATGTCTATCAGAACGCTCTTTACCGAGAATTGCAGGACAGAGGAATCCCCTGCACTGCGCATCCGAAGATTGATGTATATTATAAAGGTAAAGCCGTGGGGTATTACGAAGCCGACATCATAGCCTACGATTCGATTATTTTGGAACTCAAGGCTGTTTCCAACCTCAATGACAGCCACGAGTTACAACTGGTCAATTACCTGAAGGCTACAGACATTGAAGTCGGTCTGCTGATGAACTTCGGGCCTAAACCTGAAATCATCCGAAAAGTCTTCTCAAACTATTACCGGGAACGCTTGCGGAAAATCAGCGGAGATAAAAAATAAAATCCGCGTCATCCGCGCAATCCGCGTCTGAAAAATAGCAAACATAAGCACCAGAAAGAAATGAAAGCAGAACAACAATATATCGACCTGTACCGCCAGTGCGAGGGAATGATTGCCGCCCACAGTTCGGAGGTGATGAACACCCCCAGGGCACAAGCCTTCGCCGACTTCCAGCGGTTGGGTTTCCCGAACCGCAAGGTGGAGAAGTACAAGTACACCGACGTGGACGAACTGTTCGCACCCGATTACGGACTCAACCTGAACCGTCTCGACATCCCCGTCGACACCAGTGAAGTGTTCAAGTGCGACGTGCCCAATCTCAGCACTTCGCTCTACGTCATGCTCAATGACTGTTTCGACGCACACGAGCAACCCAAGGCTTCCCTGCCTGAAGGCGTCTGGGCCGGCAGTCTGAAAGAGTTTTCAACCCTCCGTCCGGAACTGGCCGCACGCCATTACGGCCGGCTGGCCGACACGTCGAAAGACGCCGTCACAGCACTCAACACCATGCTGGCACAGGATGGGTTCGTGCTCTACGTCCCGAAGGGCATCGTCGTGGAACGGCCCATCCAAGTGATAAACCTCCTGCGCTCAAGCGTCGACTTCATGCTCAACCGCCGCGTGCTCGTCATCGTGGAAGATGGCGCACAAGCACGGCTGCTGGCCTGCGACCATGCCATCGACCGCGTGAAGTTCCTCGTCACCCAGGTCATCGAAGTATTCGTCGGAGAGAATGCCACATTCGACTTCTACGAACTCGAGGAGACACACAACAACACCGTGCGTTTCAGCAATCTCTACGTACATCAGAAAGCCGGCAGCAACGTCTTGCTCAACGGCATGACCCTCCACAACGGACAAACCCGCAACACGACTGAAGTGGTCCTCGACGGAAGAGGGGCCGAAATCAAGATGCTGGGCATGGCCATCGGGGACAAACAGCAGCATGTGGACAACAACACCTTCATCGACCACCGCACCAGTGACTGCACCAGCACGGAACTCTACAAGTACGTGCTCGACGACAGTGCCGTGGGAGCTTTCGCCGGTAAGGTGCTCGTCCGAGAAGGCGCTCAGCACACCTCCTCCCAACAGACCAACCGCAACCTCTGTCTGACCCGCGAAGCACGCATGTACACCCAGCCCCAACTGGAAATCTATGCTGACGACGTGAAGTGCGGACACGGGGCGACCGTCGGCCAACTCGACGAAAACGCCCTCTTCTACATGCGCCAACGCGGCATCAGCGAGAAGGAAGCCCGTCTGCTGCTCATGTTTGCCTTTGTCAACGAAGTGGTGGACGAGATACGCCTTGACGCACTGAGAGACCGCCTGCACCTGCTCGTGGAGAAACGCTTCCGCGGCGAACTGAACAAGTGCCAAGGCTGCGCCATCTGTAAATAGGAACATGACTAAACAACTACGAATCATGAATATAACAAAGATACGCGAAGACTTCCCCATCCTGGGCCGCACGGTCTATGGCCGCCCGCTTGTCTATCTGGACAATGCCGCCACGACCCAAAAGCCCCGTTGCGTGGTCGACGCCATCACGGAGGAGTACTACTCGGTGAATGCCAACGTGCACCGCGGTGTACACTTCCTCTCCCAGCAAGCCACCGAGCTTCACGAGGCTGCCAGGGAGACCGTGCGCCGCTTCATCAATGCCCGCTCGACGAACGAAATCGTCTTCACCCGCGGAACGACGGAAAGCATCAACCTGCTGGCTTCATCCTTCGGAGAGGCCTGCATGACGGAAGGCGACGAAATCATCGTCTCCACGATGGAACACCACAGTAACATCGTCCCCTGGCAACTGCTCCGCGAACGTCGGGGCATTGTCATCCGCGTCATCCCGATGAGTGACGACGGACGTCTCCTGCCCGACGAGTACGAACGGCTCTTCAACGAACGCACCCGGCTCGTATGCGTGGCCCATGTGTCAAATGTGCTCGGCACGGTCAACCCCGTCCGGCAGATGATAGCCACCGCACATGCACACGGCGTGCCCGTCCTTGTCGACGGGGCACAGTCCGTCCCGCACATGGCCGTCGACGTTCAGGCCCTCGACGCAGACTTCTACGCTTTCAGCGGACACAAGGTCTATGGGCCTACGGGCGTGGGCGTGCTCTATGGCAAGGAGAAATGGCTCGACCGCCTGCCTCCCTATCAGGGCGGAGGCGAGATGATACAACACGTGAGCTTCGAGCGCACCACGTTCAACGAACTGCCCTACAAGTTCGAAGCCGGCACGCCCGACTACATCGGCACCCATGCCCTGGCCACCGCACTCGACTACGTCAGTGCCCTCGGCATGAAGGACATCGAGGCTTACGAGCACGAACTTACCCGCTACGCCACGGAGCGTCTGCAAGCCATCGAAGGGATGCGCATCTTCGGCACGACACCGGACAAGGGAAGCGTCATCTCCTTCCTTGTCGGCGACATCCACCACTTTGACCTCGGCACACTGCTCGACCGCCTGGGCATCGCCGTCCGCACGGGCCACCACTGTGCCCAGCCCCTCATGGAGCGTCTGGGCATCGAAGGCACAGTGCGCGCCTCCTTCAGCTTCTACAACACGCGGGAGGAAGTCGACGCACTCGTGGCAGGCATCGAACGGGTGAGGAAGATGTTCTGAACGAACTCCAAACCTATATAGAAAAGGCCGCAACCCGGCAAGTGCACTAGTTGCTTGCTTCAGTTACGGCCTTTCTTTATACTCTTTTATATCTTATTGTTCAAACACTGTCTTCCACCGAAAGATTCACCAACTCCAGAAATCACATTGTACACATTTTTCAGCACAAGCCAATTCATACTCTGATAAAATATGTTCCTGAAGATTGCCATCTTCCCAACAAAGCAAGTACAAGCATCTATAGATTGCAGGAACTAACATTCAACCAACTATTTACAGCCCAGCTCCTATGGTAAATCAACCTGTGAGGACAACCCCATACACTCCGCCCGGGAGCGGAAAGGAAGGCGGAAGAGGACGAAAAGGAGGGTAAGGACGGGCGCAAACCAGTCCGCCCGCGGACAGCCTTAAGGCAGCTGCACGGGCAAACGGGATGCGGGTGCGGGATGTATGGATTTGTCTATTTCTTTTTGCAATAATCCGACGGGGAGACACCGTAGACTTGCTTGAAGCATTTACTGAAATAGTGCGAATCGTAGAACCCCGTGAGGAAGGCCACTTCGGTGATGGTGCGTCCGCCGGCTTCGAGAAGGGCGACGGCACGGCGCAGGCGGAAGTCGCGGATAAGCTCGACGGGCGAAATGCCGATAAGTGCTTTCGTCTTTTTAGTCAGCACCGAACGGCTGACGCCCATCCGCCGGGACAGGCTCTCGACAGTCAGTTCGGGCGAACCGAGTTGTTCGTTGATGAAGTCGGTCAGGCGATGGATGAAAGCCTGCTCGGCAGACGGCAAAGCGTCGTCGGGTTGGTCCTTGGCAGGCGCTGCCGCGTCGGGACTGGTAATCTGCGACTGGTAGAACCGGCGCAACTGCTCGCGGCGGCGGAGGATGTTGCCCACCTGTGCCTGCAACACTTTCGAACTGAAAGGCTTGGGAATGTAGGCTTCCACGTCGAGATTGAGACTCTCGATTTCGCCGTCAAACGAGGCTTCCCCCGTGAGCAGGATGACGGGTATGTGGCTTGTGGCCGGATTGCTGCGGAGCATCCTGACCATCTCCGTCCCGCTCACCAGAGGCATACGGATGTCGCTTATCACGAGGTCCGGATTGTGCTTCACGGCTTGAAGGAAACCTTCTTCGCCGTTGGCAGCCGTCGCCACCCGATAGTCTGCCGCAAAAGTCGACTCCAGGAAGCGGCGCAGGTCGGCATTGTCCTCCACAATGAGCACCAACGAACGGCGGTCCTCGGCGGCAAAGCCGACAGCCGGTGCTGCTCCGTCCGACGATGCACTGTCACTGTCATCCAGGATAAACTCCGTGTCTGCTGCAAAATGACGGTCTCCCTTAGGCAGCTCGACAGTGAAGACCGAGCCGGCCCCGACCTTGCTGCTCACCGTGATATGCCCGTGATGAAGCTCCACGAGTTCCTTGATGAGCGAAAGCCCGATGCCCGTGCTCGGTGTGCGGGAAGCGTTTTTCTGAAGGAATGACTCGAAACGTCCGAACAAGTGTGACTGCTTGTCTTCAGGAATGCCATATCCCTGGTCGACGACGCGCACGACGACGGTGTCGGCCTCTTCCGCGACTTCGACCGTGATTTGTTTGCCCTGTGGGGAATACTTGAAAGCATTCGAAAGCAAATTGAAGAACACGCTTTCCAGCTTCTCTTCATCAGCCCAGATGGTCAGCGAAGGTGCCTCCATCTGCAAGGCCAGACTCGTGTGTTCCTGTTCGGCCAACCCGGAGAACGAGCCTAACAACTGTTCGAAAAAGGAACGCAGCTCCACGCGCCGTACGCGCAGATGCATCTTGTCGCTCGTGATTTTCTGGAAGTCAAGTATCTGGTTGATGAGACGGATACTACGGCGGACATTCGTCTGCATGATTTCCAGATTTTGCCGCACCTTGGGCGAAAGGTCTTTCTGTTCGAGCACATTCTCCAGCGGGGAGACGATGAGCGTGAAAGGCGTGCGCATCTCGTGGACGATGTTGGTGAAGAAGTTTGTCTTTACATCAGCCAGCTTCTGCTCCATCTCCACCCGCTGGTTCAGCTTGTAGAGTTTCAGCAAGATGGCTGCCGCAACGAAGACCGCCAGCAGAAAGAGGGCGATGAAGAGGGCGATGCCTCCGGGCGACTCCCGGAAAGAAGGCAGCACACGGATGCGGAGCGTGCGCTCATTGTCCACCCACCGTCCGTCGCTGTTGGTCGACCGCACGCGGAATGTGTATGTGCCGCTGGGAATGTTCGTGTAGATGGCTTTCGCATCGTTGCCCACATAATGCCAGTCATCAAAGCCCTCCAGCTTGAAAGCATACTGCACCCTATCAGGAAAATTCATGTCAAGAGCACGGAAACGCAAGGTGAAGGAATTGCAGTCGTGCTCGAGCACTACGGCCTCCTCGGAGTCAAAACGATAGGACAGCCCGTCCTTGTCAGTCAGCGACAGATCTTTGACTTCAAAGGATGTGAGCACGATGTTCGGCTTATAGATTTCCTTCTCGATTTCTGACGGGCGGAAAGCCAGAAAGCCCCGGTCGGTGGCAAAGAGCAGTTCGTCCGCGCCATTCGTGACGGCATCGTCATCCGAGAAGGTGAGGTCAGAGGAAAAGAAACGGCTGTCGTAGGTGTCAAAGGTCTCTGCTTCGGGGTCAAACTCACACAAGCCGACTTCCGTGGCCAGCCAGATGTGGCCTTCGCTGTCCTCCTGCATGGTGTAGATAATGTCCGAGGGCAGACCGTCACGGGTGGTGTAGTTCTTAAAACAGCGGCTGTCCGAGCGATACAACCCTTTGCCGAAGGTGGCCAGATAGAGCGTCCCGCGGCTGTCCTTGAAAATGTGCAGAACAGCATTGCTGTTGAAAGCCTCCTTTCCGGAGGTGAGCCTGTGGAGGTCTTCGAAGACGACCGACTCCGGCGCATTCACCATCGGATGGAAACGGAGCACACCTTGCTTGGAAGCCACCCAGACATAGCCCTGGCTGTCTTCACACAGACAGCGAATCTCACGGTGTGTGGTGGGATATTGCTTCAGACGGTTTCCCCGATGGAAAAACACGGTCTTTCCCTGCGAATCGCGGTTCACATAGTTCAACCCGCCTCTCGCCGTACCCACCCATATATGGTGGCAACTGTCTTCCAGCACGACCGAAACATGATTGTCGCTCAGCGAATAGGAGTCTCCGTCGCAGTGCGTGAAGTGCTGGAGCGCGTAGCGGTCTTTACTCTGTGGTGTGGCCTTGAAGAGTCCGCGCTCTTCTGTGCCAATCCAGATGTTCCCTTCATGGTCCTGCAAGATGGTGTTTGCCTGTCCTATGTAAGTCTTGTGCGGCGTGATGGTTCCCCGGTCGGAAAAATAACCCAGGAAGCGATGCGTGCGTGCATCAAAGATGTGGATGGTGCTGTCGCGCGTCCCCATCCATAGCCGGTCATAGCGGTCTATGCAGAGGCCGGTAGTCCGGTTCTCATTGTTATAAAGGTCGGAAGGGTCTGGCGAGACGAGCTTGAAATAGTTGCTCTTGAAGGTCAGTTTCAGGACACCCTTGTTTCCCTTCCCCAGCCACAAGTTGCGCTGCTTGTCGACGTAGAGATTCGAGGGTTCGGTGAAGTCCGGCATGTTTTGGGTGGAAGGCAGGATGAGAGGGAACAGCTCGTGATTCTCCATATCATAATAGTTGAGCGCCTTATTGGGTGCATAGAACCAGATGCGCTGGTTACGGTCTTCGAAGATGGAAATCTTGTCACGCGCCATGATGTTCCGTCGGTGGCGGTCCAGGAGATGAAACTTGCGCTGGCTGTTTTTGTTTATTTCCAAGCAGGTGATGACGGAATTGTCCAAATAGGTCACCCAGATGTTTTTGTCCTGGTCCACATAGCAATCCCCTATACGATTGCTCTCCAGTCTGTAGGGCGCAGGTTGGTTGGCAGCATATTGGCGCACAGCCCCGGTCTCGATGTCGTGCAGGAAGAACCCGTCAGCCGCAGTCATGTAGATGGACTTCACGTCCGTATAAGCCTTGATACGCACCACGTTGTCCTGCGTAGGCAGTTGTATCAGCGTATGATACCCCTCTTTGTTATGATAGATATACACCCGCCCTCGGTCACTTCCAATCTGAAACAGATTCAGACGCTTGCGCATGCTGAAGTAGCGGGCATCCGTGCCCAGCGGGTGCTTCGTCAGCTTTTTGTTCTCATGGTCGTAGTCGAGGAGTTCCTTGCTGGTCAATATCCAGACCCGCCCTTCCCGGTCATTGGATATCATCACGATTTTAGTCGTGTCGTTCGGCGGATAGCACAGGACTGATTCATAATGCAAGTCTTCTTCCTCATCATAGTACGCCCGAATGAGTTCCCGTTTCTCCAGATAGAGCCAGATGTCGCCGTTGGGTATGAGTTGGACAGCCTCCACTTGTCCGAGTGAATCCGGAAGTTCCAGGAACTGGCGGGTGTAAGGGTTGAAACGGAATGTCACGCGATTGTCATTGGTCAGCCAGATGTAGCGATGGCTGTCCTCGCGGAGCGCAGTGATAAGATTGTTTCCCAGCCCAAGGCTGTCGCTGTCCTCCAGATTATAATTGGTAAACTTCTCACCATCGAAACGGCTGAACCCGTTCGAGGTGGCAAACCACATATAGCCTTGCTTGTCTTGTATGGTCGCGTTGATTGTCTGCTGGGGTAATCCGTTTGAAGTATTATAAAGTGTCGGGACATACGTGCCCTGTGACGCGACTGGCAACAAACGGACAAAGACTGCCAACAAACAAATCAACAACTTTAATGTATGTTTCATGGATGAATCGCATATACTGTTCTCCACTTTCCATACGGTCTGGCACGACATTCACGCACTCAATACTTGCCTGCGCGCCCTTCGTACCCGCCATAGAAAAAGCATTACCGAACATCTTATGTGTTTTGACACAAAACTACACCAAAAAAACTCAAATCTACACCTTGATTCGAGGATATTAATATATTTTTGTATATGCAAAAACACTCAACCCTTTATGAAAACACGATTAATCATTTTTCTGATGTGTCTGTTCGCTTGGTTTTCCGGAGCAGACACGCATGCCCAGACAGACGTCAAACACCTGTCATGGGGCAAAGTCGCCAACAACATGCCGACCGAATGGTACAATAGCGAACAGGCACGAAACATTGCCGACCAACTGCTCGCACGGCAAATGGACTGCGGAGGATGGCAGAAAAACATCCCCTATCACCACTTGCTCACGGATGCCGAACTTGCCAAAGTGCGCCGTACAGGCGTGGGCGCCACCATCGACAATGGCGCCACGACCACGGAAATGCGTTTCCTGGCACGAGTTTATGCCTGCTGTGGAGACGCGCGCTACAAAGACGCCTTCGTGAAAGGACTACACTACTTATTCGAAGCCCAATATGACAATGGCGGCTGGCCACAGTTCTACCCGCCACGGGGCAAGGCGCACTACTCTTCACACATTACTTATAACGACAATGCCATGGTGAACGTGCTTCGTTTGCTCCGCGAAGTGAGCGAGAACGATTCACCCTTCGACAGCTTACGACTCAGCGACAGCCTGCGGGAACAGGCTCAAAAATCTTTCGACAAAGGTATCGACTGTATCCTGAAAACCCAAATACGCATCGACGGGAAGCCCACTGTGTGGTGCGCACAACATGACGAAAAGACTTTCGCTCCTGCTCCGGCACGCGCCTACGAGTTAGTATCGTTCAGTGGCTCGGAGTCAGCGTCCATCGTCAGTCTGCTCATGTCCCTGCCTCATCCGTCTGAAGAAATCATCGCAGCAGTGAAAGGAGCCGTAAAGTGGTTTGAGGAGCACGAAGTGAAAGGCATCGGCGTGCGACGCCTCCATGCCGGCACACCTCAACGCGACGTGCGCATCGTGTCGTCTCCAGACAATGTGCTGTGGGCGCGCTTCTATGACTTGGACACAGGAAAACCGTTCTTCTGCGACCGCGACGGAATCAAACGCAATGATCTGTCAGAGGTAGGACAAGAACGCCGTGGAGGATATGCTTGGTACACCAACGCCCCGCAACGAGTCCTTGAGGCCTATCCGAAGTGGCTGCAACGAGTGGAAAAAGGTGGATAAAAGAAGACTTCATGTGTAAAAATGCGTTTAGCATCAAATTTACACAAGAGAAACGCAAATCTACACAGCCAGGAACACCGGAAAAACTACCTTTGCAATGTCAAAAAGATAGAGACGTAAACAAAGAAATACATTACATAAGGATCAGTTATAACATTAAGCTTATATTTCTATCTAGGGAATTCCGGAACAAACGGAATTATTACTTATCCCTTTTAGGTGGGTGAAAAGTAACAGTGCGCATGGGGCAGTGATGCCACGTGCGCATTATTTTTCTCCTCCTCCCCGATAGAGCCGTTTTTTTGAACATATTTAACCCACCGCGCCAGTGAAGGATGCTGGCAGATAGGCTGAATCGGATTACTTTTGCAACATGATGCAGAAATTCTCACTCGCCAGACTCATCCCCCTGCCACGACAATACTGGGCGGCATTCGCCATCATGCTGGCCATCCTCATGTCGGTCATCAACGGGACTATCATCAACGTGGCACTCCCCACGCTGTCGGCCGAGTTCGGCATCTCCCCTTCTTCCTCCATCTGGATGGTCAACGCCTACCAGCTCGTCACGGCCATATCGTTGCTGTCGTTCGCTTCGCTGGGTGACCTTTACGGCTACAAACGTGTGTTCCTCACAGGCATTGCGGGGTTCACCGCGGGTTCGTTGCTATGCGCGATGGCCGGTTCGTTCAAGGTGCTAATCATCACGCGCGTCATCCAAGGACTGGGCGCGGCCTGCATCATGAGCGTAAACACGGCCTTGCTCCGCCTCATCTATCCACCGGAGCACCTGGGACGCGGCATGGCGCTCAATGCGATGGTCGTCGCCGTGTCGGCCACAGCCGGACCATCCGTCGCAGGAGCCATCCTGACGTTCGTCTCGTGGCACTGGCTTTTCCTCATCAACATCCCTTTCGCCATCGCCGCCTTCGTCATCGGCTATAAGTTGCTCCCCGGCAATCCGCACAAAGAAGGCACACACACGTTTGACAAAGTGAGCAGCCTGGCCAACGCCGTGACCTTCGGCCTGCTCATCTATTCGCTCGAAGGCATCGCCCACGACGCCAACCGCACGCTGATAGCCATCCAAGTGGCAGTGATGCTTGTCGTGGGTTACTTCTTTATCCGCCGGCAGCTCCACATGGAAGCCCCGCTCTTCCCCGTCGACCTGCTGCGCATCCCCATCTTCTCCATGTCGCTATGCACTTCGATAACTTCGTTCACGGCCCAGATGCTGGCACTCGTGTCGCTCCCCTTCTTCCTGCAAGACGTCCTGGGCTACTCGGTCGCAGGCATCGGCCTGATGCTGACAGCCTGGCCTGTGAGCACCATCCTCATCGCTCCCCTGGCCGGCCGGCTGGTCGAACGTTTCCACCCCGGACTGCTGGGAGGCATCGGGCTGCTGGTGTTTTCCGGAGGGCTGTTTGCCCTCTACTGGCTTCCGCCCCATGCACCGGAGTGGAACATCGTCTGGCGGCTGGTGCTCTGCGGACTGGGGTTCGGCCTGTTCCAGACGCCAAACAACTTCACCATCGTGTCGTCCGCACCGCGACACCGCAGCGGAGGGGCCAGCGGCATGCTGGGCACGGCACGCCTGCTGGGACAGACCCTGGGCACGTCGCTCGTCGCCCTGTTGCTCCGCCTGTATGCCCACGGCGAAGCTGTGCAGCTCTGCCTGTTGCTTGCCGGCTGCTGTGCCTTGGCAGCATCCTTCGTGAGCTGCCTGCGCCTCTCGCAGCCTGCACCGAACCGGAAAGAATCATAATATATATAAAGGTATAAACACGCATCATGACATTCCTAATGAAACTACTCATCACCGCCTGCTGCCTATTGGTCCTGCTGGCTGCCTGTACACCCGGGCGCACCTATCACGTCACTGAGGGGCACACACACACGTACTACCGCATCACGTATCTGCACGACCGCTCGCTCGACCGGGAAATCACCGACGAAATCCAACGTTTCTACCACTCGCTCAATCCCTTCGACTCGCTATCCATCGTGAGCGCCGTCAACATGAACCGCGACGTGGAGGTCGACTCCATCTTCATCCATGCCTTCCGCGTGGCGGAGGAAGTGTCGCGGCAGACCGAAGGTATGTTCGACATCACCTGCGCCCCGCTCATCAACGCCTGGGGATTCGGATTTAAAAACATGGGACGGGTGACACCCGCGCTCATCGACAGCCTGAAGTCGTTCGTAGGTTATGAAAAAGTGCGCCTCGAAGGGCGTCGTGTGGTGAAGGACGACCCGCGCATCATGCTCAACTTCTCCGCCGTGGGCGACGGCTGCATCTGTGACCTCATCGCCGCCCGCCTCGACAGCCTGGGCATCGACGACTACCTCGTCGACATCGGCGGAGAGATGACGGCCAAGGGCGTAAACCCCAAGGGCTTGCCCTGGCACATCGGCATCAACAAACCGGTGGACGACTCGACGCAGACGAACAACGAAATCCAGCAAATCATCGAACTGAGCGACCGCCGCGGCATCGCCACCTCGGGCGACTACCGCAACTTCTACGTGCGTGACGGCCGGAAGTATGCCCACACCATCAACCCCAAGACGGGCTACCCCGCTGCGGCCGACATCCTGAGCGCGACCATCATGGCGCGCGACTGTATCGTAGCCGACGCCTACGCCACTTCGTGCATGGCCCTGGGCCGCGAAGAGGCGAAGAAGCTCCTTGCGCGCCACCCCGAACTGGAGTATTACTTCATCTACGCCGACAGCACGGGGACATTCCGCACGGAGTATTCGCCGGGGATGGAAAAATATCTCGTGAAGTGAAAAGTCCGCCGGACTTTTCGCTCCTGTCCGACTAAAATCATTTACAAACAAAGCCTGTTCCGACGGGGGACTTAACAGCGTGCGACCACGGAAAGGAGGGTAGCCGACCACGGCCTCCTTTCCGTGGTCGCACGCCTTCCTTTCCGCTCCTGGCTACCCTTAATGGCCTCCACACACGGACTTTATTCGTTGAAAATAAATCCTTTAAACAAAACTGGCCGTTCCTGGCACAAACATTTATCCGACTAAGAAAATTGTTGAAAATCTGCGCCAGAGCCAAAAACACCCGGATTTGTACGATTCGCAAAATAGTACTATCTTGCAACTCATCAGAGAGGAAAGACATGATTCGCACCAAACACACACGAACCACCATGCGCAGCATCCTGTTCATCGCCTTGCTTGCCCTCGCAGCAAGCTGCACACAGCGACAGAAACCCACCGCCCCGCAACCCGAGGCGGCCAGTCCCGAACCCGCACAAGCCGCTCCGGACACCGTGCCATGCAGGCCCAACGCCGAATTTCCCTCCCCGCTCACGGGAAAAATATCGTCTACGGGAAAATCCGGCCTGACGCTCGCCGTGGAGCAACCCGTCGTCCGCATCGACAGCACAGAGTTTGTGGAAACCATCTTGCGAAACGAGGGGGACGACACGCTCACCGTGGGCCAACCCTACTACCTGGAACGCTTCTACGACGGCAAGTGGATGCGTATCGACCTGAGCCACGACGCGGAAGGGCGCATCATCGCGTTCGACGCCATCGGCTACTACATCCACCCGGGCAAAGAGCTCCGGCTGAAACGCGGGCTGTGGAAAAGCGTCTACCGCTACACGCCGGGACGGTATCGCGTCGTGATGCCCCACCCTGCCCGGCCGGGACAGGAAGAGCCGGAATGGCTGGCCGCTGAATTCCGGCTGGAGTGAACGTCCGTTTTTCGCTAACACACGTTAAGACATGACGTCGGATGCATGATTTTGTGTAACTTTGCACCGTCAATACAGAACATTCTAAAAACAAATACTATTATGGCTAAAAAAGCGCTTTTGATGATTCTTGATGGTTGGGGCTGTGGCGACCACAAGAAAGACGACGTTATCTTCAACACTCCTACTCCTTACTGGGACTCTTTGCTGGCCACTTATCCGCACTCGCAACTCCAGGCGAGCGGCGAGAACGTGGGTCTGCCCGACGGACAGATGGGCAACTCCGAAGTGGGCCACCTGAACATCGGTGCCGGACGCATCGTCTATCAGGACCTGGTGAAAATCAACCGAGCCTGCGCCGACGGCAGCATCCTGAAAAACCCGCAAGTGGTGGCAGCCTTCACCTACGCCAAGGAGCACGGCAAGAACATGCACTTCATGGGCCTGACCTCCAACGGCGGCGTGCACAGCTCGCTCGACCACTTGTTCAAGCTCTGCGACATCGCCAAGGAATACGGCATCGGCGACCGCACCTTCATCCACTGCTTCATGGACGGTCGTGACACCGACCCGAGAAGCGGCAAAGGATTTATCCAGCAACTCACTGACCACTGCGCACAGTCGGCAGGACGCATCGCCTCCATCGTGGGCCGTTTCTACGCCATGGACCGCGACAAACGCTGGGCCCGCGTGAAGGAAGCCTACGACATGCTCGTCGAGGGCAAGGGCAAGCAGGCAGCTGACATGGTGCAGGCCATGCAGGAATCGTATGATGCCGACGTGACCGACGAGTTCGTGAAACCCATCGTCAACAGTACGTTCGACGGCCGTATCCAGGAAGGCGACGTGGTCATCTTCTTCAACTACCGAAACGACCGCGCCAAGGAACTGACCGTCGTGCTCACCCAGCAGGACATGCCCGAAGAAGGCATGCACACCATCCCCGGCCTGCAATATTACTGCATGACGCCCTACGACTCTTCGTTCAAGGGCGTGCACATCCTCTTCGACAAGGAGAATGTGAAGGACACGCTGGCCGAATACCTCTCCAGCAACGGAAAGACACAGCTCCACATCGCCGAGACAGAGAAGTATGCCCACGTGACGTTCTTCTTCAACGGCGGACGCGAGCAACCCTTCCCCGGCGAAGACCGCATCCTCGTCCCCTCACCCAAAGTGGCCACCTACGACCTGAAGCCCGAAATGAGCGCCTACGAAGTGAAAGACAAGCTCGTGGCTGCCATCAACGAAAACAAATATGACTTCATCGTGGTGAACTATGCCAACGGCGACATGGTGGGACACACCGGTGTCTATGAGGCTATCGAGAAGGCTGTCGTGGCCATTGATGCCTGCGTGCGCGACACCGTGGAAGCAGCCAAGGCCAACGGCTATGAGGTCATCATCATCGCTGACCACGGCAATGCCGACCATGCGCTCAACGACGACGGCACGCCCAACACCGCACACTCGCTCAATCCGGTTCCTTTCGTCTATGTGACCGAGAACAAGGATGCCAAGGTGGAAAACGGCGTACTGGCCGACGTAGCTCCGTCTATCCTCCATATCCTGGGCATGGCCCAACCGGCGGACATGACGGGACATGACCTGATAAAGTAAGACAAACTTATCCTCCACAGGATGACCCCCTGCAAGGGGACGGATTGACAAGTTTATGCCGTCCGTCCCCTTGCTCATTTATAAATTTATGCTACTTTTGCACCGTTTTTTCAACGAAGCCGCATGGTAAGACACCTGTCCCTGATACTCACACTGGTCGTGTGGATGCTGTCCACATTGCCTTGCTGCCTGGTGGACCACTGCATCTGCCAGGAGAGCACGTGTGCCTGCTCCGGCACGGATGACGGAGGACAGACAGGACCGTGCGACTGCTGTTCCCCATTCATCCATTGCAACACATGCACAGGTTGCACGGTGCCCGCCTGCCTGCATGTCGACCTCCGTGCGGAGACACCGGACGAAGGCAAAGTCCCATTGTCTCACGAAGATGAGTACTGCTCCCGGTACGCATCATCCATCTGGCAGCCACCCAAAGCCCAGACCCTCCTCTAAATTCCATTCATCATCCTGTGACCGTGTCTGAGAGACACGGGCGCAACAACATGTCTCTGCGATGGCAACCTATGCCCTTCGCCGGGTGTGTTTATCTTATACATCCATTATCTTAACATTATCATTATGCAACAAAGAATATTAGGACTTGTCATGCTCTTGCTGTCCTGCCTGAGCGTGATGGCACAACATACACTGAGACTACAACTGAAAGATGCAGAAACCAAGGAAGCACTCGTCGGAGCAGCCGTGCGGGTGGAAAGCACCGGACAAGGAGCCGCTTCCGACGCTGAAGGCATCGTGACACTGACGGATGTGCCCGCAGGCGACCAAATATTGATTTTCAGCTACGTGGGCTATGAGACAGAACGGGCCACCTTCCATTTTCCCCATGAGGGAGAACAACCCGTAGAGTTCCTGCTGGAGCCGGACGAAGAAATGCTTGATGAAGTCGTGGTCGTGTCCGTACGTGGCACGCGCACCATACAAAACGTTCCGACGCGTGTGGAGTTCATCTCCGGCGAAGAGCTTGATGAGAAAGGAAGCATGAAGCCTGGCGACATCCGCATGCTACTCAATGAAAGCACGGGCATCATCACACAACAGACATCGGCCATCTCCGGCAATGCGTCCATCCGCATCCAGGGACTCGACGGGCGCTATACGCAAATCCTGAAAGACGGCTTCCCGGTGTTTGCCGGAGCAGCAAGCGGGTTAGGATTGTTGCAAACACCCCCGCTCGACCTGAAACAAGTGGAAATCATCAAGGGAGCCTCATCCACGCTCTACGGCGGAGGAGCCATCGCTGGACTGGTCAACCTCATATCCAAAGAGCCGGAGGAAGAACGCGACTGGGGCATACACCTGAATGGCACCACCGGCAAGGGACTTGACGTCAGCACCTTCTTCGGCCAGCGTTTCGACCGCGTGGGGACCACCGTGTTTGCTGCCTATAACCGAAACTGGGCCTACGACCCGTCCGACACGGGGTTCACAGCCATTCCGAAGTTCGACCGCTTCACGCTCAATCCGCGCCTCTTCCTCTACTTCAACGACCGTACGGAGATGAGCCTCGGCCTGAACTCCATGCTGGAAAACCGGCTGGGTGGCGACATCCGCTATGTCCAAGGGCATGGCGACAGCGAACACTGCTATTTCGAACGCAACAAGACACAACGGCATTCGGCCCAACTGGTCGTGAAACATCGCCCGACAGACGACCGTGCCTGGAACCTCAAGAGCAGCCTCACCTACTTCACGCGGGAAATCAGCATCCCCGACTATACGTTTGACGGCACGCAAGTGTCGAGCTTCACCGAGCTAAACCACGTCCGCACACTCGACTCCTCCGAATGGGTGGGCGGACTGAACCTCTGGACGGAGCACTTCGAAGAACAGCCACAAGCCGACTTCCCTATCCGCGACTACAATCAACTGACACTGGGAGCTTTTGTCCAAAACGACTGGACAGTGTGTCCCTGGCTGAACCTGGAGACCGGACTACGCGCCGACTATGTCCATCACTACGGCTGGGCCATCCTGCCCCGTGTGTCGGCTCTCTTCCGCCTGACGGACAATCTGACGTCGCGCGTCGGAGGCGGCATGGGCTACAAGGCACCGACCATCTTCACAGAAGACAGCGAACGCATCCAGTTCCAAGGCGTGATGCCCATCAGCGACTCGGCCAACAAACTGGAACGCAGCTATGGAGCCAATGCCGACTTCAACTACACGACCACCTTTGCTGACGACCGCCTGCGGTTCAGTCTCAATCAGCTGTTCTTCTACACTTATCTGTCTCACCCACTCCTTCTGGAAGCCGTGGACGAAGGACGCTACGCCTTCTTCAACACCGGCAAGACCACAAGCAAAGGCTGTGAGACCAACGTGAAGCTGGGATACGCGGACTTCAATCTCTACTTGGGCTATACCTACACCGACATGCGCACGGATGCCTTCGGTACGTTGCACAAAAATCTGCTCACACCCAAACACCGCCTGAACAGTGTCCTTATGTATGAAGTGGAAGACAAGTGGAAAGTGGGATTAGAAGCCTACTACTTCAGCCGGCAACGATTGAACGACGGACTGATGGGACAGTCCTACGTCGTGTGCGGTTGCATGATAGAAAAGATATGGGAACGGTTTTCCATCTATGCAAACTTTGAAAACTTCACTGACCGCAGACAGACACGCTTCGACACCATCTACACCGGCTCCGTGTCCAACCCCGTGTTCCGCGACATCTATGCCCCGCTCGACGGATTTGTAATGAACGCCGGCATAAAGATTCGTCTCTGAGCCGCAAAATCCTTGAAACACCACTATCTTTGCATCCTGTTAATGTAACCAAAGATAACTATATGATACAGATTCAAGACGTAATCGTGAGCCTTGACATTTTTCGCGAGAAATTCCTCTGTGACTTGGACGCCTGCAAAGGCGAGTGTTGCGTGGAAGGCGATGCAGGTGCACCCGTGGAACTGGACGAAGTAGCCCGGCTGGAAGAGGTACTCCCCGTCGTGTGGGACGACCTCTCGCCAGCCGCCCGCGAAGTCATCGACCGTCAAGGCGTGGTCTATCCCGACCGCGACGGTGAACTGGTGACCTCCATCGTGAACGGGAAAGACTGTGTGTTTACCTGCTATGACGAGCGGGGATGCTGCTGTTGCGCCATCGAAAAAGCATACCGCGAAGGAAAAACCAACTTCTACAAACCTATCTCCTGCCACCTCTACCCCATCCGCGTGGGACACTACGGCCCTTACAAAGCCCTGAACTACCACCGCTGGAGCGTATGCCGGGCGGCTGTGCTACTGGGGGAGAAAGAAGACGTCCCCGTCTACAAATTTCTTAAAGAGCCCCTGACACGCAAATTTGGCGAAGCCTGGTATGCCGAACTGGAAACAGCTGCCGACGAACTGAAGAAACAAGGCTATCTCTGAGAAGTTTCCGCCGCTGAAAATTTCCGGATAAAAAGCGTGCCAGTCTCACAACTTTTTTCTTACTTTATAGCGTCTAATCTACAAATGCTCTTAAGAAAGGAAACAACTATGCGAACACTACACATCATCGTCATCGGGTTGCTGTCGGCCACATTTCTGAGCAGCGCCCAGAGTTGCCGCACTTTTAGCGACCAGACCACCCAGGAAGCTCCCAGCAAGGAAAAGACAAAGAAAAGCTATTACGTCGCACCGTTCGAAGCCATCGAGGTCAACGGAGTGGCCAATGTGTCCTTCTCGCAGTCAGACAAAGTGAAAGTGGAGGCCATCGGCCCGGAAAACTTCCTGCCCTTCGTCGTCATCGAGTCGCACGATGGTGTGTTACGGGTGAACACACGCCGGATAGGAAACAAGCGCGTGGGCAAAGGCTTGGAGATAAAGATTGCCGCACCAACTCTCACGCGCATCTCTAACCACGGTGTGGGCAACTTCCGTACGACTTCGCCCCTGAAGACATCCAGCCTGGCCATAGACAACAACGGCGTGGGAGACGTGCAGCTCAAGAACATCGCATGCGAACGCCTGACTGTCAACAATGCCGGTGTGGGCAGCCTGACCCTCTCGGGCAAAGCCAAGACGGCTGAATACAAGTCAAAAGGTGTGGGAGACGTGAACGCCAAAGAGCTCAAGGCAGAGGACGTCGAACTGCAACACAACGGTGTGGGCGACCTCACCTGCCATGCCACCGAGACCATCCGCATAGAGTCGCGGGGCGTGGGAGACGTGGTCTACTACGGCAATCCCCGTGTGCTGAGCCAGTCGAAAAGAGGCGTCGGCTCGCTGGAGTCAAGATGATGCAAATGCCCGATAAACAAAACAGGTGACAACCTCCGTGTGAGATTGTCACCTGCTTTTGTTTTTATATCGGCCGCTCCCTTATGCGTCGATGTTGGCATAGGTAGCGTTGCTTTCGATAAACTCACGACGCGGACCTACGTCATCACCCATCAACATGGAGAAGATGTAGTCGGCCTCCGCGGCATTTTCGATGTGCACTTGCTTGAGCAGGCGCCGGTCGGGGTCCATAGTCGTCTCCCAGAGTTGCTCTGGGTTCATCTCGCCCAGACCTTTATAACGCTGGATGTGGATGCCGCTTTCATTGCCGCCGCCGTACTTCTCAATGAAGCGCAGGCGGTCTTCCTCCGTGTAGCAATACTCCTTCACCTTGCCTTTCGTGCAGAGATAGAGGGGAGGCGTGGCGATGTAGAGATAACCGTCCTGGATGAGTTGAGGCATGTAGCGGTAGAAAAGGGTCATGATGAGGGTGTCGATGTGTGAACCATCGACATCGGCATCGGTCATGATGATAATCTTATGGTAGCGCAGCTTCTCGATGTTGGCTTCCTTGCTGTCTTCCCCCACGCCGAAGCGCACACCCAGTGCTTGGATGATGTTGTTCACCTCGTCACTCTCGAATGCCTTGTGCCACATGGCTTTCTCCACGTTCAATATCTTACCGCGCAGCGGCAGGATGGCCTGGAAGGCACGGCTACGTCCCTGCTTGGCCGAACCACCGGCCGAATCACCCTCGACGAGGAACAACTCGCAGCGTGCAGGGTCTTTGTCCGAACAGTCGGCCAGTTTGCCGGGTAGGCCGCCGCCCGTCATAGGGCTCTTGCGCTGCACGGACTCGCGTGCCTTGCGTGCGGCAATACGTGCCGTGGCAGCCAGCACCACCTTGTCGACGATGAGCTTCGCTTCCTTCGGGTGTTCTTCCAGGTAATAGGTCAACGCTTCGCCCACGGCCTGGTTGACCGCACCGCTCACCTCGTTGTTGCCCAACTTCGTCTTCGTCTGTCCTTCAAACTGCGGCTCGGCCACTTTCACGGAGATGACGGCTATCAAACCCTCGCGGAAATCTTCACCGGAAATCTCCACCTTGGCCTTCTCGAGCGCCTTGCTGTCCTCGGCATATTTCTTCAGGACACGCGTGAGGGCTGTGCGGAAGCCTGCCTCGTGCGTACCGCCTTCGATGGTGTTGATGTTGTTGACATACGAATGCAGGTTCTCGCGGAATCCCGTGTTGTACATGATGGCACACTCGATGGGGACACCTTGCTTTTCTGTATTGAGGTAGATGACGTCGTTGAAGAGCGGCGTGTTGTTCGAATTGAGGAAACGCACGAATTCCTTCACTCCTTCTTCAGAGTGGAAACGCTCGCAACGCGGGTTTCCATTCTCGTCCTTCTCACGCAAGTCGGTGAGCGAGATGGTGAGTCCGGCGTTCAGATAGGCCAACTCGCGCATACGCGCCTGGAGTATATCATACTTGTAAGTAGTGGTCACGAAGATGGACGCATCGGGCCAGAATGTCTGGCGCGTGCCTGTCTCCTGCGGGTCGCACGTGCCCACGACTTTCACCGGATAGAGCGGCTTGCCGCAGGAGTATTCCTGCTGGTAAATCTTGCCGTCACGGCGCACTTGCGAGGTCATGTGAGTGGACAGCGCATTCACACACGACACACCCACGCCGTGCAGACCACCCGACACCTTGTAGGAACCCTTGTCGAACTTACCTCCGGCATGGAGCACCGTCATCACGACTTCCAGGGCCGATTTCTTCTCCTTCTCATGCATGTCGACAGGGATACCGCGACCGTTGTCCTGGACGGTTATGGAATTGTCTTCGTTGATAAAAACTTCGATGTGTGTACAATAGCCTGCCAACGCTTCATCAATGGAGTTGTCCACCACTTCGTAGACCAGATGATGCAAGCCTTTCTCGCTTATGTCGCCAATATACATCGCGGGGCGCTTACGCACGGCTTCAAGACCCTCAAGCACTTGAATGTTGTTCGCCGAATAGTTTGCTCCGCTGTTCGTGATTTGTTCTTCTGCCATAGATTATTGTCCTATAAATAACGGACAAATTTACTATAAATCTATGGAAAAACCTCCAAAATTCGGCATATTAACGCAATGTAATCTGTGAATTAAGTAGTTAGGAGAAAATCGCGGAAGCTGAATAGAGGGCTGAATAGCGTTTCAAAGCGGATTGGAGAAAGAGAACGGTTTCCTAATCGTTACCCGTCAGAAATGCAGATTTAACAGTCACCGTTCCGTTTGCGCCGCTCTGCGTAGGTTTGCTTGTCAAGGTTTAACTCGTTGATTTATAGTTTTGCAACCAAAAAAGAACGAGTATGACAAGGAGCACATTTCGCGTGCTGTTCTATGCGAACGGCAGCAAGGAGAAGAATGGAACTGTCCCCATCATGGGACGGGTTACAATCAACGGAACGGTGGCGCAGTTCAGTTGCAAGCGGAGCATCTCAAAAGAACTTTGGGATGCAAAGGGCAACCGTGCCAAAGGCAAGAGTTTGGAGGCAAGGGAAACGAACCTTGCGCTTGACAACATCAAGGCGCAAATCATCAAGCACTACCAGCGCATATCCGACCGTGAGGCGTTTGTGACGGCAGAGATGGTACGCAACGCCTATCAGGGCATAGGCGGCGAGTATGAAACGCTGCTCAAAGCCTTCGACCGTGAGAACGAGGTGTTCAAGAAGCGTGTCGGCAAGGACAGGAAACTGGCGACTTACCAGTCAAGGGTAGTGGCAAGGAACTATGTGGCGGCGTTCATCAAGTCGTTCTACAAGCGCAGCGACATGTCGATGCTGGAGCTTACGCCCGACTTCATCAAGGAGTTTACGGTCTATCTCTCCACGGAAGCGGGATTGCGCAACGGCACGATATGGGAAAAGTGCATGTGGCTGAAAGGTGTGGTGATGCGTGCGCACTTCAACGGTCTGATACCGAGAAACCCGTTTGCGCAGTTCCACATCAGCCCGAATGTCAAGGAGCGTGAGTTTTTGACGGAGGATGAGTTGAAGGCGGTAATGACGCACGAGTTCGCAGACCCGAAGCTGGCATACATCCGTGACCTGTTCGTGTTTGCGAGCTTCACCGCCCTTTCTTTCGTGGACATCAAGGAACTGACCAACGACCGAATCGTGGAGGTGAACGGCGAGAAATGGATTATCTCCAAGCGTCACAAGACGGGCGTACCTTTCCAAGTAAAGCTGCTGGACATCCCCTTGCAGATAATCGAGCGTTACCGACCGTTCCAAGAAAACGACTTGGTATTCCCCAATCTGAACTATTGGTCAATCTGCAAACCGTTGAAGAAGATGATACGGGAATGCGGCGTGAATAAGGACATCAGCTTCCATTGCTCACGTCATGGATTCGCAACCCTGGCTCTCTGCAAGGGTATGCCGATAGAGAGCGTAAACCGCATTTTGGGACATACGAACATCGAAACGACCCAAATCTATGCGAAGATAACCGTGGAGAAGCTGGATAACGACCTCACGATGCTGGGCGACAAGTTGAGCAAGTCATTCGGTAACATCAAGGTGGCAGGGATATGAAACGGGCAACAATCACGATGGACGGAAGCGGCAGGGTTGCCGTACCGTCCGATATAGCCAATGTGTGGATGAGCGAAATGGAGTTGGTAACGCTGTTTGATGTAATCGCCCCGACACTCCGTGCCGCTGTCCGAGCCGTGTATAGGAGCGGAGTGTTGCAATCTTGCGAAGTGGAAAGGCGCATCAGGCTGCCAAACGGTTATTATTTGGAAGTGTATGCGCTGCCAATGGTAATGGCACTGGCTTTCCGTATCAACACATCCAATGCCGCAAGAGTGCGTAATGTCTTGCTGGAAAGGCTGTGCTTGCGAAAAGACAGACAAATGCTTTGGCTTTCGTTAGGTAACAGCATATCGTGTAAGTGTTAGCGAGTGCGGTTGCGTGTCACTACGCCCATGCACTCACACAATCCAAGTCTGCCCGAAGAAGTACCATTTTCCGCTTCTTCGGGCTTTTTCTTTTCGCCTTTTGATGACTGATATTGTCCATCTTACTGCATTTTCTTATCCGTCGGTTTCTTTTGCGCCGTTCTGCATAGTTTTACATATCAAGGTTTTAGCCGTCCTGCCGTAGCTTTGCAACCATGTTTAATCCACCTGCCGACAAGGTGTCGGCGGCACTAAAACCTATATTTGAAACATGGAAAAGAAAGAAGAATTTATCCGTGTAGGCACCACGCTCTACAAGATTGTGAACCAGCCCGCATTGACGGCGGCTATGTGAGGAGACGCATCGCATGGAACGCCGAGACCCTGCGACAGGACTACGGCAAGGACTACATGGCGGGCATCCCGAAGTATGACGGCTTCTGCACCGTACCCGACCATGTAGGCTACCAGCCCGTAGTCGGCAAGTTCCTCAACCTCTACGAGCCGATAAGCCATGTTCCCGTGCCGGGCGATTTCCCCTGCATTCGCTCGTTGGTGGAACACATCTTCGGCGAACAGTATGGGCATGGACTACCTGCAACTGCTGTATCTGTATCCCGTTCAGAAGCTGCCCATCCTGTTGCTCGTGTCCGAAGAGAGGAATACGGGCAAAAGCACGTTCCTGAACTTCCTGAAAGCCGTATTCCAGAACAACGTGACGTTCAACACCAACGAGGACTTCCGCAGCCAGTTCAATTCCGACTGGGCGGGCAAGCTGCTCATCATGGTGGACGAGGTGCTGCTCAACCGCCGTGAGGACAGCGAACGGTTGAAGAACCTCAGCACCACACTATCCTACAAGGTGGAGGCGAAAGGCAAAGACCGTGACGAGATAGGCTTCTTCGCCAAGTTCGTGTTGTGCTCCAACAACGAGCATCTGCCCGTTATCATTGACGCAGGTGAAACACGCTATTGGGTGCGGAAGATTGTGCCGCTACGGAATGATGATACCGACTTCCTGCAAAAACTGAAAGCGGAGATACCCGCTTTTCTTCATTTCCTGCAACACCGGCAGCTATCCACCGAAAAAGAAAGCCGAATGTGGTTCAACCCGAAGCTGCTGGAGACGGAAGCCCTGCGGAAGATTATCCGAAGCAACCGCAACCGTTTGGAGATAGAAATGACGGAACTCCTGCTCGACATCATGGCAAGCGTGGGCGTCAGTTCTGTTTCTTTTTGCCTCAATGATATTATCCCGTTGCTCGTCTGCTCGCAAGTAAAGGTGGAGAAGTCGCAGGTTCGGAAAGTGGTGCAGGAATGCTGGAAGCTTACCCCTGCATCCAATTCGCTTTCCTACACCACCTACCAATACGACTACAACCGTGAATGCCGTTACTCGCCCGTCAGGAGGATTGGACGCTACTATCTGGTAAGCAAGGAACAGTTGGAAACACTCTGATATTTTGATGAAATGATGAAAGCATATATAAACATAAAGAATGACAGCGACTTACATTCTCATCAAACGCTCAACAAAAGGATTGGGCTGATGAAAAGAGAAAGGCAACACAACGCCGCTCATCGCTTTTCTTTTGGCGAGCGGTTTGATGAAACGCTGATGAAAGGTTATTGCATTAGCTGTCTGTATATTAGACTATCCAATCATCAAATCATCGGAATTTCAGCCCTTATCAAGTCCGCAGGGGAAACGGCAACACCATCCCTGTCTGTATGCTGTTGTGCCGACAGGCAATCATGCCGGCACAACGGCACAGAATATCATACAAGGCTGGCAAAAAGAAAAGGGCGACCAACATCCGCCGACATCATCGCCGACACCGCCGCAGGCTTTTGGGAACGAAAAGCCATAGCTCATTAGGGCGTTTTCTTCACGCACCGCTGACGCTAATGCTAAAAACACCCCAATGAGCCAACGGGGTTACACCCCTCTGGACACCCCCGTTTGCCCCGTGCGGCACGACCGCAGGCGGACGGATACCGACAAACAATTTGTAGAACAAAAAAAACAAGAAACAAACATGGGATACATAAGCATCCAAATCAACAAGGCGAAAGGGTCGGCTGACACGGGCGCATCCGACCACATAGAACGCAAAACAATGCCCAAGAACGCCGACCCCACACGCACCCATCTCAACCGTGAACTGGTGGAGTTCCCCGACGGTGTGGCAGACCGCACCGAAGCGATAAGCCACCGCATCCACACGGCAGGCATCAGACGAAAAATTACTCCCGACCAAGTACGGGCAATCCGCATCGTGCTTTCGGGTTCGCATGAAGATATGGTGAGAGTGCAGGACGAAGGCAGGCTGGGTGAATGGTGCGATGACAACCTGCAATGGCTGCACCGCACATTCGGCAGGGAGAACACCGTTTCGGCAGTGCTGCACATGGACGAACACACGCCGCACATCCATGCAACGGTCGTACCGATAGTGACGGGAGAGCGCAGGAAAGCCAAGAAGAAACAAGCGGACAGCAAACGCACCTACCGCAAGAAAGCCAACGCCGTGCGTTTGTGTGCCGATGACCTCCTGACCCGTGAAAGGCTTGTCGCTTACCACGACAGCTACGCCGCAGCGATGGCGAAGTACGGATTGCAGCGTGGCATACGAGGTTCGGAAGCACGGCACACAACCACCGCCCAATACTACCGTGACCTGAAACGGCAGACGGGAGAGCTTGAAGCCAACGTGCAGCAGTTGCAGACCGAACGCCAACAGGCAAAGCAGGAACTTGACGAAGTCAAAAAAGAAATCAAGTCGGAGAAGCTGGAAGCCGCCAAGACCGAGGCGAAAGCGGCACTCGTGGCAAAAGTAGGTTCTCTTTTGGGTAGCGGCAAACTGAAAGAGTTGGAAGCCGACAACCGAACCTTGCAAGGCGAGGTTGCCGCCCGTGACGAGAGTATCGAATTATTGCAAAAGCAGATGGAGCGGCAGCAGGAGGAACACAGCCGCCAATTGGTGGAACTGCAAGCCAAGTACCGCAGGGAAATGGCAGACAAGGAAGCCGCACACCAAGAGGAAGTGTCATTCCTAAAATCCATTATCCAAAAAGCCAAGAAATGGTTTCCGCTGTTCCAAGAGCTGGTGTATATGGAGAAGTTCTGCCTTAAAGTCGGCTTCAACGAAAGGCAGACTGCCACGCTCATCAGCGGCAAACCGCTGTTCTACGAGGGCGAGCTCTATTCGGAAGAGCACAGGCGGAAGTTCACGACCGAGGAAGCAAGCTTCCAAGTGGTAAAAGACCCGAAAGACAAGTCCAAGCTTGTACTTGCCATCAACGGGCAAGTGATTGGAGAGTGGTTCAAGGAGCAGTTTGGCAGGCTGTTCTCATCCGTTAAAAGGACGGTTGAACCGCTTAGGAGAGGCAAGGGCATGGGATTATAAACAATACCAACGGAAAAATAGCAAGTTTGTGTTTGGGGCAGACCAAAACCGCTTGCTATCCTCAGTTGGTTGAAACGTCATTTTATTTGTGCCCGAATCCTACTCAAACTTGCCTGTGTGATGCCTAAATAGGTGGCGATACTTCCTAACGGCAACCGCTGTAACAAATCAGGCTCTTTCTCCAACAACTCGTGATATCGTTCCGAGGCGACGGCTGACAACATGGAAATCAGCCGTTCCTCGGCAGCAAGCAGTTCCATTTCCGCATAACGCCGTCCCCAATTGGCTATGTGCAAATCCTTCAAGAATAACTCTTTCAGTTTTTTCCTTTCCAATACATATAAGACAGAATTTTCCATCAGCTCCATTGTTTCATACCCCGGTTCGTCATTCACATATCCTTTCATGGAAACAATAGTCGCCCCTTCCTTGCCGACCCAAAAGGTAATTTCTTTCCCCTCTACCGAAGTATAGGCGCGGACAATGCCTTTCTTGATGAAAAAGATGTCTTTTTCTATCTTGCCATATTCCAACACTTGGAATCCTTTTGGGTATGAGACTTCCGTCAGGCATTGCCGCAACTTGTCCAAAGACGCATCCGGCATGGCATATCTCTGGTTGATGATTTCCTTTATATCCATAAGTCATTTTGTTGTGGTACAAAATTATAAAATAGCGCACAGAAACAGCTGCTAACGGCTGTTTTTTGTCAAATGCAAAATCCGTTTTTACCAAATGTAAAAAACGGTTAGAAATTACTTGCTTACTTTTGCACCCGAATTTAATAAATCATAGGTATGAATTGGATAATTTTATTTTTGGCAGGATTGTTTGAGGTAAGCCTTACATTCTGCTTGGGAAAAACGAGAGAGGCATCAGGTATTGGTTTTTATCTGTGGGGAAGCGGTTTCTTGGCTTCCACGGTATTGAGTATGGCATTACTTGCCAAAGCGGTTCAGACTTTGCCTTTGGGCACGGCATACGCCATTTGGACGGGTATCGGAGCGGTCGGCACGGTCTTGATTGGGATATTCGTTTTCAAAGAGCCGGCCACTCCCATACGGCTTTTCTTCCTGTTCACGCTCATTGCCTCCTTGATTGGATTGAAAGTTGTGTCATACTGAAAGGAGGAATAAATGATGAAATATGAATTGAGAGAAAACCACGGCATTCCGGCACCTCTGCTGGCTCTGCTGGCAGTCGCTACCGGGCTTTCCGTTGCCAACTGCTACTACAACCAGCCTTTGTTGGGCAGCATGGCAAAGGATTTTGGGGTAAGCGACTTTTCTGCCAGCATGGTTGCGACATTGACCCAGATAGGTTATGTAGTCGGACTTGTGTTTGTCATTCCGCTTGGCGATTTGGTTTCACGAAAGCAGCTGATATTGACCAATTATATCATTTCATCGTGCGCATTGCTTGCCATAGCACTTGCCCCTAACATCTATTGGGTGTGGGGCGCATCCTTGCTTGCCGGAGCATCTTCGGTTATGCCGCAGTTCTTCATCCCGTTGGTGTCTTTCCATTCAGCACCAGCACACAAGGTACGCAACGTGGGGATTATACAGTCCTGTCTGCTCATAGGCATTCTTGGCTCACGGGTGTTAAGTGGTTTCCTGGCTGATATGTGGGGATGGCGTTCCGTCTATTTTGTGGCTTGTGTGTTTATGCTCGGATGCTTTCTTATGATTTACAAGATGCTTCCCGTTCTGCCTGCTCGTTCACGTGAAAATTATGCGGGTCTGATGAAATCCTTGTTGCGTCTGCTTGCCAAATACCCGTACTTGCGTATCGCTTCGTTGAGGGCGGCATTGGCTTATGGCTCGTTCTTTGCGTTGTGGAGTTGCCTTGCTTTCCGGATGAAGCAAGAGCCATTCTTTGCGGATGACGATATTATCGGGGCACTCGGTTTGTGCGGATTGGCAGGTGCGTCTACGGTTGTATTCATTAGCGGCTATATCCAGAAGTACGGCGTAAGGTTCTTCTCCATTGTCGGGGGATGTGTTATCTTGGCTGCATGGTTGTTGGCATTTTTTGGAAATGACAGCTACTTGTGGATGATAATCGCCATCCTTTTGATTGATGCAGGAATGCAATGCATCCATTTGTCAAATCAGACCAGCGTGGTCTCCCTTGACGCATCCGCCATCAACCGAGTCAATACCGTTTATATGACCATCTACTTTCTGGGCGGTTCTGCTGGTACGTTCGTTTCAGGTCTGTTTTGGCAACATTACGGATGGGCAGGCGTGGTAGGAGTAGGAGTTGCCTTTACCGTGGCTTCCTTGTTCGTTAATTGCTTCCAACCAAGACTGCATAAGGATGAATGCTCAATATTCTGACTAAAATAATTTTTGGAATGATCCTTTCAGTCTGAATATTTTTCATACCTTTGTACCGTAAGAGTTTCCCGAACAAGCAAAGCGATGCAGACCACGGCAATTAGAACGGTTACCAACTCATTACCCGAAAACGAGGTAATTCTTCTAACTCTCTTGATTTCAAAGAGGTATATTCCTTATACAGATTTACGTCAAAAAGTCGACCTCGCGCAAGCACCTTCTTTCCGGTGTCCGGACGGCTTCCTTTCGGCCCTTGAGCGGCCTCCTTTCCGTGGTCGGGCGGAGTCCTTTCCGTGGTCGGCTACCCTCCTTTCCGCTCCCGGCTGCCCTTTATGCCTTGAATCCAAACGGTCATTAGCACGTTTGTTCAAACTCTTTGGCCGCTTTTCGATTTCTGCCGGCATCTTTTCCCGCCCTTTCTCTTGACATAGCCCGCTATGCCTTCGGAAAAGGACTGAAAAATCTGCCGGCAGAAATCAAAAATCGTCTCAAAGCCTACTGACCGATTTGGGTTGAATCGCATCCCAGCACCCCGCCCCTGCCGGATACAAACTGCAGGGTGCGCCGTCCCCTTCAAAGAGGACATGCGCACCCCGCACCCCAAAAAACAACAGTTATGAAAAAAAGAATCTATTCCACTGTGACGCTCAGCGTCTTCAAGTCCTCGTCACGCGAACTTCCGCCATAGAGCACCTCGTAGACGCCTTCCATCGGGTGCATGGAGTTTGACGCGGTGTCAAACCACTGGAAGTTTTCGTAGGGCAGCTCGATTTCCACTTCGCAGGTCTCGCCCTTGGCGATGTTCACCCGCCGGAATCCGCGAAGCGCCTTTAGCGGGCCTTCGGTGTCACCGGGACGGCGTAAGTAGACTTGCACCACTTCGTCTCCGTCGCGCTTGCCGGTATTCGTCACAGGAATGCGCAGACGCACGGTCTCGCCGTAGGCCACCGTGTCGCGGTCGGCTGTCGCGTCGCCGTATTCGAAGGTCGTATAGCTCATTCCGTAGCCGAAGGCAAAGAGCGGCTGGCCTTTGAAATAGCGATAGGTGCGGCCCGCCATGTGGTAGTCGAGGAAGTCAGGCAGTTGGGCGTCGCTTTCATAGAACGTCACGGGCAGGCGGCCGGCCGGATTGTAGTCGCCGAAGAGCACCTCAGCGATGGCCGTCCCGCCTTCCTGGCCGGGATACCAAGCCTGGAGGATGGCGTCGCACGATTCGGTCTCTGGCTTCAGTCCCATGGCCGAACCGGAGAAATTGACCATCACGACCTTCTTCCCGGCTTGCTTCAGGGCAGCCATCACTTCGCGCTGGACGCGGGGCAGTTCGATGGTCGTGCGGTCACCACCCTTGAAACCTTCAGCCGCCACGCTCATGGCCTCGCCTTCGAGCAAGGGCGAGATGCCGCCGGCAAAGATGACCACGTCAGCCTTCTTCAGCCGTTTCAGGATGGCCTTCATGTCCATCGCGCCCTCCTCCACGAGGTCGAAGTTGAAGAAGGGATTGTCCTTCACCTGCTCGAAAGCCAGCTCGATGCGGTATTCCTTGCCGGACTCGAAGGGGAAGGTATAGACGTTGGCAGGATTCTTGATGTTATACTGCTCGCACACTTGCTTGCCGTCGAGGAAGAACTTCACCCGCCCATTGGTCATGAGACGGAAGTGTGCCTTGCCGGCATGGTCGGGACGGAACGTAGTGACGTAGCGGCCCGTGAAGTCTTTGAGGTTGACGCCTGCGGCAAATGCCGTCGAGCCTTCGCCACTGAAGTGGAAAGGACTCTCCACCTGGTCGGTGGCTGCGACCTCGCCCGCAGCCTCGCGGTTGTTCCAGTAGGTGGCAGCAAAGCCTCGTTTGCCGTCGATGCTACAAGCAGGGAAAAGGCTGTTCCAGATGTAACCCTCCGTGTGCCCGCAGATTTGCTCATAGATGACCTTGCCCTCCGGAAGCCGCTGACGCAGTGCTTTCAGCAGAGTGACGGTGTGTGAAGGCGTGCCGTTGTAGTTGGCCCATTGCATCACGGAGTCGTTGGCATTCGGCCCGACGACGGCCACGGTCGCATTCGGCTTCAGAGGCAAGACATTTTTCTTATTCTGTAAGAGCACCATCGTCTCGCGGGCCATCTGCAAGGCCAGCGCACGGTATGCCTGACAGTCGACAATCGAATCAGGGATGTCGGCAAAAGGATGTTCCGGCTCCATCTCTCCCAATTCAAAACGGGCTTTCAGCAGACGGCGCACGGAGTTGTTTATCTTTTCCTCAGGCACCAGTCCCTGACGCACGACATCGACGAGCGACTCGAAGTTGCTGCCGCACTCCAGGTCCGTCCCGTTGGCGACGGCTGCGGCTGAAGCGTGCCCGGCATCCGGATAGACGCCGTGCTTGTGTTTCTGCCAGAAATCAGAGACAGCCCCGCAATCGGTCACGACTATGCCGTCGAAGCCCCACTCATTGCGCAGAATCTGGTGGAGCAGGCGGTCGCTGCCGCAGCAAGGGTCACCTTCGAAGCGGTTGTAGGCACACATCACCTCCTTCACGCCGGCCTTCTGCACCAGGTCTTTGAAGGCAGGAAGATAGGTTTCCCAGAGTTCACGGAAGGGAATGTTTTCGGCATTAAAGCTGTGGCGACACCACTCCGGCCCGGAATGCACGGCAAAGTGCTTGGCACAGGCATGGGTCTTGTTCCACTTCGTGTCATTCGGTCCTTGCAGTCCGCGCACGACGGCCATGCCCATCTGTCCGCTCAGGTAGGGGTCTTCGCCATAGGTCTCCTGCCCACGTCCCCAGCGCGGGTCACGGAAGATATTCACATTGGGTGTCCAGAAAGTAAGTCCTTGGTAGCGGCGGTAGGAGCCACGCTCGTTGAACATACGGTTTTTAGCACGCGCTTCGTCAGACACAGCATCGAATACCTTATATAATAAGTCATCGTCAAAGGAAGCGGCCATGCCGATAGATTGAGGAAAGACCGTGGCCAGTCCGGCACGCGCCACGCCGTGCAAGGCTTCGTTCCACCACTCATATGGCTTGATGCCCAGCCGGGGGATGGCTTTCGAATTGTTCTGCATGAGGGTGACTTTCTCCTCCAAAGTAAGCCGTTTGAGCAAGTCGTCAGCCCGCTGGTCAGGAGAGAGTTCTGCATTTTGATAGGGCAAAGGTGTTGCCGGTTCTTGCGCCTGCGCCGCTCCGGCCAGACACAAGGATAGACATAACATCACAAGTTTCTTCATACGTATTACTATTACGGTTAAACTGATGCAAGTTTACACTTTTTTCCCTTACCTGATGGCGACTATTTGGTGCAAAAGGAGTAGTTTTTAGGCTTTCTCCCCTTTTTTCTCCTTATACTCGCTTGGTGTAAGCCCGGTCGCTTTCTTAAACACCTTGCTAAAATATTTAGGCGCACGGAATCCTGTCATGTAGGCCACCTGCGAGATGGTGTAATCATCGCTTTCCATCAGTTGAATGGCGCGTTTGAGCCGTATCTCCCGTACAAACTCCACTGGGGTCAGGCCGGTGATGGACTTCAGCTTGCGATAGAACACCGTACGGCTCATGAACAGATGTTCGGCCAGGTTCTCAATCTCAAGCTCCTGATTGCTCATGTTTGCCTCCAGAAACTCCATGACCGATTTCATGAATTGCTCGTCGAGTGACTCCAGTTCGGGCAACGACGGTTCGTAGGTAGCGGCAGACTGGACCTTTCCCGGCTGGGAATCCTGGTCGGCAAGGCGGTTCATGTACAACTCCTGCAACTGGCGACGCTGCCGCAACAAAGAGACGATGCGAGCTTTTAAGTAAGTGGAGCTGAAAGGCTTCGCGATGTAATCATCTATGCCGTGCTCCAGCCCGGCAATACGGTCGTCGAGCGACGACTTGGCCGATAACACGATGACAGGGATATGGCACACCATGCGATTCTCTTTAAGCCGCTTCACCATGTCCAGCCCATCCATGACAGGCATCATCACGTCGGTGATGATGAAGTCTGGCACGTGCTTCACGGTCAAGTCCAGTCCTTGCTGCCCATCGCAGGCCTCCAGCACCCGATAGGTATCTGACAAGATGTTGCGCAGAAAAAGCCGAAGCTCGGCATTGTCCTCGACAACCAACAACGTCAACCGTTCAGATGTCGGCGTGTCCTTTTCCGGCAATGCGGTATCTGTCCCGGCCTTTTCCGCAGGCACCGGAGGGAGGGTCGGACCGTCATTCAGGATAAACTCCACTTGCTTGTCCTGGGCATACACGGCCTTGTCCAGCGGCAAAGTGACAATGAAGCGACTGCCCTCATCCACCCTGCTTTCCACGTCTATATGCCCATGATGGAGCGTGACCAGCTCCTTCACCAGCGAAAGCCCGATGCCCGATGAGGGTGACCACATGTCACTATGGGCAAAATTTTCAAACCGGTGGAACAGCTTCTGCCGATGGGCCGCGTCAATTCCTATGCCTTGGTCAGCCACCTCCACCTGCACTTCCGTGGCCGTCGGTTGCACCTTGATGGTGATGGCCTTGTCATCCGGCGTATATTTGAAGGCATTGGAGACCAGGTTGAAAAATATCTTTTCCACCTTGTCCACATCCAGCCACACCACGAGCGAAGGCACGGGAGCCAACAATTCGAAACGGATATGCTTGCTGCGGGCCATCGCTTGGAAATGTTCCATCACCTGGTGCAGGAGCTGAAGCAAATCATGCTCCTCGATGATGAGCTTCATTTTCCGGTTCTGCACCTTGCGGAAGTCCAGTATCTGGTTCATCATACGCAACATGCGCTGGGTGTTAATCTTGGCCAACGTCAGGTTCTCACGCGTCTTTTCCGACAGCGTATCGTCCTCCAAAGCTTCATTGACAGGGCTGGAAATGAGCGTAAGCGGCGTACGAAGCTCATGGGAAATGTCGGTGAAGAAGCGCAACTTGATGTCGGACAACTGATGCTCCAAGTCGATGCGATGGCGCAGGCGGTATATGTAGAACAACACATAGCACACCGTGCCCACCAACAACAGGAAGATGGCGGCATAAAGCACCCATGCCCAACCCGTCTCCGTAAACTTCGGTTCAACGACCAACCGGAGCGTCCGCGCATTGTCCATCCACAACCCGTCACTATTGGTCGAACGCACTTCAAAGGTGTATGTACCGGCCGGAAGATTCATGTAGTTGGCCGAACGGGTATTGCCCACTTCATTCCAGCCCTCCTCCAGTCCTTTCAAGCGGTAAGCATAGCGTATGTTGACAGGATTGATGAACTCGACAGCCGAGAAACGGAAGGAGACATTGCGCTGATGGGAAGGCAAGACCAGCTCCTCCAACTGGTTGGCATCGCGATGGAGCAACCGCCCCTGCAAGCGTACCTCTGTCAACAACACCGGAGGCACATACGTATTATGAGGGAGTTTAGGCAAATCAAGCTCCAACACGCCCAGGTTCGTGCCCAGCAAGAGCTTGTCATCGAGCAACAACGGGACGGTCTCGGCAAACTTCAAGCCGGGAAAGAAATGTTCGCTCCTATAATTGACACAATGCTTCGTGTTCGGGTCAAACAGCGACAGACCATCCTCTGCCACGACCCAATAGAACCCGTGCCCGTCGCCACTCATCGAGTGCACCAGATTGGAGATAAGGCCGTCCTGTTCCGTGTAGTGCCGAAAGGCCGCATGTCTGTCAAGCAACGAATCAGGAGAGAGGATATTCAAGCCTCCGGTGAAACCAAGCGCATACACCTCCGATTCGGAGCTTTCAACACCCTCCCGTACGAAAATATCCATTATATCATTGCTGTTCAACGAGTTTTTATCGTCGGCCCGATGTCTGTGGACACAAAAGCGGATGTCCTCAGGCCGGGCTGACGACAAACGACAAGCCAACAGGCCGTCAGTCGTCCCTACCAGCAACGTGCCTCCGGGAGCTTCCGCGATGCAACGTACGCGGGTGGCCCGCTCCGACGGATAGCCGGCCAGACGATTGGCCGAATGCACAAACCGGAGCTGTCCGTCGCCGCCTTCGACCACGAGGTTCAATCCCCCGCCGAACGTGCCGACCCAAATCTGTCCGCGACTATCCTGGAAGAGTGCATACACGCTGTTGGAACTCAAGCTGTAAGGCCGGCGACTGTCATGCTTGTAATGCACCACTTCGTAACGTTCCCCTCCCGGCAGAGGGCGCAGACGATAGAGGCCGTCCTTCTTCGTGCCAAGCCAGATGGTCTCCCGGCTATCTTCCAGCAAAGCATAAGCACCGCCCGAAAACACGCACGGACGCTCCATCAGCGTCCCGTCCGGAGAAAGATAAAACTGCTTCCCGTCAGGCATACGGACACGCACGATGCCGCTCTGCGAACCGACCCACAGACGTCCCTTGCTGTCCTTGAGAAACGCACGCACGTCCATATCCTTCTCCAAGGCATGAAGCGTGAAGAAAGACGACAGGAAGGAAATCTGCTCCAGCCCCGTCCCCGAGGCATACCACAAATTGCCCTGACGATCAAAGGCGCTGTAACGGATGAAGGGGATATAGGCTGAGGAAGCATCCTGTTCGTCAAGAAGATAGGGATAGAAAGCATCACTTTCCGCATCGTAGTAGCACATGGCCCCATGTTCCGGAATGACCCACAGCATGCTGTTCCTGTCCTGGAATATCAGGCTGCGGCTCTTACGTTCGGTCTTGTCTGAATGCAGCGAAGGCAACGTGTAGAACTTCACCTCCATGGTGCGGGGATTCAGGCGGAGCATCTCGTAGCGGTCGAGCAGAAGCCAGCACATCCCGTCCTTGTCCACATAGAGATTGGAGATGGAAGCCGAGCGGCGGGCATAATCGCCAATCCGGAGCGTGGAAGAGAATCCACCGGCTTCGGAGTAGAACACAAGCGCGTCGTCTGCCTGCAAAAGCAGTGTGTCGCGCCCTAATCCTTTCAAAGAAACGATGGGACTTTCGCATGGGATGTCGGAATAGGCAAAGTCAGAAGTCTCAGGTCGGTAGGCTGCCAACTTGTTGGACGACGACACGAGGTAGACACGCCCGCCGCGTTCTTTAATGTTATGGAAAGAAATGCTGTCGCCCTTCACGCGTTTCCGCCCCACAATGTCAACTCCGCTGTCCGTCAAAATCCATTCATCGCCCTCGCTGTCCTCGAAAATGCGCAACACGCGGCTGCCTCCATGAGTATGGTCGGCTACACGATAGAACGTCAGCGAGTCTGTACCGGCCTTGAAGCGTTCTTCGTCAAGCCGGAAAGCATAGCCCCTCTCGCCCACGAGCCACACGACGCCTTTGGGCAACACATGTACATCTTTTATCTCCACCTTGTGCCCCAACCGCTTATCCGCAGAAGCCAACACATCGACAAAACGCTGCTCGCGGGAGAGGAAGAGATAGACCCTCCCGTCATAGGTCTGACACCAGACGTCGTTGCTCTTGCCCATGTGGATGTCGATGATGCGGTTGGTGCTTAAGGGCCCGCCTCCGGGCGAAGACATGTTATGGTTCGTAAAGGAATATCCGTCGTAGGTGTTAAGTCCGTTCCACGTGCCAAACCAGAGCAAACCATCGGGTGACTGGCAGATGCGTTGCACGAAACTCTGCGACAGGCCGTCACTGACAGAATAGTGGCGGATGCGGCAAATGGGTTGTGTCCGGCCCGCCACGTCACCTGCAATCAGCAGAAATATGAAAAAGAATAGATGATATAAAATAAAGCCGTGCTTCATAGTTGTATTCATAGAGTGCACAAATTTAGTAAAAAAGATGTCACTCTGTTGACCGGAGACACAGCAAACAGATACAAAAAAAGGTCAAACCGTATGAGGTTCAACCTTTCTATTTAGTTTTTTGACAAGTTATATGCCTTTTAAGCAAGTCCTTGGATGTGAGCAGACAATTTGGACTTCAAGTTTGCAGCCTTGTTCTTATGAATCAAGTTTGTCTTAGCAGCCTTGTCCAAAATCTTCTGAACTGAGGGATACAGAGCAATAGCCTCAGCCTTGTCAGTAATAGAACGAAGTTTTCTCACAGCATTTCTCATGGTCTTGCCATAATATCTGTTGTGGAGTCTTCTTTTCTCAGCTTGTCTGATTCTTTTGATTGATGATTTATGATTTGCCATCTCGACTAATCTTTATTAGTATGTTTTTAATCCGTTTATTTTAGTAGCCCGTGGGGGAATCGAACCCCCCTTTCAAGAATGAAAATCTTGCGTCCTAACCGATAGACGAACGGGCCTTCCTTCGTTCCAGCTTTCGCTGGTATAACCTTGAAAAACTTATTGTTTCTCGTTTGCGGATGCAAATGTAGAGTGTTTTTCTGAATTGGCCAAACCTTTTGCACTAATTTTTTTCGATATTTTTTCACACCACTTGGCAAAACGACATCAAATATACTGAATAACAACACATTAAAACGATAATAAATTTGTTTCCCAATTCTCTTATTTCGGGCTTCCTTGCAGCCCGACCACGGAAAGGAGGGTAGCCGAGAGCCGAAAGGAGGGTAAGGAAGGACGGAAAGGAGGGTAGCCAAACGCGGACTCTATAGGAGGAAAAACAGCATTTCAGGTGGCCAATCCCGCGGTTCGAAGAAAAGTGCTAAATTTGTCGTCCGAGAAGATGAGCATCCGCATTCGTGCCGAATCTTCAGACACGGACGACCGGACGACGCGCTTTTTTTATCGGGTGTTCATATCCATAAGGGCAAGGGCTGCCCGCCCCGTTGTCCATGTTGCATGTTTGGACGGACAGACCTCCGCCCTGCGATTGACAAATGTTGAGGATTGAACATTCGCGTCATCCGCGTTTGAAAATATAGAAAGAAAAAAGCTATGACTCCGTCTCTCCGTGTTTAATCTTTGAGAAAGCACACAGTGGCGGATGTTCATGTTTGGAGAAATAAGAAACAAGCAATAGAGAAAAGGTATGATAGAACGCACCTGCGGCATCGTGCTGCGCACCATTAAATATAATGACACGTCGGTGGTCGTCGACATCTTCACCGAACGTCAAGGACGTGTGTCCTACCTCGTCAAGCTCCCCCGCAGCAAGAGGAGCGCCCTGCGGAACGTCTTCTTCCAGCCGCTCTCCATCCTCGAATACGAGTCGGACTTCCGCCCGCGGCTGAACCTCCAACGCATGAAGGAAGCCCGCCTTGCCTTTCTGTTCCAGTCCCTGCCGTATGACCCGCACAAGGCTTCCATCGCCCTCTTCCTGGCCGAATTTCTCACGCATGCCTTGCATGAGGAGATGGAAAATGCGCCGCTCTATGCCTACCTGACACACTCAATCCGGTGGCTGGACAGTTGCGAACGGACTACGGCCAACTTTCACCTGGTGTTCCTGATGCACTTGTCGCGCTTTCTGGGCCTCTACCCGAACCTGGAACACTATCGCCCGGGCGACTTCTTCGACCTGCGTGCCGCCTGCTTCACCGACCGTGCACCCCTGCACGTTGACGTAGTGCGCCCGGAAGAGGCTGCCCGCCTGGGGACACTGATGCGCATGAACTACGACACGATGCACCTCTTCGAGATGAGCCGCGCGGAACGCAACCGCTGTGTGGAAATCATCCTCTCCTATTACCGGCTCCACCTGCCCGGATTCCCGGAACTGAAATCGCTCGAAGTCCTGCGCGAACTATATAATTCATAAAAAAAAGAGGAATGAAGAATCGTGATGCCGCATGGCCAATTCTTCATTCCTCATTCTTCATTTTTTCATCACCCAAGGAGTTCCTTGACCTTGGCGGAGATGGCTCGTCCTTCAGCCTGTCCGGCCAGCCGCTTGGTGGCTGTGCCCATCACCTTGCCCATGTCTTTGGCACTCGTAGCCCCCACTTCGGCGATGATTTCCTTCAGGGCTGCCTCCAGTTCGGCTTCGCTCATCTGCTTAGGCAGATAGACTTCGAGCACGGCTACTTGGGCCAGTTCGCCCTCAGCCAGGTCTTCGCGTCCTTGTCCTTTATAGATTTCAGCCGAGTCCTTGCCCTGCTTCACCAGTTTCTGGATGAGCTTCAAGGCTGCGTCGTCGGTCAGCGTATCATTAGCCCCCGGAGCTGTCTTGGCTTCGAGGAATACTTTCTTCACATTGCGCAAGGTCTCCAGACGAACCTTGTCCTTGGCCTTCATGGCCTCTTTGATGTCATTGCTGATTTGATCAAATAAACTCATAGTCGATATTTTGTTTTAGTTCGTAGGTACAAGTTTTCTCTTAAAATCCCGTGATGACGTCCGACTGTTGGGAGACTGCGGACTGTTGCGTGGCGACCTGGCGGACGACGGGCGTCTCTTCCGCTGCTGTCGACAGGGAGGCCAGCTTGCCAAGCTCCGCCCTCTTGCGTGAATAGGTGGGAGATTCTTCGATGGCGTAGATGATGTTCTCGTCGTCCAGCGTCTCGGGTGTAAAGTAGTAGACGTTGTGGCGTTTTGCTTTTTCTTCGACCTCTATCAAGCCTCCATAGCTTCGTCCGATTTCCTCATCTTCTGCCTGCCTCTTGGCTTCCTCCTCTTCGTTCACAATCTTGTCCACCGCTTCGCCCGTGAAGTTCTTCACCTCGAAACCGGAAGCAAGCAGCGTGATTTTGACCGAATCGCCCAGCGACTCGTCATAGGCATACCCCCAGATGACCTTCACGTCGCGGTTGAGCCCGCGCATAAAGTCATGGACGGCGCCAATCTCTTCCATGAGGAATTTAGACTGTTTGTTATACGTCAGGTTGAGCAAGACACGCTGTGCGTTGACGATGTCCGTGTCATTGAGCAACGGTGAGTGAAGAGCGTTCTTGATGGCTTTTTCCACGCGGTTCTCCCCTTCGCCCAGCCCAGTACTGATGATGGCCACGCCGCCATCTTCCAGCGTGCGTTTCACGTCGGCAAAATCGAGGTTCATCGGCCCCCAGATGGTGATAATCTCCACAATGCTCCGTGCAGCGACGGTCAGCGTGTCATCGGCCTTGGCAAAGGCATTGTCAAACTCGAAATCAGGATAGATGAAACGCAAACGCTCGTTGTTGATAATCATCAAGGCATCGACGTGTTCGCGGATAGCCTCCACACCCTTGAGTGCCTGAAGAATCTTGTAGCGCCCCTCAAACAGGAACGGCAACGTGACGATGCCAATGGTGAGGATGCCCATCTCCTTGGCCACACGAGCCACCACAGGAGCTGCACCCGTTCCGGTGCCGCCACCCATACCGGCTGTGATAAACACCATCTCCGTGCCGTCATTGAGCAAGCGGCGGATTTCGTCAATGCTCTCCTCTGCCGCTTCCTTGGCTTTGGCCGGATCGCTTCCGGCACCCAGACCGCGCGTCACGTTCGGTCCAAGTTGCAGTTTGGTTGCAATGGACGAGCGGGCCAATGCCTGGTTGTCCGTATTACAAAGGGCAAATGTCACGCCCTCGATTCCCTCGTTGTACATGTGGTTGACGGCATTTCCACCGCCTCCGCCGACACCAATCACTTTGATGATACTCTTTGACTCGGAGTCCAAGGAGTCAAACGGCATTATGTTGTCTGTCATAGTCTATATACTTATTTTATAGTTCTCATTTCTTAATCGATGGAATCAATCTTCCAAAATCGTCTCACCCACACTACGAAGTCTTCCGAAGAAACTGTTCTGGCGTTTCACTTCGTCCTTCTTGTCACGTATGGCCTTAGCAAGCTCTTCCGCTTCCTTGCACTTGGCTTCAATGTCAACAAACACCGTACGTGCATCCTTCAAGAAAGCCTCATCCGTGATACGCGCCATCGAATCTGCAGCCTGTCTTTTAGCATCCAGTGCGTCCTTTAAGGCATTGTCTGCCATCTGGCTTGCTTGCTGGGCTTCCTTCCCGCTCTTGTTGGTCTCAGCCTCCTTCACTTTCTTCTTGGCATCTTCAATGCGTTTCAAGGCATTCGCGACATTAGCCGCAGCAGCGTCAATGTCCTTCTTGGCATTGTTATTGATTTGATTCTCAAGCTCTGCTTTCTCTTTAGCTTCCTTGGCACGTTTTGCCTCCTCTTGTGCCTTGGCTTTAGCGGCAGCTTCCTTCTCCAAGCGCTCGCGCTCTTCTGCCTCGCGACGACGAGCTTCTTCTTCTTGTTGTTGCTCAAACATGTCCAAGGTGCTTGTCTCCTTCTCCTGGCTGGCGCAATTTTCCTTTCCCATGGCCAGCAGGGCAAAAATCGTATTCCGGCGTCCGTCTTGCTCCAAGACCGTAGAATCAATGTATTTGACATCCGGAATCACGAAGTTGGCGATACGCACCTTCACATAGTCACTCTTCTGCTGCTTGAACGCATCTTGCAGATTGCGGAGGTTAGAACCGCCACCGGTCACAATAATGCCCGCGGGCAGCTTGTTTTCATATCCCGAAAGGGCAATCTGGCGTTGCACGTTGGCCACGATTTCTTCCACACGTGCCGCCACGATTTCATTGAGCAGCTTCGCCTTGATCTTACGCGTGTCGTTGACAGGATACTCGTCGTCGTCCGTATTGACACCGGGCATCGTGAAAGCCGAGCCGTACTTGCATTTCAAAGTTTCTGCCTCGCTGTCTTCTATCTGCAACGAGCAAATGTCCTTGGTAATGTTATTACTGCCCAAAGGAATAACGACCAGATGACGCAGTACACGGTTCTTATAGACAGCCACTGTGGTCGTATCGTACCCAAAGTCGACCAGTACGCATCCAGAGCGTCGCTCGATGTCTGTCAATACGATGTCGGCCAATGCCATCGGGGAGATAAAGAAGCCTGCAATCTCTATTTCTGCCTGCTCGAAGCAAGTCATGATGTTGCGCTTCACAGAAGTGCGGGCCACGATGTTCAAGAAGTGCCCTTCCAGCTGACTGCCGAGTACACCCACAGGGTCGGTATGAATGCTGTTCTTCACTTTATACTCCTGCGGCACGACATCCAGAATATCCAGGTCCTTGTAACGAGTCTGCCGATTGATGTCCATAAGATGCTGCACGTTTTCTTTAGAGATGACCCTCTCTGCGTCCAGTTGGTCCACCACGAAATTCTTTATCGAACGTAGTGATTGCCCTCCTATGCCCACGTAGACCTTTGCGATTTTACACTTCAGTTGTTCTTCCAGTTCACTGACCACTGCCGTAAGCCCCATCGCTGTCTTGTTGATGTTGTAGATGAGTCCCTTACGAATGCAGTCTGAAGCATCCTCACTCGTATAAGCTAACACTTGTATGCTTCCGTCGTTGTTCTTTTTTCCGGCTATGCCTGCGATTTTGGATGAACCCAGTTCAATAGCCACTATGAATTCTTTCCCTGTCATATACTTACTTCCTTACCTATTTCTTAGTGCAAATAATCTGATTATTAAACTCCAGGCTGATACGGGAATATTTGTTCCATCCCACTTTGTTCAGCGCTTTCTTATAAAATGTCTTCAGGCGTTCCAGTTTGTCAGCCACGTTTTTGGGCTTTCCCAAAAAGATGATATGGTCACCTACACGAGGTGCCATTTCCAACTCTCCGGACGGAGTGACATGTATCTGCTCTATCTGGTCGGCCCAAAACGCATCCTGCTGAATACAGAGACTCAGGTCATGCAGCAGCCGGGATGCCGTCTTCCGCGTAACGGTCCCTGTAACCACGGGTAAATGGACCGCATAGCCTGCACCGGGGATAATCTCATCCGTCGTATCCAGATAAAACTGCTCACCATTGTCTGCCATAACGCGTAACACAGGCACGCGCGGCATGACCTCCACACAGACACGACCGGAAGATGTCTTGTAACATTCGGCACTCCTGATGAACGGACTTTTTTCCAAACAAGCTTCCATGTCACGGCAGCGAATAGAGTCCATCTTCTTACCTTGCGGATAAAGTTTATGCGCCTGTAACAAGCGTTTCAACCCCTCCTGTGTGATGAAACCCGCATCCTGTTGCCCTACGGTGTCAAACCTGAACTCCACACCGCCGCACACGGCATCGGCGGGTGCGCGATTGAACGTCGTCATTGCCACAGCCAGATAGGCCACAGCAAGCAACACTACGATTGATATGAATACCTTTTTCAACATGGCTCATTCAAAATCTCACAGAGTTCAGGTACATATATATCCAAGTCTCCGGCTCCCAACAGGACCAACACTTCGGGACGCTTGGCACGAATCAGTGCAGGCACGTCGGCCTTGCGGCAGAGCGTCTTCTCCACACCCGGCGCCAAACGGTCATAAATGAGCTGGCTGGTGACACCCTCGATGGGCAACTCACGGGCCGGATAGATTTCCGTCAGTATGACTTCATCAAAAAGCGAGAGGCTACGGGCAAAGTCTGCATAGAAATCCCTCGTGCGCGTATAGAGATGAGGCTGGAAGAGAGCCGTTATCTTCTTGTCTTTGTACAACTCACGGATAGACAAGGCACTTTGGCGGATTTCTGCCGGGTGATGGGCGTAATCGGTGAGAAACGCACGCTCCGGAGTGCGTATCTTAAAGTCGAAGCGACGCTCCACTCCCCGATAGCTGGCCATGCCGGCACGCAATTCCTCCGGAGTGACGCCATTGAGCTGGGCCAAGGCCAAGGCTGCTATGCCATTGTCTATGTTAATGCTCACAGGCACTCCCAGCCGGATGTCGCGCACCGTTTCCATAGGAGACACGAAGTCAAAGAGGATTTCTCCACCTCCGATGCGGATGTTCTCAGCATGAAAATCTCCGGATTCACGCGCGTATGTATAAGTCCGCACACCTCCCGGCACGTCGGGACGCATCTCCAGCCCTTCATGCAGGATGAGGCATCCTCCCGGCTGAATCAACGTGGTAAACTTACGAAAACTTTCCAGATAAGCCTCCTTCGTGCCATAAATATCCAGATGGTCCGGGTCAGTCGCCGTGACGACTGCCATATAAGGCGAAAGATAATGGAACGACCGGTCAAACTCATCAGCCTCTATCACGACCAAGTCGCTCTCCTTCGAAAGCAAAAGGTTTGTCCCGTAGTTCTGGGAGATACCCCCCAGGAAAGCCGTGCAGCCCACGTGGGACTGATGCAGCAGATGCGCCGTCATGGTCGACGTCGTGGTCTTGCCGTGTGTACCGGCCACACACAGTCCGCGGCTGGAACGCGTGATTGTGCCCAGCACCTGCGCCCGTTTGTGAATATCAAAGCTCCGCTCGACAAAATAAAGAAGTTCCTTGTGGGTGGCAGGAATAGCCGGCGTATAGACCACCATCGTGGTGGATGGGTCCTTGCAAGCTTGGGGGATAAGCTCCACATTTTCTTCAAAATGAATCTGTGCGCCCTCCTCTATCAAGTGTGAGGTCAGTTCGCTCGGCGTACGGTCATACCCGGCGACAACCATTCCCCGTGAAAGGAAATAGCGTTCCAACGCACTCATGCCGATGCCTCCGGCACCGATGAAATATACGGATTGAAGGGTGTCAATATCCATGATGGTTACGATATGTTTCTGCCAACTTCAACACCTCGTCGGCGATGCGGTCAGCCGAGTTGATGAAAGCCAGTTTGGCAATGTTTTCACTAAGTGTATGCAACAGCGCATTGTCGCCCACGGCCTCGACAGCCGTGCGGAGCAACTTCTCCTGCGCCTCGCCATCTTTCACATAAAGAGCAGCATCCTTGTTCACCAACGCCAGTGCATTCTTCGTCTGATGGTCTTCGGCCACATTGGGCGAAGGCACCAGGATGACAGGCTTCGACAGCAGGCAAAATTCCGAGATGGACCCTGCACCGGCACGGGAAATGACAAGGTCGGCCGCACTATAGGCCAGCTCCATGCGGGCGATGAAGTCCGTCACGTGAAGCATCGGCAGGTCGCCAAATTGGGCCACACGGCGGCGTGCATCGTCAATGTAGAACTTGCCGGTCTGCCAGATGAACTGCACACCGGAGTCACGGATGAAGTCCAAATGGGTCAACACACACTCGTTGATGGTGCGTGCACCCAGACTGCCGCCGACGATGAGAATGGTCTTTTTCCGGGGGTCAAGCCCGAAGGAACGGACCGCTTCGCTACGGTCGACTTGCTTTTCCAGCAGGTCCTGCCGCACGGGATTTCCCGTCATGATGATTTTCTCACGGTCGAAGAAGCGTTCCATGCCTTCGTATGCCACACATATCTTGGCCGCCTTCTTGGCCAAAAGCTTGTTGGTCACGCCGGCATAAGAATTTTGTTCCTGCAACAAAGTGGGGATGCCCATCATCCCTGCCACCTTCAGCGTGGGACCGCTTGCATAGCCTCCCACCCCCACAGCCACCTGCGGGCGGAATTCCTTGATGACACGCCGCGCCTTCAGTTGGCTCTGGGCCAGCTTCCACAGCACACGCACATTACGCCACAACCGTTTGCGGTCGAATCCGCAGACCGGCAGGCCGATTATCTCATATCCCGCAGCCGGGACACGCTGCATCTCCATACGTCCTTCAGCCCCCACAAAAAGGATGTGTGCGTCAGGCCGCTTTGTCTTTATGGCGTTGGCTATCGAAACAGCCGGAAAGATGTGTCCGCCTGTCCCTCCGCCGCTTATGATGATTCTAATCTCGTCTTTCATTTTCGCAGTTTTCGGATTGTTCCACAAAAATACGAATAAATCAATATAGGGATGTGAAAAACAAGATGATAATTTAAAAAAAATGAAGTATGTAAAAGGTCTTCAAGCGCCCTCTATTCCGCCCGACCTTACCCTCTATTCCGCCCGAGAGCCGAAAGGAAGGTAAGGTCGGGCGGAGTCTATGGCATCCCCGGGCTGAAAGGAAGGTATGCAGAAAGAGTGCTAATCACCAGATTAAAAGAAAAGAAATCGGTCCGGAACGGTCGGTCAAGCAAAAGAATTCCTTATTTTTGTAACGTCACCTATAAACAATGCTTGCTCATGGAACTTCGGGAACTCAAAGACAGATACGTCAACCCATACACAGACTTCGGATTCAAGAAACTGTTCGGCTC
>JACJJM010000099.1 GCA_016900015.1 Phocaeicola coprophilus | reverse complement strand
GCGTGGCACGCTTCTCAGTATGTCGTACATGGTGTGCAGCTTCACGCCGCCACAGCCCTTCTGGGGTGTGCACCACGGATACCTCCGCATATCAAGCGAGACGGTGGTGGAGTCTATTGCGAAGAAACCGTTCAGTGAAAAACGGCACATCAAGTCCGTAAGTTCTTTGCCGTGCATGGGCAGAGAGACGGCCTCAGCCATCATTCTCCGGGCTAGGCCACGATATATGGCCACGTTGCGCTTGGCATTGGCATGGGACAGGTTGTTGCGACTCACGTTAAGGCCGATGCCCATGGCGTAGAGCTTGTCGGCATGGGCACGCAAGGAAGCTTCAATGTCGCGGAAGCTGCGGCGGGAAGTCAGTTGAGCCCACAGCATAACCAGCAGGTGCCTCCAGCATGTGTAATCCTTGACATGGGAATTCCCATTATACTTGTTGACTAGTCGATCGAAGGCTTTCTTGGGGATATAGCCGGCCAATTGGTTGAAGATGTAAGGTGTAGGGGACATTGCGTTTCAATTTGTAAGCAACCCCCAAGATAGCGACATGAGAACAATTTGGCTGAGCACAAAAAGCACCCCGCGCCTTTTTACTTCATAACACCTAATATTTCAAAATGTTACGATGATTGTTAATAATTTCT
>JACJJM010000098.1 GCA_016900015.1 Phocaeicola coprophilus | reverse complement strand
CACGACCTTCGGCCTGTCCTTTTTGTCGCTCAAATGCCATGATGGCCAGTTTGTCGCGGTAGACCTTGATGCTTTCGTCATACTTCATGCGGTCTTCCTTGCTTAGAGCGGCGATGTCGACGATTTGCTCCAGCTTCTGGAAGACGGCGTTGCGTGCCTTGAAAGGTAGTCGTTGTAAAGTTTCCATATTCTTCAGTACGTATATCCAGCGTTCAAAATCGGTTTCACATTCACTTTCTTCCTTGTCGAACAGGGGTAGTTCGAGGAAGATGTAGCGCATTTTGTCGGTGAACAGCTCATGCGTGTCCCGGTCGCAGAGCACAATGTCCGTGCGGAGCTTTTGAGGCAGGTCGCCCAGGCGGAAGTTCAGGAAAAAGACGCCGTAGACGGCTTTCAGGTCAAACTGCCAGCCTGTGCCTTTCTCGCCTTGACGGGCGATGGCTTGCGAGAGGTAATAGAGCGTGCGTTCACGGAAGTTGACATGCTCGCGGTTCTGCATCTCGACGATGAATTGTTCTCCGTTTTCGTCCGTGCAATAAATGTCGTAGATAAGGCTACGGTCGTTCTCGTATTCAGGCAGCAGTTCCTTATCCAGAAAACGGATGTCTTTCACACGCTTCTCTCCCTCAAGCAAGGCATTGAGGAAATCTATCAGCAAGTCCTTGTTGATTTCCTGCCCGAAGATGCGCTTGAAGCCCATGTCGGTGAAGGG
>JACJJM010000097.1 GCA_016900015.1 Phocaeicola coprophilus | reverse complement strand
CCGTTGCAGGCGTTCGGTCAGTTCCGCCACCTGCCGTTTCAGTTCCTCTTTTTCTTCATCCTCCGCTGGCGGTTCATAGAACGTGCTTAGCTGGCGGTTGATGTTCCGGTAAGCGGTCGCCGAAGAAGCACCGCCGCCCCTTGCGGGCTGCGGTGCTTCTTCCGGCATCGGTTCTGCGTTTCCTTGCCGTTCTTCCGCTTCACCGTCAGGCGTAAAGCCGAAGTCCTGCAAGGACTGGATTCTGTCCTGCCGCTTGCGGCTCACCACCGCCTGCTCGTAGGCGGTCTGCTTGTCGGCTATAATCCCGTCCTCTGCGGGCAGCGGGAGGTCGGCGTTGAAACCGCCCACGCTCTCCACGTCTGTCTTGTCCTTGCCGGAGGGCGCGAATATCAGGTACATGCACCCGGCAAAGACGAGGAACATCAGCGGGAAGACTATCATCTTCTTGCGTTGCTGCACCTCTTTCGGGGAGAGTTCCCGTTTGGGCTTCTTCTCCTTTGCGGGCTGTCCGCCCGGCTCATTCTTCCGTGTTTCTTCCATATTCCGGTCTGTTTAATGGGTTGATACTGTCGCCGCCATGCAGCGGAAATTGCCTGATATGCTCGATTCGCAGCCTTTGCCCGTCCCGTTTCCCGATGTGGTAGATGGACGAGACGGTGATATAGACGGACAAGCCGCCGAACAGGAGGAACATCACGAGGATGACCGCCAGCCG
>JACJJM010000096.1 GCA_016900015.1 Phocaeicola coprophilus | reverse complement strand
TGGTGATTCAAATATACAATTTGTTCAGCGGTTTTCTTCGTTAATTAACAACTATCACGCGAAATGTCGGATGAACCTAAAAAAATGCGTGAGCCTGTCATCAAATTGGATAAGAATGCATATAAAAAGATTTTGCGTTTTCAACGTTATAAGGGAGATGATTATAATGTGGAATATCCTATAAACCATGTATTATGTAATGGATTAGAAACAAATGGAGAGACTTTGGATTTTTTAAGAGAAAAATACTCAGAATATCAAATAGTATCTCATGAAGTTGACACTTTCCGATATGGTTGTCCTATTAATAAAGGTGCATTTGAAGATCCAGAATTACAATATATGCTTTCCAAGGTACACTATTCTGAAGTCCATACTGTGGTTTGGATTGTCAGCAAAGAACTCTATATCCGTAAATTCATATTTTTCATTAATGACAATGGTATATTGAGATCTTTTTGGGGATTTCAATTAGGTAAAGACGACTATTTGCCTGATAATATATTCTTATATTGAGTTAGTTAGATGCAATATAGTAGCAACCTGTGTCCAATAGACGAGAACAGCTACAACTATCACGTATACGGATAACAAGAGTAGAAGGAATGTTGTCCAGATCGACGACAGCATCCGCCTAGAGACTTATATGGTTTATGACAGCCGCGACCGGCTGGTGTTGAGCCAGGATGGTGAAGAACGTGCCGATAGTCCGAACCGCTGGAGCTATTCGCAGTATGACGCACAAGGCCGTGTGGTGGAAACGGGTGAACTGGTGCTGTCGCAAGCGCAGAGCCATGAAGAGCTTCAGCGTGCGGCAAGCAAGTCAGAGAATTATCTTCCTTCCGGAACG
>JACJJM010000095.1 GCA_016900015.1 Phocaeicola coprophilus | reverse complement strand
GCTCACAAGGCGGTTGCCCGAATAGCCGTATATCAGGTCGTCTACCAAGTTACCAGCCGCTGTGCGCTGGAGCGTGCGTATGTTTCCATTCCGGTCGTAAGTGATGCCTTTCTCCACATAATCAGTTGGCAACGTAACCCAGCCATTGCCGGTTGCCTGTTTCTGGTTTGCGGATGCCAATCGTCCGAAGCTGTCATACGCAAAAGAGTACATCAAGATCGGGTTCGTGCCATGAGACCATTCCCATTCGCAGATGTTTCCGTTGTAGCAGGCAGTGGCGCCGCCTTCCGGCTGTTCGTAACGAAGCTGCATCTTGAACGCCGCGCTTTCCTTCGAGGTCAGCCAGCCACGGACGTTGTAGCCCAGCTTCTCCACCGTGTTTCCATAACGCTTTTCAACCAGGCGGCCCACCGCATCGTAACCGTACTTCATGACGGCCTGTTCTGTTTTGTTCTTTGTCGTCACAGACGACAGCAGGCGGCTGCGGCTGTCATACGTGTTTACCGTCTCCAGGCTCATCCCGTCGGACTGCGTTTCCCGCAGCTTCACGACATTGCCCAAGAAATCATACTCCATGTCCACACAGCTGGTCTTCGTCTGCCCCTTTGCTGTGATTGCCTGAATGGGGCGGGCGTAATCGTCGTAATAAGTCGTCACCGTCTCCCATTCATCCGTAATAAATTCACGCGATTGTACGCACGTTGCCTGCCCTACCGGATACGCGTTGTAACTCTCCGAATAGCCTTCGGAAGCCTGGAACGGGGTACATCCAGACGGATAGCTGTCGTAGGCCGTGTATTGCAAGGCGGTGCGCGTTCCGGAAGGAAGATAATTCTCTGACTTGCTTGCCGCACGCTGAAGCTCTTCATGGCTCTGCGCTTGCGACAGCA
>JACJJM010000094.1 GCA_016900015.1 Phocaeicola coprophilus | reverse complement strand
AAGCCGCAAATGCGGACATAGCAAGGTTATATGAAATGTTTTTATATTCCCGATGGGGCAATATCACAACATTTATGAATAGTGACATAGAGTATAAGATAGAATGGGATATAAATGTACTTTATGACGCCGAATTAAAACATGGCGATGAAGATAAATTTGACTTTAATGGCGTGAATAATTATATGGAAGTAAAGTATAGAGAAAATACGGAACGTTCGAATGTAAAATGTAACTATCATTTAGGTGTGATATATCGTAATAGAAATGATCATGATGGCTCTCCTTCAAAATATTCTATGGCTCATGAAATGGGGCATTTGTTAGGTTTGCATGACCGTTATAATTCAAGTGGTGCTGCGACATCAGAAAAGTATGAAGGCAATATCATGCATGAGGTTGATGGTATTGTGACCCCGTTGAATATGAAAGGAATATTGAATTCATCTTTAGCGAAACAGCATATTTTAGATGGTCAGCGGCAAGAATTGGAACGGATTCTGGACAAGTCACTAAAACCAGAAAAGGGAATATATTATATAAATAAACACAATCTCGAATACAAATGAAAAAAGTAACAATCATATCAGTAATAGGAGCAACTCTCCTATTACTGTACCTTTTCTCCTTTTCGCTAAGCGAGGAGGAGAAGATTACGTGGGGAGGAAAGTATCCTCCTCCTCCGAAGGAACTGACATGGAAAGAAAAATGGGAGCGTTCAAAGCTTCCGTTTATGGAACAGGATGCTTTAAATGCATCTGAACACGATGAATACTATGGAAAACTTAGAGGAGTATATGATACATTATATTATAAAAAAAGGTTCATCCGACATTTCGCGTGATGCGGCAATCATGCAGTGCATATAGCCTCAATTCAAAGTATCGTTCATCCCTAA
>JACJJM010000093.1 GCA_016900015.1 Phocaeicola coprophilus | reverse complement strand
TTCACGGCGGACGAGCTTGCCGCCATATCCTCCGGCTACGCCATGCTGCTGGACGAGAGTTCGGACGTGTTGCAGGATTTGAAAAACGTGGTGAACGTTACGGGCATGTCGCTCTCGGATGCCGAACGGCTTGCGGTCATCGACCGGGCGTACAACAGCCTGATGAACTACCGCAACCTTGTGAACTACTACACCCGCAAGAATATCTCGGTGTCCTACCTACGTGCAAAGAAGAAGAACGACACCGACCGGGTGCTGGCTCTCTACGGCTCTGCGGATGAACGCTACTGGTAACATGTAACAATCGGTATGCCTATGTTATTAGCGGTGGAATTTGACAACCTGCACCAAGTGTTGCGGGTGCTGTATGACGAGATGATGCCCCTGTGCAGCGATATGACAGGTGTCGCCAAAGGCATAGCCGGGCTGGGTGCGCTGTTCTACGTAGCCGCCAAAGTGTGGCAGTCGCTCGCACGGGCGGAAGCCATAGACGTGTATCCGCTGCTCCGTCCCTTTGCGCTGGGGCTGTGCATCCTGTTCTTCCCCACATTCGTGCTGGGGACAATCAACACGGTATTGTCGCCTGTGGTAAAAGGCTGCAACCAACTTATGGAAACGCAGACCTTTGACATGAACGAGTACCGGGCACAGAAAGACAGGCTGGAATACGAAGCCCTGATGCGAAGCCCGGAAACGGCGTACCTTGCTTCGGACGAGGAATTTGACCGACAACTGGACGAACTCGGCTGGTCGCCTTCCGAGATGGTAACGATGGCGGGCATGTACATGGACAGGACGGCGTACAACATCAAAAAGTCCGTCAGGGACTGGTTCAGGGAACTGCTGGAAATACTCTTTCAGGCGGCGGGGCTGATTATCGACACGCTGCGCACGTTCTTCCTGATAGTGCTTTCGATATTGGGTCC
>JACJJM010000092.1 GCA_016900015.1 Phocaeicola coprophilus | reverse complement strand
CATACGCAGCCCGACACGATGGCGGCTACATAGTTGCTCTTGCCCGTTCCCTCGCCGCCCGTGATGCCGAACAGGTTTCCTTGCGTACCCAGCGGGACATCGCCCGCCGAGATAATCACCTGCGCTTTGGCAGGCGGGTTGTTAAAGTCTATCTCGCACGATTTAAGCATGATGAGTGTGTCGCTATACAGGTTGTCTAAAAATTCAATGAACAGTTTCAGGAAATCTTCACGGGTGTTCCCGGCTTTGAAGTAGTCGGAGATGTCCTTTTCCTCTTTCGTACCTGGAAGTGGGAGCAACAGGCGTTTTACACCAAATTCCGCCAATGACTTTTCCTGCTTGCAGGCACTTTCTCTACCCGTCTTGTCTGTATCATAGAGCAGGACAATGTGCTTGAAGCGGAACGTCAGCCTGAAAATCAGGTTTGCCGGAATAGTTACCGTTTCGCTGTTGAAGCAGATGGCATGGAAACCGTGCGCCGCCAGTGAAAGCACGTCTTTCTCGCCACCCGTGATAAATAATGTATCGCCTTTGGCGGGTAGTTGCTCCAACCCGAAGCAATAGTTCTCGCCGAAGCTGCCGCCATAGAGGAAGCGGGGCGTGGAGAACGGTCGGTACAGTTTGACGTACCGCTTGCCCTTGTAGCCGAACATGGGTTCCGCCACCGATGACGTGTAGGCGTATGGCTTCCCCTCCGCCGTTTCGCTGTGGTATTCCCGGAGCGAGCAGACCTTGTACCGTTCCAGCAGTTCGGGCGTGATGCCGTATTGCCGCCAGTATTCCAGTTCGGCGGAAGTGAATTTCTGTTCCCGGAACTGGTAGGGCTTGGCGGGCTTTTCGGGCGCGTCCTCCCTCTGGGACGTTGCCGCTCGGTGAGTAGCCGTTGGCGGGACAACCGCCGGGATGCCGGAAGTTAGCCCCAATCCCAAGTCCCGGTCGATGGTCGCCAGTATCTCGATGAAGTCCGATGCCCGGTTGCAGTCCAGCCCTTTCA
>JACJJM010000091.1 GCA_016900015.1 Phocaeicola coprophilus | reverse complement strand
CATACGCAGCCCGACACGATGGCGGCTACATAGTTGCTCTTGCCCGTTCCCTCGCCGCCCGTGATGCCGAACAGGTTGCCTTGCGTACCCAGCGGGACATCGCCCGCCGAGATAATCACCTGCGCTTTGGCAGGCGGGTTGTTGAAGTCTATCTCGCACGATTTAAGCATGATGAGTGTGTCGCTATACATGTTGTCTAAAAATTCAATAAACAGTTTCAGAAAATCTTCACGGGTGTTTCCGGCTTTGAAGTAGTCGGAGATATCCTTTTCCTCTTTCGTACCCGGAAGCGGGAGTAACAGGCGTTTCACGCCAAACTCCGCCAATGACTTTTCTTGCTTGCAGGCACTTTCCCTGCCCGTCTTGTCCGTATCGTAAAGCAGGACAATGTGTTTGAAGCGGAACGTCAGCCTGAAAATCAGGTTTGCCGGAATAGTTACCGTTTCGCTGTTGAAGCAGATGGCATGGAAACCGTGCGCCGCCAGCGAAAGCACGTCTTTCTCGCCGCCCGTGATGAATAATGTATCGCCTTTGGCGGGCAGTTGTTCCAACCCGAAGCAATAGTTCTCGCCGAAGCTGCCGCCGTAGAGGAAGCGGGGTGTGGAGAACGGTCGGTACAGCTTGATATGCTGTTTGCCCTTGTAGCCGTACATCGGTTCTGCCGCTGATGAAATGTAGGCGTATGGCTTCCCCTCCGCCGTTTCGCTGCGGTATTCCCGGAGTGAACAGACCTTGTACCGCTCCAGCAGTTCGGGCGTGATGCCGTATTGCCGCCAGTATTCCAGTTCGGCGGGGGTGAACTTCTGTTCCCGAAACTGGTAGGGCTTGGCGGGCTTTTCGGGTGTGTCCTCCCTCTGGGACGTTGCTGCCCAGTGGGTAGCCGTTGGCGGGACAACCGCCGGGATGCCGGAAGCCAACCCCAATCCCAAGTCCCGGTCGATGGTCGCCAGTATCTCGATGAAGTCCGAAGCCCGGTTACAGTCCAGCCCTTTCA
>JACJJM010000090.1 GCA_016900015.1 Phocaeicola coprophilus | reverse complement strand
TAACGCACGGCGGAGGGGAAAATGATATGCACCGTCTTGGCGAAGGTAACTTCCACGCCGTAGGGCGTTACCATCTGCCGGTAAGGGAGTTTCCGGGTAATGCCTTGGTACAGGTCGTTGCCCGCCGCATATTTCACGGTGTCATTGGTTTGTGCGTTTGCCGCACACACGCCCAACAGGAGGGCGAACATTGCAAAATACTTCTTCATTTGATTGGAATTTTTTAGTGGTTTGTTAATCTGATTATTGCTCTTTGGCGTAAAGCATCACCTTGTACCCGGCTTTCAGCTTTACTTTCACGGTGCGGAACTTCTTGGCGAGGTAGCCCGATGCGCCCTGCATCAGCCCCCTTGTAACGTCCATCGCCACCTGCTGCCCGGCGTTCTGCGTGAAGGAAATGCTTGTGCCCAGCCCGCTGCCGATGTTCGCCATTGCCTCGTTGAAGGCTTCCTGCTCCATCGAGGACGGGACGGAAAGCCCTTTCTGCCCGTCCGTGTCGAACACGGCGAGTTCCACTGGGATGATGTTGCCCGCATGTTCAATGGGTGAAACGGTGATGTCGAGCCGTTCGCCCTGCACCTTCGCCGCACCTGACAGGACAGTGTTTCTTGGAACAATGATATTACCCGCCTGCATGGGTTCAAGCAGCCGGAGCTTCACGCTCTGCCCGTCAATCAGCGTCTGGTCTTGGTGGATGCAGGCGGATATCGTGTTCCTGCCCGCAGCGTAGCCCGTCCCTACCGCCGTGTTGAAGCCGTAGTTGCGTGGCTGGCTGTACGCCCGGATAAAGTCGGCATCGCTCATGGGCTGGCTCAATCCCGAAACCGTGTTCTCACGCACCGCCCGCACCGACACCGCATCCGGCTTCTTTTCGATGCCGCCCGTTACAGGCACTTGCGCCGCCTGCCCGCCGCCAGCGTACTTGGCGGCAAGCTCGTAGGACTTTTCCAGCAGGGCAAGCTGGTCGTCCGCAGTGGGCGTGGCGGTCTGCTTCCGTTGCAGGCGTTCGGTCAGTTCCGCCACCTGCCGTTTCAGTTCCTCTTTTTCTTCATCCGCCGCTGGCGGTTCAT
>JACJJM010000008.1 GCA_016900015.1 Phocaeicola coprophilus | reverse complement strand
CTTTCTCCTCCCTTTCCGCTACGCTCCAAGGACGGAGGAAGAGGGGGATGGTGTTGCACTTCTATCTTGACGGTAGCGAAATGAAGACATGAAACAGGCGTACAAGCATCCGGTTTTAAAACATTGTCAACAAAAAAGGCAGCTCCGGACAGGCTTCCCCGACGGGCAGAAGCGAATCAAAACACGGCATAAAGGGTAGCCGACCACGGCCTTCTTTCCGTCCGTGAGCGGAAAGGAATCGGCCCGACCACGGAGTTAAGGCCGGACACGGGCGAAGTCTATTCCGTGGTCGGACATTCTTCACACTCACGCTTACGGTCACCTAACACACTGTTTTACAAACATAAAAGAAAGGCATCCGCCGACCTGTAAAAAAGCCGACGGATGCCTTTCGACCACAAAGGTTGCCCAAAATCCTTCCCGCCCAAGAAAGGGACCGGACTAAGAATTTTTCGGACAGACAATATCGTTCGACACGATGCACACCTCACTCCTCATACATCGCCTCTATCTGCGAAGCGTAGTTCTGGTAGAGCACCGGACGTCTGATTTTCAGCGTATTGGTCAGTTCTCCCCGCTCCATGCTGAAGGGTTCGGGCAGCAGGGTGAAATACTTCACCTGCTCATAATGGGCCAACTGCTGCTGGAGCTTGTCTATCCGGTCGCGATAGAGCTTCATCACCTGAGGATGGCGCAGAAGCTCGTCCATCGTGTGATAGACGATGCCCCGCTTGGAAGCAAAGTCGCGCACAAGGTCGTAGACTGGTACTATCAGGGCTGTGACGTATTTCCTCTGGTCGGCTATGATGGCTATCTGGTCGATATAGCGGTCGACCACCAGGCGGCTCTCGATGGCCTGCGGAGCGATGTATTTGCCATTGGACGTCTTGAACAAATCCTTGATGCGGTCGGTCAGGAAAAGTTCCCCGTCCTTGAAATAGCCAGCGTCGCCCGTGTGAAACCACCCGTCTTCGTCAATAACCTGGCGCGTAAGCGTCTCCTTCTTATAATAGCCGCGCGTGATGGTCTTCCCGCGCAGGAGCACTTCGCTGTCATCGCCTATCCGCACTTCCACACCGGGCATCACCTTGCCCACCGAGCCGACTGTATAATAAGGATAAGGGTCGCATGAGACAGTGGCCGTCGACTCCGTAAGTCCATAGCCGGCCAGCATGGGAATGCCCACCGAATGCACGAACTCCTCCACCGCCGGAGGAATGGCCGCACCGGCTGTCGGGAACAGACGCCCGTTTTCGATGCCTACGGTGCACTTCAGCAGACGATAGACTGTGCGCTCATAGAAATCATAACGCAAGCGAAGCAGGAACGGGGGTTCTTTGCCCATACGGCGAAAATCAAGGTTGCAGCGGCGGCCCACCCTCAACGCATCGCGAAACACCCAACGCTTCACCACGTTGCTATGGGCTATCTTCTCCTCCACACCGGCATAGACCTTCTCCCAGAAACGGGGCACGGCACACATGGCCGTCGGCCGCGTCTCCCGGATGGCCTGCTGGATGTCGGCCGGATGCAGATTGACACAAATCGTAGCCCCCCGGCACAGGCACAGGTAAGTCCACGCCTTCTCGAAGATGTGAGTCAGGGGAAGGAAGTTCATCACCACATCTTCCTCCGTGGGCACAGGCAGACGCAAATCATGAATACGAAACGCTTCCGCATAGCAGGAATGATGAAGCATGACGCCCTTCGACTCCCCCGTCGTGCCCGACGTGTAGAGGATGTTGGCCAAGTCTTCCTCATTCACAGCCTCCATCCGCCGCTTCAGCTCGGAAGCCACGGAAGGCTCTGTGCCCAGACAAAGAAACTCGTTGAAGTAAAGGGAAGTGTTGTCATGCGAATGACGGATGACCTTACGGTCGAAGATAATGATGCGCTGCAAGGGCGAACCAGACTTTGCCACCCGGCAAGCGACATCATACTGATATTGCTCACCGACAAAAAGGAAACGGATACCAGCATCACGAAGGATATACTCGACCTGCTCGCACGAGCTGGTGGCATAAAGCGGCACGGAGACGGCACGCACCGCATAAGCGGCAAAGTCCACATATAAATATTCGGGCTTGTTTTGGGAGAAAATCCCTATGTTTTCCTGCACCGACACGCCCAATTCCAGCAAAGCCCGCGACGCGACTTCCACGGTGTGTGAAAACTGATTCCATGTGACGGGAACCCATGTCCCCGTGTCTTGAGCACGGTAGCGCAACGCCGTACGCCCGCCGTATTTCTTTGCCTGCTCGTGTATGAGCCAGGCCAAATGAGGATGCGACATTCTTGTACGAAAGTTTAAATTTATATACAAAGATATGGTTTTTATTCCGAAGTGTCGTACTTTTGCAACCACAATCACTAAAGAATATGGACCAAGAAGCAACACTAAACGAAGCACTGAATCTACTGAAGGTGCTCATCAGCACCCCTTCCATAAGTCGTGATGAAGAAGCTGCGGCCAACGCCCTACAAAACTACATGGAACGCAGCGGCCTCATAACCAACCGTTCAGGCAACAACGTGTGGTGCGTGGGCCCTCACTTCGATAAAGAGAAACCCACGTTGCTGCTCAATTCCCACATAGACACAGTGAAGCCGGTCAGTGGCTGGCAGAAGCAACCGTTCACTCCCATCGAAACCGATGGCCGACTCTACGGTTTGGGCAGCAATGACGCCAGCGGAAGCTTGGTCTGTCTGTTCCAGACCTTCCTACGGCTCACCAGGAAAGAACAGCCTTACAACACCATCTTCCTGGCCTCTTGTGAGGAAGAGGTGTCAGGAGCCAACGGCATCGAAAGCGTATTGCCCAAGCTGCCGCCCATCGCACTGGGCATCGTGGGCGAACCGACGGGCATGCACCCGGCCATCGCTGAAAAAGGCCTGATGGTGCTCGACGTGACCACTCGTGGCAAAGCGGGACATGCCGCACGCGAGGAAGGCGACAATGCCATCTACAAGGCCCTGAAAGACATCGAGTGGTTTCGCACCTACCGGCCGGAGAAAGTCTCCCCCCTGCTGGGACCGGTGAAGATGACGGTCACACAAATCAACGCCGGGACGCAACACAACGTGGTGCCCGACTGCTGCACGTTTGTCGTCGACATCCGCAGCAATGAGCTGTATTCCAACAAGGAACTCTTCGACATCATCCAAGCGCACATCGGCAGCGAAGCACAAGCACGCTCGTTCCGGCTCAACTCTTCGCACATCGACGCCGAACATCCGTTCGTACGCCGTGCCGTAGCCCTGGGACGCACGCCTTTCGGCTCGCCTACCCTCTCAGACCAGGCCCTCATGCCTTTCCCTTCGGTGAAAATCGGCCCGGGCGACTCGGCCCGCTCCCACACGGCCAATGAGTACATCCTCATCTCCGAACTGGAAGAGGCGCTCGAACTTTATTACCAACTGCTGGACGACCTGACCATCTGACACGCGAAAAGCATCCATCACTATTTACCTATCACAATCGAAAAGGGCAAGCACCTTGGAATCATCTCCCGGTGCTTGCCCTTTCTATATTCATCATGCTGACAGCCTCAGCGGACACACAAGCCCACGCGGCGGGTCATCGTGCTTCCGGCCTCGTCTGTCGCCACCACTTGCAAATAGGTGATGCCTTTCTGGCGTCCGGCCACTTCCACAGTCAGTCTGCTGCCGTCCACGACCACCGTCTTGTCGCCTTCCACCCGGAACGTCGGGTTCGTATAGCCGACAAACAAGGGAGCGACGTCGATGGTCACATCCTTGCCATCGGAAACATAGTGAGGTACAGACATCCAGTCGAGATATTCCTCCAGATTCGTGTAACCATCCTTGTCGGGGTCGGCATTGGAATCGGAGAAATCACCGGCCGGCGAGTTGGGGTCAGTCTGGTGAAGCTCTTCCCACCAGTCGGGCAAACCGTCGCCATCCGTGTCAAAGTCTGCCGCACGCTTTTCCTCAGGATAATCCTCATAGCCGCCAGCATCCTTTTCGTTGTCGATGATACCCGGTGTCTTGCCGACACTGCCGGTATATGTGTAAGTGCCGTCCAGTGTCTCACGCACAATGCGCTGGTCATGCTCGTCGAACATCGGCATGTTGCAACCTACGTCGGAGAGGGTCGACTTGTAGGCGTCTTCTGCCGACTCAACTTCAGCATAGGAGGGGAAGAAAGGCTTGTCCACCCAGACATTCCAGTCAAGCACTTGTCCGTTTGAGAGCTCATAACGGCGCAGCTCTTCATTGTCCGTCACCTTCGTGCCGTCCAAGTCCTGACGGATGTTGCCTTCGCAATAATAGCTCTGCGAACCCTTTCCGACACCTTCAAGCTGGGCACGGAGGATGTATTTCTGAGTGGTCGAAGGCCCCATCTTATAGTAGTTGTTGACGAAATTCACTTCATGGGCACCGCCGTCGGTTGCACGACCACCCCAGTTGTAGACCACATTGTTGAAAATGTCGAGCGCACCGGAATAGTAGCCATTGCCGTCAAGACCGCCACCCATGCTCCAGTTGCGTCCGGCACAGTGGGCGAGCAGATTGTGATGGAACGAACCGACGTTGCCGCCGATAGTGGCCGCATAGCCGTGGCCCTTGCCCTTCTTATAGTTCTTATGTCCGGCAATGTTCAAGGCCTCGGAAATCAAGGTATTCTGCAGAGTGATGTTCTTCGCGCCGCGCGAACTGAACGACTCGTCGATGGTCCAACTGATAGAACAGTGGTCGGTGATGCTATGGTCTGCTCCTGCCATGCCGATGCCGTCAAACGTGCGGCCTCCGCCCAGACGTACACGGATGAAACGGCAGATGCCGTCAGGGCCTACTCCGAACGGAGCACCCTTGATGCAGATACCCTTGCCCGGGGCTGTCTGTCCGGCGATGGTCACGTAGGGCGAAGAGACGGCCAGACGCGACTTCAGCTCAATCGTACCTGAGACGTCGAACACGATGGTGCGCGGGCCGATGTCATTGGTCACAGCTTCACGGAAACTGCCGGGACCGTCGTCGTTCAAGTTGGTCACATGCACCACCTTGCCGCCGCGGCCTCCGATGGCAAAGCGTCCGTACCCCTCGGCCCCTTCAAAGGCCAGATGACGCGGGCGGAAGCTCCAGACGTTGCCACGGGTCACATTGCCCGCAGCATCCTCCTCGTCCACGCGCCAATAATATTTATTCAGGTTGTACAGCCCGTCCAGCGCATAGTCCGTCCCGTCCTGCACACCTTTATATATATCCTTGTCACGCTCCGTGGCCCGTGCGACAGCCAGCGAGTCAGTCCCGACGTAGACATGGTGTTTCGCTGCCTCACGTCCGGGAGTCCACGCAAGCTTCAGTCCCTCGTCGGCATCGGCATGCATGTCCTCGTCTGCCGGATAGGGCTGCCGCGCCTGACGGACGATGTCCGGCGTGTCAATCTCTACACCATTCAGATAGACGCCACGCGCGCCCTCGCCGTCGGTCGCCTCCGACTTGAAACGGAGCACCACTTCGCCGCCTCCGGCAGGCACAGTGACCGGGGTCTTCAATATCAGCACATCCTCCTTCACCAGTTCGCGGCGCGTACACGTCTGTCCCTCATGCACCAGGCTGTCACCCACATAGACATCAAACGAGGGCACGGGCGTGTCGGCATCCACCTCAAAGTTGTTGTGATAAGTCTGGATGACGTGTTCGCCCTCAGACAGACCTGCGATGTGCAGTTCCAGTGCATCACCGTTGTCCACATAGACAGCATCGCTGACCAGCTTGGCCAGATAGGGCGTCTGCACACCGGCCTTGTAGTAGCCCGAATGCAACTCGGCCTCGTCGCCGCCGCCAGCCTGCAGGACAAGCTGTACACCTCCGTCGAGGCGAAGTGTGTCAGTCTTTTCCCCATTGACCTCCCAAGGCGTGTATTTCGCCTCATTCACCTCAGCCAGCCGACGTCCGGCCACATTGCAGTCAATCCTGTAAGAAGCCTGCAAGGCAGCATCGTCGGCCGCACCGGCACAGGCGGAAAGCAACAGTGCGCACGCCCAAAGCCAGTGCGGGTTGCTTCCTTTTCCAATTCCTTTCATAATGCTTTTATTCTATTATAATAATTAGATGAGTGATTGTTTTTTCCAATACGCATCTATAAGACAAGAAAAAGCAGATGAAGTTTAAGAGCCTTTCTAAATTTTCCAATAAATAACATACGGAGCAAGAAGGGCGGCGCTTCAGTCCCTGATGACGGCTTCATAGGAGCAGACCGTATGCCGCCTTCCTAAGCGCAGCGAGTCTGATGTAAAAACAGTTCAAACAAACCATCTGAAGCATGAATGATTGACACCCTTTCACTATACACCTCATTATCAGCCCTAAGCGCCCAGACCAAAGCCCCCTTAAGGGTAGCCACGCGCCGAAAGGAGGGCGGACAAGGACGGAAAGGAAGGCGCCCGACCTTACCTTAGACCCGGCTCCCGGCTACTCTTAACGTCTCACGGGACGAGTATTTATCCGTAAGCAATTTTAACCAGACATACGAAATCCCCAGGCTAAGACACTGAAAAGAAAGACATGCGTCGCAAATCAGGAATCGCGGAAGGAGCAGGAAAATCAGTATCCTATCACAAAAGATTCTTGCAACCCACTTGAATATCATTCCAAAAGAGCTACCTTTGCGTCGTCATTTCGGACAAGACACTAAAAGAAGCGACATCCAATGAGAAAACTATACATCCTCTTCCTCCTGCTGACGTTGGGAGCATGGCACACGACGACCCGGGCCTCGGAAACAGACTCCATCCGCGTGAGTCTGATGACCTGCTCGCCGGGAAGCGAGATCTACGCCCTCTTCGGCCACACGGCCATCCGGGTGGAAGTCCCGTCACAGGACATCGACTGGGTGTACAACTACGGCATGTTCAGCTTCAACACGCCCCACTTCGTCTTCCGCTTCGTCACCGGGGAGACGGACTACCAGTTGGGCATTATCCCCTACCCCTACTTTGAAGAGGAATACCGCGAACGCGGCTCTTACGTCGTCGAACAGGAACTGAACCTTCGGCCCGAAGAGAAAGTGCGCCTGGTGGGCATCCTCCAGCGAAACTATCTCCCCGAGAACCGCACTTACCGGTACAATTATTTCTATGACAACTGCACGACGCGCGCCCGCGACCGCATCGAGGAGAGCATCGAGGGGCGGGTGGTCTATCCTGTCAACCGCCAGGCCACGACCTTCCGCCAGATCATCCACCGCTTTACGGCGGGACACCCGTGGGACGAATTTGGCATTGACCTGGTGCTCGGCGCAGAGGCCGACCGGGCCATCGACACACGCACACAGATGTTTTCCCCGTTCGTCATGATGGCAGAAGCTGACAGCGCCGTCATCCGTCAGGCCGACGGAGAGACACGCCCCCTGGTGAAAGCGACAAGACGGGTCGTGGAAGCGTCGGCACAGCCGTCAGAATCATCATTCCCCCTGTCACCGATGACTTGCGCCTGCTTGTTGCTGGCCCTGTCAGCAGTCGTGTCATGGGCCGAATGGCGTCACGGGATGCCTTCCTGGTGGTTTGACACGCTGCTCTTCGCCTTTCAAGGGTTGGCAGGCTGCATCGTGGCCTTCCTGTTCTTCTTTTCCCTGCACCCGACTGTCGGCTCGAACTACCTGCTGATAATCCTCAACCCGATACCGCTCATCTACCTTCCGTGGATGATTTATAAGTCTCTAAAGGGACGCAAAGATGCCTATCATGTGGGCAGCGCCGTGGTATTAACACTTTTTATCGTATTCTGGTGGCTTATACCGCAGAAAATAACATTAGTAATATTACCTTTGGCCCTTAGTTTGTTGATGCGTTCTGTGACACGCATCCTCGTAACCCGAAAAGCAAGAAAATGAAAGGACGAATACTGACATCCCTCTTAGCCGCGGTGGCCCTCGCGAGCCTGCAAGCGCAGACGATCTCTTCGACTCCGAAGTTGGTCGTAGGCATCACGATCGACCAATTCCGCACCGACTACATGGAGGCATTTTCCGCCCTCTATGGAGAGAAAGGATTCAAGCGTCTGCTCAAAGAAGGTTGTGTCTACACCAACGCCGGCTATCCATTCAAGCCCGTCGACCGCTCGTCGGCAGTGGCTACGCTGTATTCCGGTGCTACACCTTATTATAATGGTATCATAGCCAACAAATGGCTGAACAGGGAAAACCTCCGTGTAGCCTCCTCGACCGACGACAAAGAGTTCATGGGGATGTACACGGCAGAAAACACGTCGCCCCGCAAGCTGGTCGTATCGACCATCGCCGACGAGCTGAAAGTTGCCACCCAGGGAAAGGCCTTGGTCTATGCCATCAGCCCCTTCCGTGACGCAGCCGTGTTCGGAGCAGGACATGCCGGCGACGGAGCGTTCTGGCTCAACGACGACACGGGCAAATGGGCCGGTTCGACATTCTACGGCACGTTCCCTACGTGGGTCATCGGATATAACGACCACCAGGCCGTCGACACACGTATCAACAACCTGACGTGGGAAACCCTGCAAAACAAACTGCTCTACACCTATTTCTCATCGGAGCAGACACGTGGTTTCAAGCATTCGTTTACCGACTACACGAAATATCGCCAGTTCAAGACCTCCGGCCTTGTCAATGAGGAAGTAAACCGTCTCGTCGAGCGTTGCCTCCAGAGTACGGCAATCGGGATGGACGACATCCCCGACCTGCTTTCCATCACCTATTATGCCGGCAACTACGAACATAAGTCCACAGCCGAGTATCCGGTCGAAATCCAGGATACATACGTCCGTCTGGACCAGCAGCTCGAACGACTCATCGACTTGGTGGACAAGAAAGTGGGCTTGCGCAATGCCCTGTTCTTTATCACGTCGACCGGCTACAACGACCCGGAAAAAGCCGACCTGACTCCTTACCGCATCCCGACCGGCGACTTCTACATGGACCGCTGCACGGCGTTGCTCAACATGTATCTGATGGCCACCTACGGACAGGGAAAATACATAGAGGCCTATCACGGACTGGACATCTACTTCAACCACAAGCTCATCGAGCAAAAGCAGCTCAGTCTGCCCGAAGTGCTGAACAAGTCTGCTGAATTTCTCGTACAGGTCAGCGGCGTAAAGGCTGCCTATACAGCTCACGAACTGATACTCAACGCCAATACGCCGGAAAGGCTATTGCTGCACAACGGCTATAATATCCATGCTTCAGGAGACATCGTCCTCGAACTGAACCCCGGATGGAAACAAATCAGTGAAGACCCTTTGGCTGACAGCTACTACACTTCTGAAGCCTTAATCAATTTTCCAATCATATTCTTCGGCTATTCCATCAAGCCGAGCATTCTCCCCATCCCGGCCACCGTGGACTGCATCGCGCCCACTGTGACTCATTTCATGCGCATACGGGCTCCCAACGCCTGCCATTCTGTCATGTTGAGCGGCTTACGCTAAGCCTTCCTACGCTCACACACTGCTGCTTCCTTCGTAGCAGCTTTTTCTATCAACTCTGCACACGGACAGGACGTCGGGTGTGCACCTATTCAATTCTTATCTTGCAAATAATAAAAATAATACGATAATGGGATTTAATGAATTTTTAAGTAAGCTGTTTGGTAATAAAGCGACTCGCGACATGAAAGAAATCGTGCCTTGGGTAGAAAAGGTCAAAGCGGCTTATCCGGCAATCAGCCAACTGAGTAACGACGAATTGCGTGCAAAAACAAAGGAATTGCAACAATACATCAAGGACTCAGCCACTGAACAACGTGCTAAAATCGAAGAACTGAAAGCCAAGGTCGAAGAGACAGAGCTGGAAGAACGCGAAGGACTTTTCGCCCAAATCGACAAACTGGAAAAGGAAGTGCTCGACCGCTATGAAAAAGCGTTGGACGAGATTCTGCCACAAGCCTTCGCCATCGTGAAGGACACGGCACGCCGCTTCTCGGAAAACACAGAAATCGAAGTAACAGCAACCGACTTCGACCGTGAACTTGCAGCGACAAAAGACTTCGTCCGCATCGAAGGCGACAAAGCTATCTACCAGAACCACTGGATGGCCGGCGGCTCGGAAATCACATGGAACATGGTGCACTATGACGTACAGCTGTTTGGCGGCGTCGTCCTGCACAAAGGAAAGATTGCCGAGATGGCAACAGGTGAAGGTAAAACCCTCGTGGCCACACTGCCCGTATTCCTGAACGCCTTGACTGGAAACGGTGTACACGTGGTGACGGTGAACGACTACCTGTCCAAGCGTGACTCCGAATGGATGGGACCACTTTATGAATTCCACGGACTGAGCGTGGACTGCATCGACAAGCACCAGCCCAACTCCGACGCACGTCGCAAAGCCTACATGGCCGACATCACGTTCGGTACGAACAATGAATTCGGCTTCGACTACCTCCGTGACAACATGGCCAACAGCCCGAAAGACTTGGTACAGCGTCAGCACAACTATGCAATCGTCGATGAGGTCGACTCTGTGTTGATTGACGATGCACGTACTCCGCTTATCATATCCGGTCCGGTGCCTAAAGGCGAAGACCAACTCTTCGAGCAGCTGCGCCCGCTGGTGGAACGCCTGTACGAAGCACAACGCAAACTGGCAACCCAACTTCTGACCGAGGCCAAGCGCCTGATCGCCTCAAATGACAAAAAAGACCAGGAAGCAGGCTTCTTGGCTCTGTTCCGCTGCCACAAGGCACTGCCGAAGAGCAAGCCCCTCATCAAATTCCTGAGCGAACCGGGCATCAAGGCTGGCATGCAGGCTACGGAAGAGATCTACATGGAACAAAACAACAAACGTATGCCTGAAGCTGTAGAACCTCTGTTCTTCGTCATCGACGAGAAGCTGAACAGCGTGGACCTCACGGACAAGGGCATCGACTTGATTACCGGCAACTCGTCAGACCCCAACCTCTTCGTCTTGCCCGACATCGCCTCCGAACTCTCTGCTCTCGAAAACGAGACTGACCTGAGCGACGAAGACAAACTGGCCAAGAAAGACGCCCTGCTGTCTGAATATGCCATCAAGTCCGAACGTGTCCACACCATCAACCAACTGCTGAAGGCATACGCAATGTTCGAAAAGGACGACCAATACGTAGTCATCGACGGACAGGTGAAAATCGTAGACGAACAAACGGGACGTATCATGGAAGGACGCCGCTACTCCGACGGACTGCACCAGGCCATCGAAGCCAAAGAGCGCGTGAAAGTCGAAGCTGCCACACAGACCTTCGCCACCATCACACTCCAGAACTACTTCCGTATGTATCATAAACTTTCCGGTATGACCGGTACGGCCGAGACGGAAGCCGGCGAATTCTGGGACATCTACAAACTGGATGTGGTAGTCATCCCGACCAACCGTCCGGTCATCCGCAACGACATGAACGACCGTGTCTACAAGACCAAACGTGAAAAGTATAAAGCCGTCATCGAGGAAATCGAAAAGATGGTCAATGCCGGACGTCCGGTTCTGGTGGGTACGACCTCCGTCGAAATCTCCGAGATGCTGAGCAAAATGCTTACCCTCCGCAAGATTGAGCACAATGTGTTGAACGCCAAGCTCCACCAGAAGGAAGCAGAAATCGTGGCCAAAGCCGGTCTGAGCGGCACTGTGACCATCGCCACCAACATGGCCGGCCGTGGTACGGACATCAAGCTGAGCCCGGAAGTGAAAGCTGCCGGCGGTCTGGCCATCATCGGTACGGAACGCCACGAGTCCCGCCGCGTCGACCGTCAGCTGCGCGGTCGTGCCGGACGTCAGGGCGACCCGGGTTCGTCCGTGTTCTTCGTCTCGCTGGAGGACAACTTGATGCGACTGTTCGCTTCCGAGCGCATCGCCAAAGTGATGGACAAGCTGGGCTTCAAGGAAGGCGAAATGATTGAAGCAAAGATGATTTCAAACTCCATCGAACGTGCCCAAAAGAAAGTCGAAGAAAACAACTTCGGCATCCGTAAGCGCCTGCTCGAATACGATGACGTGATGAACAAACAGCGTGTAGTCGTCTACACCCGTCGCCGCCACGCCTTGATGGGCGAACGCATCGGCATGGACATCGTGAACATGATAGAATCCTGCTGCATCGCAGCCGTCGAAGGCAAAGATTATGAGGATGCCAAGATGGAAGTGCTCCAGAACTTCGCCATCGAGATGCCCGTCAGCGAAGAAGAATTCCGCAATGAAAAGCCGGAAGTCATCGAGACCAAACTGTTTGACGCAGCCATGGCCAACTTCAAACGCAAGACTGAACGCATGGCACAAATAGCCATGCCCGTCATCAAGGAAGTCTACGAGAACCAAGGACATATCTATGAGAACATACTCGTGCCTATCACGGACGGCAAACGTGTGTACAACATCTCCTGCAACCTGAAGACGGCCTACGACAGCCAATGCCGTGAAATCGTGAAGTCATTTGAGAAAGCCATCCTCCTCCACACCATCGACGAGGCTTGGAAGGAAAACTTGCGCGACCTCGACGAACTGAAACACTCCGTGCAAAACGCCAGCTACGAGCAGAAAGACCCGTTGCTTATCTTCAAACTGGAGTCAGTAACCCTCTTCGACAACATGGTGAAGAAAATCAACGACCAAACCATCTCCGTGCTGATGCGTGCCCAAATCCCGGTGCGCGAGCCCGAACAAGTGCGTGAGGCTGCTCCCGATCCGCTGCCCCAGCAACGTCCGCAATACACCGAGACCAAGCAAGACCTGAGCGACCCGAACCAGCAAGCGGCAGCCGGACGCGATACACGCGAAGTGAAACGCCAACCGGTGCGCAACGAGCACACCATCGGACGCAATGACCCTTGCCCCTGCGGCAGCGGAAAGAAATACAAGAACTGCCACGGACGCAACTTGTACCAATAAAGTCCCTTCACAGTCCCGCCCCGGACGTGTCCGTCCAACCCCTCTCAGGAGGGCATAAAGCACGCGGACGGACGCCCTCCAGGGTAGGCACGGGCGGAGTCCAGGCTAGCCGACCACGGAGTCCAGGGTAAGGTCGGCTACCCTTAATGGCCCGCAAGACGGACCTTCTGACAGGCTTCCTGGGACTATGCTCCTATAAAGAATCTAAAAGGATTCGTTCGGACCAGACAACCGAACGAATCCTTTTCGTATATTTGGACATCAAATACCAATCCATACATGAAACATCTGCTCCTGCTTATTGCCGTATGCATGAGCCTCGGCTCATGCTCCACGATAGACTACTTGTCTGTCGACACACTAATGCCGGCCGACGTCAGCTTCGCACCAGAAGTCAAACGAGTTGCCATCCTGAACAACACTGTCTCCCCGGCAGAAGAGTCAAACAAAGCACCACTGCTCAACACGACCCTCCAAGCCGAAGGAAAAAACGTGTGTGAACGCCTGGCCGAATACATAGCCAATGCAAACTACTTCGAACAAGTCATCATCAGCGACTCCATGCTAAGAACAGACGGGAGCGACACACAAGCCGCCATCTTATCACCCCGCCAAGTGCTCGACTGGACCCGCGACCTGCAAGTCGACATGCTGTTCGTGGTCGACGATGCTTCCATACAGACAAAAAGCACCTTTGCCTACACCACAGACAGTGGCGAAGAGCGTGTGCCCGTCGTCTCAGGAGCCCTATCGCTCGAAACGCACATCTACCTCCCGGGCAGAGACAGGCCGTTTCAGCATTTTCTCGACCGGGACACGATCTATTGGGAAGCAGACGGGCTGACCCGAAAACAAATCCGGGAAGACGCGGTGGAATACTTAGCCCAACTGCCTGTGAGCCACATCACCCCCCTTTGGGACACCGTCGAACGCTACTACTTCAGAGGAGGTTCCATCAACATGCGCGACGCGGCTGTCGCCCTGCGGGAAAATGACTGGGAACTGGCCCGCCAAAGCTGGGAAGCGGAATATCACACAAAAAAAGGGAAAAACAAGGCACGCGCGGCCTTCAACCTTGCCCTCTATCATGAAATGAACGGCAACAGCTCCCAAGCCATGTCCTACCTCAAGGACAGCCTCCAGGACTTGGAGAAATCGGGAAAAACAGCCTCGACCGAATGGCTGCTCACGAAGACCTACCTGGAAGAACTTCAGCACAAAGACATGGCCCGACAGAAGCTCGACCTGCAAATGAAACGCTTCAAACAATAATTTTTAACTAATAATATTGGTACAATCATTGTTTTTTGTATTTTTGAACACTCTTAGAGCCTGTCCAAGCGTCACACGGCCTTATTTTGAGAATTGTCTCTGAAAATGCCTTTTCGCGTTTGCAAGGATGATGGACATCAGACAAACAAAAGCGGGAAGCCAGACGAGAGACAACTTCAAAAGAAGACCGTCCACATCGCTTCTATCGAAACATCGGAACAGTCCCTCAAGACAAGAGAATAAAAAACAGAACAAAAATGAAACTTAGTCCACAATCACAAAACCGCATCGAAGAAGCCATTAAGACTGCATTAGCTCACTATCCGGCCGGCAACGACCTGCAACAAGTCATCACAGACATCCACCTGCAACCGAGGCTTGAAGCGGAAGAAAGCGAACTCGTCATCATGGACGACGACGACCATGTCCTGGCTCAAACCTCCGTGGACGAATGGACGGAAAACAGAGACGACGAGACCTGTGAAGACATCGAAAGCACGCTGCGCAATGTCCTGAAACGCATGAAAGAGAAGGGGATGCTGGACAATACGTCCCTGATGAAGCCCTATTCATTTACCCTCATTGATGACCACAAAGAGACGGTCGCCGAACTGCTGTTGGTCGACGACGACACACTCCTGCTCAATGACGGCGAGCTGCTGAAAGGACTCGACAAAGAGCTGGATGCTTTCCTGAAGGAGTTACTGGAAAAATAGACCTGAAGCCGTCCGGCCCTCTCCGTCAATGCCTGAAGCTCTTCCACACGGGGATAGCTACGAGCAACGCCGAAATGGCGAGCGACAACACCAGAGGGCCGTCAATCCGGGCACTGGTCAACACCAAGGCACAAAGCGACACCCACAAGAGCACAAGGCATACAGCCTGAGAACGCGATAACGGTTTGCGCATACAAAAAATCTTATCTTAAAAATAGAAACACAAAAGGCTGCCCGAGAAGATGACGAATCATTCTTGCGGCAGCCTTTCTTTCATGTATTTATCCTATTGTTTTCATCCTTTTTTCTTTTTCGCCACGATGGCGTCAATCACAGCCACAGCCGTGATGTTCACAATGTCACGTACGGAGCTTTCGAAGTCTGTGAAATGGATAGGCTTGTTCAGTCCCATCTGGATAGGCCCTATCATCTCGGTCTCGCTCATAGCTTGAATCAACTGATAGGTCGCATTGGCAGAACTCAAATTCGGGAATACCAGTGTATTCACATCCTTGTCCTTCAAGCGGGTGAATGGATATTTCGTGTCACGCAATTCGCGGTTCATCGCAAAATTCACCTGCATTTCGCCATCGATGGCCAAGTCGGGATAGTGAAGCTGCATGTAGTTCACAGCTTCATGCACAGTGGCCGGACTGCCTTCGGCATCCGAACCGAAGTTCGAATAAGAAAGCATGGCCATCACCGGTGTCTGGTTGAAGAATTCCACCGTGCGGCGTGACAAGCGGGCTATGTCAATCAGCGTCTCCGTGTCAGGATGACGGTTGATCAACGTATCAGCCAGGAAATAAGTACCTTTCTTGGAATTCAAGATGTGCATCGTCGCGAAGTGTTTGAACTCCGGCTGAATGCCAATCACTTCCTTGGCCACTTTAATCGTATTTGAATAGCGTGTGTACAACCCCGTGATGAAAGCATCGGCTTCACCCGTCTCCACCATCATCATGCCGAAATAGTTGCGCTCGAACATCTTGTCGTTGGCTTCCTCATAAGTGAATCCTTCACGTTCACGCTTTTGTGCCAGGATGCGGGCATAGCGTTCACGGCGTTCTGTCTGGCAGTCGTGACGCAAGTTAATGATTTCTATACCATCCAGACTTACATCCAGCTCTTTTGCCAGTTTCTGGATACGTTCCTCATTGCCCAACAAAATCGGATAGCAGATGCCCTCGGCCTTGGCTTCGACTGCAGCTTTGAGCATGTGCGGGTGTGTACCCTCCGCAAACACCACACGCTGCGGATCGCGGCGTGCCGTCTCGTAAAGCTGGCGGGTCAGTTTGCTTTCCTGCCCCATGAGCTCGCGCAGATGCGTCTTGTAAGCATCCCAGTCAGTGATGGTCTTGCGGGCTACACCTGACTCGATAGCCGCCTTGGCCACAGCCATTGACACTTCTGTTATCAAGCGCGGATCGACGGGTTTCGGGATGAAATAGTCACGGCCAAAGGTGAAGTTATTGACATGATAAGTCTCGTTCACCACGTCGGGCACCGGTTGCTTGGCCAGCTTAGCGATGGCATACACGGCGGCAAGCTTCATCTCCTCATTGATGGCACGGGCGTGTGTATCAAGCGCACCACGGAAGATATAGGGGAAACCGATGACATTATTTATCTGGTTCGGATAGTCGGAACGCCCCGTAGCTATCAACACATCGGGACGGGAAGCCTTTGCGTCTTCATAAGAAATCTCCGGAGTCGGATTTGCCAAGGCAAAAACAATCGGGTTCTCAGCCATGCTGCGAATCATGTCTTGCGTCAGCACGTTGCCTTTCGAAAGTCCCAAGAAGACATCTGCTCCCCGAACAGCCTCTGCCAACGTGTGCACATCGCGGCGGTCTGTAGCAAATAGCCGTTTCGTCTCATTCAGGTTCTCCCGGTCAGAAGTGATGACCCCCTTGCTGTCGAGCATGACAATGTTTTCCCGCCGTGCCCCCAAGCTGACATACAGCTTCGTACACGAGATGGCCGACGCGCCCGCACCATTGACCACGATGCGCACATCTTCGATGCGCTTGCCTGCCACTTCGAGGGCATTGAGCAGGCCGGCAGACGAGATAATGGCCGTCCCGTGCTGGTCGTCGTGCATTACAGGGATGTCAAGTTCTTCCTTCAACCGACGTTCGATTTCAAAACATTCAGGCGCCTTGATGTCCTCCAGGTTGATACCGCCAAACGTAGGAGCTATGGCCTTTACAGCATCCACGAACTTGCCGGGATCTTTCTCATCAAGCTCGATGTCAAACACGTCGATGCCTGCATAGATTTTAAACAACAGGCCCTTGCCTTCCATCACAGGCTTGCCGCTCATGGCACCAATGTCGCCCAGTCCGAGCACGGCCGTCCCGTTTGAAATCACAGCCACAAGATTGCCTTTGTCCGTATAGTCATACACCTTATGAGGATCTTTTTCTATTTCAAGACAAGGCTCGGCCACTCCGGGCGAATACGCCAGCGACAAGTCGGTCTGCGTGCTGTATGGTTTAGTGGGAACTACTTCAATCTTGCCCGGTCTCCCTTGTGAATGGTAGAGCAGGGCTGCTTCTCTCGTTATTTTTGCCATATATTTTAGTATTAAGGTTATTCTGTTTATTTATGGATAGCAAATATACAGAGTTTTATTACGCCGCATCATCTCAACAACCGTTTTTAACGTGATTTTGGCAAATGCTAACAGCCCAGGCAACATCCGCAGCACCACGTACTTATGCACATCGCCCGTCCTCCTGCCGACAACCGGCTTTTCCAAGCCACAAGCCCATGCTCCAGGGATGCACATCCAGAGATTATGGAGAAGGAAACTATCGATTATTTCAAAGAAAATCCGTAAGTTTGCCCATTCAAAACATGACATGACCATGAAGAAGCATCTCCTCCTTCCCCTCCTGCTGCTAGGCAACCTCCTGCACAGCATGGCTCAGACAGCCGACCTCCTCTTTGCCGGCGATCTGATGCAGCATCAAGCACAAATCGACGCAGCACGAACTCCCGACGGATACCAGTATGATTCCTGCTTTAAATGGGTGAAACAGGAAATTACACAAGCCGACCTCGCCGTAGCCAACCTGGAAGTTACTTTAGCCGGCAAACCCTACAGAGGCTACCCTCAGTTCAGTGCTCCGGACGAATACCTGACAGCCATCCGCGACGCAGGTTTCGACCTGCTGGCCACAGCCAACAACCATTGCCTCGACGGAGGCAGCAAAGGCCTGTCGCGCACCATACAAATGCTCGATTCGTTGAATATCGCCCACCTGGGTACCTATCGTAACACTGAAGAAAAAGAACGCACCTATCCGCTCATCGCCGACGTAAATGGCCTGCGCATCGCTTTCTTGAACTACACGTATGGCACAAATGGTCTAAAAGTAATGTCACCTCAAACCGTAAACTATATCGATACAACACAAATAAAACAAGACATACTCAAAGCCCGCCTTCGCCGACCGGATGCCATCATCGCCCTGATGCACTGGGGGCTGGAGTATCATGACCTGCCTGATGCATCCGTTCGGCAACTAGCCCACTGGCTTCTCAAACAAGGGGTAGACCACATCATCGGTTCACATCCCCATGTGGTGCAACCTCTCGAAGTGCACACAGACACCGACGGACAACGACATCTAATCGTCTATTCACTGGGGAACTATATCAGTAACATGTCCAAGAAAGGTACCGACGGAGGACTAATGGTGCGCTTACAACTAACTAAAAAGCTGGGAACGACAAACATGAGTCATTGTGCTTACAGCTTGGTATGGGTGTCACGCCCTGTCCTGAGTCAGAAAAAGCAATACGAGCTCTATCCGGCAGCCCGTCCGCCTCAAAACTTGACACAAGCCGAACAATACAGGCTTGATCGCTTTGTGAAAGAAAGTCGCAGCCTGTTCGAGAAGCACAATCTAGGCATAAATGAGTACTTTTTCTAAAAATATAAGCTCAACTATTTGCTATATTCAAAATAATACCTACCTTTGCCACGCATTTACGGAAAAGCGTTTTCCTAAGCACTATTATTAAAATAACATGGTGGCTGTAGTTCAGTTGGTTAGAGCGTCAGATTGTGGTTCTGAATGTCGTGGGTTCGAGTCCCATCTGCCACCCAAGGAAATGAATCGCTAAATTCTTAAAAATAAAGAATTTAGCGATTTTTATTTTTAGGCAAGAATCCTATATACTCTACGATACATTCTATATCCATACGCACATTTTTCGCTATTTGTTTACCGCTTGTTTACCGCAAAACAAAAGAAGCAATTTATCAACTATCAGAGTAAGAATCAGGAAATAATAGACGACTGACTAATCACACACTGAGCCGGTTCTCGAACTGACCCGTATGTTCGTGCTGGGAGAACATAAAAAAGGAGTTAAGCGATAAACTTAACTCCTCTTTACCGGTCGGGGTGACTGGATTCGAACCAGCGACAACACGCCCCCCAGACGTGTACTCTAACCGGGCTGAGCTACACCCCGAATTGCGGATGCAAAGGTAGACATTTATTTTAATCCGACAAGCGTTTCTGCCACTTTTATTGCAATTATTTTTATAATATACTAACTGACAATTTATTATATAAGATATTTTCCTATGGCCTAAGCACAGCTTTGTCACGACGGCAACAGATATGCCCGCACTGCGTCCCAGTCCGGGAAACGTTCAGAACCGAACAAGATAAGTTCGCCACCAAATCGGTCCGCACCGTTCTTTTCCCGGTCATCTATCAAGTAGTCCCCACGGTTCAGGTCCTTATGATGAGAAAGGATGAGTCGTTTGTGACATGTTTCGCCCAAGTATTGCTTCACCCAACTCAATTTGTCCGCCCATGCCGTAGGGTTGTTCCAGGGTGCGGTGGAAAGGATATAGATGTCATACTTTTCTTTCAGCGCATCCATGGCCTCCATGGCTCCTTCCTTCGGACGCATCTTGGAGAAAATGTGAGGCGTTTCGTCATACCGGCCTTCATACTCACGTCGCAAATCTTCGCTCAGCACATCAATGCCCGACTGGAAATCCACCAGCACATTGTCCATGTCCACATATAGAATTCTGCGTCGCCCGCACAGCCCTTCCAAATAAGCCAACGCTTTCTTATAAGTATCCATCTTCCAATGCGGTTTGCCGCCAAGGCGGGAAACATCCATATTGTCCTTCAAGTCGTGCATCTTGACCTGCGTGGCCAGCGGGTTCGTGGCTACACGCTGTATGAAATCCATATAGTCTTCCCCTTCTATCCTGGTCAGGCATTGCAGCGCATCCAGTACCTCGGTGTCAAACCCTTCTTTTCGCAAATCATCCAGCGTGACGTCTGTGTCTTCCACCACGTCATGCAGGAGTGCCACGATTTTTTCCGTTTCTGTCCGACAATGCAATGCGACCCTGACCGGATGAAAGATATAGGTGTCACCACCCTTGTCCACTTGGCCCGCATGGGCTTTACGGGCGATTTTCAATGCTTTGTTCAACATGTCATCTGTTTTTTTACTGTAACCTCTATGCATCTTTTTCCAAAAGAGCATTGTCCGAACATTTTTGACCACGATGTAGACAGACGTGCTCTCATTTCTTTTCAGCTTTTGAAGAATCTGGACCTGACTGTCCCTGTGTATCCGGAAACGAAGTCCATCGCCATCTTCCCATCCTACAAAGATAGACATTTGCTTCCATCTCCCAAGTAGCAGACACATTTCATTGACAACCCTTCCGCTCAAGCCCCAACCATGCGAACCGACAGGCATTAGACACTCCTTCTGCCAGGCATTAAGGGCGGGCGACCACGGACTAGACTCCGCTCTCGCCTACCCTCCTTTCCGTCCGAGCTTACCCTAAAGGGTATCCCCAAGCCCCCTCCGCATAGGACTCGCAGCCTCTGTGCCGGGAGAAAAGAAAGGATGGGGAAAACAGAGAAACACAAATTAACACAACCGTGTGTGCAGTATTTGCAAAGCTCCTGCATTTAAGGAACAAAAGCAACACTTATCATAAACTAACAGATTTACAAACTAAAAAACACAAACAAGAAAAACAAGACTAGACTTAACAAGCTATTTGCTTCAGCACTCGTGATGGGATGTACATTGGGTTTCGCCTCCTGCGACAACGACGACACTGCAGCCCCTCCCACCATCGTCAGCACCCAATCCATGTATGGAGACTACACGGGCGTCATGACATCGCTCACCATCGTCCCCTATGAGGAAGAAAGCACTGACACTCCGGAAGGCACTGCCATCACGGCCACAGTGGACAACGACACCATCTACCTCACGGACTTCCCCATCAAGGACATCGTGCTTTCCATCGTGGGCGACGAGACGACAGCCGACCAGATTGTCGAAGCAGTAGGCCAGGTGGACTATAAAATCGGGTACACGCCTACTCTCTCCGCTGCCAAAGACAGCATCCTTTTCACCCTCGACCCCAAGCCGCTCAAGCTGTCAGTGAACATCCCGGGCACAGAGGAAGGGGAAAGCCTGCCGACTGCCATCGAAATCAAGGTGCAGGCAGCCGAAGGCGCCAACTATGAAGGAAAGACGACGGCCTTAAAATTCGGTTTCCAAGCTTCCGAAGTGCTGATAGGCGAAGACCAAACGCCTTTGGAAGGCTTCACGCCGACGACATTTGACTTCACGACCGTCAAGAGCCGGAAATAATTATCTCTTCATACTCTCGTGATAGACGAGTCCTGCGTTCGGCAGGCACTCATGAAAGGCCGTTCCGGAGTCATGCCCGGAACGGCCTTTGACTGACATTTCCATCCCTTTTCGACGACCGCATGCTTTTTATTCCTGCATTTTATGTAAGTTTGCACAGTTAATTGACGAACTAAACACGAACGCAAACATGCAAATACACATCACGGCTCCGACACGCGTGCATACGGCGGTCTCCCTGCCATCCTCCAAGAGCATTTGCAACCGGGCACTCATCATCCATGCCCTGGCTCACGGCACGACTCCCCTGCACCGCTTGTCTGACTGCGACGACACGCAGGCTATGGTACATGCCCTGCAATCGCAGGAAGAGACGGTCGACATCGGTGCGGCCGGCACGGCCATGCGTTTCCTGACAGCCTACTACGCCATCCGGCAAGGAGAAACCCGTATCCTGACCGGCACTCCCCGCATGCAGCAACGTCCCATCCGCATCCTGGCCGACGCCCTGCGCTCGCTGGGAGCCGACATCCGCTACATCAAGTCAGAAGGATTTCCACCGCTCCGCATCACCGGACGCACCTTGGAGACTTCTGAAGTATCCCTGCCCGGCAACGTCAGCTCGCAATACATCTCCGCCTTGCTCATGATAGGCCCCATGCTGCCCGACGGACTGACCCTGCACCTCACGGGCGAACTCATCTCCCGACCTTACATCGACCTGACAATCGGCCTCATGCAAGAGTTTGGCGCACAAGTGGCCTGGCAGACCGGAAGCGACGCGCCTCTCATCCGCGTCGAGCCTCAACCCTACCGTCCCCACCCTTTCACCGTGGAGAGCGACTGGAGCGCAGCTTCCTATTGGTATGAAATAACCGCCTTGTGTGACGAAGCGACCGTCCGATTGCCCGGCCTGCGGGCAGACAGCCTTCAAGGAGACAGTGCCGTGGCAAGCCTGTTTGAAAAACTCGGCGTACGGACACACTACACCGACGAAGGAGTCTTGCTGGAAAAATGCCCGCGCGCCATCAGCCGCATGGACTATGACTTCACCGACCAGCCTGACCTGGCACAGACATTCGTCGTGGCCTGTGCGCTGCTTGACGTGCCATTCCGCTTCTGCGGCCTCCAAAGCCTGAAAATCAAGGAGACTGACCGCATCGCGGCCCTCATCGCCGAAATGCGCAAGCTGGGCTATGTCCTGCAAGAAGAGAGCGACCATGCAGCCCTCGTTTGGGACGGGACACGCGTCACAGCCGACAGCCATCCCGTCATCCGTACCTACGACGACCACCGCATGGCGTTGGCTTTAGCTCCGGCGTCGCTGCGCATAAACTCACTCCATATCAGCGACCCCCATGTCGTCTCCAAGTCTTACCCCCATTATTGGGATGACCTGTCCCAAGCCGGGTTTAACTGCATACAGTCATGATTATAGAACTCTGCTTTTTATTAATCGGCCTGCTCGTAGGATTGGGCATCGTGGTCTACATCGGACACTTGTGGCACACCCGGCGGACATCCTCCAGCACACAAGCGGAAGAAACTCCGGCAGAACGTCCCCGCCCGGCCGACGGAAGTTGCTGTGGCCAACATGCCGTGTGCGACCGGCGCAGCCTGCTGGCCGGTGCCCGACCGACTATCGAATACTACGACGACGAAGAACTCGACGCCTATCGGGGCACACCGTCAGACGGGTACACCGACGAGCAGACGGAAGAGTTCCGCGAAGTGCTCTACACCATGCGCGAGGACGACGTGCCGGGCTGGGTGCGCAGCCTGGAACTGCGCGGCATCTCACTGCCCGACGCGCTCAAGCCTGAAGTCATACTCCTCGTGGAAGAACTCCGTTCTACCGGTGACAAACCCTACTAAACGAACTGAGACACGCTACTGTTTATGGACATACTACACTACACATTCTTCCAGAATGCCCTGCTGGGCAGCCTGTTGGCCAGCATCGCCTGCGGCATCATCGGGACCTACATCGTCACCCGGCGTCTGGTGTTCATCAGCGGAGGCATCACGCATGCCTCGTTTGGCGGCATCGGGCTGGGTGTCTATTTCGGCATCTCTCCCATCCTGGGAGCAGCCATCTTCTCCGTGTTGTCAGCCTTCGGCGTGGAGTGGCTGAGCAAGCGGCGCGACATGCGGGAAGACTCCGCCATAGCGGTGTTCTGGACATTCGGCATGGCCATCGGCATCATCTTCAGTTTCCTGGCGCCGGGCTTTGCTCCCGACCTCTCGTCCTATCTTTTCGGCAACATCCTCACCATCACCGCAGCCGACATCTGGGTACTGGCCGTGCTGGCTGCGCTGCTGGGCATCATCTTCGCCCTCTTCCTGCGCCCCATCGTCTACACGGCATTCGACCGGGAGTTTGCCCGCTCACAAGGGCTTCCCGTCACGTTTATCGAATACGGGCTGATGATGTTCATCGCGCTCACCATCGTCGCCTGCCTGCGGATGGTGGGCATCGTGCTGGCCATCTCCCTACTGACCATCCCGCAGATGACAGCCAACCTCTTCACTTATGACTTCCGCCGCATCATCGGAATGTCGGTCGTAATAGCCTGGGTGAGCTGCCTGGGCGGACTGCTTCTCTCCTATCACTACAATGTCCCCTCAGGGGCATCCATCATATTCTTCTCCATCCTCATCTATGCCTTATGCAAAGGAGGAAAGAACTTCGTTCGTCTAACAATAAAAAAAGAGCAATATGGAAATTAAGATTACCTCACTGGACAATATCCATGAAGTTGCCCGTCAGTTCATCGCAGCCATGGGCGACAACACGGTCTTCGCATTCTATGGCAAGATGGGAGCCGGCAAGACGACTTTCATCAAAGCCGTGTGCGAATGCTTGGGCGTGACCGACGTCATCAACTCACCGACCTTCGCCATCGTCAACGAATACCGCTCCGAAAGCGGCGAGCTGATTTATCATTTCGACTTCTACCGTATCAAGAAGTTGGAAGAAGTCTACGACATGGGCTATGAAGACTATTTCTACAGCGGCGCGCTGTGCTTCATCGAGTGGCCGGAACTGGTGGAAGAACTGCTCCCGGCAGATGCCGTCAAAGTGAGCATCGAAGAGACGGCCAACGGCGAGCGCATCGTCAGCATGAACCCGTAAGACGATGGCACCACACTATTTCATCATATCCCTGTTCGCCCTCTCGGGCATCGTATCGCTGCTTGCCGCCGTACTCGACTGGGACTGGTTCTTCACGGCACAAAACACGCGCTTCATCGTCCGCAGCCTCGGCCGCCGCCGCGCCCGCTGGTGCTACGGTGTGCTGGGCGTCGTGCTGATGGGGATGGCGGTGGTGTTCTTCTGCGAAATGCGCAAAGCGGGGCTTACAGTTGGCTCCTGACTGTCGGTTATTGTATATTTATTCCACCGGACTTTTGCGAAAGGATGCGTCTCTCCACCTTCCTTTCGCATCCTATCCGCAAGACAACACATTCACAGTCAACGCACTACGACAGATGACTTCTCAGACCTTCATAATCGCGATTATGACGTGCTTATAATCGCGATTGTAAGGAGGTCATATTCGCGATCATGACACCTTCACAATCGCACTCATAAGAATGCGAAAGGTGACCCCACAACGGTTATTGTCTATTTCTTACTGGCTAATCAAACACACCCTTCAACAAATCATCAAGTGACTTCGCTTCATCCCATCCCTTTTCCAAGGCTTTCTTTTGAAGAGAATCGGCTTTCGCTACGTCTTGCGGCACACCAAAACCATTACGATAACACTTGGAAAGAAGGAAGGATGCAGCACCAGAAGTATCGGATTGACTTGCCATCGTTAGATATTTCACTGCGTTCACATAGTCTCCGTCTTCATAGTACAACCTACCTAATACATATTGCGCGACGGCGTTGCCTTGCTCGGTCTTTTTTTTGTAATCCAGTTTCACGGAATCATTATATTGTTGAATATCTTCCCCTAGAAACAATTGAAGTCCACGATGTCCACTATCGATTGCTTTCTGTTGCCAATATGCTGCGACTTCACTGCTTTGGGGAACACCTTTCCCCTGCTGATAAAATCGGCTTAGCGCAGACAGCGACGAGATGTCACCCTGATCGGCTCCTTTTCGATACCAATACGCAGCCTTTGCATAATCTTGAACCAGCCCCGTGCCATATTCATAGCAAAGGCCCAAATTAAACAGCGCAGCAGCATGACCTTGTTCCACCGCTTTCTGATACCAATAGACTGCCTTTGCATGATCTTGGGCAATACCTGTACCATATTTATAACAGTCGCCCAAACGGGATTGTGCTTCTGCATATCCTTGCTCAGCTGCTTTTTGATACCAATGGACAGCTGTTTCATAGTTTAAAGATACACCTCGCCCATCATAATAACACCGGCCTAACACAAACTGTGCCCAAGCATCACCGAGCTTGGCTGCTTTCTGATAACAAGATACGGCTTTTGCATAATCACGAGCACCCCCTTTACCATATTCATAACACAGGCCCAGATTCTTTAACGCCGCAACATTCCCTTGCTCGGCAGCCTTCTGATACCAATACACTGCTTGTGCATAATCTTGAGTAACACCCTTACCAACATCATAGCAGTAACCTAAATAAGCTTGTGCATCTGCATGCCCCTGTTCAGCCCGTTCCTTCAAGGTGTTTATCTCTTGCGCAAAAGAGATACTGCCTAAAAAACACAAGAGTAAGATCAATAGATTTATTCGTTTCATATTTCTTTCATAATTATGAGTTTCTTAATCTGCCACAACCAACAACATCAGCAATCTTCTGCGGCCATCTGTCCTAGCTTCTATGACGGTTGAAGCATAGGTTCATTTGGGAAGCATCATTTAGCAGTTTTCCCTAGACACGGAAGCTCCACAAGTGTGCTTATCAGAAGCCAGCAGGCATAGGCCATGTATGTTCAATTTTAAAAGTTGGCACCAATTCACTGACGGAACTGAATTTCCCCCAACCGTAGCTTACGGCTTCTTTAAGCAACTTATCTGCTTTGGCAACATCCTGCGGCACGCCACGGCCGAAACGGTAACATTTGGCGAACAAAAAAGCTGCAGCAGCATGCACATTCGATTCATCACTGCTTTTTGCTTTTTCAAGAAAGCTCACTGCCTTCTCATAGCTTCCTTGTGTACCCCGTGCCCCATCTTCATAATGGATGTCACCAAGCAACACGGAAACCTCATCCGCGAACATAAAGTCCTTTGCAAGACCTTCCAACAAATGAGAAGCCTTTTGCACATCCAAACGTACGCCTCCTTCACCGTAGCCGTAAATAGTGGCCAATTCCAGCTTGGCAAAAGTCTTTAATGGCAAGTCTGTCTTCGAAAAGAGACTGTCGGGCACAGCCAAAAGCTGCTCATAATACCCGACGGCTTGTTTTACATCCTTTGATATGTTCTCCCCGCGCCTGTGACGATAGCCCAACAGATACATCGCTCGAACACTGCCCTCACGCACAGCTGTGACATACCAATTGTTGGCTGCCGAAGAATCGCGCATTACTCCTGTACCCAATTCGTAACATTTGCCAAGATTATAGGCTGACTCGGCATCGTGAACCCGTTCCCAAAGGTGAATGGCTTCCATAAAGTTATGCTTCATACCTTTACCTTCGTAAAAACAACGAGCCAGAGCTTTCCGTGCCGGTTCATAATCTCGTTCCGATGACTTTAACAACCAAAACACAGCCTTTTCATAATCCGGCATCAGCTGCAATGGCACACCCTCATAATAGCAAATGCCTAAGCTATATTGTGCAATAAAATTATCCTTATTCGCTTCATGTTCCCAAAAGGAGATAGCTTTATTCAGATCTAAAGGATAACCACTTTCTTTACAATATTGCATTCCCAAACGAAGGCGTGCAAGTTCTGAACTTTTGGCAATCTTCTTCCACCAGGATACAGCAGTTTGAACATCATAAGGGACACCTTCTCCATAGAAATAATAGTCGCCCATATTGATGATTGCAGATGTCTCACCCTTTTCCGCTGCTAGTCTCATCCAATACGCAGCCTTTTCATAATCTTTTTTGCCATGATAATGATCACCCAACATATAAAGCTCCCTAGCAGTCGCTTCTCCTTTCTGTGCTTGTTGCTCCAGCCGTTTGTAACTTTGTCCCCAAGCAATACCTGTCACAATAAGCATAATGGCTAATACATTCAATCGTTTCATAACCACTTATTATTATCATAAATCTTTCAGCAAATCATCAAGCGACTTCGCTTCGTCCCAACCTTTTTCCAAGGCTTCCTTCTGAAAAGCATCGGCTTTTGCTATATCTTGCGGCACACCACGGCCGAAACGGTAACATTTGGAAAGGTAGAAGGCGGCAGCACCGGAAACATACGCTTGTTCACTCTTCAAAGCCGCTTCAAAAATGCTCACAGCCCTTTTATAATCGCAAGCCACGCCTTTCCCCTCATAATAAAGCTTGCCTAAACATAATTGCGCCATGTTATTCCCCTGCTTGCCGGCCTTTTCGAACCAGGCGGCAGCCGCTTCCAGCACTTGGGGCTGCCCCAGACGACCATCGAGATATATAAACCCCAACCAAGTCTGGGCATCCACGTGCCCTTGTACGGCTGCCTTCACATACCACTGCACGGCCTCCGAACCGTCGCGGGCAACGCCTTTCCCATCCTCATAACACATTCCTAAACAATATTGCGCCTTGGCATGCCCCTGCTCCGCAGACTTCATGAACCAATGTACAGCCAACTTGTCATCTTGCATTGCGCCCTCGATTCCTTCCCGGTAGCACACTCCCAAAGCCCATTGAGACTGTGCATCTCCCAAGTCGGCTTTCATCTTCAGTTCTTCAAGAAACCATGTGTCACTTGTTTGTCCAAAGGCTATACCTACAACAGCAAGCAACATCATCAATACTTTCAATCGTTTCATAAACAGTTCTTATTTTCATCGCATATTCTTCAACAAATCATCAAGCGACTTCGCTTCATCCCATCCCTTTTCCAAGGCTTCCTTCTGAAGGGCATCGGCTTTTGCGATGTCTTGTGACACACCACGGCCGAAACGATAACATTTGGAAAGGGAAAAACAAGCAGCTCCGGAGGTGTCTTTCGCATTACTTTTGCTTGCCCGTTCCAGATACTTCACAGCTTGTACATAGTTACCTTCCTGATAATAGCTCTCGCCCAATATCAGTTGTGCTTCCGTGTCGCTATCCAAATGGTCTTTCAGCAATTCGTATGCCTTAGGGATGTCCCTCTTGACGTCGCCCTTGCCCAAGCCATAGATGGCAGCCAGGCGGTTACGCCCGACTTCCTTGAAAATCGGAGTCGTTTCTGCCGCACCGTCCGGCAATCGCAACAGCATCTCATAATATTTAATGGCCAAGCCAATATTTTGCTTTATATTCTCTCCATACTCGAACATGCCTCCCACAGTCAAACAGGCGATGTCGCTACCCTTGTCGGCAGCCTGCATGTAACAGTTCATCGCCTTCACAAAGCTCTTTTCCAGTCCACCCCATCCGTCTTCATAGGCTTCTCCAAGGTGAAATATCGCCTTGGCGTGGCCTTGCGAGCCCGCCTTCCTCCACCATGCGACAGCTTCCGCATCGTTTTCCTCCACGCCGTCACCATAGAAATAGCACTCTCCCAAGTCGTTTTGGGCATCCGCATAGCCTTGCTCGGCGGCTTTCCGCCACCAACGGGCAACAGTCTCGCGGTCTTTCGCCACGCCGTTGCCCCAATAATACAACTGACCGTAATAATACTGAGCGGGGACATAACCTTGTTCAGCCGATTTGTGCAGCCAATAGGCAGCCGTCGTATAGTCTTTCTTGCCGAGTGCTCCCGTATAGGCCCAATAGCCGAGAACGTATTGTGCTTGGTCATGCCCTTGCTCAGCAGCCTTGGTGCACCACTCGACGGCTTTCGCCCTATCCTTTGCCACGCCCTCACCTTGAAAATACATGCAGCCCAAGATGTGCTGTGCAGAAGGATTTCCTTGCACAGCCGCTTTTTCCAGCCAATATGCCGCTGTCTTATAGCTTTGGGCAACTCCAATACCTGCATAATAGCACGAACCCAACTCAGTCTGCGCTTCCGCATTGCCTCTTTTCGCTTTGCGCTCCAACCTGTCCACGTTGACGCTTTGCCCAAAGGCCACCACTACGAGAACGAAGAGTGCAATCAATACTTTCAGTCGTTTCATATCCTTTCCTTGTTTTTTAATGATACAAATTAATTTATTTCTTAGAAGCTTTACTCTTTTCCAATTCTTCAAGTTCCTTCAACAAATCGTCGAGAGAATTGGCCTCATCCCAGCCCTTTTCCGAGGCTTCATTCAGGAGGGCGTCGGCTCTGGCCACGTCCTGCGTCACGCCGCGACCGAAACGGTAAAGCTTGGAGAGGTAGAAAGCTAGGGCACCGGAAACGTTACGCCCCGACTGCCACATCACATAGCCTGCGTCTTTTTCCAGCCTCGTTTTCGCATTCTCAAAATAAACGGCGGCTTTCTCGTAGCTGCCGGCAACGCCTTTGTTGCCATCCTCGTAAGCCAGCTTTCCGGCATCTACCAGAGAACTATATGCCTCACGATTCTCAGCCAAGTCATGGTCGGCCACCAGAAACGTACACTTGCGCGCAGTAGTGCCGGCGGCATTCTTTTTCCAATAATAGAGGCAGCCATAGTCTCCTAATACGCCTGCCCAGAAATGGCAGGTAGCACGAAATTCCGGATTGTCCATCGAAGGCTCCAAATGGCCGGCCCGATGACGCAAAGCATAGTACGACAGCTTGCCTGCGGCCTCATCGGCATACCATCTCTTATTAGAAACGTCTTCAATATAAGGCGCGCCCGCACGTCCGTCAAGATAAATGGTCGTGCCGGCATCCCAGCCAAACTCGCAGAACAAATCGAGTGCCTTGCTCTGGCTTTCCTTCACGCCATAGCCCTCCAAATAGCATAATGCTTGCTGCCACGTCCAGAAGCGCGCCCTCTCGGGGTCAGACTTCATCAAGCGTTTTATATCGCTGCCTTTCTTTTGCAACGTAGTAATGAAAGGTATTGGAAGTTCATTTTCCGCATAAGTGATGGTCCTGTCCATAAAGCCATCGGCTGAAAGCTTCACAAAGCGCGACTTGCACAGCGGGAATTCTCCTTGTGCGTCCGACGTGAAAACACGCACTTTATTGCGCTCATCCAAATAAGTCACCTTTACCGAAGACAAAGGCTTCCCCGTCGTCCCGTCGTAAACAATACCCACTCGGTTACTCAGCTCGTCGGCATACAAGCGGTCGGCCAGCCTCCTCAACGAATCGGCCTTTACTGTGTCTTTCTGCGTCAGGTAGCCATCCTCGTAGCATTGGGCCAGCATACGGAGCAAATAGGGCGAATAGGCGTTCTTGCACTCCTTTTCCAGCACGGGCAAGTCTTTCAGAAGCACCGTGGAGTAGAAAAAACGATTACCTGCGAAGTCCACGTCCAGCGTGCGCGACGCATACCCGTCGGCTGACAACACGAACCGTGCGGGGACAACACCGGAGGGAAGCGCAAAGTAGCCGGCCGAACTGATGTCTGTCACCGGATGCTCCTTGCCTTCGACATCCACACATGTCACACTTGCCGAATATGCCCGGACTTGAAAAGGCTGTGCTTTCACTTTCATGCCAGCTAGCCCAACTCCTTGGAAAATGTGAAAGGACAACATATTTCCAGAAGACAAACTAAAGCTACAAAACATGCCTTCATAGGCAGGAGCAGCGCGAAGCCCCAGCACCCACGAGAGGAACAAAAAACAAATCCAGTAAACTTTTTTCATATATGTCTCTATTTTTAATGAACATCCGCCCCGTGCTAAAGCGCGAAGAACAGAATTTAAGAGGTAGCCGGAAATAGCTCCTGTGCAGCTCAAACACTCCTAGGAAGGTGGCGGCGTCCCAATCCTTTTAATCTAAACTCTCCAACAGTTCTTCGAGCGACTTCGCCTCGTCCCATCCTTTTTCCAAGGCTGCGCGTTGAAGCTCATCAGCCTTGGCCACGTCTTGCGGCACGCCACGACCGAAACGATAGCACTTGGAGAGGAAGAAGGCTGCCGCACCGGAAGTTTCTTCCGAATCATCTTCTCGGGCCATCGTGAAATACTTCACAGCTTTCTCATAACTGCCGAGCGTGCCGTTTGTTCCATCTTGGTAATAGATTTCACCCAACAAGACTTGCGCGTTGGCATATTTGTCTATCATACCTTCCAGAATGCGGCAAGCCTTAGGCACGTCTTTCTTGAAACCGTCCTTTCCCAATCCGTAAATGGATGCCAAGCGGAGGTTTGCCAAATATTTATACAAGCCATCCAAACTTTGCTCCAACGGGTCATCCGTGTGGACAGAAGCATTGGCGATCTTTTCATAACAAAGCACAGCTTGGTTCATATCCTTATCCTGTCCCTCGCCTTTTTCATAACTATTGCCCAAGCTAAACAATGCAATCATATCTCCCTGCGCGGCAGCTTCCTGCCACCAATGCACAGCCGTGTTAATGTCCTTCAGCACACCTTTCCCCATATAAAAGCAATCGGCCAATTCGCTTTGTGCTTCGGCATGTCCTTGCTGAGCCGCGAGTTTCCACCAACACACAGCCGTGGCATAATCTTCCGGCACGCCTTGAGCATATGCAAAACTCCGGCCCAAGTAATATTGCGCCTCGGCATTTCCTTGCTCTGCAGCTTTTGTCCACCAATATACAGCTTTTTCGTAACCTTGCTTGGTTTCCTTGCTGTAATAATAGTCTGCCAGCCAGTTCTGCAGCTTCATGTCTCCTTTTTCTGCTCTTTTTTCAATATTTTTCAGGCTTTTCGCTATCCGTTTCTCCACATCTGTCTGCTGAGCATTAGCTGCAACCATGATAAAGCAAGAAAGGGACAAGAGCCATACGCTTAATAGTTTCATACTTTCACACTTTAACTAATTATCAAACTCTTTACTTTATCCACGCAGGCACTTCCTTATCGTCATAATAGCCCAAAGCTTTGAGGGCCTGCATCACCTTCTTGGCATCGCCCGTATTCGTTCCGGCGGCATAGGCTTTTTGGGCATACTTGTCGGCGTTGGCATAATCGTTTGCTTGCAAATAGTGGGTGGCAAGCGTGGCGTATGCTTCCTTGTAGCCTCCGTCTGCCATCCGGCGGATGGTGTTCCAATCGCCACGCTGGTAGGCTTGGGAGTACTGTTTGTATTCAACTTCACTGAGCAATAAATCGGCATACCTATCCACGCCTGCCGCCACGGCCTTCTCAGCCCAACGTTTTGCTGCATCCAAGTTTCCGGCATCGAGATACTTCTTTGCCAGCGGATAGTAGGCCTTCGCATAGCCTTTGTCGGCCAGGGCCTTGTAGTCCGACAGAGTACGGGCCTCAGCAAACAGTTCGTCGTCGGTCTTTACCCTTGACGCGGGAGGGGCAGGGGTCGGATCGGGTTTGATGTCGACAGTGTCTTCTGACACGTTCTCCCCGCCTTGTATCACATCTGTATTCGAATCCGGGGTTACAATTGTATCCGGGGTTACTGTTGTCGTATCTTCCCAAACCACGCCTTGCGGCCGGTTCTGATACCACCGGACGCCACGATAACCACCATAGCAGCAAAGCAACGCCACGGCCACGAGTGCGACGGGCTTTGCGCCCTTCTTCACCACGTCCAATATCTTCGCGCCTTCTTCGATTATGCGCTGAAGGTTCGAAGGTTGGGGAGTGATGAGGCAAGCATAGTAATACGTGTTGTTTGCTTCGAAACATTCCGATTCCAGATGACCGTGTTCGTCATATTGGTCTAAGACTGGAGGCATCAGCTTTTGCATTTCTGCATGAAACTGAGCCAAGGACGCTTCACTTTCTTTGCCCGGCCCTTGTGCGGACCATTCATAGATATAATAACTAGCTAGTGTCTGCGTCACGTTACCTCCGGTCACGGTCGAAGCATCCAAGGATTTGCCAGCCAGACGGGCTTTATAAACGATGTAGAACGGTGCAGAACGCACTACTTCCGTAATGACATAGTTCACCTTGCCGCCGCGAAGCACATAGCCCACGGGCAGCATTTTATGTGACTTCTCACCTTCCAACGCTCCGATGAAAGCGGTGACGGTCTGCGTACGGTCGAAATTGTTGCGTTGCATCGCACCCATAAGAGCCTGCTTCACACGCGGGGAGACATCGGCGGGCAACCGCTCCATGAGCGTGGTCACGGTCTGGATGTCAAACGCCCTGGGCGGATTCTTCCCAGTCAGCAGGAAAAAGAGCGTTGCACCGAGGGCATAGACGTCTATCTCCGGCGCGAAACGGGTGATTTCCCCATATTGCTCCATCGGGGCGTAGCCTTCCGTAGCACCCTTCGCCACGAGGTGTGACGTGGGACGCCCCCTGCCGTCGAAGTGCTTGGCCAGGCCGAAGTCTATCAGCACGGGGATGGTCGCCCCGCTGGCGAAGTCAGTCTTCAGCACGATGTTGTCAGGCTTGATGTCGAGGTGGAGTAGCTTTTCCTGATGCACCAGTTCCACAGCGCGAGCCACGGGCAGGAGGAGCGACAGTGCCTTCGCTTCCGACAGCGGGCGTCCTGCGGCATATTGTTCCAACGTCTGCCCGTCGAGGTATTCCATCACGTAGTAGCGCGTGCCATTGGCATCGAACCACTCGTTGACCTTCACGATGTTGGGCGACTGTCCGTTGAGCTTCATCAGGCGTTCGGCCTCCGTGCGAAAGTCTTCACGACTCTGCTCCACGTCGGTTCGCATCGTGGGCGGACAGAGCACGTGCGTCTTGTCCGTGTCGCGGTAACAGCCTTTCATGAAGTGCTCCTTGATAGCAAAAAACATGGGAGCGGAGAAACCCTCCTTCACCTTCACTTCCGACACTGCCTTGTAGGTGATGCCGAAGCCGCCCGTACCGAGCACTGCGAGGATTTTATACTTCTGCCCGGACTTACCCGTGAGTATCGTGTTCTTTACGGGCAAAGCGCATTCGAGCATCTGCGCTTTCTCTTCTTGTCGTTGATTCTTATCTGTTGGCATAATTGTAGCTCTTTATTCCACAATATTAATGTTATTTCTCATTTTTATGTCGTTTAATATACTGTCTACCCAATTTCGTTCTTTCCTCTTATCTCTATAGAACCCCAACTTTTTTAAATTTAAAAGTATTTTACAAGCTTCCTCTTTATCCCCTACAAATCCTATTTTATACACACGTTGAGCATATTTGTGAGCATTATCATAATCTCCAGTTTCTAAACAATGTTTAGCTAAAACCAAATTAGCTGTATAAAAACCATCATCAGCTAATTTAAAAATAGTATCCCAATCCTCTTGTTGGTGAACTATAGAATCTTTTGCTTCTACTATCTTCAATAACAACTTGCCCGCATTATTAAAATTTTGAAGATCTCCATACGATGAAACATGTCCTACCCACTTACCAGCTTCTACCAAATTTCCATTCTCATAATACAATTTAGCCAATGGATAATAAGCCTTTTCGTTACCTTTATATGCCAATGCTAAATAATCCTCTATACTTTCAGCTTCTGCTAATTGTTTACGTTCTTGTTCATCTTTAACTTCACGATACGCTTTTTCATGCTGCAAAGTTATCTGCTCATTATACCAATCATATATAAAAAATCCACCACCAAGCAAGAAACAAACCACCAAGCACACAACCCCTATCACAATATGTTTCTTCTTAAACCGAATCCGTTTCTTATTCCGCCCGAACGCAACAGTATCTCCTGATGTGCCGGCTTTAGAAGTATCTTTATTATCGCCTGGTTGGGAATCACTGGAGCACGCACAAACATAATAGTATGTGTTGTTTGCTATGATATCACATTCTTCACCCATAAAAATCGGCTGCTTGTCAAATACACGGATCAGCTCGGCCAGGTTATCAGAGAAGTAACTCCAAGAATCGCCATTCTCTCGAAATGCCCTCTTGCGCAACGACCCGTCATCAAGGCGCTCATCGGCACTAATGCTAAGCATTTCTTCTGTAAACTGTTTTTTTAGGCATTCTGTTTCCTGCGTATCGGGATGAAAATGTTCGTTATAACTATCCCGCTCCAACTTCACTCCATCCTCGCGAATAAACCACTCATAAATATAATAAGCAGGCCATGTTGGTTTCTTGAATCCGTCTTTCACTGAAACCAAACGAGCCTTATATACGAAACAAACGGGCATGGAGCTGACAACGTCCGTAATCACGTAACTTGCCACATCACCATGAAGCACATAACCGACGGGCAAGGGAGACTTTGACTTCTTATCTTCCAGTCCGGCAATGAACTCCTCCACCGTCCAGGTGCGGTCGTTCACATTGGGCTGCATCGCACGCTCGATAACTGTCCGTACCGATTGGCTGACGCCCTCCGGAAGATTCTTTTGCAGGAACGTGCTCACGGACATGGAGAAGATTTCGTATGCACGAACCGGCTCCTTCCCCGTCAACAGGAAAAAGAGCGTTGCACCCAGAGCGTAAACATCCATCGCAGGCGAAAAACCGGTGATTTCGCCATACTGCTCCAGAGGTGCATAGCCTTCCGTCGCACCACGGGCTACGAGGCGCGAGGTGGGCCGGCCCTTCTTGTCGAAATGCTTGGCCAGGCCGAAGTCAATGAGCACGGGAGTGACCGTGCCGTCCAGCGGGTCGTGCTTCAGCATGATATTGTCCGGCTTGATGTCGAGGTGTAGCAGGCGGTGCTCATGGAGCAACGCCACAGCTCGTGCAACGGGGAGCAACAGGGAAAGCGCTTCCTGTTCCGGCAATCCGTGGCCGCCCGATGCGTCCACATACGCTTGCAGGCTCTTCCCGTCCAGATAGTCCATCACGTAATACCATGTGCCGTTGGCCTCAAACTGTTCGTTCACCATCACGATGTGGGGCGATGCACCGTTCAGCTTCATCAGCACGCCGGCCTCCTTTCGGAAATCGTCTATCCCCGTCTCCATGTCATCCCTCAGGCTCGAAGAGCAAAGCACGCCGGCCTTGTCCGCACCGCGGGAACAGCCTTTCATGAAAAACTCCTTGATGGCAAACGTCGCCACTTGAGAGTAATTCGTCTCCTTGTTTATCACCACCTTCCCAACGGCCTTGTAGGTAATACCAAACCCGCCCGCGCCAAGCACGCCGGTTATCTTGTATTCGCGGCCCGCCTTGCTGCGCAGCACAGTCCCTATGGGCAGGGCGCATTCGAGCATCTGCACTTTCTCTTCTTGTCGTTGGTTCTTATCTGTTGGCATAATTATTTTCTTTTATTTTGAAATGTCACATTATTGGTTTTAGTCTGTCCAAGGCTTTTTGGGCATCTTCATTGCCTTGTTCGGCAGCTTTGGTCCACCAGTATGCTGCCTTTTCATAATCCTTAGTCACGCCTTCACCCTTATAATAACAATCTCCTAAAATGTATTGCCCTTCAGAATTTCCTTGTTCGGCAGCTTTAGTCCACCAATATACTGCCTTCGCGTCATTCTTATATACACGGTAGCCAACGTAATAGTATATCCCTAAACGATATTGTGCCGGTGCATATCCTTTTTCTGCTAAAGCTGTATAGTCTTTTATAGTACGAGCTTGAGCAAAGAGTTCTTCATCGGTGAGATTATCTTTTGTCTTTTCAGTAAATTTATCATTTGCTTCTTGCTTCACCACAGGAGGTGCTGTGTTCTTATTTATCTGCTGAGCATTGTCCTTAACATCTGTATTTTGCTTCGCCGAAGGGGATGCTGTGTTCTTACTTATCTGCGGAACATTGTCCTCAACATTTGTTTCTTCCTTCACCGAAGACGGTATTGCATTCTCCTTTTCCGGTTCAACATTTTCTATAGAATCGACCATTTCCGGCGGAAAATCTGTGACTTCCTCTATCGGCAATTGCACGATTTCCTGTTCTTGTTGAGAGTTTTCCTTGAAAGCATTGGAAAACAAAACACCTCCTATCAGAACCACTAAACACGCTACGCCTATCACGACAATTTTCTTCTTGAACCAAGTTTCATCGTCATCGTGCTTGAGCTGAACAGTTTCACCGCCAGACGTTTCCCCGTTCTCTTTTGAAACGCCCGCCACCGGCTCCAGCGCGGCAACAAACTCGCCGACCGTCTGCATGCGGGCAGAAGCTATGGGCTGCATGGCTTTTTCAATGGCTTCGCGCACGGGCTGGCTGACACCGACGGGAAGGTACTTTTGCAGATAGGCCGAAATGGAAGTGGACAGAATCTCATGCGCACGGGCAGGCTCTGTGCCTGTCAACAGAAAGAAGAGCGTCGCGCCGAGGGCGTAGACATCTATCTCCGGCGCAAAGTATGCCAACTGGCTATATTGCTCCAAGGGGGCGTAACCCTCCGTCGCGCCACGGGCCATCAGGCTAGACGTAGGGCGGCCCTTGCTGTCGAAGTGCTTGGCCAGGCCGAAGTCTATCAGCACGGGCGTCAGCGCATCCGTCCCGAGAGTTTCCTTCAGCATGATGTTGTCCGGCTTGATGTCAAGGTGCAACAAATGGTGGCTGTGGAGCAACGCCACGGCGCGGGCCACGGGGAGCAACAATGCGAGCGCCTCCGCCTCGGTGAGGGCACGCCTGTCACGCCGCTCCATGTACTGTTGCAAGCTTTGGCCTTCCAGATAGTCCATCACGTAGTAGCACGTGCCGTTGGCCTCAAACTGTTCGTTCACCATCACGATGTGGAGCGAAGAGCCGTTCAGCTTTATCAGCACGTCGGCCTCTTTCTTGAAGTCCTCCTTCCCCCGCTCCATGTCGCCCTTCAGGTTTGAGGAGCAAAGCATGTCAGTCCCGCTTCCGCCGCGATAACAGCCTTTCATGAAAAACTCCTTGATGGCAAACTGCGCCATCTGCGAATAGTGAGTTTTCTTATTCAGCACCACCTGTGACACGGCTTTGTAGGTAATACCAAACCCACCCGCACCCAGCACGCCGGTGATGGTATATTCATTTCCCGCCTTGCTGCGAAGCACGGTTCCTACGGGTAAGGCGCATTCGAGCATCCGCGCCTTCTCTTCTTTTCGTTGGTTCTTATCTGTTGGCATAAGTCGCTCTTATTATTCGATACTATTATGTGTAAACACTTTTTCCAGCAAATCGTCCAGGCTCTTTGCCTCATCATATCCTTTGGCCAAGGCTTCTTGCTGAAGCGCGTCGGCCTTCGCCACATCTTGCGGGACTCCGCGGCCAAAACGATAACATTTGGAAAGGAAGAAGGCGGCAATTCCCGACCAATCATCATCGGCGTTAGCCTTTGCTTTGGTAAAATACACCACAGCCTTCTCATAGCTGCCAGGAGTGCCGTCCACACCATCTTCATAGTAGATTTCTCCCAGCACGATTTGTGCATTGGCATACTTGGCGGCATCGTCTTCCAACAAGGCGCAAGCCTTAGGCACGTCTTTTTCCACGCCTCCTTTGCCCAAGCCGCAGATGGCCGCCAGGCGGAGCTTCGCCTCATATCTATCCAGCATAGTCCCCATCACAAAAGGGTCACACTGATAAAGAGTCGGGAATTCTTGCAAAAAAGCCAATGCACGCACGGGCGCTTCCATTGCTTTCTCATAACAGCGAGCAGCCTGACGCACGTCTTGCCCGACACCTTCACCTTGCTCGTAACAACGACTTAAAGCCAACAAAGCATATAAGTCATTTTGTTCGGAAGCACGTATAAACCAATCCACAGCCGTTTTCTGGTCTTGCGCAACTCCATCACCATTCAAATAGCAATAACCTAGAAATGTTTGCGCCATGGCATTGCCTTGCCCGGCAGCTTTAATCCACCACTTCACAGCCTCCCGATAGGACTGGCTCACGCCCAGCCCCTCGGCATACAGGTAGCCCAACATCTGTTGTGCCTCGGCGTGTCTCTTTCTTGCCGCTTCTTCAAAAAGTTCTGCCGCCGTGACATATTCCTTCGACAAAAAATGCATATACGCCAACCCATATTGGGCTTCAGCATTACCGGCCAGGGCCTTTCTTTGCAATACTTTTAATGTCTTGCGCAACTTCTTGTTCTCATCAGGAGAAAGCTGCACTTGGCGTTCGCCTGCGTCCGTCCCAACCGTCGCGGGAACTTGTCCCCACGCCATGCAAGCAAAGAGGGATAAGAGCATCCATAAGTTCCATCGTTTCATAAATAAACCTATTTATCACGTAAGCTTTTTAATATTTCGTCTAAATCTCGAGCATTGCTACATCCTTTTTCTGATGCTTTTTGTTGCAATTCTTCTGCTTTTTGAATATCTCTCGGCACTCCACGGCCATGACGATAACAAATGGAAAGCAGATAACAAGCCAGTCCGGATATATAATCATCAGTGCTCACACTCGCCATCGTGAGATATTTCACAGCTTTCTGATAACTGCCTGGGACGTTTTGCGTCCCTTCTTCATAATAAACATATCCCAACCTATGTTGTGCCAAGTCATACCCACGTTCGGCAGACTTCTGCCACCAGGATTTCATCATCTCCAGATCTTTGGATACTCCGGTACCCCTCTCATAACATTTACCTATCGTGTACGGCGCAATGCTATCGCCTTGCGCCGAGGCTTTTTCCCACCATTGCATCGCATATTCATAACTTTGGTCAACTCCATCTCCATAAAAATAACAACTTCCCAAATTCGCCTGAGCTTCTACATTCCCATGTTCGGCACTTTTCAAAAACCAATAAGCCGCCTTATTGAAATCTAGCGCAACACCATCTCCTGTATAATACTTCATGCCTAATAAGTTTTGTGCATTGGCATCACCCTGCCGGGCTTTCTGTTCCAGTTCATTGATTTCTTGTGGAGAAGTAAAGGTTGAAAGTTTCTTCATCAAAGAATCCAAATTTGTCGAGGCAACCTGACTACCGGATTGTGCCGCCGTAGCATACCAAAAGCACGCTTTTCCTACATCTTGTGAGATGCCTATGCCTTTCTCATAGCAGGTTCCTAAAATGTTTTGTGCCTCCACATCTCCCGCATCAGCCGCTTTCTGAAACCACTCTACAGCTTTTTCATAGTTCTGCGCGGCACCTCTGCCACGATAATAGCACACACCTAAATTATACTGCGCCTTAGCATCTCCCTGTTCAGCTGCTTTCTGAAACCAATACACAGCCTTTACGTAATTCCGTAACACATCTTTTCCCACATAGTAATGATAGCCTAGTACGGACTGGGCATACGCTTTACCTTGATTCGCCTCTCGTTGGAGTGTCTGTATGTCTTGTCCATAAACCATGCTTATCATTACAGTTAGTAATAACAAGATATTCCATCGCTTCATATCCATATCATTCTTTTTTATTCGTTTTCATTCGTATTCTAAAAACCCGGGCAAGCAAGTCCGCAAGCTATTCACGCAGCGTTTATCGCCCCTTAAGGGTAAGCTCGGGCCGACTCCTTTCCGCTCCCGGCTACCCTTCTTTCCGTCCTCGGCTACCCTTAAGGGTGTGCTTTTACGCTGTTACATGAATTGAACATCCGCAATTCCACCGTAGGGGCAAGGTCTGCTCGCCCATCATCTGCGAGGCGCATTCGGGCAGGCAAACCCTGCCCCAATAAACACGACGACAAACAGACGATGATACCCACATCACATTATTGGCTTGCTTGAGTTACCATTTTTTATCTGTGACAAAGTGTAAGGAGCATAACCATTTGCTTTCGCCTTTTTCCACCATTCGCGAGCTTTCTCGTCGCTTTGAGGAACAACCCTGACCCCAGGCATAGCATACAGCCAGATTGAACTGCGCGACAGAATAATCTTGCTCCGCGGCTTTGATGTACCAATACACTGCTTTCTCATAATCCTGCACCACGCCTTTACCATTGTAATAACATGTGCCCAATTCCTCTTGAGCAACAGTATAACCCTGCTCGGCGGCTTTAGTGTGCCAATACACGGCCTTTTCATAATCCTGTGCCACGCCTACACCTTTGTAATAGCAATCGCCCAATTTCTCTTGACCGGAATCATAGCCTTGCTCGGCGGCTCGCGTCCACCAATATATGGCATTTAGCGTGTCACCTTCTGATAGATAATCTTCACCCAAAAATATTTGTGCCTCCACATCGCCATGTTTTGCCTTCCATTCATCGCTATTAACCGTCACATATAAGAAACGCCCCCATAAAGCCAACAAACAAACCAGCAAACATGCAGCACCTACCACCACAGGTCTCTTCCTGAACCAAGCCTTATCATCCTTCTTATGTTTAAACGGGACAGTCTTTTCACCAGACTTTTCCTCTTTCTTCCCCGACGCGCCCTCCGCCGACTCCAGCGCGGCAATGAACTCGGCGACCGTCTGCGTGCGGGAAGTCTTGATGGGTTGCATCGCACCGGCGACAGCCTGACGCACACGGGGGCTGACATCGGGAGGAAGTTTGCAAGGCAGGGAAGCGACAGTCTCCATCTCAAACGCCTTAGGCGGATTCTTTCCCGTCAGCAGGTAAAACAACGTCGCACCGAGAGCATAAACGTCTATCTCCGGCGCGAAATGGTCGATTTCTCCATATTGCTCCATCGGAGCGTAGCCTTCCGTGGCACCTTTGGCCACGAGGTGTGACGTGGGACGGCCTTTGCCGTCGAAGTGCTTGGCCAGGCCGAAGTCTATCAGCACGGGGAAGACTGCACCGCTGACAAGGTCGGTCTTCAACACGATGTTGTCCGGCTTGATGTCGAGGTGAAGCAGACGCTCCTTGTGCACCAGCTCCACGGCGCGAGCTACGGGCAAGAGGAGCGACAGCGCCTTCGCCTCCGGCAGAGGACGGCCACCGACGTATTGCTCCAGCGTCTGCCCGTCGAGGTATTCCATCGCATAATAACGCGTGCCGTTGGCGTCGAACCATTCGTTGACCTTCACGATGTGGGGCGACTGGCCGTTGAGCTTCATCAGCCGTTCGGCCTCCGTGCGGAAGTCTTCGCGGCTCTGCTCCACGTCGCCCTTCAGCGTGGGCGGACAGAGCACGCGTGTCCGGTCCGTGTCGCGATAGCACCCCTTCATGAAGTGCTCCTTAATGGCAAAAAACATGGAAGCTGTCATGCCGTTTTCCAGCTTGACCTCGGCCACGGCCTTATACGTAATGCCGAAGCCGCCTGCGCCAAGCACTTCAAGAATTTTATACTTCCGTCCGGACTTGCCTGTCAGCACGGTGCTTCCCACAGGCAGGGCATGCTTGCGTAGCTGCGCCTTCTCTTGTTGTTGTTTGGTAGTTGTCATTCTGTCGTTCTCTTTCAATAATATATCTGTCAGTCTTTCATGGATACAAGAACATACGGGGCATGCGTATTTTCCCGGATGTACATCTACGTTTTCCTACATGAGGCTGTGTCAAAATGAGATACACAGAGGCACAGAGGTACAGAGATTTTATTTTGTTGACTTATACTATTTTCCCTCTGTGTCTCCGTGACTCTGTGTTTGATATTCTTCGTTTCGACACAGCCTCACATAGAAAACAGGGAGGCCGCTACGCCCCGTCCGTCAGCGGAACAGCTTCTTGAAGAACCCTTTCACACGGCTGCCCAAGCTTACATCGGAAGCCGAAGAAACGTCCAGCGCCTGGGTGGGCCGACGGGAAAAATTGAGCGTCGAAGGTCCTTCCGATGTGTCATCCGTCACGTTGCCATCCGACACGTCGTCGCCCTCCACCGCGGCAATAGGGATGAGGTAGGCCGTATTGTTATCGTTGCTGTCACGGCTCATGTCGGCCAATCGGGCGGCTTTCTCTTCGTCGGAATCGGGCGAAGAGAGGATGTCGACCAGCTGCTCGTCGCTCACGCGCTCGAGCACACCGTCGGAGCAGAGGAAGAAGTAGTCGCCTGCACAGATGTCGTCGATGCGCATCACGGTCGCCTCGAGCCGTTCGCCTCCGGCGCCGGGTGCGGCGATGTAGCGGGTGATAACGTTGCTGTTCGGATGGTTTTCAGCGGCTTCGGGCGTGAGGTTGCCCGAATGGACAAGGGCGTTGACGAGCGAGTGGTCATCGCTGCGATAGAGGATGCCTGCCCCGGGACGAACCTGGTAGATGCGGCTGTCGCCCATGTGGGCTGCAAGGCATCCCCCGGCGTGGAAGCAGACGAAGGTGAGCGTCGTCGCCATGCCTGCGTTTTCCGGCGTGGAAGCCTTGTCCATCTGCTTGTAGGCATAGCCCAACGCTGCCTGAAAAGCCTCCGTGGAGAAGTCTTCGCTCCAGTCGGTGCCGACCAGTGCCTTGGCAAAAGCGGCGCAGACGGTGTGGCTGGCCACTTCGCCTTTCTCGCTGCCGCCCACGCCGTCGCACACGAGGAAGAAGGGAGCGCACCCTTGCGGGCGGTCCTCGTCAGGGAAGCGGGCGTCTTCCTGATTGGCGCGCCCGCCGAGCTGCGTGAACGAATAGGGTTGATTGAGTGTTATTTTCATAAGGATTATGCTTTTTCAAAGTTGAATGTCGTATTGCCAAGCCGGATGCTGTCGCCGAAGTTCAGATAAATGATTTCGCCGACGACGAGGGGGCGGTTGTTGTGCATCACGGGATTGGCCGCATTGAGCACAGTCATCTTGAACTGATAGCCGTTCTCCTGCAGGATTACTTCGATGTTAATGGACTGGCGGCTCATGTAGCTGTCTCCTTTGATGGAGATGTCGCTCGGCTTGCTGGCATCTTCGCGTCCGATGATGTTCGAACCCGGCTTGAGGGGATACGACTTCTTGCCGAACTTACCTAACAAGCCGCGATGGCGCACGATGGTGAGGCGGCCTTGTTTGCTCACGGACGTCGGGTCAATGACGACCGTATGCTTTCGGTCGACCTTCACGACCGCACCATTGTCCACCGTAATACATACCACATGAGCGCACTCCTTGTTGGGACAGCGCACCTCATGCTCGCCGTTCTCCTTGGGATTGTATTTGAACTTCTGTCCGCAGCCGTAGGGACACTCGATGGTGGCTGCTGTTTCTTGGCCGGCCGATTCCTGAGGAGCCTCCATCTTGATGTCTGCCGCTTTGAACTGCACGTAGTTCTCATGTCCGCATACCGGACACTTCACCTTATAGGTACCAATCGACTTCGGAAACTGGCACTTAAACGTGGCCCCGCAGCCTTCCTTGCCGCACTTCACGGTCACCACTTGTAGTTTCTTTTCTTCCATACCTTATTATATTAAATGTGTGCTTTGCATTTCAGGCATTTCCCCAGCTTGACTTCTGTCTCCGTCAGAGGCATGCCGCAGTTGGGGTTCGGACAAACAAAGGTGTGCTTGACCTCTTCATTCAGCTTTTTCAGTTTCTTCTTGCCGAACGTATTGATGACAGGGGATAGTATGGAAGGCAGGAACATCACACCGCGGATGACATGGATGTCGTTGACAGAGATCGTCGCTCCCAGCAAGAGCACCGATGCACCCACGGGGAGATAACTCATCAGTGCAATCTGCTTCTCCAACTTGTCGCGCCGTTCCATCAGACCGTCCCACTTACTCTTCAGTAAGCCGAACTCGAAGCTGAAATCCTTCGGTCCGGCCACCAAGCGCACGGCCATGAACTGGAGGCTACGTATCGTGTCATCAGAACCCAAGCGTATGATTGTATCTTTTTCTATCACTTTCCGCCCCACGCGTTCGAACACGAAATCCTTGTTGCGGATATACGTGCCGTTCATCGAGTTCAAGTCTTCCAAAACCCATGTTCCATCGGTACGGATAGTGAGCGAGGCATGACGCCCGCTCACTCCGTCCTGCGTGATAGGGAACGGCTGATTGCCCTCCCTACCAATGATAATCTTCTGCTCTTCCATCCACTTAGAGTTTTTGAAGCATCGGAATGACATGGTTCTTGAAGTCTTTCTTCTTCAGAACCTCAGCCTTTTCGACATCTTTCTCCAAGCCACCAAGTCCGTCTGTCAAACACTGTGCATAACGTGCGGCAGCAGCATCGGTGAGTTGTCCCTGCTCTTCAGCCATGCGGTAGTAACGCACTGCATCGGCATAGCTTTGCGACACGAGGCGTCCTTCGTAAAACAAGTTGCCCAGATAGCACTGTGCCACGGCATATCCACCATCGGCAGCGGCACGGTAGAGCTGCACGGCCCTGTCTGTGTCCTTGTCCACTCCGTTGCCAGCCTCATAGAAAGCGGCGAGATAGAACTGTGCTACGGCATTGCCCGCGTCGACAACCTTAGTCAGCTCCTTTACGGCTTTTTTGGCATTGGGCTTCTTATAGTTCTTGTTGGCCAGGCAGACAGACATCATGATCTGTGCCTCCGTCACGTCCTTCTTAATCTGCTTGAATTCCTCATAAGCTGCAGTCGCGTCCTTGGCAAAATAGAGCGACATACCTTTCAGATAGTTCATAAACGGTTTGTCCTTCCACCCCTTCTCCGCGTCGTTACACTGCTGCTCAAACTGTTTCATGAAGCCTTTGGCCGTAGCTTCTCCAAGCCAGTAAATAGCTTGGTCGTAGTCGCGTGCCACACCGTTTCCGTCGATAAGGCAAAGTGCCAAGTTCCACTGTGCCATCGGCCATCCTCCGACAGCCGACTTCATAAACCATTTCACGGCGTTTGCCTGGTCTTTTGTTACGATACGTCCTTGATAGTAGAGCATACCCAAATCGCACTGTGCTTGCAAATTGCCGGCCTCAGCAGCCTTAATCAGGTAAGCCACGGCCTCCTGCTCGTCGCCTGCGGCATTTTTGGAGTTGATGACAGCCTTTGCATACTGGTAAGCCGAAACCATATCGTTCAAGTCGGCAGCCTTAGCAAACATCTTCAGGGCAACGTCATTCTTCTTAGCCCGCTGATAGATGAAACCCAACTCACGGTAAGCATCAGCCGAGTTACCCTTGGCCGCCAGACTGAAGAAATGAATAGCACGGTTGGTGTTCTGTGCCACACCCTTGCCTTCCTGATGGCAAATGCCTGCAAGGATGCTGTTGAAGTTGTCATTGCCCTTCTCAGCCAAAGCCTCACGTTGTTGGAGCAACTTGTCGTTGCCGCCGCTGATGGAGCTGACATAGTAACGCAGCGCCTTCACCGAGTCACGTTCCACACCGCGACCATACTGATAGAGCAGACCCAAGTTACCTATGGCTTCCACATTCTTCTGAGCTGCCGAAGCCGACCACCACTTGAAGGCTTTCACATAATCCTGTGCATAATGCTTGCCTTCATAATACCATGTTCCGACAATATTTTGTGCAGCGGCATTGCCTTTTTCTGCCTGTTGTACGATGACCTTCAGACTGTCAGTGGCTGTTGTCTCGGTCTGTGCGCCAGCCTTACCTACAAAAAGGAAAGCCAGTAAGGGAAGAGTATATAAGCATTTCATAACTTCTTTATTTTTATGTGGTTTATTTCTTTTGGATTCTTATCTCACGTTTACACGATGGGCATTCCAACTTATAACGTCCCGGCTTGGTCGGACTAGTTGCCGATATAACAACATGACACGATGGGCATTCTATTTCAACAAGATTTTTAGGATTGCTTATCCTGAAATATGAATCGTGCTTACAAAACGGGCAAGTTACTTTATAAGTTCCATCTTTTGTCGGACACTCCATCTTAAAGGTGCGTCCACAGTGTTTACATTTCATTGTTGCCATATCTTATGCATTATTATCGTCTGTATAAATAATATCTTGTTGAATGTCTTCTCCGATCATGTTGTTCTGCGCTATGATGTCGTCAGCTTCTGTCGGCGGTATGTAACCTTCATTTATCTTCGCATCTATGTCGGTAAGGGTTATCAGTTGATCTTCAATAGGTATCATGTTTCCCATCGCGTCAAGCATCACGTCAATGTCGCCATCCACATCCACATCAATCAAATAAAACTCTCCGACCGTGGAATTATGAGTCGTAGCCACAATCATCTCATTGCCATTCACGTCATACACCACTTCCACGTTGGTTACATCTTCTATTACATCAGCCATGTCAATGTCATTGGGGTCTATTTCCTCCACAGGAACCACCGGATCTATCAGAGTGTCATCTGGTTCTGGATCGGAGTCCGGTTTCTGTTCTGGCACTGGTTCCGGATCTGACTTAGGTTCAGAAACTACCACCTGAGGTCCTGGATCTACAGGTTCTGGATCTACGGGCACAGGATCTATGGGTTCAGGATCTACGGGTTCAGGATCTACAGGTGCTGGATCTGGAACAGGTTCGGGCACTACAACCGGTTCATCCGGATTCACCAATTCTGAAGCCAACGTCGTCGTGCTACTTCCTACGATGGAACCAACCAATGCAGCACCAACCACTTTTATCCCTTCATTGCTTTTCTTTGCTTTCTGTTTGTCTTTGTCAAACATCTGGGTATCGTTGTTCTTTTCCATATTCATCTTTTTTATAGTTTGCTACAATCAAATAAGATAATACTTTGTCCCGCTTTCGAAGAAATCAGTTGCGGATGCTGCTGCTTGCCGCTCTTTCCCACTACATAGGAATAGACAAAGTTATACAACTCACGCACCGTAATCTTCATGTCTTTGTTCGCGTCAGCCTTACCCTGCAATCCGACCAACACCGCATTGGAGAAATATCCCGCTCCGATAAGGTCGTGATAGTAAGAATATTCATTCATACGACTACTGGCCAAACATGTCACACCGGGGTCGATGTATGATGTAAGCGTACTGCCCGAATGACAGGCCTCCACAAGCATTATTTTTTCTTTCGCCTTGCTCTGCTTGAAGCAACTCATCAACTCCGAATAATAGATAGGTTCGTCATAAGCACATATACAACCTGTCTGAGTTTCGTCCACTCCACCGTGACCGGCAAAGTAGAAGACGATGCGGTCGGTACTCCGTGCTCCACGACAAATGGCCTTCAACTTGGCCAGCACATTGTCATGGTTTGCATAGGAACTGGTCAGGATGGAAACATCTGGCGTTTGCGTTTTCATCTTTTGTGCGAAACTCTTTGCATTCTTGGTAGTCTGCGTTACGTTCATGCGACTGTCCTGATAGCTTGACACGCCCACGACCAACACATACGTTTTCTGGGCATTCGCCCCCAGCATAAACAGGAGCGACAAAGTAAAGATCAATAATCTCATATTATTCTACTTTTTAAGATAACAAGTCTTGATGAATCATATCACCGGCCACATCTGTTCCGGAATCAGTAGAAGCAATGTCTGGCCCACCGATAATAATGTCATTCTCCGTGACAGGAGGAAACATGTCCACCTCTGGCTCTTCCACTTCCACAATCTCAGGAGTGACAACTTCCGCATCTTCGATAAGAGGAAACTCTACATCATCCGTCGAAGCTATTAACTCCGGAGTCGCCGGCAATTCCGGCTCTGGCAACATGCTCTCATTCTCCGCCTGAACTGTAACATCAGCTTGCGCCACATCGCTGTTTTCATCTATCGTAACCGTAGTCACCTCGGAAAAGTCAATACCTTCCGTACTAGCAATAGGCTCGGGTTCCACCACCACGTTTTCCGTCGTGGTACTTGCCTGTACATCGTCATTGGATACCTCTTCTTCCGGCTTCGTTTCTTCCACGGGGGCTTCTTCGTGCGTTGTTTGTACGACTTGTTCTTCCTGGCTTTCCGTCTCCTCTTCGCCTTGACTTCTACCATACACATAAGAGGCACTGCCTGCAGCGACAGCTGCACCTGCAGCCACGGCTGCACTCTTCAAATGTTCTGAAGATTTCTTCTTACCATCTTTCGGCATGTTTTGCTTTTTCTCAGTTTCCATAATATAAAGTTTTTAAGTTGTTTATGTTCTTTTGACAACACAAAGATAGGTATACATTCTCGAAAAGAGTTAGTTTTCAAGGCATTTACGATGAACCTTCAGGATTTGTCGACGAACCTCCGGCATGTTTCTCATAAATATATTGTTTGTAACGCTTTAGTGCTTCCTTTGTCACCGGTAGTGTAATGAGTTTATGTCCGTCGGATAGTATCAACTTCTGGCGCAACACTTGAATCTGATAAAGAAATGCTTGATTAATGATGTAACTCCTACCTACGCGTACATAATCGCAAGTTCGTGATTTCGGTACGGCCGCAATAATGCTTTCCACTTTATTAAGCCCCATACTCAAGGTTGTTGTGAGCCCACTCATATAATAAACGGTCGTATAATCCGTATCTGCCTTGAAACAGGCCACTTTGGCTAAATCGAGCACGAAAAGCGCATCGCGGCCATTGATACATATTTTTTCCATCTTTCAAAGTATTAGGTAGCTCCTCAGAATTCATAACATAAAAAGCGCAGAGCTTATACATTTTCTCTTTCACAACACGACTAAAGCTTTTTCATACTCTGTATGTTACCAAAATAGATAATGAAGTGTACACTTTTTATATCCACCCCTTGTCATAAAAGGTCTCCCCTAAACAGCATCTTTCTCACTCAACACAAACCAACTAACAAAGAGTACCATGCAAATATAAGAGATTATCCAGACATGTTTAGAGTTTTTGTTTAATTTATCAAATGGCACCTCCATCCTTTTAACATTTATTAAACCTTAGTTTCCCTATCTTTCCGAACTTTTCCATCCTCCTATATTCCCTACATCTATAATAATAACGTCGGCGAATGAACTCATCACTCACCGACGCTCTACACATTGTATCCTTGCTAAATCTTATCAGTTATGCACCAGCGTGCCTATCTCCTCGCCGGCGATGACCTTCTTCAGATTGCCCACGGTGTCCATGTCGAAGACGATGATGGGCAGGTTGTTTTCCTTGCACATACAGGTGGCTGTGAGGTCCATGACGCGCAAGTTGCGACGGAGCACTTCGTCATAGGTGATGTCGGTGAACTTCGTGGCCGTCGGGTCTTTCTCCGGATCGGCCGTATAGATGCCGTCCACGCGCGTGCCCTTGAGCATCACGTCGGCCTCAATCTCGATGCCGCGCAGGGATGAGCCGGTGTCGGTGGTGAAGAACGGATTGCCCGTGCCGCACGACATGATGACCACTTCACCCGCTTCCATGCACTCAATGGCTTTCCACTTGCTGTAGAACTCGCCTATCGGTTCCATGCGCACGGCGGTCAGCACGCGTGCCTTCACGCCGATGGCACCGAGTGCCGAGCTCAATCCGAGGCTGTTGATGACCGTGGCCAGCATGCCCATCTGGTCACCCTTCACGCGGTCGAATCCCTTTGACGCGCCGCTCAGCCCGCGGAAGATATTCCCGCCGCCGATGACAATGCCTATCTGCACGCCCATGTCGTGTATTTCCTTGATTTGGGCTGCATACTCGCCCAGCCGTTTCTCGTCGATGCCATACTGCTTTTCGCCCATCAGGCTTTCCCCGCTCAGTTTAAGCAGGATGCGTTTATATTTTGCCATATATTATAAGGTATTAAAAGTGTCTTCGCAAAGGTAGATATAAAAAACGGGAACGACACACGCCACTGTTTACTTTTCTTTATAAGCGAACATGCCTAAAGCAAACAGCCCGTCACTTTATTCCCAATGCCCGCTGAATGGCTCTGACCGTCTTTTCATGCTCGATGGGGCGTGACGCATTGCGGGTCAGGAAGCGTCCGTCGCTTCCGAGGAGGTAGGTGGGAAAACCATGAAGAGAGATTGCGGACATGAGACGGTTGGAAAGTTCTTCATTGAACCAATAGTTTTCCCCCTTCAGTTCGCCTCCTTCCAACATTTCGGCCCATGCCTTCCTTTTGGATTTGAGGCTGAGATTAACAAACACGACATCCTTTTCGGAAAACTGCGCATGCAACTCCGGCATCACCTTGCGGTCTTCCCGGCAAGGGCCGCACCACGTGCTGAAGATGTCGATGTAGAGCACCTTCCCCGGATGACGCTTGCTGAGATAGCGGAAGAAGTCGTCGGTGCAGATGGCTGTATAGGCCGCGGCCTCTCCTACTGCATCATGACGGATGATGCTGTCACTGCCGCAGCTGAAATGGATATAGGCCGTGTCGCGCTGCTGCAACTCCCGACTCACCTCCTCCAACCGCTGCCAGATGACAGGCAGCGTAAAAGCCGTGGAATCAGGGACAGGCACCCGACGTTGCTGTTCAAAATAATGACTCAGCATGACATCACGGGAGATGCTCTTCAGTTGTTCCAAGATGATTTCCATCTGTCGGCGTTCGATGGCCTCGCTGTCTTTGGTCTTTATGAGACGAGCCAAGACGGAGTCCTGCTCGCAAAGCTTAAAATGGTACATGCCAAGGTGGATACTATACATCAGGTAGTTGCTCAAGTTGTCCGGGTCGTTCAGCCGAAAAACGGGTTGACGGAAAAAAGCCACCGACTCTTGCGGGGTACGGCCTTGATAGCCCATGCAGTCATTGGACAAGGCAAAAAGCACATCGGTGCACAGAAATTTACGGGTTTGTTCACTGAAGCCGTTGGCCTTGGCATATCGGGCGACCGTGTCGCAGATGCTGTGATAAGCCCGGTTGAAGCACTGCATGTATTCGTCCAAGGGAAGGTCATAGTGCTGCAAGGAGTCGGGTCGCCAATAGATTACGTCTGACATCTCTTTGGAAAAACGGTTACAGGCGACACAGCGTTCGTCCACCCGTCCGCTGAAGGTGATGGCATCCACATCCTTGTTCAGCCGACCGGCATCAATCGTGATGTGGAGCGAATCGCCCGGCGAGGCATAAAGCATGAATATCCCGTCATAATCAATGGAAAAGTCATGTCCGAAGGGAAAATCCAGATTGGCCCGGAAGCGTCCGTCCTCATCCAGCGGCACATTAATGCGCGCGTCTGCACTGAAGGAATCATTGACATTGATATTGAGCGACCGCGGCGTATCCGCCTGCCGGTTGACGACCTGTCCGGTGATGACGATGTTTCCCTTCTGCGCCATGCCACCCACGGCACACAGCAGGAAAAGCAAGATAAGTAAACCTGTTTGTTTCATAGTATTTTAACGTTAAAGTTCTACCAAAGCAATTTCCGCCCCAGCCAGGCTTCCATCACGCCGCGCATGCCCAGATAGACCAGGAAGGCAAGCCAGAGGGCGTGGTTGCCCAGGCGGTCGAACCCGGCCCAATAGATAAGGAAAAAGCAGAGACTGGCGACGAAGATGGACTGGAGCATCCAGCGGGTGGACGTCGTGCCGATGAAGAGGCCGTCGAGCAGGAAGGCCGAGAAGCTCACCAGGGGGATGGCCAGCGTCCAGTAATGAAACTCAGCCGAGGCCGCGATGACTTCAACCTCGTCGGTGAGCAGGCCCAGAAAACCTTGCCCGCCCGCAGCATAGAGCAGCGTGAAGGCCACAGCCATGCCCAGCCCCCAGACAAAGAGGCAGCGTACCGTGCGGCGGAAGGCCGGCATGTTGCCCGCGCCGTAGAAGCGTCCGCTGAGCGCCTCGCCCGCATAGGCAAAGCCGTCCATCACGTAAGAGAAAAGGGTGAAGAGCTGCATGAGCAGCGTGTTGACAGCCAGGATGATGTCGCCCTGACGCGCTCCCGTAGAGGTGAAAAACACTGTGGTAGCAACGAGGCAGAGCGTGCGCAGGAAGATGTCGCGGTTCACCTGGAAGAAGCGGGCCATCGCCCGGCGGTTGGCAAAGTCGCGCCAACGCCAGCGGCGGCGCAGCGAGCCGTAGTAGCGGCGCCACAGCCACACGGCCATACCCGCCCCTGCATACTGGGCCAGCAGCGTGCCGAGGGCGATGCCTTCGACCTTCATGTCCAGCAGGAAGACAAAAGAAAGGCTGGCCGCGATGTTGACCACATTTTGCGTGATGGCGATGAACATGGGGAAGCGTGAGTTCTGCATCCCGATGAACCACCCCGAAAAGCTGTAGAGCGCGAGCACCGCAGGCGCACCCCAGATGCAAATGTAGAAATAGAGCCGCGCATTGGCCTGCACCTCGGGCGAAGCCTCGATGAGCCGGAAGGCCACCCACTGAAGGGGATACTGCAGCACGAGCAGCGCCAGCGCGATGAGCACGCCCACGCCGACAGAGCGCAGGAGCAGGCGCGTCACTTCGTCCAGGTCGCGGCTGCCGAAAGCCTGCGAGGTCATGCCGCTCGTCCCCATGCGCAGGAAACCGAATATCCAGTAGACCATGTTGAACAGCATCCCGCCCACGGCGATGGCACCGATGTAGACCGGCGAGCCCAGATGGCCGGCGATGGTGACGTCGACCAGCCCGAGCAGCGGGACCGTGATGTTGGAGATGATGGAAGGGACGGCGATGTGCAAGATTCGCTTGTGCATATCGGTGGAGGGATTAGAACACGTAGGTCAGTTCCTTGAACGCATAAGTGCGCAGGCGGCCTGTCGAATCCTCCAGGATGAGATGGCCGTCGTCCTCCACGTGGTGCAGCCGTGCGCTGAACTCTCCCTGCTCGTCGCGGTAAGTGTGGAAGCCGTTTTTCCGGAAAAGGGCCTCGCGGTAGTGTTCGCGCACGACGCCCATCTTCCCTTGCTGGAGCAGGCGGTAGTAGGCTTCGAAATGCTTCAGGATGTGTTCCAGCACATGGCGACGCTTGCAGTGCATGCCGCACACTTGCAGGATGGAGGCCGGATTGGGCGCATCGCTGCGAAACTCCGTCTGGTTGATGTTCAGCCCGACGCCGATGATGCTCTGCGCGATGTATTCGCCCGCCAGGTCATTTTCTATCAGGATGCCCCCCACCTTGCGGTCGCGCCAGTAGATGTCGTTCGGCCACTTGATGCTGAAGCGGCGCACGAAGCGGCGGAACGTGTCGAACACGCTGAGCGCGATGGCCTGCGACAGCAGGAACTGCTGGCGGGCCGGGAGGAACGTCGGCCGGCACGAGATGGTGAACAGCAGGTTCTTTCCCCGCTCCGACTCCCACGAGTTGCCCCGCTGGCCCTTGCCTCCGGTCTGGTATTCGGCCGAGAGCACCAGAAACTCTTTGTCGGCAGGATGTTCACAGCGACGGATGGCCGCATTGGTCGAATCCGTCTCTTCGACACGGATTATTTCGAAATGGTCCAGATAATGTTTCATATTAATGATGTAAAAGTTTTAAAAGGTAAAAGCAAGCCCCGAGCCCCTCCAAACCTCCCCCGAAGGGGAGGCTTTCTATTAGCTTGAGGATTTTTTAAGCCTCCCCTTCGGGGGAGGTTTGGAGGGGCTCGGGGCTACCCCAGCGGCGGATAGAAGGCGTTCTCGATGTGGTCAATGCGGCATCCGCGCCCACTGCCGACGACGGCAATGACGTCAAACCTCACCGGCACGTCCATCCCGAACGCCTGCAGGTAGGCATCCGTCGCCCGGACGATGCTGCGCACCTTGCGCCCGTCCACAGCCTCGTCGGGGCGTCCGTATGCATCGTTACGCCGCGCCTTCACTTCCACCACGACGAGCAGGCCGTCACGCTCCGCCACGATGTCCAGCTCATGCCGTCCCGCCCTCCAGTTGCGATGGCGGATGCAGTATCCCCTTGCGGCCAGAAAATCGGCTGCAAGGTCTTCCCCGGTTTTCCCCAGCAGGTTGTGTTCGGCCATAAGCTATGATTCTTGGAGCTTTTTGCAAATTTAATCTTTTTATACTTTCCGATTCACGGGCGAGCCATTATTTTTGCAGATGTTATGAGCAAAGAAGTTAAAAAACGTGTGAAAGTGGCTCCGACCGAGCCCAAGCGTACCCGGCGCATGGTGTGCTGGGTGAGCGAAGACGAAGCCGCCATCGTCGACCGCTACCTGGCTAAATACAAAATCACCAACAAGGGCCGGTGGATGCGCGAGACAATGCTGGCCTTCATCTATCACACGATGGAAGAAGACTACCCCACGCTCTTCAACGAACACGACATGCGACGCTGACTCCCCATGAACGAAGACATCCTCTACATGAAGCAGGCGCTGGCCGAAGCCCGGCTGGCTGCCGAACGCGGCGAAGTGCCCGTGGGCGCGGTCGTCGTCTGCCGCGGCCGCATCATCGCCCGCACGCACAACCTCACCGAGACACTGACCGACGTCACCGCCCATGCCGAGATGCAGGCCATCACCGCCGCAGCCGGCACGCTGGGCGGCAAGTATCTGAACGAATGCACGCTCTATGTCACCGTCGAGCCTTGCCCCATGTGCGCCGGTGCGCTGGGTTGGGCGCAGTTGGGTCGGCTGGTCTACGGCGCCGACGACCCGAAGCGCGGCTACCACGTGTATGCCCCCGGCGTGCTCCATCCCAAGACGACTGTCACCCGCGGTGTCCTGGCCGACGAAGCCGGTACGCTGATGACGGAGTTCTTCCGCAAGCGACGGTGACTCCTTTCCCTCCACATTTTCGACAATAACCCTCCACCCCGCACACGCAGCCTCCCCATGCCGCCCCTCCACGCCCTTCACTCCGCCCGAGAGCGGAAAGAAGGGTAGCCGACCACGGAAAGGAGTCGGCTCACGGACGGACTCCTTTCCGTGGTCGGAGCGAGTCTGTGTTTTTTTCACCTCTGCAACGGCTTTATTTTCAACATCATTTTTCCTATCACATGATGATACGTATTACACAATTTCCACTCTTCCCCTCACCTAAGCAACCGCCTCCAAAGAACAATAAATAAACAATAAGCCCCTTCCTTGCGAATCTTAATTTTCCTCCTCACAGTCGAGAAAGCTTCATCTTCGCAGCGACGAAAAACTCCAACCCGCAAACAGGCAAACGGCCTGAATACACTTGCCCGTCCCAATACCAGCTCGGAGGCGGCAGGCAAACAGGAACAACTTTCACATCACAAAACTTTTTTAGGAAATACATTACACAAGCACACATACGATAAAAAACTCCCGAATCAGGAAGCCGGATATCAATATACCGTAATCAACCTCTTCCTACAAGCATTTTTCTTAACATCTATTTCAAGGCATATAACATAAAGCTATCACTTCCCTTATATACGCGCGCATAATGACGCATATCTATCACAAACATCGCGCAGGAAAAATATAACAAAATACTTACATCATATAATAATATGACCGCATAATAATACAAATATTAATCTATTAATGTCAAATTAATAACATATTGTATTGTAAAGAGCGTTAAAAGTAACATTTTAATTTGCAGGATTACACATTTCTTTTCTTACATTTGCATCCTCAAAATTAAGCAAGGCTAAACTTTAGGATTCAATAACGAGATTTAAGGTAACTGATTTGTTTTTATTTAAACACATTTACTAAACATGAGAAAACTTTCTGTAATGGTGTGCACTTTGTTGCTTAGTGGAGCGGCATACGCACAAAACATGACGGTGAAAGGAAAGGTTACGGCCAACGGCGAAGAGTTGCCCGGAGTGACTGTCACCGTAAAAGGTTCTGGAGGAGGCACTATCACCTCTCTGGATGGTGATTACAGCATCAAGGCTGATGCAGGAAGCATCCTGGTGTTCTCCTTCATCGGGTATGAAACAGTGGAAATCCCCGTGAAGGGTAACGGGCCCATCAATGTGGAGCTGAGAGAGAAAACGACCGACTTGGACGAAGTGGTCATCGCCGTGCCCTACGGCACAGCCAAGAAGTCGAGCTTCACGGGTTCGGCCGGCGTAGTCGACCGGAAAATCATCGCCAACTCGCAAGTGGCCAGCGTGTCGAAGGCCTTGCAAGGCAGCGTCGCAGGCTTGCAGTCATTCTCGCTCAGCGGCCAGCCGGGTGAAGACGCCACCATCATCATCCGCGGCGTAGGCTCGGTCAATGCTTCCACCACGCCGCTCTATGTGGTCGACGGCGTCCCTTACGACGGTGCGCTCTCCTCCATCTCCAACCAGGACATCGCTTCCATCACCGTGCTGAAGGATGCGGCCGCAGCGTCGCTCTATGGCTCACGTGCAGCCAACGGCGTGGTGATGATTACCACGAAACAGGGTTCGAAATCCTCATCGCCCAGCATCGAGATTTCAGCCAAATACGGCTTCTCAGACCGTGCAGTGAAGGACTATGAACAGGTGAGCACCGAGGAATATTTCATGCTCGAGTGGGAGGCCATCCGCAACCACCGCATGAGCTCCGAAATCGGCGACACGGCGGAAGAAGCCGCACGTTATGCCAGCCAGAACCTCATCACAAACTACATCGGCATCAACCCCTACGGCTCAGCCTATCCGCAACCCATCGGCACGGACGGCAAACTGGTGGAGGGCGCCACACTCCTGTGGAACGACAGCTGGGAAGATGCCCTCTCGCAAGACGCACACTACACCGACCTGAGCGCACGCATCTCGGGCGGAAGCGAAAACTCCCAATACTACTTCTCGCTGGGCTATCTGAACAACGAGGGTGCTTACATCGGATCAGGCTTCAAGCGCTACAACCTGCGCGCCAACATCACTTCGGACCTGACCAAGTGGCTGCAAGCCGGCGTGAACGTGTCGCTCACCCACTCCATCCAGGACTACCCTGACTCGGACGACTCCTCGATGAACAACGTCGTGCTGGCCGCGCGCAGCATCCCGTCGTTCTACCCCGTCTACGAACGCGACCCGGACACGGGCGCCTATGTGCTCGACGAAAACGGCGACCGCATCTATGACTACGGCGACTACCGTCATGGCTCGTATGCAGGCTACAACCAGGCCCAGTCCATGCTCTACGACAAGAACGAAATCAAGCGCGATGCAGCCTCCGTGCGCGGCTTCCTGCAAGTGACCCCCATCGAAGGACTGAGCTACAAGATGTCGCTCAACATCGACTACAACAGCCGCTTCACCCACGACTATACGAACCCGACTTACGGAAAAGAACCCGTGACCGGCTCGGTCAGCAAATACAACTACCGCACGACGGGCATGACCTTCAACAACGTGGTGAACTACACGCACACCTTCAAGGAAGCACACAACCTGCGCCTCATGGCCGGACAGGAGTATTACGAGTATAATACGTCCAACTTCGGCGGAAGCCGCTCCAATGTGTTCACCGACGGCTATTTCGAACCCGACGTGGCCTCCACGTTGACCGGCTTCGAAGGCAACAGCGACCAATACAAACTGCTCAGCTACTTCGGCAGCGCGGAGTACAACTACAAGGAAAAGTATTTCGGCTCGGTGTCTGTCCGTACCGACGGTTCCTCACGCTTCCATCCGGACAACCGCTGGGGCACGTTCTGGTCGTTTGGCGCATCGTGGAAAATCGCCCGCGAGAAGTTCATGGAGCCGACAACCGACTGGCTCTCCGACCTGACGCTCCGTGCCAGCTACGGCGCACAGGGCAATGACAATGTGGGTTACTATGCCTACCAGGCACTCTACGACATAGGCAGCTTCCTGGGCGAATCGACCCTGACAGCTTCCCGCCTGGAGACACCGGACCTCTCCTGGGAGACCAACTTGAACGCCAACATCGGCGTGGACTTCGCACTCTGGAACAGCCGTCTCTATGGTACAGTGGAGTGGTTCCAGCGCACGTCGAAGGACCTTCTCTTCGCACAAGACCTGGTGCCTTCATCGGGCTTCTCATCCATCGACGCCAACATCGGCAAGGTGAAAAACTACGGCTGGGAAATCACCCTCGGCGGTACACCCATCATGACGAAAGACTGGACATGGCGTCTGTCTGTCAACGCGACGACCTACAAGAACGAGATAGTCGACATCCCCACCGACGAGATGTGGAACGGACAAAAGAAATGGGTCAAAGGCGGCTCGCTCTATGACTTCTGGATGTATGAATGGGCAGGCGTAGACCCCGAGACAGGCGACGCACAGTGGTATTACACGGACGACGAGACCGGCGAACGCCTGATCACGACCAACTACGGCTCACTCGATTCGGACGACAAAGTGAAGGTCGGCAACTCCCTGCCCAAAGTGAGCGGTGGATTCCAGTCAGACCTCACCTGGCGCGACCTCTCGCTGTCCATGTCATTTGCCTACGCCATCGGCAACAAGATATACAACCGCGACAAGGCCAGCCTCATGGGTGTGAACGGAGCCAACGGAAGCACGATGAGCAAAGACCTGCTCAACCGCTGGACGACGGAGAACCGCTACACCGACGTCCCCCGGCTCGAATATGAACAAAACAGCTACTTCACTTCGGAAAGCACCCGCTGGCTCGTCAACGGAAGCTATCTCCGGCTGAAGGCCATCACGCTCAACTACAACCTGCCCAAGCAGTGGATACAGCCCGCCATGCTCAAGGAAGTCAGCGTCTACATACAGGGTGAAAACCTGCTCACCTTCTCCAAGCAACAAGGACTTGACCCCGAGCAGGCCATCAGCGGCGTGACCTATTGGCGCTATCCGGCCATGAAGACCATCTCATTCGGCATCAATGTAAAACTCTAAAGACACTTTGACACAATGAAACTAAACCTCAAAACAATATGCCTGGGAGCCTTCGCATCCTGCACACTGGCGGCATGCGACCTCGACACCACTCCCACCACTTCGCTCGACACCTCGGCCGTGTTCCAGAGCACTGACAATGCCGACGCCGTCCTGCGCGGCGTGTGGTACTACATGTTCAACTCCGGCTCCACGTATGCGTCCGTCGGACTGAACTCCCTCCTCATCAACGACGACTTCGGCGGTTCCGACGTCGTCCGAGCACGCAGCTACGGATTCTCGTCCAGCTACTCATTGACCAACGGATTCTCGCGCGGAGAGTACAACGGCGTGATGTGGGACATCATGTACACCGCCATCAACAACTGCAACGCCGTCATCGCCAACATCGACCATGTGGAGGGAGACGGGAGCGAAAAGAACCGCATCAAGGGACAGGCGCTGGCCACACGCGGCTACGCCTACATGATGCTCGCCTCGCACTACTCCTTCTCTATCGAGAAAGACCCGGATGCCGTCTGCGTACCCATCTGGCTTGAGCCGAGCGACTACGACTCCGCCCTCCACGGCATTCCCGCCTCAAGCGTCAGCGAAGTGTATGCACAGGCGCTCAGCGACTTGAAAGACGCGCTCGACTACATCCCCGAGACCTACTCGCACGGCAACACGTCGACCGACCAGTACAAAATCGACCACCTCGTCACGCTGGGCCTGCTCGCACGCACCAGCCTCTATGCCGCACGCTGGCAAGACGCCTATGACTACGCCGACGCCGCACTGGCCATCAACAGCTACATCATGACCGAGGACGAGTTCAACGGCGGATTCAACGACTACACGAACGGCGAATGGATGTGGGGACTCTCACCCACCCTCGACGACAACCTGCCCGCCTATACCTTCTACTTCAAGGACACGACAACTCCGGGAGCTTCCTACACCAGCCTCTGCGCCGACCCGAACTTCGTCAACACCGCGTTCGAAGAAGGCGACTACCGGAAGGACATGTACCGCTTCGGCTACACCCAACAGGGGCAAGAGTACAAGATGCTCTGTACGAAGTTCCGCTTTGCCGACGTGGAGAACCAGATGGCCGACATCCTGCTCATGCGCACCTCCGAGATGTACCTTATCAAGATGGAAGCCGCCGCACACCTCTCCGGCAAGGAATCCGAAGCCCAGACCATGCTCCAGGAATTCCGCCAACACCGCATGAAGAGCGGCTACACAGCCGCACCCGTCACAGCCACGGGCGACGACCTGCTCGCGGAGATATGGCTCGAACGCCGCAAAGAGCTCTGGGGCGAAGGTTTCTCGCTGACGGACATCATCCGCACCCAGCAGTCAGTCTCCCGCCAGCAATACATGACCCAGCAGTATGACACTGATGGCAATCCGATGTACGATAAGGATGGTAAACCCTTGGAGGTCAACGCCGGGCACACCACCCTCTCCCTCCCCGACGACACACCCTTCGTCGCGAACAGCATCTACTACCTCTTCCGCATTCCCGAGCAAGAGGAGCTGCAAAACCCCGACCTCTACTCGCGCTATCCGAAATCCGACCTCTATTGACGCGCGTACACATACAGCGAGGCGCAAAGCCCCGGAGTCGTCACTCCACAGGCTTTGTGCCTCTCTCTTTTGCATGCGACCCGAAGGCCGGCGTCAACGGCCGATGTCGTCGATGTCCTTCCAGAAGATGTTCGGACTGATAAGCGTCTTCGCGTCACCTGCTTGCGGCTGTATTCCGGGATGAAGCGCACCTTGGCCGCAGTGATTTGCCTCGAAGTGACCTACTCAGACAAGTTCACGCCCGTAGCCTGCGAGGATATAGGTGCACGACGCATACAGCATAAATGAAACGCATCCTCACGGCAGACAAGGTGCACCATCAGCCCTTCATGCTTCCATCGTCATCCCTCATCAGACCACATCGTCCTTGATTTCCTCAAAGTCCACGTATTCCCCCTCGTCGGGACCGAAAATCTTTCGACGCGGACCATTGCCGTGCCGATGCCCGGAAGGCCCGCTCTCCGGTTCGTAGACAGTCTCCCCGTCCACGGTGCTCGTACTCGGTCCGGACGGCCTGCGTGAACGGTTGCCGGACGGCCCCTGCGGGCCACGGCCTAGGAATGTCTGCACCAGGCGCAGCAAGGCTGTCCCGAAGAAAAGGGCAACAAAAAACAACAGCAGGGGTATCGTTATCAGGCATCCCATATATAATAAGGTATTAAAATAAGACTTTAGTTGAACATATATCTTACCTCTAACAACAACCGTGCCAAACCGTCATTGCCCACGCCGGAAGGTCACGAGCGACAACACGAGATACCACACGATGACAGCTGCGAAACCCGCCACGCCCAGCAGGGCAAACAAGGGGACACAGCCGAGGAGGAAGACATAGCGCAGACGATTATCGCGCCAGGAGAGGTTCTTGAATTTCAGGGAAAACATCGGAAGCTCGCACACAAGCAGTCCCGACATGAGGCCGACAAGCACGAGCAGGCACACGCCCCCGTACGTGCTCCCGACAAACACTCCATGCGCTCCAGCCGCGAGCGAAGCCCAAAAGAGCGTGTTGGCCGGCGTAGGCATGCCGATGAAAGAAGAAGTCTGGCGAGGGTCAATATTGAATTTGGCCAGCCGAAGGGCCGAGAAGACAGACAAGAGGAAGCCTGCATAGGGAAGCCACGAAGCAAAAGGTGCCAAAGCCTCGGGCCAGTCCGATTCGCGCAAGAGTGAGAAGGCAATCATGGCCGGAGCCAGTCCGAAACTGATGTCGTCGGCCAGCGAGTCGATGTCCTTCCCGATGGGCGAACGGGCGTCGAGCAGGCGGGCCAGCATTCCGTCGAAGAAGTCAAACACGGCTGCCATGACTATAAACAGCAACGCCAGGTCATAGCGCATCTCGTAGGCCATGACCGTGGCAATGCATCCCGCGAACAGGTTGCAGCAAGTGACCGTGTTCGGGATATGACGAGTAAAGCGATTAGCCATAAGTCTTGAAGTCTGATTATCTTAGTTTAGCGATGACAGTCTGGTTGCCGACAGTCTTCTGCCCCATCTTGACACATATCTCAGAGCCAAGAGGCAGGTAGACATCCACTCTCGAACCAAACTTAATGAAGCCCATGTGCTCGTCGATGTAGCATTCCTCCCCTTCACTGGCGTAGGTCACGATACGCCTTGCGACAGCCCCGGCTATCTGCCGGGCCATGACTTCAGTCCCTTCCGGAGTCTCGATGACGACCGTGGAACGCTCGTTCTCCGTGCTGGCTTTAGGCAGGAAAGCTTTGTGGAAGTTGCCGTTCTGGTGCTCGACCTTCTTCACGACGCCATCGACTGGATACCAGTTGGCATGCACATTGGTTATGCCCATGAAGATGGAAATCATGATTCTGCGGTCATGGAAGTATTCATGCTCCTCCACTTCCTCGGCCACGACTATACGTCCGTCAGCCGGAGCAACGACAATGCGCTCCGTGTCCTTGCCGAAAAGACGGATGGGGCAACGAAAGAAATTGACCATACCCAAATAACAAATGAGACTGACCGTCGCGACAAGATAGAGCACGAGATGGTTTTCGAAAGCATAATAGGCAGCCACATTGACAGCTATCAGCAGGAGACACGAAATAATCAGGATGTGAGTTCCTTCTCTATGGAGTCTTATTTTCTTTAGCTTTTTAAGTTTATTCATTTCTCGACGAGTAGCAGTTATTGTGCAAAAGTAGGGTTTATTTAATAAAACTGCAAATAAGAGGTATGAATAAACGTATGTTTGATATGTAATTTCGCATGAAAAGGCATGCAAGGCCTGTCAAAAAGCAAGCGACGGACGCCGACTCGCACCCGAAGGCACGGCAGGCGTCCGCAGAACCAGTTGAGACTTTCGATGTAGAAGCGTCAGCGTGCTTCCTCCAGTTTGCTGTTGATGTCGTCGATAACATCCGGCAGCTCAGCGATGGTGTCGACCACATAGTGTGCCCCGGCCTCCAACATGCGGCGGCGCACTTGCGTCTTGCGATATTCCAGTTCGGCCCGTGTCATGCAGGCGGCCTCTTCCTGGGTCAATCCCATCTCGTTGCTGCCCATCACGACGCCCACGGTCCACACCTTGGCATTGATGCCTTCCTTGATGTCGGCGATGGTGTCACCATACTTCAGGACGGTGTCTGTGTCGGTGATGCCCAGGTCGGCCATGTTTTTTTGAATCATGTACGGGAAGGGGCGTCCCTTGGGCAGACCGTCGGGAGTGACGCAGTTGTCCACCGTATAACCCTTGGCGGCAGCTCCGGGCACCACCACGTCCATCATGGCACGGGTGTAGCCCGTGGTGGAACCGATGCGGATGCCTTGTGCACGCAGGGAAGCCAGCGTCTCGATGACCCCGGGGATGGGAGTGACATATTCGGAGAGAGAGGCGAAGAGGTAGCCCTCAAACTTGCGGTTCATCTCGACGACGTCTTCTTCCGTCCAGTCGCGGTGATAGAGGTTGACAAACTGGCTGCCGATTTCCTCCATGCGGAAGAGTTCGCGGATGTGGTCGATTTTGGCCATGCCCATCGGACGGCGGGCCTGTTCGAGCGTCACGTCGACGCCGATTTCCTTGAATGCCTTGAGAAATGCTGCCACAGGAGCGAAGCAGCCATAGTCTACGGCCGTTCCGGCCCAGTCCATGATAATACAATCAATCTTTTTCATATTGCTTTATTTATCCTATTTTTTATTACCTGATCAGTCAACAGCGGATGCCCACGCGGAAGGGATTCCGGTCGATGGCATAGCGGAAGGCTTCTTCCGCCCGGCTGAGCGGGAAACCGTCGTGGATAAGCTCCGCGATGGGATATTTCTGCCAGCAGCGACTGACGAACGACACGGCCTCGCGGAAATCCTCGCCGTTGTAGTTATGCAGTCCCTTGATGGTGCTCAGACGGCGTATGACCATCTCCGAGTCGATTTTCACCTTGTCCTGCGGGCAGACTCCTCCCACCCAGACAGCCACGCCGCCTATGTCCAGCGAGCTGACGGTGGCTTCCATCGACTCGATGCGTCCGCTGTAGTCAATCGTCACGTCTGCCCGTAAGTCCGCCAGCGCCTTGTCGTCGGGCAGACAGGTCCTCGTGGCCCCGAAACGTCCGGCCAGGGCCAGCCGCTCACGGTTGATGTCGATGGCGACTATCTCCCCTGCACCCCGCTCCCGGCAGATGGCACAGGCGACGATGCCCAGCATCCCGATGCCCCAGATTGCCACCCGGCGACCCCGCAACTCGCCTGCTAAACGTAAAGAACCGACAACAGTAGAGATGGCGCAGTTGATGATAGAGCCGACCGATAAGGGGATGGACTCATCCAGTGGCAATATAGGTGTATGTTTGCGAAGCAACGTGTGTTCGGCCAACCCGCCGTGGAGTGTCGACTCCGGAGTGAGCTGTTCATGCCCGTATTTGAACAAGTCGGGCGACTTCTGAGGAATGCCTCGGCGCGAAAGTTCCGTCGAGGGGTCTGACGCATAGATGGCCCATGTCACCCGCTGCCCCACGTGCAGAGGATTGCCGTCGGCATCCGTCACGCCGGGAGCTATGGCTGCGACCCGCCCTACAATCTCATGTCCGAGGATGGTGGGCGACTTCTCGATGCGTTTGCCCAAATAGGTGCTGATGTCGCTCCGACACAGCGTGGCATATTCGTTCCTGACCAACACTTCGCCCTCTTTCAAGGCCGGTATGTCACATTCTTCCATCTGCAGCGGCGTGCCGGCTTTCCGGAACACGATGATTTTGCTTTTTGCTGTCATAGCTTTCTCCGTTTTTTTGTTGACGCTGCAAAGGTCTGCATTTCGGGTGACCTGAAAAATGAATCTTCATGAATCATTTATGAAAAAGAAGGCCGTTTCATGAATTAACATACATGTACCCTGTTTGTAACACTGCTGTAACGACCAGCACCACATGCCACACCATCCGCCTGCTGCGGAGACCCACGCCGGACGAAAGGCGGCATCCGAAGAAATCTATTTACATCTCCCCTCCAGCCCGCCTTCCGCGGCATTCTTTCCGGAAAGCCCATGAACAGGGCGTTCCAGCTCCCTTGACACGGCGCGGGGACGGAAAGGAAGGCGGGCGTGTCTACCCTCCTTTCCGTCCCCGGCTACCCTCCTTTCCGCTCCTGCACCGTCTCCACCTGGCATTTCCGAAGGGAAAAATGACAGTAAAGCATGATTACAGAGAAAGAAGGCGGGCCGACGTGTCACCACCTCGCGGGAGTGAATTATTTAAAGTCGTTAATTCCCCACGCCTTTTTGAATCCGGAAAGGGAAAAATTTTTATTTTTGTAGATTTCCAACAAATTACATGATATGACAGAGCAAAAGCAGTTGACAGACATTTACGAACGATTGAACCTGTTGCGACACGAAGGAGTGAAGATGAAAGACATCGCAGCCCATGCGGGCATCTCTCCCAGCGTGCTGTCGGCACTCTATGCCACTGTGTTGCCGGAGTTTTGCAGGCAGCTTCCGGAAAAAGGCTTCGACGAGGCGCTGGACGAGGCACTGACACAGGTCAACAACCTGTCCCGGAAAAGGCTCTTCGAACTGCTCGACGACCTGCATGCCCGCCTGCTCGACCTCTCGGACAAGATGACGGCTTCCGCTTCGCGCAAGGTGCATCCGTTTATCAACTTCCTGAAAGAAGCCACGGTCCTGTCAGCCGGCAAGCTGGGCAACCTGCCTGGCATCTACATGTCCTACAGCTGCTCCTCATCCGTGCGTGCACTGAAGGCAGAGCCGTTCTACTTCACCCTCTCCGACGACTGCCACAGCTTCATCGCAGGACGCAAGAGCATCCACGGCTCCATCCGCGAGGGTGTGGGCATCATCCAGGAACAGCAACTCATGTATATCCTATTCAATGCGTTCCAGAAACCCAACATGTCGCTCGTCACAGTCTACCTGCAACTCCCGTTTCTCGAACACATCCGCTACCTGCGGGGGCTTTACCTCGTGCCCGACTACAACAAAAATCCCATCGCGCGGCGTATCGTGCTCGTCAAGCTCTGTGACAGCTACTCGCCCGAAGAGTTCGAACGGACAGAGGCCGGCATCATCACGCAAGACAAGTTCACGGACGAGCAACGGCAAATCTTCGATTACACCTGCTGCAACTCCGACTACATAAAGATGTGCACACTGCCCTCACCCAAACTCGACCTGCGTGACCTGGAGGCCGAGAAGAAATTTCTCGATGCCGAGTCGAGCATCTTTGAACAGTGACTGTTCATAACTATTCGCCCGCAAGTTTGGCCATTCCGCAAAGCGGAAGTAACTTTATCGCCCAAGTGACTGAAGCGCGGAGCGAAAGCTTCGTCATCCCTCACTCTTAATTCTTCATTTACAGATTATGCACGACTTTGTTCATTTACACGTCCATAGCCAATACTCCATCCTCGACGGACAGGCCAGCATCCAACGCCTCGTCGACAAAGCCATAGCCAACGGCATGCGGGGCATGGCCCTGACCGACCACGGCAACATGTTCGGCGTGAAGGAATTTTATAACTACGTCAACAAGAAGAACGGCAAGGTCAAAGATGAAATCAAAGACCTCAAAAAGCGCATCGCGGCGCTCGAAAGCGGCAAGGAAGAGGCCGACGACCCGCAGGCGGAGATAGCCTCCTGCAGGACCCGTCTGGCCGAAACCGAACGGAAACTGTTCAAACCCATCATCGGCTGCGAGATGTACGTGGCCCACCGCCGCTTGTTCAACAAAGATGGCAAGCCCGACCAGGGCGGCTACCACCTCATCGTGTTGGCCAAGAACCTGAAGGGCTATCACAACCTCATCAAGCTCGTGTCCAAAGCCTGGACCGAAGGCTACTACATGCGCCCGCGCACCGACCGCGTCGAGCTGGAAAAATACCACGAGGGACTCATCGTCTGCTCCGCCTGTCTGGGCGGGGAAGTGCCCCGCATGATTCGGGCCGGACGGTTTGACGCGGCTGAGGAGGCCGTGCAGTGGTACAAACGCGTGTTCGGCGACGACTACTACCTGGAGCTGCAACTCCACAAGGCCACCGTCCCCCGCGCCAACCATGAGACCTATCCCCTGCAGCTCGAAGTGAACAAGCACCTGAAGGAATACAGCCAGAAGTATGGCATCCGGCTGGTGTGTACCAACGACGTGCACTTCGTCGACGAGGAAAACGCCGAGGCGCACGACCGCCTGATATGCCTCAGCACGGGCAAAGAACTGGACGACCCGAACCGTATGCTCTACTCCAAGCAGGAGTGGTTCAAGACGAGAGAGGAAATGAGCGAGATATTTGCAGATATGCCTGAGGCGCTGGCCACCACCGTGGACATCTGCGACCAGGTGGAGTTCTACTCCATCGACCATGCTCCCATCATGCCGACCTTCTCCATCCCTGAAGACTTCGGCACGGAAGAGGAATACCGCAAGAAATATACGGAGGAAGACCTCTTCAACGAGTTCACACGCAACGAGCACGGCGAAGTGGTGATGAGCGAGGCCGATGCCAAGGCTAAGATTGAGAAACTGGGCGGATACGACAAGCTCTACCGCATCAAGCTCGAAGCCGACTACCTGGCCAAGCTGGCTTTTGACGGTGCAAAGAGACGATATGGAGAAAATCTCTCCGACGAAGTGCGCGAACGGCTGGTGTTCGAACTCCACATCATGAAGACGATGGGTTTCCCGGGCTACTTCCTCATCGTACAGGACTTCATCGCCGCAGCCCGCGAGAAGCTCGGCGTGTCGGTAGGTCCGGGCCGTGGCTCTGCCGCCGGTTCCGCCGTGGCCTACTGCTTGGGCATCACGAAGATTGACCCCATCCAGTATGACTTGCTGTTCGAGCGTTTCCTCAATCCCGACCGTATCTCGCTCCCCGATATTGACGTCGACTTCGATGACGACGGACGCGGCGACGTGCTACGCTGGGTGACAGAAAAATACGGCCAGGAAAAGGTGGCCCACATCATCACCTACGGCACCATGGCTACCAAGTTGGCCATCAAGGATGTGGCCCGCGTGCAGAAACTGCCGTTGCCCGTCTCCAACCGCCTGTGCAAGCTTGTGCCCGACAAGATTCCCGACAAGAAAGTCAATCTGGCCAATGCCATCGACTACGTGCCCGAACTGCGGGAAGCCGAAGCTTCGCCTGACCCTATCCTGCGCGACACGTTGAAATATGCACGTATGCTGGAAGGCAACGTGCGCAACACCGGCGTACACGCCTGCGGTACCATCATCTGCCGTGATGACATCACGGATTGGGTGCCCGTGAGCACGGCCGACGACAAAGACACGGGCGAGAAAATCCTCGTCACGCAGTATGAAGGCTCGGTCATCGAGGAGACAGGACTTATCAAGATGGACTTCCTCGGCCTGAAGACGCTGTCCATCATCAAGGAAGCCATCGAAAACATCCGCATCAGCCTGGGCGAAATCGTCGACATAGACTCCATCGACATCAACGATGCAGCCACCTACAAGCTCTACAGCGACGGACGCACCATCGGCACGTTCCAGTTCGAATCGCCCGGCATGCAGAAATACCTGCGCGAGCTTCAGCCCTCCACGTTCGAGGACCTGATTGCCATGAATGCCCTCTACCGTCCGGGGCCGATGGACTATATCCCCGACTTCATCGACCGTAAACACGGCCGGAAGCCCATCGAGTATGACATCCCCATCATGGAGAAATACTTGAAGGACACCTATGGCATCACGGTCTATCAGGAGCAGGTCATGCTGCTGTCGCGCCTTCTGGCCGATTTTACACGCGGCGAAAGCGACGCCCTGCGTAAGGCCATGGGAAAGAAGCTGCGCGACAAGCTGGACCACATGAAGCCTAAATTCATCGAAGGCGGAAAGAAAAACGGGCACGACCCGAAAGTGCTCGAAAAGATATGGACCGACTGGGAGAAATTCGCTTCCTATGCGTTCAACAAATCGCACGCCACGTGCTACTCCTGGGTGGCCTACCAGACGGCCTACCTGAAGGCGCACTATCCCCCTCAGTACATGGCTGCCAACTTGAGCCGCAACATCTCACGCATCGATGAAATCACCAAGTTGATGGACGAGTGCAAGGCCATGGGCGTACAGGTGCTCGGTCCGGACGTGAACGAAAGTGCCAAGAAGTTCTCCGTAAACCACTGCGGAGACATCCGCTTCGGGTTGGGAGCCGTGAAAGGCGTGGGCGACAATGCCGTGCAAAGCATTATCGAAGAGCGGACAAAGAACGGTCCTTATCTCAGTATCTATGACTTCGTGCAACGTGTCAACCTCTTGGCTTGCAACCGCAAATGTATCGAAAACCTAGCTATGGCAGGCGCCTTCGACTCTTTCCAAGGAGTGAAGCGGGAGATGTTTTTTGCCAAAAACAGCAAAGATGAGACCTTCACCGAGTCACTCATTCGCTACGGTTCAAAATATCAAGCCGACAAGGCGTTGGCACTCAACTCCCTCTTTGGAGGCGAGAACCAGATAGAAATCGCCAAACCGGAAACGCCTCACTTCGAACCTTGGAGCGCCCTCGACCGCCTGAACTACGAACGCGACTTGGTCGGCATCTATCTCTCGGCACACCCGCTTGACGAATATGCCGTCATCCTGGAAAATGTCTGCAACACCCACATGGCTGACTTGGCCGACAAGACCGACTTGGCCAACCGCGACCTTCTCCTGGGAGGCATCGTCACGGATGTACGTGAGGGCCGCACAAAGAATGACAAGCCCTACGGCATAGTCAAGATAGAGGATTATTCAGGTTCTGGCGAACTGCCCTTCTTCGGAAACGATTGGCTGACCTGGTGCAACTATCTGCGAGTCGGCTATTTCCTCTACATAAAAGCTAAGTGTGTCCCGCGCCAATGGCGTCCGGACGAACTCGACATCAAGGTGAACTCCATCGAGCTTCTGCCCGACATCAAGGAGAAAGTCATCGACAAGATTACCATCACTACGCCGCTCACCACACTCGACGACGAATTCATCGCCGACTTGTCATCCCTCGTAAAAAAGCATCCCGGCAACGCCGAACTGCACTTCCGGGTAATCGACAGCGACGGACAGATGCACGTATCTATGAGGTCGAAGAACGTTAAAATATCTGTTAAGCGCGACCTCATCGCCTATATAAAGAGCCGCCCGGAGTTGGAATTCAAAATTAATTAATACCTTTGCTCAAGTTTCAAACTTATAAAATAGAAAACTATGGCACTTGAAATTACTGATGCGAACTTTGAAGAACTGGTTGCTTCAGGCAAACCGGTAGTTGTGGATTTCTGGGCTACTTGGTGTGGTCCTTGCAAGAAGATTGCTCCCGAAATCGAAGCCTTGGCTAAAGAATACGAAGGACAGGCAATCGTTGGCAAATGCGACGTTGACTCCAACGACGGGTTGACCGGACGTTTCGGCGTACGCAACATCCCGACCGTGCTCTACATCAAGAACGGTGAAGTCGTGGACAAACAAGTCGGCGCTGCTCCGAAATCTACGTTTGAGGATAAGCTGAAAGCTATTCTCTAAGCTCTAACCTCTGCTATATCCGCTTTCATCTCTTACCTATTTTATATAGAGGTGATAGCGGATATTTTTTAACCCTACACGCTGAAGACTATGGCAACAGACGAATTTACCCTGGAAGACCTGGACGATGAAAAGACCATCGAGTTCATCAAGAACTATCTTCCGCAAGACTTGAAAGACAAATTCTCCGACGACGAACTCTACTACTTCCTCGACGTCATCACGGACTACTACACCAAAAGCGGATGCCTCGACGTGCAGCCCGACAAGGACGGCTACATCGAGATAGACCAGGACGCCATCGTGGATTACGTAGTCAAGGAGGCCAAGAAAGACCAGATGGGCGACTTCGACCCGGAAGACATCCTTTTCGTGGTGCAAGGCGAAATGGAGTTCGGCAACTCGCTCGGACAGGTGGAATAAAGACAGTGAATGCCATGACAAGCCACGGCTCGTCATGGCATTTACTGTTAGAAGCAATCTTTAAGAAATACAACTGAAAACAAACGATATGTACTACGTCTCTAAACAAATGGAAATAGCCGGCAGCCACCGCCTCGAACTGCCCTACGAAAGCAAATGCCGACAACTGCACGGACACAACTGGATTGTCACAGTACACTGCAAGGCCAAGGAACTGAATGCCGAAGGCATGGTCGTCGACTTCAAGCACATCAAGGACAAAATACACGGCTACCTGGACCACGGCAACTTCAACGAACTCCTACCCTTCAATCCCACGGCCGAAAACATCGCACGCTGGATATGCGAACAAGTGGAACACTGTTACCGCGTGGACATCGAAGAGAGCCGGAACAATCATGTCACGTATATCAAAGACGAGGAGTGAACCCCCATGCGTATCAATGAAATCTTTTATTCCCTTCAGGGCGAAGGTTGCCATGCCGGCACGCCTGCCGTGTTTGTCCGCTTCGCGGGCTGCAACCTGAAATGCTCCTTCTGCGACACCGCACACGAAGCCTTCACGGAAATGAGCGAGGAGGACATCGTGCGCGAAGTGTCCCGGTATCCCGCCCGCCACATCGTGCTCACAGGCGGAGAGCCGACCCTGCAACTCACCACTTCGCTCGTCGACCGCCTCCATGCCGGAGGGTGGTATGTCCAGATGGAGACCAACGGCACACGGCCGTTGCCGGAGGGATGCCGCCTCGACTGGGTGACATGCTCGCCCAAAGACAGTCCCGTCCGCCTGACACACATCGACGAACTGAAGGTGGTCTACACGGGACAGGACATGACACCTTACGACCACTACGAAGCCTCCGTCCGCAACCTGCAACCCTGCGACACGGGACACGCCGACGAAAATGCCCGCCTCCTGAAGGCTTCCATCGCCTACTGCCTCGACCACCCCGACTGGCACCTCTCCCTACAGACACACAAACTGCTGAACATCCGCTGAGGGCCAATCCGAAGCAATGCCGTCATGATAATCAATGCGGACAAATGACGACGACGACGGAAACCCTTCCGACGACACCGTGCCGACAGTCCGGCCACAGCCTTAAGGGTAGCCGCGGCTACCCTCCTTTCCGTCCACGGGCGGATAGGAGGGTAAGCTCGGGCGGATAGGACTCCGCTCACGGGCGCAAACCAGGCGCACATCCCATACCACCCACAGCATTGTCCATCAACACTTTACCCGACACAACATTTTTCACCTGCCACCTCCTCAGCGGCCACCAACACACAACGAGGTCCGCCGGAAAGCAAACCTCCCTGTATACCCTATCCTGTACGAAAATCATCAACACGTCAGTCCGCCTTCACCCCTCCGCCCGACCGACACGACAAAGGACATCCGCATCACGCGCCTGTCCGTCCGGACACCTCTGAGAAAACCGGGCTCTCCTGCCCCTCTCCGTCCCCAACGCCGGCATTTCCCTGAAAAAAACACAAAAATGCACTTCGTTTTGCAGCCGGACGGACCAAACGGGAATTTTGCATAAAAACCGACCACTTTTTGCCGAAATAGTATGCCCCGCTGTATAGTTTTTTGCCATACTTTTACACTTGCTTTAAATCACGTAAACTTTGATATAAAAATGAAAAAGACCATGAAACAAGCGCGACGCATAGGCTTCCTGTTGCTACTGCTTGCCGGAATCTATGCCATGCCGGCACAGGCACAGCAAAACGACGCAATCCGTCCGGGAGAAGTGTGGAACGACACAGACGGCAATCCCATCAACGCCCACGGTGGCGGAATGCTCTATCACGAGGGCACTTATTATTGGTATGGAGAATACAAGACGGGGAAAACCATCTTGCCCGAAGGAGCTACGTGGGACTGTTACCGCACGGACGTGACAGGCGTGAGCTGCTATTCGTCGAAAGACCTCCTCAACTGGAAATTCGAAGGCATCGTGCTCCCCGCAGTGAAAGACGACCCCGGACACGACTTGCACCCGTCGAAAGTGCTCGAACGCCCCAAAGTCATCTATAACCGGAAGACAGGAAAATTCGTGATGTGGGCCCATGTCGACAGCGCCGACTACGGCAAAGCTGCCGCAGGCGTGGCCGTGTCTGACTCTCCGGCAGGCCCGTTCGAATACCTGGGCAGTTTCCGCCCGAACGACGCCATGAGCCGTGACCAGACCGTGTTCGTCGACGACGACGGCCGTGCCTACCAGTTCTATTCGTCTGAAAACAATGCGACGCTCTACATCAGCCTCCTCACGGACGACTACCTGAAGCCCAGCGGCAAATTCACGCGCAACTTCATCAAGCAGTCACGCGAAGCTCCGGCCGTGTTCAAGCATGAAGGAAAATACTACATCATCAGTTCCGGCTGCACCGGATGGGACCCCAATCAGGCTGAAATAGCCGTAGCCGACTCCATCATGGGTCCGTGGAAAGTCATCGGCAATCCCTGCACGGGCCCCGATGCCGACAAGACATTCTACGCCCAGAGCACCTACGTGTTCCCCGTGGCCGGAAAGAAAGACGCCTACATCGCCATGTTCGACCGCTGGAACAAGAAAGACCTGCCCGACTCGCGCTATGTGTGGCTCCCCATCGAGTTCAAAGACGGCCAAATCACCATCCCCTGGAAAGCGCAGTGGAGTCCGGCCTCCCTGGAAACTTCAAACAAATGACAAGACAATGAACAGACATTTTCTCCCGGCTGCCGGTCTGCTGGCAGCCTCCTTTCTGGCCGGATGTTCGTCCGCGCCGGAAGCCATCGTGAGCATCACCAACCCCCTGCCCACCGAGCGCAGCGGGGAAATCGTGGAAATCCCCCTTTCACAGCTGAGCGCCATCGCTCCGGGCGCGGGGGAAACGTTCGTCGTGACCGATGCCGAAGGCTTCAAAGTGCCCAGCCAGGTGACGCACGACAGTCTGTTGATATTCCCCGTCTCGGTGGACGGCAACGCCACGGCGGACTACTGCGTGAAAGCCGGCGTGCCCGACAGCGTGCCCGTCACGTCGTGCGGCCGTGTCTACCCCGAACGCCTTGACGACTTGGCCTGGGAAAACGACAAGGCGGCCTACCGCGCCTACGGCCCTGCCCTCCAAGCCAAGGGCGAACGTGCATACGGCTACGACGTGTTCACCAAATCAGTGCCCGAACCGGTCGTGGAACACCGCTACGCCATGCAGACAGACCAAAAGGCATGGGATCAAATCAACGCTTGGTATCGTGAAGGACAAAAAGCCAAGGCCGACAGCCTGACTCACGCCATCACCTACCACGTAGACCACGGCAACGGCATGGATTGCTATGCCGTCGGCCCGACGCTCGGCGGCGGGACGGCAGCCCTCATGCCCGACTCGGTGCTGGCCTACCCTTATTGCTACAAAGAATGCGAAGTGCTCGACAACGGCCCGCTCCGCTTCACAGCCCGCCTGACATTCCATCCGCTGGAGGTGAAGGGCGACAGCGTGGTGGAGACGCGCCTCATCACGCTCGACAAAGGCTCTTACCTCAACCGCACGCAAATCACGTATGACCGCCTTTCGGCCGACACGCCGCTGGCTGCCGGCATCGTCGTCCACCCGCAAAACCCTGACGGCTATGCTTTCAACGCAGAGGAGGGATACATCGCCTACGCCGACTCCACCGAAAACGCGAACAATGGCAACGGCGTGATGTTCCTCGGCGCCGTGACGCCCGTTTCTTTCGAGAAGGCTTGCGTGCAATGGTTCGACAAAGCCGAGCAATCCCAACGTCCCGGCGCGCTGGGACACGTCTTGGGCATCAGCACCTACCATCCGGGCACGACCTACGTCTACTATTGGGGAAGCGGATGGAGCAAGGGCGACATGCCGAGCATGGAAGCCTGGGAAGCCTGCCTGAAAGACTTTGCAAAGCGGCTGCGCAACCCGCTGAAAGTGGAAATAAAATAACTAAACCATGACATACATGAAAACAATCTTGAAAACCCTCGCAGCCTGCGCCATCGGACTGTTGCCGGCTGCAAACCTCGCGGCCAAACAGGATGAAGCCACCCGCGTGCGGGCCATCATCGACAAGGTGAACCAACACTGGCAGGCCGAAAACAAGCCCGAAGTGCGGGCATTCTGGGACAACGCCGCCTACCACACCGGCAACATGGAAGCCTACTTCCTCACCGGCAACGAAACCTACCGTGCCTATTCGGAAGCCTGGGCCGAGCACAACCAATGGAAAGGCGCCAAGAGCAACGACCGCTCTCAGTGGAAATACTCCTACGGCGAGACCGACGACTACGTGCTCTTCGGCGACTGGCAAACGTGTTTCCAGACCTACATCGACCTTTACAACCTCTCCCCCGACGACCGGAAGATACGCCGGGCACGCGAAGTGATGGAATACGAGATGAGCACCCCGCGCCACGACTACTGGTGGTGGAGCGACGGGCTCTACATGGTGATGCCTGTCATGACCAAACTCTACAAGGTGACTCACAACACGCTCTATCTCGACAAGCTCTACGAATACATCACCTACTCCGACAGCATCATGTTCGACGCAGACGAGAACCTTTATTACCGCGATGCTAAATACGTCTACCCCAAACACAAGAGCCTCAACGGCAAAAAGGACTTCTGGGCACGGGGCGACGGATGGGTGCTCGCCGCACTGGCCAAGGTGCTGAAGGACCTTCCTGCGGACTATAAGCACCGTGCCTTCTTCGCAGACAAATTCCGCGCCATGGCCGCGGCTGTCGCCAAGACGCAGCAGCCCGAAGGCTACTGGACGCGCAGCATGATGGACCCCGAACATGCTCCGGGACCGGAAACCAGCGGGACGGCCTTCTTCACATACGGCCTGCTCTGGGGCATCAACAACGGCTACCTCGACCGCGCAGCCTACATGCCCGTGATCGACAAGGCATGGACCTACCTGACCGAAACGGCACTCCAGAAGGATGGTTCCGTGGGCTATGTCCAGCCCATCGGCGAAAAAGCCATCCCGGGACAAGTGGTCGACGCAAAATCGACGGCCAATTTCGGCGTGGGTGCTTTCCTGCTCGCCGCTTGCGAGTATGTGCGCTACCTGGAAGCTCCCCGCGAGACGACCGACCGTGCCTACTGGTGCCGCCTGGCTTACGACATGGCCTACCCCGTGCTGAGCAACATGGCCCGGGGCGAACTTCAGAAAAACATGCAGGTGGAAGTCAGCCCGACCTGGGACGGACGTGACAAGCGTGTGACCTACATGGAATGCTTCGGCCGCCTCATGGCCGGCATCGCCCCCTGGCTCTCCCTGCCCGACGACGACACCGAGGAGGGACAGATGCGCCGCGAACTGCGCGAACTCGCGCTGAAGAGTTATGCCAATGCCGTCGACCCCGACAGCCCCGACTACCTGCTGTGGCGCAACGAAGGACAACCGCTCGTCGACGCGGCCTACGTGGCCGAGAGCTTCCTCCGTGCTTATGACGCCTTGTGGATGCCACTCGACGAGACGACCAAGCGACGCTATGTCGAGGAGTTCACCCTCCTGCGCCGCATCGACCCGCCCTACACCAACTGGCTTCTCTTCTCGTCCACCATCGAGAGCTTCCTGGCTAAAGCCGGTGCTCCCTACGACTCTTACCGCGTGAACTCTGCCATCCGCAAGGTCGAGGAGTGGTACACGGGCGACGGATGGTATTCCGACGGACCATCGTTCGTCTTCGACTATTATAGCAGCTACGTCTTCCATCCCATGTACCTTGAGACTCTCCAGGCCATGAAGGATGCCCGTGCCTATACGCGCATCGACTATGCCAAATACCATGCCCGCGCCCTGAAGCGTGCCCAGAAATACAGCCTCATCCTCGAACGCTTCATCTCTCCCGAAGGCACTTTCCCCGTGTTCGGCCGCTCCATCCCCTACCGCATGGCCACCATGCAGCCACTGGCCCTCATGGCCTGGTATGACGAGCTGCCCGCAGGCGTGACGCGTGCCCAGGTGCGGTGTGCCCTCACGGCAGTCTTGCACCGCATGTTCGACAACGGGCAAAATTTCAACGAAGGCGGCTTCCTGACCATCGGCTTTACGGGCCGGCAACCCAACGTGGCCGACTGGTACACGAACAACGGCAGTCTCTACATGACTTCGCTCGCATTCCTCCCGCTGGGCCTCCCCGCCTCGCATCCTTTCTGGACCGACGCTCCGCAGGAATGGACATCACAGCGGGCATGGGGCGGGAAACCGTTCCCGAAAGACCATGTATGGCGTGACGAAATACGCACGTGGGACTTGTACTGATGCCTCACTCATTCAGGTAAAACAAGAATACGCCGGAACGGAAACACGGAGAACCTCGTCCTCTAGCTTCTTCAGGACGCATGTTCTCAGCGTTTCCGCTCCGGCACTTTATTTGTTTTTATTATGCAAGTCGTCGTGTCACGCACAAAAGCCCCTTCCCGTTCGAGAATCAAGTTATTAAAATCAAGAACGGTTAACGCGATCAACGCATTGCCCAAAGCACCGCGCTCAGCGAGCAACCTGCGCTGCGGCCTGTCATGCGGCCCTCTCTTCCAACAATCTTTATAACGGGGTAGTTTATCCAACTTATCTAAAAGAGCACACATGGCTTCGGCCTGAGAAGCACCGTTGCGGACAGCCTCGCGAGCCTCCTCGATCAGTCTTTGTATGGTCGGATTGGCCAAAATTTCATCGGCGTAGGAAAGCATTGCGGCGTTTGCGATCGTTTCGTATTCGCTCGCTATGCTGCTTGCATACGGTTCAATCTCTTCTATTTTTCGGGCTTTATCCGGGTCATCTTTCCAAGCGTAGAACGTGCTGTCATATAAACGTATGTATTCCCAATAAGCCTTCTCCACAGGCCGCAGGCTGCGGAAATAAGCCTTCAACTCCGGCGTTTGTTTATTGATAAAATCACCAACTTTACTCGTCAAATCTTTGGCTTTTACCCGTATCGAGTCCGGAACGGGCGGCAGGACAGATTGGGCCGTAGCTGTCATGCAGCAAACGACCATCCCTAACAGAAACAAATGAATCCTTTTCATGGTGCTATATTTTTATAAGTGATAAATTCCTCTTTAATTGATAGGACACCTAATCTCATTGGGATTTGCTCTAATACCTAGCTTTTTCAGGTAAAACAGGAATACGCCGGAATGGAGACACCGAGAACTTGCATCCTCTTGCTTCAGGACGCATGTTCTCAGCGTCTCCGCTCCGGCGCTTTATTTGTTTTTATTATGCAAGTCGTCGTGTCACGCACAATCAAAGCTCCTTCCCGTTCGAGAACCAGGTTATTAAAATCAAGAATGGTTAGCGTGTTCAGCGCATTACACAAAGCACCGTTTTCAGCGAGCAACCTATTCTGTTGCCTGTTGAGCCGCCCCATCTTCCAACAGTCTTTGTAACGAGGCAGCCAATTCAACTTATCAAAAAGCCCATGCAAGGCATCGTTCGACGACGCACCATTGCGAATAGACTCACGAGCCTCCTCAAGCAGTCTTTGTATGGTCGGATTGGCCAAGATTTCATCGGTGTAGGAAAGCATCGCGGCATGTGAAAGCGTGTTATATTCGTTCATAATATTGCCCACATACGGTTCAACCTCTTCTATTTTCCGGGCTTTGGCCGGGTCTTTCCTCCAAGCGTACAGCGTGCTGTCGTATAAACATACGTATTCCCAATAGGCCTTTTCCAAGGGGCGCAGGCTGCGGAAATAAGCTTTCAGTTCCGGCGTTTGTTCCACTATAAAATTACTAATTTTATCCGATACTTCACTGTCATTTATCCGTATCGAGTCCGGAACAAGCGGCAGGACGGATTGGGCCATTGCTGTCATGCAGCAAATCACCATCCCCAACAGAAACAAATGAATCTTTTTCATACTACTATGATTTTTATAAGTGATAAATTCCTCTTTAATTGATAGGACGCCTAGTCCCATTATATGTATAAATTGTTCCTGGTATATTAGGCTTGTGACCTCCATAGAGCTTTCCATCTTCCAATTCATTACGATCATAATCATAAACCAAGCACGGTATGTCGTCCGGTAAATTACCCATGTCTATACCAGATGGGCCTGGCATTCTCCAATAACTAGGTGATGCGTGTGTCAATGGAGGGTGCGTATGGAATTGAGCAACAGCAAAAGTAAACGACGGCGAGCGCGGATCACATCGGTAAAAAATAGATTCATTCCTTTCTATATTAAAAGATGCTTCGCCTTGCGCATTGGTTGGTTCCGATTCATAGATTTCCCCTATAGTCATATTGCTATTTCCATTAAGATAAACATAGAAGCCATATTCTTTCGTTGTTATTTTAGTCTCGCCCCAACATCTATCCATCATAGACTTAAATTGAGACATCGCATCTAAAGAAGTAGGGAATAAAATATTCGCATAAGCATAAGGAGAATATTTTCGATAATAACCATACCGCCCACTTAAAACAACAGCTAATTGAATTCCAAAAGAACCTGGTCTACGAAATTCCAACACCCTAGAATCCGACCTTTTTCCACCTACACCAAGCTGAGATTCATACATTAAATACTCCATTCCTGATTTTAAGTCAATAGCATGAAACTCTATCTTCTTAACATTCTCCGCTTCTGCTCGATCAATCAAATTCCATGTTCCACGAACTCCGACTTTGCCATTAGAAGACAAAATACTTGCGCCACTAACTGCCGGTGTTGTTATCTCACATCGCAATTCCGATGTAATAGGCACTGCTCTTGTGGCAGAATCATTCACTTGCTTGTTCAACACTTCTTCATCCATTTTACGCATGAAGCTAAAAGAACAAGCACTCCTACTAAATAAATCCATTTTTTCATAACTCTTATATTTTAGTTATACAAAAATCGGTGTTCCTTAATTATCCCATTAATAGTTTGAATAGGAAATACTCTCCAGCTATATCAAAGGTTTAATTTTTACAAACATAGAAACTTTTATATAGAATGCAATATAAAAATAGATGTTTTACAACATCTTGCCAGAAATATATCTACTTCCTCATTCTCTTTAACAGTTTCTGTTGCATCTCCAACCTTTGAAGCATACTTTTAGAAACAGACGGAAGAAAGCCTTTCATCCCCCGCTTGAGCCGCACAGAAGCTAGCCGCGAGCAACACGAAAGCTAGCCGTGGCTAGTTCCTATGCGGCCCGCGGCTACCTTTAAACCCCAATCGGTCATTAGACTTTAGGCAGATTGCTCGCTTATGTCTTGCAGGTTGCTTTTCGCGTCGCCGAAGGCGTAGCGGGCTACGTCAAGGCGGGGCGGAAAGCAAGATGCTGACAGAAGTGAGCAAGATGCCTAAAGAGCTTCACCCCGGAAGTAGCATTGTACTTTATGCGGTCTGATGACCGATTGGGGTTAAGCCCCTCGACCGCGCCGAATCTGTGGCTCATGGCCGCCCGAAGAATGGCCCATGCGGGCATTTTGACCGATAACTGTCCTTTTTTTGACGAAATATATACGCGTGCCTCTGAAACCTTGTCCCTACTTTTGCTTCCGGAAAAAAACAAAGTCACGATATGAAACACATCTTTCTGAACCTATGCCTGGCTTGCCTGCTTGCAGCTTGCGGCACGAAAGCGGTGGACTACGCACCCATCCGCCCGGGCGAAATCTGGCCCGATGACCAAGGCGCGCACATCAACGCGCACGGCGGCGGAGTGCTCTACCATGACGGGAAATATTATTGGTACGGAGAACACAAGTCCGACAGCACCAGCAACGCGCTGGTGGGCATCATGTGCTACTCGTCGGACAACCTGACCGACTGGAAAAACGAAGGGGCCGTCCTCCCCGTGGTGGAAAACGACACGACGAGCGACATTGCCAAGGGTTGCATCATGGAACGCCCCAAAGTGATATACAACGAGAAGACGAAGAAGTTCGTCATGTGGTTCCACCTGGAACTGCGCGGTCAGGGCTACCGCGCCGCCCGTTCGGCCGTGGCCGTGAGCGACTCGCCCACCGGCCCGTTCGCCTACCTGCGCTCGATGCGCCCCGACAAGGGCGAGCTGCCCTTCAACATGACGGAGGAAGAGCGCGCCACGCTCGACACGCTCAACGCGGCGCACTACGCCAAGTGGTGGACGCCCACGTGGCGCAAGGCCATCGAGCAAGGCTTGTTCTTGAAGCGCGACTTGGAAGGCGGACAGATGGCCCGCGACATGCAGCTCTTCGTGGACGACGACGGCAAAGCCTACCACATCTTCTCCTCGGAGGACAACCTGACGCTCCACATCGCCGAGCTGAGCGACGACTACTTGAGCCACACGGGAAAATACATCCGCATCGCCCCGGGCGGGCACAACGAAGCCCCGGCCATCTTCAAGAAAGACGGCACCTACTGGATGATAACCTCCGGCTGCACGGGCTGGGACCCGAACGAGGCGCGCATGTTCTCCGCTCCCTCCATCTGGGGGCCGTGGAAGCAGTGGCCCAACCCCTGCGTGGGGCCGAAGTCTGAAATCACCTTCGGCGGGCAAAGCACCTACGTGCTCGCGTTGCCCGGCGGGAAAGGCTTCATCTTCATGGCCGACGTGTGGCGGCCCAAGCACCCGAGCGACGCGCGCTACATCTGGCTGCCCATCGAATTCAGCGAAGACGGCACGCCCGTCATCCGGTGGAAAGACGAATGGACGATGAATCATTTCGAATGACGGAAGACAACTAAATGATAAATTTAGGTACTGTTCTATTAGGTAAAAAGAGTTTGTTAGACTGACGTCCGGTCCGCGTCTCTCGCGGCCGGCATTCGAAAGAAAACACATGTAACAGTTTAGTTTTGGGAAGGAAGCTTCGCCGGGATGGCGCGGCTTCCTTTTTTTTGAAATGGCAGGACACACACTTTGCTTAAATACCGCCTGCATTTGCTTAAATATTACCCCTCTCATCCAGACAATATCCCTTATATTTGCCGAAAACAATCAACTAACAGTCTCTATCATGAACAAACCACTGCTGATATGCCTCCTGTCACTCCTGCTCTTACCAGGTCACACACAGGCTGCAGGCATCGAGGAGAAGGACTATGCCGGCTATCTCTTCGCCTATTTCACCGGCAACCGCATTGAAGAAGAATCCATCCATTTCGCCATCAGCCGCGACGGTTACACGTTTCGTGCGCTCAACGGCAACAAGCCAGTGCTCGACTCACGTGTCATCAGTTCGACAGGCGGCGTGCGCGACCCCCACATCCTCCGAGCTGAAGAGGGGCACACCTTCTACATGGTAGCAACCGATATGGTGTCAGGCAACGGCTGGTCGTCCAACCGGGCCATGGTGCTCCTCAAGTCGACAGACCTCATCCACTGGACGCACTCCGTCATCAACATCCAAAAACGCTACGCCGGACAGGAACGCCTGCGCCGCGTGTGGGCCCCGCAGACCATCTACGACCGGGAAGCCGAGAAATACATGATATATTGGTCCATGCTCTATGAGGGCGGGACGGACATCATCTACTACGCATACGCCAACGACGATTTCACTGACCTCGAAGGCGAACCGCGCCCGCTGTTCCTCCCCGCAGACAAGAAGTCATGCATCGACGGCGACATCGTGTTCAAAGACGGTGTCTACCATTTGTTCTACAAGACGGAAGGACACGGCAACGGCATCAAGACAGCCACCACCCGTTCGCTCACCTCGGGCCACTGGACAGAATACCCCGACTACAAGCAGCAGACCAAGGACGCCGTGGAAGGTGCCGGCACGTTCAAGCTCATCGGACAGGAGAAATACATCCTGATGTATGATGTCTACATGAAAGGTGCTTACCAGTTCACAGAGACCACAGACTTGCAGCATTTCCAAGTCGTCGACCATGCCGTAAGCATGGACTTCCACCCGCGCCACGGCACCGTGATACCCGTCACACGCGACGAGCTCCTGCGCCTCACCACCCAATGGGGCACACCGGAAGGTCTGGGCGACCTTCCCGCCAATCCGGTCCTGCCGGGCTTTCATGCCGACCCGGAAATACTCTATTCGCGCCAGACCGGCAAATACTACATCTACTCCACAAGTGACGGCTATGCCCACTGGGGCGGCTGGTACTTGACAGCCTACTCATCGACCGACCTGAAAAGCTGGACACCCGAGGGCGTGGTGCTCGACCTGCGTTCACCCCAAGTGACGTGGGCCAATGGCAATGCTTGGGCACCGGCCATCGAGGAGAAGCTCATCGACGGCAAATACAAATATTTCCTCTATTATAGCGGCAATGCCGCCGACAATTCGGGAAAGCAAATCGGCGTGGCCATAGGCGACTCGCCCACCGGACCGTTCAAGGACCTGGGACATCCGCTCGTATCCCAATCTCCCACCGGTCGCGGACAGCAAATCGACGTAGACGTGTTCACCGACCCCGCCTCCGGCAAATCATACCTCTATTGGGGCAACGGATACATGGCCGGAGCTGAGCTCAACGACGACATGGTGTCCATCAAGGACGAGACGCTCACCGTCATGACGCCCCAAGGCGGCACGCTCAAGACTCACGCTTACAGGGAAGCACCCTACGTGTTCTTCCGCCACGGCGTGTATTACTTCCTCTGGTCGGTGGACGACACCGGGTCGCCCAACTATCATGTAGCTTATGGCACGTCGGACTCGCCCTTGGGCCCCATCCAAGTGGCCAAAAGTCCCATTGTGCTCATCCAGAATGCCGACAAAGAGGTCTATGGCCCGGCACACAATGCGGTCATCCGCAAGCCCGGCACCGATGAATGGTACATCGTCTACCACCGCATCAACAAGCATTTCCTGGACAAAGACAAAGGCCCGGGCTATCACCGCGAGGTCTGCATCGACCGCATGGAGTTCAACAACGACGGCACCATCCGCCCGGTGACCGTCACACGATAAGACCATACATGACAGAAACCATGAGAATACGGAAAAGCCTTATCACACTGCTCGCCTGCCTCTGTCTGCTCCCCGCACGGGCCCGCACCACGGAGACAACCAACGAACCGGATTCCGTCTACCTCCTTGCCTATGCCACCCGTCAGGACAAAGGACGCAGCGGCTTGAAATTCGCATGGAGTGCCGACGGCACGCACTGGATGCACGTAGGCAACGGATATGCATACCTGAAATGCGACTATGGCGCATGGGGCTCAGAAAAACGGATGATACGCCCACGGCTCTACCGCGGAGACGGACCAAACACCTGGCACTGCGTGTGGCAACTCAACGACGAAGGACTGGAGTTCGCCCACACAGCCTCAGCCGACTTGCTGGAATGGCAACGGCAAACTTATTTCATCCGTACCCAACGGCCTGACATCATCGAGGCAAGCCAAAACGTATCCCTGCAGCAAGCTGACGTGGAAGGCGAGACACAGGAAGGCAACGTCCTGCGCGTGGCTTGGACCGACGTGCAACGCCTGAACCGCTATGCTGACCACAAGGCATACAGAAACCGCCTCCACGACGAACGGACGGAACAAGACCCGCAACGCTTTGCCGGACTGAGCGGTGTCGACATGCACCTGACCATCGACGCCACACAGCGGAAACCCATCAGTGAGAAGCTCATAGGAGTGTTCTTCGAAGACATAAATTACGGAGCCGACGGGGGACTGTACGCCGAACTCATCCAAAACCGCGACTTCGAATACAGCTCCCGCGACCGGCGCGAATGGACATCCACCACAGCCTGGACGCTCGAAGGCGACGGCACGACACTGTGCATCGACACCGTCGCTCCCATCCATCCGAACAACCCGCACTATGCCGTGCTCGACGTCCGGCTGCCAAGGGCCTCACTGACCAACTCCGGCTATGACGGCATCGTCGTGCGACGGGGCGAAAAGTATGATTTCTCCTGGATGGCACGCTCCGGAGGCGGACACAAGGGACGTGTAAAAGTAAGCCTGTGTACGGCTGACGGACGGGAACTGGCATCGGCAACCCTACGCCCCGGAAGCAGGAAATGGAAGAAACAGACGGCTGTGCTCACACCCTCGGCCGACGCCGACTCAGCCCTCCTCGTCATCACACCGACCGAAGCCGGAACGTATGCGTTCGATATGGTGTCCCTCTTCCCGCGCAACACATTCCACGGACGCACGAACGGACTCAGGGCCGACCTGGCCCAGGCCATCGCCGACGTGCATCCCCGCTTTGTACGATTCCCGGGCGGATGCGTGGCACACGGCAACGGACTTGAAAACATCTACCGCTGGAAAAACTCCATCGGACCGCTCGAAGCCCGCAAACCCATGCGCAACCTCTGGGGATACCACCAGACATTGGGCTTGGGTTATTTCGAGTATTTCCAATTCTGCGAAGACATCGGGGCTGAACCGCTGCCCGTGCTTGCTGCCGGAGTGACCTGCCAAAACACTTCATCCCGACCGGGACAACTGCTGAGCGGAGGCCAGCAAGGGGGTATCCCGATGGACGAGATGGATGAATACGTCCAGGACATACTGGACTTGATAGACTATGCCAACGCCGACCCGAAGACCAACAAATGGGCACGGATGCGCGCCGAAGCGGGACATCCGGCCCCGTTCAACCTCAAATACATCGGCATTGGCAATGAAGACCTCATCACTGACGTGTTCGAGGAACGCTTTACCCTCATCTACGAAGCCATACGCAAACATCATCCCGACATCACGGTCATCGGCACGGCTGGCCCTTTCTACGAAGGCACGGACTACGAAGAAGGATGGGCACTGGCCGACCGACTGAAAGTGCCCGTCGTGGATGAGCATTACTACAACCCGCCCGGATGGTTTATACATAACCAAGACTTTTACGACCGCTATGACCGGGAGAAACCGAAAGTCTACTTGGGCGAATATGCCGCACACCTGCCGGGACGGCCCAACAACATCGAAACGGCATTGGCCGAGGCCCTCTACCTGACAGCCGTCGAGCGCAACGGTGACATCGTCACCATGACATCCTACGCGCCGCTCCTCGCCAAAGAGGGACACACACAGTGGAATCCTGACCTCATCTATTTCAACAACCGTGAAGTGAAGCCCACCGTAGGCTACTACGTGCAGCAACTCTACGGACAGAACGCCGGCGACATCCTGTTAGCCTCGACCGTGACCACGGACAACCGGCGCGAGGATGTGAACAAGCGCATCGCCGTCTCAGCCGTGACCGACAGCCGTACGGGTGATCTCATCGTGAAGTTGGTCAATCTGCTGCCCGTGGAAGTGCGTTCGAGCATTGCGCTCCGGGGTTTCGGGGCATTCAGGCCGACTGCCGCCCGGACCGTGCTCACAGGACGGCCCGATGACCGCCGGGCACACCCCGCGACTTCGACACTCGAAACGGACGGGACGGAATTTCCCTGCCTCCTGCCTGCCTATTCGTTCACCGTCCTGCGGCTCAGCCCGCAATAGGGGGACAACGACATTATCCGAAACCTAAAACATACTGCTCATGAAACATTTTCTATCCATTACCCTCTCCCTGCTCCTCTCGCTGGGAGCTGTCCTGACAGCATCGGCCGATGACGGGCCCGCTTCGGGGAAAAGAGAGACATTCGAAGTGGGAAAGGGCACTTTCCTGCTCAACGGTAAGCCTTTCGTCATCAAGGCTGCCGAAGTGCACTACCCGCGCATACCCGAACCCTATTGGGAACAGCGCATCCTGTCCTGCAAGGCTCTCGGCATGAACACTCTCTGCCTCTACGTCTTTTGGAACATCCATGAACCTCAACCGGGCAAGTTCGACTTCTCGGGCAACAACGACATCGCCAAGTTCTGCCGCCTCGCACAGAAGCATGGGATGTATGTCATCGTGCGTCCCGGACCCTACGTGTGCGCCGAATGGGAAATGGGCGGTCTTCCCTGGTGGCTGCTGAAGCAGGAAAACATCCGTCTGCGCACGCTCGATCCTTACTACATGGAGCGTGTGGGTCTCTTCATGGACGAAGTAGGCCGTCAGCTCGCCGACCTCCAAGTGACACGCGGGGGCAACATCATTATGGTGCAGGTGGAGAATGAGTATGGCTCCTATGGCGTGGACAAACCATACGTCTCGGCCATCCGTGACCTGGTGCGCCGGGCAGGGTTCACTGACGTCCCCCTATTCCAATGCGACTGGAGCTCGAATTTCACCAACAATGCCCTCGATGACCTTCTATGGACAGTCAATTTCGGGACAGGAGCCAACATCGACGAACAATTCCGCAAACTGAAAGAACTTCGCCCAGACACGCCGCTTATGTGTAGCGAGTTCTGGAGCGGATGGTTTGACCACTGGGGGCGAAAGCATGAGACGCGCGATGCACGGACGATGGTCGACGGCATCAAGGACATGCTCGACCGCGGCATATCGTTCAGCCTCTACATGACTCACGGAGGGACGACCTTCGGATGGTGGGGAGGAGCCAACAATCCGGCTTACTCGGCCATGTGCAGCTCCTACGACTACGATGCCCCCATCAGCGAAGCGGGATGGACCACTCCGAAATACTTCCTCCTGCGTGACCTCCTGAAGCAATACATTCCCGAAGGGGAAACCCTCCCCGAACCGCCCGCGCCCTATCCGGTCATCGAAATCCCGGCAGTCACCGAATGGCAAGTCGCCCCGCTCTTCGATAACTTGCCTGAGCCGAAACACTCTGACGACATACGCCCGATGGAGATGTTCGACCAGGGTTGGGGTTGCATCCTCTACCGCACGACGCTCCAGGACGACGCGTCAGGGGAACTGCACCTCGACGAAATGCATGATTGGGCACAGGTGTTCGCTGACGGAAAGCTCCTCGGACGCCTTGACCGCCGCAAGGGCGAATTTACATTGCCCCTGAAGGAAACCCTCAAGAAGGGCACGCGACTTGACATCCTGGTCGAGGCAATGGGACGTGTCAACTTCGACAAATCCATCCACGACCGCAAAGGCATTACCAAGAAAGTGGAAATCATATGCGACGGACAGGCCACGGAGCTGAAAGGATGGACCGTCTACAGCCTCCCGCCCTTCTATGATTTCGTCAGCGACAGAAACTTCCGTCCCGGAAAGACTGTCGACGGTCCTGCCTGGTATCGTGCGACATTCACCCTCGACCACACGGGCGACACATTCCTCGACATGCAGACATGGGGCAAGGGCATGGTCTGGGTCAACGGGCACGCCATGGGACGATTTTGGGAAATAGGCCCTCAACAGACGCTCTACATGCCGGGATGCTGGCTCCGCGAGGGCGAAAATGAAATCATCGTGCTTGACCTCAAAGGACCGGCAGAGATGAAAGTCCCCGGACTGAAGCGCCCCATCCTCGACATGCTGCGCGTGAAAGCTCCCGAGACGCACCGCAAGGACGGACAAAACCTGAAGCTCGCAGGCGAAACGCCTGTCCATTCCGGTACGTTCGCCAAGGGCAACGGCTGGCAGGAGGTGAAGTTCAAAGCCCCGGCAGAAGGCCGCTACCTGTGCCTCGACGCGACTTCCAACTATGACGGCACCAACATCGCAGCCATCGCCGAGCTGGATGTCTTGGACGAGAACGGCCGCCCGTTGCCGCGCGAGGACTGGAAGGTCGTATATGCCGACAGCGAAGAAACCCGCAGCGGCAACCGCACGGCGGATAAAGTATATGACCGTCAAGAAAGCACGTTCTGGCAGACAGTGGACAACACGGCCTTCCCCCATCAGCTCATCATCGACCTTGGCGGACAGCACAAGGTGACGGGACTCCGCATGCTGCCACGCGCCGAAGCCGGTGCGCCAGGTCTGATAAAAGACTATAAGGTGTATGTGAAGGCATCGGACTTCACCTATTAAATAAGGTATATATCCGACATTCCTGACTGCGGTATGCAGGCACGGACGGAGCGGCAGACGCTCACCGAGGCTTGCATACCGCTCTTTTTATGCCCGAACGTCCCGTCAGACTTACGTCATTTGTCAATAGTTTTATGAATAAGGAGGGATGAAAAAAACACGAATTTCCCGTTAAACCCCAACGAACCCCTCGTCGGGGTTTAACGGGAATCCCGTCGGGGTTCACTGACTTTACTATTGATTATCAATCATTTACAAAACACACTTTGAAGGGAATGGAGGAAAAGGAGGGAAATGTACGTGTCAGTCTTTTTCTCAATGCGGATTTCACTCCGATACGTCAGCCGTCATCACGACACCGCTATTCGGGCGAATGGAGACCCGGACCGCCCCGGGCTTCTTCACGGTGCGTGTCGCGGACCGCAGACAGCCCGTCTTCGGTTCGTCCTCATAGACTTCGACCGTTGTCCCGCGGGCGAGCATCGGCAGGTCGAGTGTCAGTTCGACCGTCTCCGGCCCGGCATTGATGCCTGCGACATACCAGCGCGAACCGTGGCGGCGGGCCAGGACACAGTAACAGCCCGGATAGCCCTCGATGAGCTGTGTCTCGTCCCACGTCGTGGGCACTTCCTTCATGAAGCGAATGGCAGCCTCGGGCGCGTCGGTGAGGTTATTTGGAGTCAATGCGAAGTTCTGGATGGGATTTTGGAAGAGGACGGCTGTAGCCAGTTGGAAGGCATCCGTCGTCCGTCGCGTGCATCCCCCGTCATTCGTACGGTTGAGCCGTCGGTTGAGGATGACGCCGCCGAACTCCATGCACCCGACCGTGTTTCGCAGGAAAGGATGCAGGCAGGCATTGAAGGCCTCCTCGTCGTCAAAGCGTTGATTGAACACCAAGTTCTCAGAAGCCAGCACCGCTTCACTACCCACGTAGTTGGGATACATCCTCTCCCAGCCCCGCGGCAGGGTGCAACCGTGGAAGATGACCAGTAGGCCGGCGTCGTCGGCATCGCTCAGGATGGCCTCGTAGAGTCTCATGGTCTCCTGCTTGTCTCCTCCGAAGAAGTCCACCTTTATCCCCTTCACGCCCAGCGAGGCCAGCCAACGCATCTCCCGTTTGCGTGCGATGGGGTCGTCCATGCAGCCGGTCGGGCTTTGGGAAATGTCGTTCCAATAGCCGCTTGAACTGTACCAGAGGAAGAGGCCGACGCCTTTGGAGCGTGCGTAGGAAGCGAGGTCGGCTATGCGCCGGCGTCCGATGCGCTCGTCCCAGAAGTTGTCGATGAGGACGAACTCATAGCCGAGGGCAGCGGCGAGGTCGATGTAGCGGAGCTGGTCATCGTAGTTAATACTACCGTCCTGCCAGAGTATCCAGCTCCATGTCCCCCGCCCGTAGGTGTAGGCATGGGAAGAGGGATAGCGCGGCTCAGTGACATCCCAGGGGACAGTCGTTTCGACGATGGGTTCCAAGGAGTCGCCGACGGTCACCGTGCGCCAGGGAGTACGTGCCGGGAGAGCCATGCCGGGGCTGGCTGTCCCGTTACCATTGTTCTCCTCGGGCATGGGGAAAGCGATGGTGTAAAGCCCTTCGGGGGTCGCGTCGCTGAGATGCGAGGCACAGTAGCGGCTGTCCACACCAGTCTCGCTCACTAAAGCCCAGTGGTCGTCACCGATATGGAACAATGCGGGGAATGTATAGCCGTGGCCGTATTGGGAAGGTTCGCCCATCGGGGCATCGGCTTTGTAGTGTTCCTCGTAGCTTGGCTTCGTGCGCTTCCAGCCTGTCATCGCGTCGCTCTGCGGGGTGAGGAAGGTGGTCGTCCCTGTGGGAAAGTCGAAGCCTGTCGCTTCGCGCCGGATGACGACGCACCCCGTGTCGCCGTAGCGGGGCAATTCATAACGGAAGGCGAGGTCATTGTCGCTCACGCGAAATACGATATCAAACGTCCGCCCCTCCCTGTCGCGCAGAGTAACGGAGAGTTCGTTGGCCCGGTAGTGCACCTCGGACTGCTTGATGCGGTCCAAATGATAGGTCTCGTCGATGGCCCTCTGCCTTGTGCCGGCGAAGGAAAGTCCGGTGGTGAAGTCACCCACATCGGCGACGAATCCCAGTGGAGAGTCCTCGAGGATGGTCTTTCCCTTGTAGGCCACGGCATAGACAGGCCGTCCCTCCTTCACCGCGATGTCGACCCGCAGGAGGCTGTCCGGCCCATAGACTACGGCGTCTTGTGCCCGTGCTGACGGACCGAAGCACAGGGCCATGAGGAGGGCGGGGCATAAATACTTACTCTTTTTCATCATTCATCATTCTTCATTCATCATTCTTCATTTCTTTTGGTAAATGCGCACGTAATCTATTTCGTAGCGTATGGGATAGGTTTCGGGGGACACTTCTCCGCCATTGATGCCTCCCATGGCCAGATTGAGCAGGATGTATTGGGGTTGGCGGAAGGGGTTGCGCCCCTCTCCGGGCGTGCCGTTGAACGTTTCGGCCAGGCGTATTTCATTGAGCAACTCGTCGTCGAGATAGATGCGGATGTAGTCCTCGTCCCAATCCATGCGCCAGATGTGGAACTCTGAGGCCCAGTCAGGATTCTGCTCCAGGAAGTGGCTGAAAGGGATAGCCTGTGAGTCCCACCGGGCCACGTAGCGGCGGTCAGTCCCCCAGGCGGCATTGGCCAATATGTGGGGCACGCCCTGCCGGCGGTAGAACTCCATGACGTCAATCTCTCCGCAGGAGGGCCACTCCATGTCGCGCCCCAGCAGCCAAATGGCGGGCCATGCGCCTTTGCCCACCGGGATGCGTGCGCGCACTTCGAGCCGGCCATAGAGGAACTCGTGCTTGCCGGCCGTGGTAAGCGACGACGAGGTGCACTCCACGGTCGGACGCTTCCGCCGCCAATCGCGGCTGCCGGCTTCGTAGAGGGGATTGGGGCGGCTCTCGGGCCGTGCTTCGATGATGAGCAGTCCATTGCGGCATGTAGCGTTGTCCTCCTGATACCATTGCAACTCTTCATTGCGGGCAAATCCGTTCTCGAAATTCCATGAGGCCGAGTCAGGACGGCCCTCGGTGCTGAATTCATCGCTCCACACCAGCTCGTAGCCGTCGGGCTGTGCCCCCACCGGGGACACAACCGCCAACAGGCTACTTACAATACACACAATTAGCTTCATACGCATTCTTTCTTTACAGTTACACAAGATTCTTTCCACAAATATACGCCGTGGAGTCCGGAAGCAGGGTCGTTTTTTTCGGCAAAAAGGGGCAACATTTTCGGTATTTTTGGGGAGAAGCTTCCAAGCCATGAGGAACAATAAAAAAAGGAACAAAAGCCTTTCGACTTCTGTTCCTCCTGTCTTTATAAGTTGTCCGTGCGTTCGCTGTGCACCAGGCGGTAGTAATGGTAATATTGCGGATGTCAGGCTCGAAGATGTCGTTGACCAGGTTGAGCAAATACACGGGCTGGAGCAGCTCGTAGTTCTCATTGATTTCAAGCTGGCGCACGTAGGCTTTCGAAGGGGAGCAACGCGTTGAGCAGGCTCATCATCAGGTCGGGATGCTCGCCGAACACTTTCTTGAACGTCAGGTCTGCTTTGGGATTCAGATATTTCATGTCACTGCTGTTTTTTTCAAGATTAATTGTTGTCCTTTGCAAAGATACAGGTTTTCAGCGGGATTTGGATATTCCGGATTGGAAATCCTCATACTCGACTCCTTCGGATGACACATCCGAAGGGACAGAAGCGTATGTCCATTCCACAAACGGCATGTGTCGAAATGGGAAATGTGCAACTTTCGTAGGGACGCACGGTTCGTGCGTCCGAATGTCAAAGCCTTGTGTTTCAATGCTTGCCTAAGCGGACGCACAGACCGTGCGTCCCTACAAAGTCTATTTCGACACAGCCTCACAGAAGCCCCTTTTCAACACCCCGGACCACGGAAAGGAATCCGCCCGACCACGGAAAGGAAGGCGCGCAAGAGCGGAAAGGAGGCCGTCGTCGGACGGAAAGGAGGGGCAGGAAAACAACAAAAGGGCGCGCCGTGCAGGCACGCCCTTTCGAGTTACAATGAATATCGAAGATATGTTAGATAAGGAATAAAGAAGTTTATTCGGTTCTGTCTTCGTCGGCGACGGCTTCTTCCCAAGTCTCCCACATCGGGGTGTTCTCGTCATAACCGTCGTAGCCGTAGTTCTGAGCCAACTGGCCCTTGTTGTTGCCGATGATGGCACTGTTCGGGATGGGCCAATACATGTTGTGCTTGTCCATTTTGTAGGTGAGCTGGGTGGCTTGGCCTGAAGAGATGACACCCTTGTTGTAGTAAGAGTAGTGCATCAGGCGTTGATACCAGTAGCTGCCGCCGTTGGGGTCTGTGCCGCTCTGCTTGTCCCAGTTGTCGAGGCTGTAGGTGTTGCCCCATTCGTCGGGTTTGCCGCTGAGGGCGAGGCAGTAGGACACGCGCACCAGCTCGGCGTGACGCCACTCTTCGAGGTACAGTTCGCGGGCACGTTCGTTCATGATGTCACCGATGTTGACGGAGGTGTAAAGCTGCGAGCAATGAGCACGTTTGCGCACTTCATTCACATCTTCCGTCGCTCCCTTGATGTTGTCTTGGTAAAAACGGGCTTCGGCACGGAGCAGGTAAGTTTCAGCCGAACGGTAGAGATACCAACTGGCATCGCTGCCCAGCGTCGCACCGTTGTATTCCGTCGCGCCTGCCTTGGCCTCGTTCACTTCGTCGCGCAGCCAAATCTTGTAAAGCGGGAAGTCATACCAGTCACGGATTGTATCAGTGCAGAGGCATTTGCCTGCATCGTCGTAAAGGCGTAGTGGTTTGCCATCGTAAGCAGAAGCCGTATTGCTGTACGTGATGTCTTCCATGTTCACCCAGTTGCCCACTTGGGAGTTGTGGCGAAGGTCTTGGGTGTCCTCCACGCCGTTCACGTACCACAAGGAGTGTTGGGCGAAGTGAGTGAGGCGGCAGACACCGATGCCGCGGCCGATGGCGCGAAGCCAGTCATGGTCGGCACGATAGTCTCCGGCATTACGTGCAGGTCTCAACACAGCCTGTTGTGCATCAGGAGTCTTCAATCTGCCGTCATTCCAGAACGGACCGAAGATACGCATGGTCAGGAAGTCCACATGCGTCTGATCGGAACTGTTGGGCATCACCATGATAGCCTCGGTGTTGGCAGCAATGTGCTTGTTGACCGGACGGTGTAAGTCCCAGATGACATTGCGGTCGATGCTCCACGTGTCGGTCGCGCTGACGTTTTCAAACGTGCCGAACGTGTCTTGCATCATCGGATATTGGGCGATGAGGATGTCGGCCTGCTTCTCGGCTTTCTCCCATTGACCGGTAGCGAGGTAGCACTTGATGAGCAGTTGACGGCACGCGCCCTTGTTCACCTGGCCGTAGTATTCCGTGTCGGCCCACTCGGGTACCCACTCGACGGCAAACTCCATGTCTTTCGTAATCATTTCCAAGATGGCTTCCTGCTTCGTGGAACGATAGTTTTGCTTGGGCACTTCAAGGAGCTTCGTCACCAAAGGTACATCGCCAAACTGGAACACAAGGTTCAGGTAGCGGAACGAACGGTGGAAGTAGGCGCGACCCAGGTAGGCATTCTTGGTAGCTTCGTCCAAGCCTTCCACATTGTCAATGTAGTTAATCACCGTGTTGGCATACTTGATGCCGGTCCAAGTCTCACCCCAGAAGTAAGAGATGCGGTTGTCGTCACCGTCAGCAATACCATTGGTCGGGGTCAGCTTGTCGGCAAAGTTGTCGTAACAGCCACCGTTTCCAAAGTCAGTCTTGCCGAAGAGGCAAAGGTCAGAGAACAAGTATTCTGTACCAATGGGCACGCTGATGTTTTTGTTGTCATAGTGTGTCCAGTAACTGCGCAAGTGACGGTCGCACATGGCCAGGGCCGATTGCAGACCGGACTCGGTGGAGAAGGTGACTCCCGGTTCGTACATCGAGAGGGGGTCGGGTTCGAGGAAGCTGTCGGTGCAGCTGCCCAGCATCAAAGCGCCGCTCAGCAGGAGCAAGCCTTTGGAAAGTGTATGTTGAATGTATTGTTTCATTGTTTTACGTGTTTGTTAGTTTAGAAAGTCAGATTCAAACCGAACGTGTAAGTACGGGTAGCCAGTCCTCCGGTCTCGGCGTCGCCGTATTCCCAAGCTCCCCAGCAACCGACGTTGCGCACGGTGGCATAGACCTTCACGCGCTCGATCTGCCATTTGCGGGTCAACTCCTGCGGCAGGGTGTAGGCCAGCGAGATGTTGTCGAAGCGGACAAACGAGCGGTTGTAGAGCTTCTGCGGTTGTCCTGCACCGCTCGGGCCGGCTGCGTTCAGGCGGGCATACTTGTTGGTCGGGTTGTCCGGCGTCCAGTATTCCTTCTTGAAGGTGTTGTAGCCGTAGGTGATGAGCGAACCTCCGTTATCATTGTTCAGGTAGTTGCCCGAGAGGCTCTTGTGGCCGAGGTTCGAATAGAGGCTGAAGGAGAAGTCGATGTTCTTCCACAGCGTGAAGTCGTTGCGCAGCGAGAGGCGTACCTTCGGAGCAGTCTGGCCGAGGAAATGCTTGTCCTTGTCGTTGTAGACAGCCGTGCGGGTGCCGTCGTCATTGATGATGTCGTCTTCCGTATAGGAGTTTTCCACCTTCGGGTCGCCGGGACGTTGGCCATACTTGGCAGCTTCTTCCACCTCGTCGGCCTGCCAGATGCCGGTCACCTTGTAGTCCCAGATGACGCCGATGGGTTGGCCGATGAACCAGCCGTTGGCTTCGTCGTCCATTTCCTTCTGGCCGATGACGTTGCCCTGGGCGTCGGTCACGTCTTCCATCTCATAGTAGAGGTGTTTGATTTTGTTCTTGTTCCAGGAGAGTCCGAACGAGGTGTTCCACGTGAAGTTTTCCCGGTCGAAGTTAACGGAGTTCAAGGAGATTTCCAGACCGCGGTTTTGCACCTCGCCCAAATTGGTCGTGATGTTTCCAAATCCGGAGAAGTCCGGCAGACGCTGGCTCATAATCATGTCGTGGGTAGTCATGAAGTAACCTTCGATGCTACCGGTCAGGCGGTCGTTGAAGAAGCCGAAGTCCAAACCGATGTTGTAGGCCTCGGTCTTTTCCCATTGCAGGTTCGGGTTGGCCAGACGGTTGGCGCTCATGTATTTCATATCGACCACGTTTCCGTTCTTGTCGATGTAGCCCATCGTCTTACCCATGCCGGCACCCAAGTCGGACAGAGCCACATACGGGTCGGCGAGCGAACGGTTACCGTTCTTACCCCAGGAGACGCGGAGCTTACCAGTGCTCATCGGTTCCCACTTGAAGAACTTCTCATTGGTGAAGGTCCACGCTGCAGAGATAGAGGGGAAAGTGGCCCAGGGGTTGTTTGCACCGAAGGCGCAGTAACCGTCGCGGCGGACGGTGGCCGTCACCATGTAGCGGTCGTCGTAGGAGTAGAAGAGGCGGGCCATGTAGGCAGCGGCCGTCTCGTGCGTATCGTTCGAGGTGAAATTGCTCAGGGCCTTGGTGGCGTTGTCTATCTCGTGGTAACCCAGCGCATCGGTCGGAAGAATGCCGCGGGCCTCGATGCGCTCCTGCCAGTATTGGCGTTCCTCGGCTTCCTGCACGAGGGTGAGGACGACGTGATGTTTGTCGTTGAACGTATGGTCCCAGGTGATGGTGTTGTTGAGCGACCAGTCGAAGCGTTTCGCGTTCTCGCGGTCTACACCTTGCGTATCGGGGTTACTGTCGGGCTTCTCGGCCGAAGTGAAATAGCGGTTGTAGAAGAACTGGTAGCGGGGAGCTACGTTGAACTCATACTTGAAGCCAAACGGCAGGGTCACTTTGGCATTGAAGATAGTGTTGAGCACCGTGTAACCCTTGTCAAGGTCGATGTATTGGCGGTCGAAGTAGTAGTTGTAGCCGCGCTTCACGCTGTTACCCATCGGGTATTGGGCATACGAGCCGTCTTCTTCCTTAAAGTTGGCATAGGGGCTGTTGCGGAGCATGTTGTTGTCCCAGTAGTTCGTGCCGGTGGAGACGGAGATGTCGCCGTCGGTACGGTCCTGGAAGTTGATGTTCGCGCCGATTTCAAGCCAGTCGGTCACCTTGCCGGACACTTTCAGGTTGGCACGGAAGGCGCTGTAATCGTTGCCCACGATGGCACCCTCGTTGCTCTGGTAGCCGAAGGACATGTAGTAGTTCATCCGCTCGCTCGCGCCGGAGATGCTGGCGTTATAGTCCTGGTTGATGCCCGTACGGAAGGTGGAGTCATACCAGTCGAACGTCTTGCCGTTGATGAAGTTTTGGAGCACGACGTCTTCCAAGCCGAGGCGGAGTCCCCAGATTTCCATCAGGCCCGCGCCTTCGGGGTTGGTGGTATAGGCAGCCCATTGGTCTTGGGTCACGCCGTTAGGCAGGGCGTAGGGATTGTCATAGTAGCCAATCTTTCCGGCGTTGCTGCCCGTCTGGTAGGCTTCGTAACGTCCCGTTTCGGGGTTCACGCCGTAGGTCTGAGTCTTGTACCAGTCGGTGCGGTAACGCACATAGTCCTTCGCGCTGAACACGTCGCGGTAGGCGCTCTTCTGATTGATACCCAGCGTTGCGCTCACATTGATGGTCGGTTTGCCGAGCTTACCTTTCTTTGTAGTAATCGCGATAACGCCGTTGGCACCCTTCGCACCGTAAACGGCTGCTGCGGAAGCATCCTTCAGGACGTCAATCTGGGCGATGTCCTGCGGGTTGATTTCAGAAAGCTCGCCGTAGAACTGCATGCCGTCGAGGATGATAAGCGGGTCGTTGTGTCCGCCGGAGGTATAGACGGAGCGTTGGCCACGCACCTGGAGGGAGCCGCCGCCCTTGGCTGAAGCATCATAGCCCACATTCAAGCCCGGTGTGCCGCGCATCACGTCCTGGATGGTCTTCGGGGCTTCGTTGGCCAGCTTGTCGGGACGAATCTGGATGACCGAACCGGTCAGGTCCTTCTTGCGCATCGTGCCGTAACCGACCACCACGACTTCTTCCAGCATCTGGTTGTCTTCCTGCAAGAGGACGTTGACTTCCTTGCCCGGAGTGGCCTCCACGTCCTGCGTCGCATAACCTATATAAGAGATTTCGAGAGTTACTTTACCCCTCCCCACGGCATTTATCTTAAACCGTCCGTCGAGGTCGGTGATGGAGCCTGTCTGGCTCCCTTTGATTTTCACACTGGCACCAATGATGGGTTCTCCATTGGCATCCTTCACAATACCAAAAATGGTATTCGTTTGTTGTTGCACGCCCATGATTCCGGCATCACTCGCCGCAGCGCTGACAGGACAGCCGCCCACGAACCCGGCGCAGAACAACAAGGCAAACATGTACCTTCGATTGTTTTTAGATGGATTAGACTTCATTTTATTCCTGTTGTTTTATTGTGTGTTTGTTCTTGGCATTTCCAAGTCCGGCCCGTGCCGGAACTCTTTTCGGACGCAAACTTATTAGTTCCTATATTATAAAGAAACTAAAATTTAAGCAAAGATGGTGCACAAATCGTGCAGAAGCCATCCGAAAGTGAAATTTGCTGAAAAACTATACGCTCCATGAAGAAAAAACAGCTGGTCAAAACAAAAAAGCCGCAGGCTCTCCACATCATTCAGGATTTTAAGTTATTTTTGCCGTTGAAGTAATTCACGAGATAAATACCCATGAAGCCACTATCGAGCCGACATAGCTTTCTCACGCTCCTAATCCTGTTGTTGATACAGGGCGTCATCATGCCCGCACAAGCTCAAGAGGACTATACATTCAAGCGTTTCAATGTTGACAACGGACTGTCAAGCAACTATGTGGTCGACATCGACCAGGACAAGCAAGGTTGCATCTGGATAGCTACCGAATCAGGGTTGAACAAGTTCGACGGAACGGAAGTAACCGTCTATAATACCCAGAACTCCACGCTGAGCAGCAATGAACTCAATACGGTCTACTGCGACACGCTTCATAACACAGTATGGGTGGGTACGCAACGCTATGGCATCAGCGTGTATGACTGCCTCCTGCAACGCTTCACTCACAACTATAACACCAGCAACGGGCTTATATCAAATGATGTAACCGACATCTGCCATGCAGCCGATGGGGGCATCTGGATTACCCACTACCATCTGGGACTGGAACATTTCGACCCGGCGACGGGACAACTCACCCCCTGGCGCATGAGCGACATCAAAGGTTTCGAAGGCAAATCATGGTGCACGTGCGATGACGGCAACGGACATATCTATGTGGGACATGACGGGCAAGGCCTGAGCCTCATCGACCTGAAGACACGCACATGCCGGAAGTTTCTCCACAAGGAAGGAGACCCGCAAAGCCTGCCGGGCAACATCGTGCACGCCATCTTCATCGACAAGGACAAACGGGTATGGGTCGGGACAGACAACGGCCTGGCACTCTTCAATCCGCACACCGGCACATTCACCAGCATGCAACACGACGACAGCAACCCCCGTTCACTCATCTCCAACTATGTGTACGACATCGGCCAGTCAGCAGACGGGCGAATCTGGATTTGTACGCAGATGGGCGGCGTGAGCGTGCTTGACCCTGAAGGACCTGTCTCCCCTGAAAACGTGCGTTTCCACAATATCGGCACCGGACAGGGAAAAGGCATCGCCTCCCCCAACACCCGTTGTTTCTTCCAAGACTCTTTCGGCAACATCTGGATTGGGAATTACCGCCAAGGCGTGGACTTCCTGAGTTATGAACCTCCCACATTTCAGATACTCTCCCCCAGCGTCTATCAAGGCAAAATCCTGAGCGACCGGCAAGTGTGGAGCATAGCCTTCGACGACCACGCACGCTTGTGGGCCGGCGGAGAAAACAAGCTGGTGGTCTACTACGGGCAAAAGACGGAATGCATCATCAGCCTGACAGGACATGCCAGCCCTCATACCCACGTGAGCTCCATCTACACAGACAGCAAAGGAAAGCTCTGGCTGGGACTGTATGAAGACGGTGTCCTGCAGTGCGACCCCGCGACGCAGCGCATCACACGCATCCAGGCCCCGCAAAAACACCTCAATGTGCATGGCTTCTATGAGGACCGGGACGGCATCGTGTGGGTGGCGACCTACAACGGAGCCTACATCTGCCGGGACGGACGTCTGGAAGCCCGCAACGACATCAACAGCCAACTGCCGGACCGCATGCTTTCCTGCATCACCCGCGACCACGACGGAAACCTCTGGCTGGGCACATTCGGCAAAGGCTTGGTGAAATTTGACCGCAACTACACACTGCAATGCACCATAGATGAAACCAACGGACTGGGGTCCAATGCCGTCAACCATTGCTTCATCGACAGCAAAGGAGGCTTGTGGGTGGCCACACGCAACGGGCTGGCACACCTCCCCGACCCGGCACACCCCGAGAAGGTGTATCTCTACGGCGACCACGAGGGACTGGAAAACATCCATGTGCGTGCCGTAGCTGAAGACAACGAGGGTGAAATCTGGCTCAGCACCAACGGAGGCATCTCACACTGGAACAGCAAGACGCAACGGTTTGACAACTACACCCACGACGAAGGCGTGCCTAAGGGAGACTTCATGGACGCCGCCGTCTGCAAAAGCCGGGACGGACGTCTCTACTTCGGCTCGCAAGAGGGTGTCTGCTGCTTTTCGCCCACTGACATCCCGCACCTCCGCCCTATCGCCCCCGTGGTCATCACCGAAATCAAGAGCTACAGCAGTGATGAACAACAGAAGAACCACGAACGCATCATCCCGCGTCCGGACGACAACCGCATCCGGCTGGCATACGACGAAAACACCTTCGACATCGCATTCAACGTCATCGACTACACCCAAAGCCCGCAAGTGGAATATGCCTACCTCATGGAAGGGCTGCACACAGCCTGGTTCGAGACCGGCAATGACCACCGCGTGATGTTCCGCAACCTGCCCCCGGGCGAATACATCTTCCATGTCAAAGCCCGCCTGCGCAACCAGCCCTGGAGCGACCGGCAAGCATCCGTGTCCATCCGCATCACACATCCCTGGTGGAGTTCCTGGTATGCCAAGACGGTCTACATCCTGCTGGCCTGCATGGTGCTCTACGTCATCATCCGCTTCTACAAGCACCGCCTCGACCTCGAAAGCCGGCTGAACCTGGAACGACACCAACATGAGAACGACCAGGAACTGAACAGCGAACGCCTACGCTTCTACACAAACATCACCCACGAACTGCGCACGCCACTCACCCTCATCATGGGGCCGCTCGAAGACCTGCTCGCCGACAAGACGCTCTCTCCCAAACATGCCAACCGCATCAGCCTCATCCGCGACAGCGCCACCCGCCTGCTGAACCTGATCAACCAACTACTCGAATTCCGCAAGACGGAGACGGAAAACCGCCGCCTCTGCGTGGAACATGCCGACCTGGGCAAGCTGGTGCAGGGAATCGGCCTGCGCTACAAGGAACTGAACACGAACAACAAACTCGACTTCGACATCCGGTGCGAGGGCCACCATATGCTCTATTTCGACCCGGAAATCCTGACCATCATCCTAGACAACCTCCTTTCCAACGCCATCAAATACACTCCGGAAGGACGAATCACGCTCAGCGTCGGCGGGGAGGAAACACCCGACGGCAAGCCCCGCACGGTCATCCGCGTGAGCGACACGGGCTACGGCATCAGCCCCCAGGCATTGCCCCACATCTTCGAACGCTATTACCAAGAGAACGGCGACCACCAGGCCTCCGGCTCAGGCATCGGGCTGGCCCTTGTGAAGTCGCTCGTCGAGCTCCATCAAGGCACCATCACGGCCGAAAGCACAGCGGGCGAAGGCAGCACCTTCACCGTCAGCCTGCCCACGGACTGCATTTACCCCGACGCCCTACACAAGGAAACACACACCGAAAGCAAACCGGACACAGCACAGCCCGGCAAGGCCGACGACGGCGACACGGACGACAACCGCCCCATCCTGCTCGTGGTGGAAGACAACAAAGACATCCGCGAATACATACGCACCTCTTTCGAAGACCGCTACGAAGTGCTCACCGCTGCCGATGGACAGGAGGGATGGGACATCGCCCGCCAGCGCATCCCCGACATCATCGTGAGCGACATCATGATGCCCGTGATGGACGGAGTCACCCTGTGCCGCCTCGTGAAGCAGGACGTCAGCACGAGCCATATCCCCGTCATCCTGCTCACGGCCAAAGACAGCTCGCGCGACAAGGAAGAGGGATATGCCGCAGGCGCAGACTCCTATCTGAACAAGCCCTTCAGCACCAGCCTCCTGAGCAGCCGCATCGACAACCTGCTCGACAACCGCCGCCGGCTGGCACACCTCATCACGGCCTCACACACCGGCGAAGACGAAGCCACGCCACACCACACGGAAGCCGTCGAGACGCTCAGCAAGCTCGACCGGGACTTCCTCGACAAGGTGAACCGCATCATCGCCGACCATCTCAACATGGAACGCATGGACATGGCCTTCATCGCCGACAAGATGTGTATGAGCCACTCGACCCTCTACCGCAAAGTGAAAGCCCTCACGGGAATGCCGCTCAACGAACTGGTGCGCGACGCCAAGATGTGCCGGGCAGCCGAACTGCTCGACTCGGGCGAATACACCGTGGCCGACGTGTCGGACATGACAGGCTTCAGCAGCGTCCCCTACTTCCGCCAACGCTTCAAGGAGAAATATGGCATGAGCCCGAGCGACTACATGCGCCGGAAACGCAAGGCATGAACGATGCCCAAATCAAGACAGTAGTGAAGGCAGGGTGTTCACAGTAGTGAAGGCAAGGCGCTCACAGTAGTGAAGGTGAAACCGACACACGGGTGAAGGCGAGACCAAGACACGGGTGTTGGCGGCGTCAAGACATAGGTGTTGGCAGTGTCAAGACATAGGCGTTGGCAGTGTCAAGACATAGGCGTTGGCAGTGTCAAGACATAGGCGTTGGCAGCATCAAGACATAGGCGTTGGCAGCGTCAAGACACGGGTGTTGGCAGCGTCAAGACATAGGCGTTGGCCGGAGGCATGTGGCGCAGGCCCGGCAGGCAGACAACAGGGAGCTGAAGACAAACATATTAGGAACAGTGGGAGGATACGCGCCGCGATTTCGGCAGCGATGGACTGTTTTTCGGCAATGTGCGACGCCGGAAAGCGATTTGCACGGGCTATCCTTGTGCCGGTCGGACATCTTTCCTAACTTTCGCCCACAATCATTTCGTTTCATTACATACATAAAGATACAATCCCATGAACAAACAGACTCTTCTATTGGCAGCCCTCATGCTCGCCGCAAGCCTCGGCCTGCACGCGCAGACCCGCCACTTCGTCATCGAGGCGGGCAAACAAGGGGCAGAGATACAGCCCACGATGTACGGGCATTTCTTCGAAGACATCAACTTCGGGGCCGACGGCGGCCTCTATGCCGAACTGGTGAAAAACCGCTCGTTCGAGTTCCCCCAGCGCCTCATGGGGTGGCGCACGTTCGGACATGTCACGCTGCACGACGACGGTCCCTTCGAGCGCAACCCGCACTACGTCCGCCTCTTCCCGGCTTCCCATCACGAGAAGCGCACAGGGCTGGAGAATGAAGGATTCTTCGGCATCGGCCTCCGGGCAGGAGAAAGCTACCGCTTCAGCGTGTGGGCACGCGGGGAGAAACAGAAACTCCGCGTGGAGCTTATCGACCCGGCCTCGGCAAGCGAAAGCCAGGTGCTCGCCTCGGCCGACCTCGACGTGGACTCTCCCGAATGGCATCAGTATGAAGTCGTGCTCACGCCGGGAGCGCCCCACCCCAAAGCACATCTGCGCATCTTCTATGCCTCGGCCGGAGGACACATCGACCTGGAACATGTCTCGCTCTTCCCCGTCGACACCTGGAAGGGCCGCCGCAACGGCTTGCGCAAGGACCTCGTTCAGGCATTGGCCGACACGCGGCCGGGCGTGTTCCGCTTCCCCGGAGGCTGCATCGTGGAGGGCACCGACCTCGGCACGCGCTACAACTGGAAAAACTCCGTCGGCCCGGTGGAGAACCGCCCGCTCAACGAGAACCGTTGGCAATACACCTTCCGCCACCGCTTCTTCCCCGACTACTTCCAGACCTACGGCATGGGGTTCTACGAACTCTTCCTGCTGGCCGAAGACATGGGCGCCGAGCCGCTACCCGTGGTGAACTGCGGACTGGCCTGCCAATACCAGAACAATGACCCCAAGGCACACGTCCCCGTCGACAGCCTCGACACATACATACAAGACGCGCTCGACCTCGTGGAATTTGCCAACGGCGACTCCCTCACGACCGAATGGGGGCGGCTGCGTGCCCGCATGGGCCATCCCGAACCGTTCGGCCTGAAATACCTGGCCGTGGGCAACGAACAGTGGGGGCCGGAATACGTGGACCGTCTCGAACAGTTCGTCAAGGCCCTGCGCAAGCACTACCCCGACCTGCACATCATCGGCTCGTCCGGTCCGAACTCGGAAGGCAAGGACTTCGACTATCTATGGCCCGAAATGCGCCGCCTGAAAGTCGACCTCGTGGACGAACATTTCTACCGCCCCGAGAGCTGGTTCCTCCAGTCGGGCAGCCGCTATGACGACTACGACCGCCGCGGACCAAAGGTGTTTGCCGGCGAATATGCCTGCCACGGGCGCGGCAAGAAGTGGAACCACTTCCACGCCTCCCTGCTCGAAGCAGCCTTCCTCACGGGCGTGGAGCGCAATGCTGACATCGTCCACATGGCTACCTACGCCCCGCTGCTGGCCCACGTCGAAGGATGGCAGTGGCGTCCCGACCTCATCTGGTTCGACAACCTCCGCAGCGTACGCACGTGCAGCTGGTACGTGCAGGCACTCTACGGGCACAACCGTGGCACGCACGTCGTCCCCCTCACGATGGAAGGCCGTCCGGTGAGCGGACAGGAGGGACAGGAAGGTCTCTTCGCCAGCGCCGTGTGGGACGAACCGACACAGAGCTACATCGTCAAGGTGGTCAACACCTCCGACCAGGCACAACCGCTGCTTCTGGACTTTAAAGGGATGAAGAAAGCCCGCCTTGCCGAAGGCACCTGCACGACACTCCATAGCGACAACCCCGATGCCGAGAACACGCTCGACGCCCCCGCGACCATCACCCCGCAGGAGAGCCGCGTGACTGTGACCGACGGCCGGAGTGTCAGCACCGAAATCGGTCCGATGACGTTTGCCGTCTACCGGTTCGTGAAGGCCGGGAAGTAACCATGCGCATGCCTGATGGATGCAGTGTTTGGCACTGCATCCTCACTCCACCGTTTCCCTGATGAAAGTCTTACCGGCTTTCCACCCTTGGTCTGTACCATACTCAGGCGCATAGCGTCCAAGGGGCATGTCGCTCAGAACAATAGCCGTGCACTTGCGCCCGGCCTCTACATGGTCGGTCAATGCCGTGGCTACGGTGTTTGCCAACATATCGACCAGCGCACCGAGGAAGCCTGCCTCTTCGTCGGACTCAGTCGCGAGGCTCACGGTCACACACCCTTCGCGGTGATAGAGCGTCTCGCCACTGACGGTGGAGCGCAAGATGTATTCCGCCTGCACGGTCAGTTCGCCGTCGGCATTGTCCCGCTCCCACGACTTGATGATGGTGAACATCGCCGCGTCAGCACCCAGCACATCATGAAATCGCGACAAGCTGCCTTCCAAGAACAACTCACTGTCATAGGCACTCTCCGTGCGAAAGAGTTCCAACGTCAGCTGGGGAGAGAACACATAGTAGCCTTTCTCGCACAGCGGACGATAAAGCGTGGTGTACATGTAGTCCTTTGCCTCCACGGCATTGGTACGGTTGATGGGAGGCATGATGACAATGGATGCCGGAGCTTCCTCATAGAGCCTGGCATACTGCTGGCCGCGCGTGACGACAGTCTCCGGTGTCGTGCAAGCTCCCAGCCCGAGAAGCAGGAATGCGCATACGAAGCAATGTTTCATTTCTCTTCCAGTTGTTTGATGATTCGTGATATGTACTTCTCCGATTCCGGATAGAGGCGTATTTCTTCCTTCAGATAAGAAATCCCCTCCTCCCTGTGTCCGCTGCGGCACAACAAAAAGCCATACTCGGCATACATGCCGGGAGGCACGGTCCGGCGAATAGCTTCCTGCCGGGCTATAATCCGCTCGTATTCTCCCAAAAGCTTCTCTTGCGACTCCGGCGTGCCCTTTTTGACATCCTGGTAGACGGCATTCTCATAACCATACCAGGAATAGAGCGATTTGGACGGCGCGGCACACGACACCACAGCCAACAGGACGAACCCTGCCAAAGGCCACACGGTTCTCATGGCTCTGTCTCCTCGATGTAGTAATCCGCAAGCCGGCTTGTGTCAATCTCCACTTCGGCAGACACTTCGACAACCGAATACTCCGTTTCAGGTGTGTCGCCGGCTGTGGCCGTCACAGTCACCGTGCCCACCTGCTTGCCCGGAAGCTCTATCAGGACACCCGTCTGCGGATTCTTCACTTTCTTTCCCCGGAGCTTCACGGCAAACGTATCCCCCGGCACGATTCCCTGGCTGGCTCCGCCCCCAATCAGCACTCCGTCAGCGTCATAGGAAAGGAAATAGGTGCGCCAAGGTTTGTCCGTACATTTGTCTATGATATTATCCACCAAGTGGCCGATGGCATCCGCTATGGCCTTGTCGCTCAATGTCGCATCGAAGTCGGCACGTCCGCCCAGGCCCATCGTGGTCTTCGTGGTCAGTTCAGCTTCTCCCCTCGCCTCATCCGAATAAACAATCAGCCCGGTCGAAACCTCCACCAGCCGGATGGACACAGCCGCCTCCACCATCTGCGTCTTGCGACGGGTGAAGACACCGGCTTTGCCCACATTCTTACGCCCAAACTCCGTAATCGAGCCGATAATCAGATAGTCAGCCCCGATGGTCGACAGTTGGCCGTCTCCTTTTTCAGCCTCTTCCAGCAAAGCCGGCAAATCGTTGCGTTCCAAAAGCAAGAACTTGCCCGAGGCCGCCAGTTTGGCCGAGAGGATGTCCAATGCCTGTTTCCCCATCGGGTCGTTTTCCTTGTCGTAGAACAAGCCTTTCCCATATTGTGTCTCGTTGGAAAAACGGCCTATCGCCACCTTGCGCTTGATGTTTTTCGACACGCTTGCCACCACGGCCGTATCGCCCGCATGCAGCGTCACATCTGTTTCTTGCCGGGCACATGCCGTCCCGCACAACAAGGCACCGAAGGCCACTAAAAAGAGTCGTTTGTCTGTCTTCATAACTTTACTCCTGCTTTATGAACATCCGTCACCTCCCCGAAATACACATTTGTCCAGTCACATGACGATATTCATCCTAACCTTTAGATTTCTGATTCTTCTCTCTGTCGGATGTCATCCCATCCGAATTTCGCACAATGCTATAGATTTTTCAGAAACTCCTGTCACAAAAGACTCTTAAATTGTCTCTATCCGACAATTTTCTCTCCCGTCTCATACTTTTACAAAACAAAAAGAAAAGGCATGCGCAGTGAAGGAACGGTCACGCTCATGCCTCATCTTTATCGTCCAAAGACCCACAGACGAAAGTTGCCACACAGGCCTATTCCACCTCTATCGTCGCCAGCAGGAAAAAGTGGTCACTCGGATACTTGCCTCCGACATCGTCCTTGATAAACCTTGCCTCTGCGGCTCTCACGCCGGTCCCATGCGTGAAGATGTAATCAATCTGTGCCGGAGTCTTTTTCGGATGATAGTCACGGCCCAAAAAGCGATGTGCACTAAAAGATTCATAATACCCATTCAAGAGACGATAGACATCAGCCCATCCGCGGGCAGGCAACCGCAACGCGATAATGGGATTGTCCGGACGCGCATTAAAGTCCCCGCACAGAATCTGAGGCATCGTGTCGGGATATTGCGCCGCTTCTTCCAGAAAGATTTCAATCTGGCGTTCGCGAGCCTCCTGTGAGACATGGTCCAAATGAAGCGAACACACACGAAACTGCCGCCCGGTGTGTCTATCCTCCAGCCGCACCCAATTGACATGACGCGCCCGCGCCGTCCCCCACGACAGCTGTCCGCCACAAAGCGGATTCTCTGCCAGCCAATAGGTGCCCGCACCCACCAGGCGGAAGCGTTTTCGAGCAAACATAATGACGTTTTTGGCTATGCCATGATAGAGCGTGTCGGGCATATTGTCCATCTCGGGCCCTTCATAACCGAACACAAAATAGTCAGGAAAGGATTCACATAAATCCTTATACTGGCTACCGACTACCTCCTGCAAACAATAGACATCAGCCGCATGGTCTTTCATCACCTTGAAGCATACGTCGCGCCGGGTGTCCCAGCCATTACCCGTGTCAGCATCCTGCGGCAGGGCCACTCGGATGTTGCATGTCATCACACGATAGAGCTGCCTGGCACACAGGGGTGCAGCCAAGCAGCCATAAACACAAAGAATGAAAAAAAGTTTTCTTATCATATCTGCTTATTGAATCAATAACCGGGGTTGTTCTCGTTAATCAGCGGATTGGTATCCAGTTCGGTTTGCGGAATGGGCCAAAGTTCATCTTTCCCCGAACGGTATGTGTACGTGTTATACACACGCAGGTTCATCTTCTGCCCGTCAAACGTCGTCCCGTCATAAGTGGGTATCCAACTGTCGTCAAACGACGGCTTGGCATTCGACATCGAACCATCTTGTGCCGGAGCGTAAATGGTGCCGCCCACGGCTTTCTCGGCAATGCCCCACCGGCGGAGGTCGAACCAACGGAATCCTTCGTCACAAAGCTCCACGGCACGCTCGTAGCGCAAGGCCGTGCGCAGCGACTCACGGCTTGAACCGTCGACCGGCGGCATACCGACACGGGCACGGATGAAATCAAGGTCGCTCTTGGCAAGTGACAGGTCACCCCCTTCCCACTCGATGTTGGCCTCAGCCTCGATGAGATAAAGTTCAGCCAGACGCATCAGTCCACAATTCATGTCCGTCGGACTGCTGGAAGTGATGCTTCCATTCTCCAACTCGGCGATGTCGATATGCTTCCGCCACAAATACCCGCCCGGACCTTTGTTGCCATTAGCTCCATAGACGCCCTTCGTACCTTGCGACTCCAGATTGGACACTTCTGCTCCGGTGTCATAGTTCATGACCGTCTTTGCATTCTTGGACGTCTGAAACTCATAGTTGAACAGGCGACTACCCGGACGCACACAGTAGAGATCCAGACGCGGGTCGCGGTTTCTCCACGGGTGTTGCCAGTCATAGAGAGGCGACTCGCTAATGGATTTTCCGTCGGTGCATTGAAACATGTCAATCATGTGCTGCGAAGGACCGAAATAAGAACATCCGCCCGCGACGCGTGAAAGTTGGTAGTAGGCCTCCTTCTCTGTGTTGCCGTCAATGCGGCGGTCATACTGCACGCACCAAATCCACTCGTTGCTGTTATCCTGCCCGGCATAGCCGAAGAGGTCGACAGTGCCGGTGGGTTCACCGGCTTCATGGTCCTCCCCGCAAAAACTCAAATCGAGCGGTTGCAGTTCATAGCCGGCCTCCTCGGCACGTGCCAATGCTTTTGCAGCCGAAGAAGCTGCCAACTCATAGTCACCCCACTCCAGGGCGATGCGCGCCCGCAGCCCGTAAGCTGCCACCTGCCCGATGCGCGCAGTGCCAAACTGACTCTGGTTGTGGCGCAAAGGAAGCGTCTCAATGTTTTCATCGGAAAGGTCGGCCAGCAACTTGGCGGTCACTTCCTCACGGGGCATACGAGGATACTGGTTGTCAGTCAACGACAGGGAATGGTCAATGTAAGGCATTGCACCGAAATACTGGCATCCCATGTCATAACAGAAGGCACGCAGGCAAAGCAATTCGTTGCGCAAGGCAGCCACCTCTTCAGCAGAAGCTGTGCCTTCAAGATTGTCCAGGCCGTCGAGCACCAGATTGACACGGCTCACGACGTTGTAGATGGTATTGTAGATTTTCACAGACACTGCATTTTCGCCCGTGGCAGCCGATGTGACCAGCTCAGTAAACTTGGACACATTGACTCGCGTCACACCCAGGTCAGTGATGTTATCAGCCACCTTCCACCAAGCCATGCTGGAAGCATCAAAGGTGCTCAAGGACTTGTAAGCAGCATAAAGGCCGTATTCAGCTTCTGTGATATTAGCCGGGAAATTGCCCGATGAAGGCCCGTTTTTCGGCTCATAGTCAAGCGAACACGAAGACATGCCCAGTGTGCAAGCCACAGCCGTAAGAATGGAAAAGAATGTATTGCGTTTCATAATTGTTGTTGGTTAGAAGTTGAGTTTGATACCCATAGTGAACGTGGAGACCTGTGGGTAGTTGTTGGCATCCCCCAGCGACACACCGTCAGTGGCCGACGCATCATAGTTGACCTCCGGGTCGTATCCTTGATAGAAATCTGTCCAAGTAAACAAGTTCTGCGCATCGACATACACGTATGCACTGTTGATGCCGATAGGCTTCAACCAGGTCTTGGGCAAGTCATAGCCAAACTGCAAGCTCTTTAGACGCAGGTAGGAAGCATCACGCATCCAGAAGGACGACTGCTGGGAATTATTGCTGCTCTTGTATGAGAGACGGGGCGTAGATGCGTCCTTGTTGTCCTCACGCCAGTAGTCGAGATGTTCCTTGCGATAGGTACCTCCTTGCTGGCAGGGCATCACATAGTAAGTGTTCAGGTAACCGTCAGCTTTGCCCACGCCCTGGAACAAGACATTCAGGTGGAAGCGCTTATACTCCATATTCAGTCCCAAGCTATACGTATAGCGGGGGATGGTGCTGCCGATGATGGTCTTGTCGTCAGTCGTGATTTTGTCGTCATGGTTTATGTCCTTGTATTTCAAATCGCCTGGATAGACCGTCCCTCCAAACTGCGGGCAGTTTTCATTAATCCAGTCGGCCTCCTCCTCAGAATCAACAAAGCCTTCACATACAAGTCCATAAATGGAATTAATGGGCGAGCCTTCCTGGTTGCGTATTTCCCCGCTGGTCGACGATATGCCCTTCATGTCGATGATTTCATTCTTGACATCGGAGAGATTGGCCAGTACGCCCAAGGTGAAATCACCCCATGATTTCTGGTAAGAGATGCCAAGTTCCCACCCCACATTGCGCACCTTACCTGCGTTTTGATAGGGAGCGGAGAAGCCGACAATGTTCGGGATGTCGAGTTTCATCAGGATGTCATCCGTCGTCTTATAATACCAGTCAGCCGTGATGTTCAAGCTGTTGAATAAAGTCAAGTCCAGTCCGATGTCTGTCATGGTCGAAGTCTCCCACACCAAGTCCGGATTGGCCAACGCCGTCTGTGTGGCTATCGGATACAGATTGCCACCCATGGAGATGGTGCTGGTCGACAGGGTCTCTACTGTGGGATAATAGCTGCTGCCGATGTTCTGATTGCCCAGCATACCCCAAGATGCGCGAAGCTTCAGGTTATTTACCACATCACGGACAGGCTCCATGAAAGCCTCTTCACTGATGCGCCATGCGGCTGACACTGAAGGAAAATAGCTGTACTTGTTTCCCGAAGCGAAGCGCGACGAACCGTCGGCACGGAAATTGGCCTCCAGCAGGTAGCGGTCCTTGAAGTTATAATTGATACGTCCGAAAAATGACTGCAAGGCCCATTCGTATTCTCCGCCGCCATTGTCCATGTTGTCGATGTTGCCGGCATTGATGACATCATACTCCGGATAGTTAAAACCCTCCCGGTAGGCGCTCAGTGTCTTCTCGTCATAAGTCTCCCGCTCAGCCCCGACCAACACTTTCAGGTCATGGTCGCCGAACTTCCTGGAGTATGTGGCCAGAAACTGAAGATTGTTATAGAAGTAACGATTGGATGATTCGGTCAACGAATTGATGCCGTCGCTTTGGAAACTGGTCGTGCCTTCCGGGTCACCATAGGTCGTGACAGAATTCTTATAAGTGTGCACGTTTTTGGTGATATAACGAGGTGTATACGTACCTGAGAGTTCCAACCCTTCCAATACATTCCACTTCAGGCCAAACGAGCCGGTGGCGCGAATGGTGTTGCTTTTCTTGTTGCCGCCTTCCTTGAGCAGCAGCACCGGATTGTCTCCTTGCATACCGCTGCCATTGTAGAGACCGGTAGTAAACTGGTTCACCATGTTGGCCGGACGCGTGTTCATGTAGTTGAACACAGTGCTTTCAGCACGAGGTTGCAAACGGTTTCCATTCATCACCTGAAAGTCAAACTTCAACTGCAACCGCTCGGTCAGCCGTATATCCATATTGTTTCTTACCGTCACACGGCGGTAATTGCTGTGTTCGACCAATCCCTGCTGATCTTTGTATCCGACAGAAGTCAGAATCTTAATCCGGTCGGACGAGGCTGTCAGGGTCGCCGTATGTCCGTGGGTCAGTCCCGAACCGGCCAGGATAGCATCTTGCCAATCGGTGTCGGGATACTTGTCAGGGTCGACTCCTATACCGTTTCTGTATTCCTCTATATATTCCGGAGAATATGCCAAATCGCTCCCGTCATTCTCCGCTGCGACATTCTCCAGTTCCATGTACTGAATCGCATTCACCGTATCGGGTAGGCGTGTCGGACGCTGGAAACCGACAAAACCCTGATAGCTGATAGAAAACTTGTCTTTCTCCGTCCCGCGCTTTGTCGTCACCAGAATGACGCCATTCGCCGCACGTGAACCATAAATGGAAGCCGAAGCTGCGTCCTTCAGGATGGATACTGACTCGATGACGTTCGGGTCGATTTCATCAATCGTGCCTTCCACACCGTCAATCAAGACCAACGGGTCGGCATTATCACCACCAAATGTCCCGATGCCGCGGATACGGATATTACCGCCGTCACCACCCGGAGAACCAGACTGCGTGGTCACAGTCACACCCGGCGCCATGCCTTGCAGGGCTGTCGACACATTTGTAATCGGACGGCCGCTAATCTGCTCGCTATCAATGGACGAAACCGAACCCGACAGATTCACTTTCTTATTCGTCGAATAACCCACGACGACCACATCATCGAGTACGTTGTTGTCCTCTTCCAGCGTAATCGTATAAAAGTCCTTCGAGCCAACCTTGATAGAAGTCTGTTGATAGCCCATGTACTTCACGATAAGCTCCGTTCCTGGTTCCACAGAAAGAGTAAAATGCCCATTCATGTCAGTGATGGTTCCCGTTTTGTTCCCATCCTTAAGCATAATGCTGGCTCCCGGCAGAGGGCTATCATCTGCACCCCTCACCAAACCCTTAATATTAATAGGAGTCGCAAAAGCTGACAATACGGCCGAACTAAACAAAAAAGCCATGGCCGTCTTCTTAAGTTGCAGGTTCATCAGTTTATTGTAGTTAAAGATAAATATGTTTACCGGAAATGCTTCCATTCGTTAAAAAACGATGCAAAATTCAACGCGTAAAGTGTCAGACGTATTTCAATCCTGCAAAGAACAGATTACAACCCAAATAAATAATCTAGTAATAATTTCGTCGCCCTGATGTAACAAAATATCGATACATTTGTAATTTTTTACACCCCGAAGGCCGCTCGTATGGAAGCTTCGGTCTATCTACTTATCATGCATCTTTTTAACAAAGAGCGACATAGCTCCTTATCTCGTCAATACAAACACCTGTCCCGCTCATCAACTCTTTGATGGATCTCGGTGACCGTCATTCCGGCAGGATGACACCATCTCGTATTCCAATCCCCTCGTCCTCATAAAACATCAACAATTTTCTAAAAGCAAGAAGGCGACACAGTGAGCATCCCTCCTTTTCTTAAATATCTTATTATCAACAGATAGCATCCCGAAGAAGAAGTCCTTAAGGGTAGCCGAGAGCCGAGTCTAAGGTAGGCAAGAGCGAAAAGGAGGGTAGCCGACCTTACCCTGGAGTCGCCTCTCGGCTTCCTTCCATCCCTGACGGGTAAGCTAATGGATGTAGGCATTTTTCAAAAACATATTCCACAAAGCGGCCGCATGCTTCTCCGCTTCGTCTCTACCCGGCCTGAGTGACGAGTAGGGAATTTTGGTTAAAAATAAATAATAGAAGATATTGTTATCTACTATATTAAAGATAAATACTGTATCTTGCGGCATCATAATATATTTACTCTTAATAGTATTTATGAAACAGCTCAAATTCTTTCTGATGGCTGCATTGTGCAGCATGTTTGTGCTGTCGTCGTGCAGTGATGACGACGGCCTGTCCGGAACTCCGTCTGACGTATCCGAAGAAATCGTCAAGGCGTTTTATGAAATGTATCCCAACGCGACCAACGTCTCATGGACGTCTATCGACGACTACGATGTCGCCCGGTTCTACGACGAGGGAACGCGGGCCGAAATGAGGCAGCCCAACTGCACGGCCTGGTTCTCGCGCATCAGCAAACGCTGGGGCATGACAGACCGTGAAATCCCGTTCAACAGCCTCCCGAGTGCTGTCATCCGGGCATTCAACGACACCATCTATTCCCAAGCTCCTTGGACGGTGGACGATGAAGCCAATGTGTTGGAACGTGCTGACTCTGAAACATTCTATGTCATCGAGGTGGACAAGAATGAGAACGGCGTGGAAACCGATGTCGACCTTTACTACACGGAGACGGGCCGTCTCGTGCAAGCTCTCACCAACGCTCCGGAAGATGACAACCACATCGATTTCATCCCGGAAGAACAGCCGATGACTCCTTCGGAATTCGTCGCTGACAGATACCCCGGCTCGCACATCACCGACCGCGACTGGGACGACGGATTCCTCGAAATCGAAATCCGTCACGAAGGACGCGAGAAAGATGTCTACTTCAACTTCCGCAACGAGTGGGTCGGCAGCAAGTGGGAAGTGAGCCGCCGCAGCCTGCCCGAAGGCACATGGAGCAAACTGTGGTCAAAAGGTTACCATGATATGGACGATGACGACATCGACGTGATAGACTCCCGCCGGGGCATGTTCTACGCCATCGAGGCTGAACGTGCCGACGACGATTGGCTAATCATCGTGGACGAAGACGGCAATATTAAGAAAGAAATTCCCGAAGATTGGGAAGACGGCTGGTGGGGTGACCTTTGGGATGAATGGACCTAATGTCCCCACGCAGACAAACCACGCCTCCGACATGTGCGCAAGTTTTTCCTCCGGCATTTGTCGGAGGTTTGTTTTATTCCGGCTCTCCCGAGCGGGGACTGACATAACTCCTTATCTCGGCAATGAATTCATCTCCTGAATTTTCATACTTGCGCTCTCCGACCCCATAAATACGAAGGAATTCCTCCTTGGTCGTAGGTTTGTCCGTCGCCAGCCGCACCAGGTCGGCGTTTTGCATGATTTGCGAAACCTGAATGCCACGCCTCTTTGCCAATCCGTCTCTGAGGATATATAGCCTCAGCAACAGTTCGATGTCGGTCAGGACATGGCCTTCGGCATCTGTCAATACCTGAAACTCGGTCGTCCCGATAGAATAGCCGGCATAACCAACCCTATTGATGCCCGACGTCTGTGCCTGAGGCCTCCGTTCTTTGGCGGGTATCATCTTCGGCGCGGACAGTGTCTCCGCCGGAACTGATTTCAAGAACGACGGTTTGTCCACAGAACGGTCCTCCACGCCGAAATCATTTCGCCGCCATATCCGATAGTGTTCAAGGTTCAACACCCTCCCACATCCCGACCTGTCATCCTTGTAATTGGTACACCCCAAAATATACCCTTTCTTGCCCGGCTTCACCACCAGATAACCATCCTCACACCAATCACATTTCTGGATAGCCAACTCGCCGCCCCGCCGGTCGTTAGTCATAAAACCACACACTTCCTGCTCGTTCGTGCACATCCATAATTTCAAGCCATAGTTCTTGTTCCACCGGAATTGCATCGGATAGCCACAGATGGGGCAACTGTTGAACGCCCGCTTTGAGTCTGCCAAATCCGTCTTCAACTCGCCTTTTAAAGTCACATAGGGATAAACCTCTGTTTCCCTCAGCAGCTCCTTGATGAATTCCGACGGCCGTCGTTCCGGCGTGATGATGAAAACCCGGTTTTTGGTCCGGGTCAAAGCCACATAGAACAAGCGCCGCTCTTCAGCATAATTGTACGAATGGTCATTCGACACCACCAAGCTCAACACGGGGTCATCATCCACTTTTGAGGGAAAACCGTAAACGTCGTCTTTGGCATTGACGATAATGACATTGTCGGCACTCAACCCCTTGGAGCTGTGTGCCGTCATGAACTGAAGCTTCACTTGCGAACGGTATCGGGAAGAATAGACGCGTCCGGACTTCTCGTCGTACATAAACTCTTTGGAATAGCAAAGATGCTTGGCGTCAAATCCGTAACGTCCTATCAACAGGATGGAAGCCACTTGTGATTTTCCCTCGCTGCGGTTGTAGCCGATGATTTCCTCTATGGCTTTATTGACGGCCTCCCCCATATTGTAATAGCGCCCTCCGGCCTGCTCTTTGGAATACTCTTCACTGTAGGTGCGGATAATGACCGGATTGACGATTCGCTTGGGGGAAATCAAGTCTTTCCTTATCTGACTGCTGTTTCGCTGTATGAAGGTCCCGGCGATGTCGATTATCTCTTGCGCGTTCCGATAGGTCCTTGTAATCTTCAGCTCCTGCCCATAGCCGACTTCTTGACAAAAACGGGTGAACAACGGCAAAATCGAACCGCTAAAAGCATAGATGGACTGCCAGTCGTCGCCCACAGCCACAATCTTGGCATCGCACAACTTGGACAGTTCACGGATGAGATTGTAGCGCTGGCGGGATATGTCCTGATACTCATCGACGATGATATATTTAAAGTCCAGCCGTTCTTTTGCTATCTGCTTCTTGCGCAACAGCTCGGCCGACTCGTTTATCATATCTTCAAAATCGATGCACTGCTGTTCGCGCAACGACTTCTGGTATTCCATGTAGCAGACGCGGCATATATCCAAAAACAGGCGTGTCCTGACGTTCTGTATCTTCGAACTGAACTCGTCAAACTTCTCACCCTTGTAGCCTTGCGTCTTGAAGTTGCTGATGAAATGACACACCAACAGCGTGAGTTTCGTTATATATTTGCTCTCTTCCGCATCGACCAGTTTCTTATAGACAGTCTCCATAGGCCTCGGTTCCAGAACATACCCCCTCTGCAGCAACTGTTCCTCCAGATGTTCCAGAAAAGGACGCCGGTCATTATACACCGAAAAAGTGTACACCAGGTCCGTCTTATGTTTACGGTGCAGCTTTATCTTGTCATTCACCCGCGCTTTATATCTATCCAGTTCTTCCTGGGTATAACGGCTGTTCTGCCCATCCTCCGTAATGCCGAAATGCTCTATGTAGGTCACCTTCTCCCCTTGCTTGATTCTGAAATCCGGCGTGTAAGGCTTGTTGGAGTCCAAGACACGATACTGGTAGACAGGTTCATATTCGTATTCGATGTTGTTCAAATAAAGGAAATTGGCTATCCGTACCTCCTCGACGGAGCGCAACACTTCATTGTTCAACGTCTGCACCTTGCGCGTCTTGCGGTCTATAATCTGCTGGATGTATTCCTGGACATTGCTCCTGAGCGTGGAAAAGTCCGTCTTGGAGACGAACTGGAAGTAACGGTTCACATCGTCTCCTTCATAGGGCGCAGAAAAATAAGAGCCGAAAAACAAGACCAGCTTTTTCACCAGCACCGGATTGCTAAGCACTTTCGACTTGAGATAGTCTTTGATAACGTGATACATGAAGCCTCCATCCACGATTTTCGGCCGACCGGCATCACTTTTCCTCAGGATGGCATAACCCGCCGAATGAAAGGTCGTAATCGGACAGCTGAGGTGAAGCCGGTCATTGATACGTTCACGAAGTTCCCCCACAGCTTTGTTGGTAAATGATATGACGAGTATCTTGCGAGGATCTACGCCACGCCGTTCGACCAGGTATCTCACCTTTGCAGCCACTGTGGTGGTCTTTCCCGCCCCGGCTCCAGCAATGACCAACGTATAATCCTCGTCCGACAACACGACCTCGCGTTGCTCGTCATCCAGCAGAATGGCCGGATCGCATGCTTTGAGAATCCCGTCCAGATAGTCCTTCTCTGACACCAGATGCCTGGACACGTATTCATCATTGTGCCTTCTGACGACCGGGACCTCTTCCTTCAAGTCCACCATGCCTCCGTAAATGTCACGGAAACGGATGATTTCCATCGCATCCAACCGGTGTTTTCGCACATAGTCTTCCAATAGTCCGGAGACACACAGCGTCTCATAAAATTTATGCAGCTCTGCAAAGTCTTCTATCAAATGCCTGTAATCACTCCGGGCTATGTATTGGTCTTTTGACAAAAGCTCACGCAAAGCCTGATTGAAAGAAAGCACACCGGCATACTCCTTCGGAAACCTGTCAGGCACTTCCTTCTTGTCAGTCGCTTTCTTCCAACAGAAAGATATGGCTTTTCTTAAAAAGTCCAACAAACGCTTCATCGGCATCTACTTGTCTTACATAAAATGAGGCATTTTCATTCCGTCGATGCAAATCTACGACAAACCGTCCGTAAGTCCATAACAAATACTCATTTATTGCGACAAAAAGCTTCCTTCTTCCTACCGTTTCCCGCCCCTTAAGGCCGCCCGACCACGGACTAGGCTCGGGGCACGGGCCAAAAGGAGGCCGTCCTCGGGCCGAGTCCTGGGGAAGCACGGCCAGCATTGGAGCGCGCGGGAAGACCCTGAACAAGTCCCTGAGCACAGTTCCGGTCAGTCTCTCAAATAGTCCTTCAGCGGGCAATCGGTCATCCTCAATCCTTCGGCTATGCTCTGAGCATTGAGCCGGGCTCCCTTCAAGGAAGTGTGCGTGTGGTCGTTCTTGAAATATTCTCCCACAAGACGCAGCCCTTGCTCATTGGCCATCTTCTCCAACTTGTCACCAGAGATTTTATTCAAATCGACATACCATGCGCCGGCACGCTCGGCCGCATCTCGAGTCCAAGCTCCAAAACTGCCCGTATTGCGCTCTATCTTGCCGTTGTCAAACTTATTGCGGGGCGTGTGGCTCAGCACTATCGGATAAGCCCCCTTCTCACGTACATCCATGATGAACTTACGCAAGTACCATCCAAACGTGTACACCACCTGGTATTGTCCGGTCTTCTCCATGCGGAACACTCGGCTTTCGTCGCCTGCCCCACGCAACTCCGCGCGAGCCTTGCCCGTGTTGATAGGACCGGCGTCGTTGTGCCCGAACTGTATCAACACGAAATCACCCGGCTGAAGCGCGTGATAGACACTGTCCCATCGTCCTTCGTCAAGATAAGTCCGGGCGCTACGGCCGGGCATGGCACAGTTGACCACCGTAACGCGGGCCGTATCCAACTGCTCCGCCAGCACACTTCCCCAGCCCCACATGCTGTCACCTTCATCCGCATTGCGCACGGTGCTGTCGCCAATGGTGAAAACCACGGGGCAACCTTTCTTGCGCGCGACACGGGCTGCCTTGTCTGCCTGCGGCTTGAGGTATCCGGCCAGTTTGAGCCGTTTGCAACCGCGTATCCCTTCCACAGCCGACTCTGCATTGACCCTCGCTCCGAAAGCACTCGTGTGGATGCGGTCCAGATAGAACATATATTTCACCTTCTCCTTGCCGAAACGCTCGAACTTGCGTGCCGTAATCTCGTTCAGGTCAATGAAAGGCACATGTTCCTTCCGGGCCACTTGCCTGGCCCACAAACCAAATGTCCGGTTCACGCGGGTGATGACCGTGCTGTCGGCATCGTCCCAGGCATTGCGCGGTGTGAGCGACATCAGGATGGGGTGCGCTCCCCGGGCTTTCACGTCACGGATGAAGCGGCGCATGTATTCCCCATACGTGTAGACCGTTTCTTTCACACCGGTCTCCTTGATGGTCACGACCAGCGAGTCCTTACCGATGCCGGGAATGGAAGCCCGCGCACGTCCGCTGTCATAGGGCCCGTTGTCATTGTGACCCAACTCGATGATGACCCAGTCGCCCCTGCGGATACCCTTGAGCACGTCGGGCCAAAGACGGTTGTAAAACGTCCGGCTGCTCGTGCCTCCCAAGGCGTGGTTCTCCACCGTGATGCGGCTTTCGTCAAAATACTCATGCAGGAAATAGCCCCATCCCCACTGGCCGTTATTCCCATTGCCTAACGTCCCCGTGCGCATCGTGCTGTTTCCGACCAGGAACAACACGGGACAACCGGCCTTACGGGTCGACCCCGGCACGGGACGCGCCGTGCGCGCCTTGTTCAGACTGTCAAGCGTGTTGTCGACCACTTGATTTACATCTCTCATCGGGGCTGGCACTTTGTCTTGAGCCCATACGCCGGCCTCCCCAAGCAGAGCCAAACAGATGCCGACGACCCACCACTTATTAATCTTCATTCTATTCTCTTTCTTCTGTTTATTCTTCCGTCCAATCATTGCCATAAATTCTCCTTAAATTCCACTTCCATGATGCGCAGTTCCTGCCTGGATTTCTTCCCAGCTTTCACCCCGGCCATGTCCAGTCCGCCTGCTGACGGCGCAGCCACTTCCACAATCTGGCCGAACGCATCCTGTTCTTCGCTGACTCCACGCAAGCAGATGGTAATCTCATCCGCCAAGACCGGCTTTACGTTGAGATGTACATACCCCAGACTGCGTTCTGTCTTTCCGCTCCACACCAGCGTGTCTCCGGCATAGACTTCCAACGGATAGCTGCGCGTCCGCCAGCCTGCCAGCTTCAAACAGACTTCGTCAACTCGTGCCGCACGGTCCAGTTTGTAAGTGACCCAAGCCGTCTGCATGCGACCGTCGTTTCTCCATTCGCTCAGTTCGTTGTCATCATAGCTGTTGCAAGCCATGTCGGCATTGGCTCCAGCCGTTGCAGACATGATGCCGACATCCACCTTTGTATCCTTGTAAGAAGGAGTAAGGGGCGTCTCGCCGCGGGTCAACCGTCCGTCGAGCCGGTCACCGGGGATATATGTGCTCAGTCCGTTGACGACCTCCACCGGTGACGTCTCCAGCTCCATCTCGGCCGGTTGCAGTCCCTGCACCGTGGCCGTCACCCGCACCTTGCCAGCCTTCGGAAGCGAACGTAGCAACACTCTGTTGACCCCGCACTCCATGGGCAGTTCTTTTGACAGGATATAGTTTCCTTCTCCCTGCGCTATGCCTCCGCGCCATTCGGCAGGGCCTTCCAACTGAAAGCGAACCAAATCATTGGCCAGCGGACAACGGCGTCCCTCGCCGTCCACCACCTCAAACTGCAATAACAGCATGTCGGCTCCGTCGGCTTTCCAACCATCAGGATTCTCTATAGCTTCCAATTTGATTCGTTCCGGCTTACCGACCGTGCACAATACTATACGACACAACTCTTTTCCGTCAGCGTCGCGCCCCACAGCCACCAACTCGCCCGCTTCGTAGGCCACACGAGGGAACGTATAAAGGAAACGGTATTTCTGCTCACCGAATCCCAAAGAACGGCCATTCAGAAACAGTTCCACCTGCTCCGTATTAGAGACCACATGGACCGGTTTGACCAATCCGGCCTCATAGTTCCAATGGCCCACGATGTGAATGTCCGGTGTCTCCGGATCGACCCAACCGTTCCACATGACACGATGGGCATAAAAGGGGTCTTTCGGGATACGCATCGCGTCTGTCACGCCGCTACGACGATAGTTTTCCACACCACGATAGTGTGTATTCGTGTCAGAGAAGATGATTTTCACACCGCCGGAGCTGACCCGTTCGCCCGTCCCGGGACGCTCACGCCAGTAGTCGTACCAACGGCAGACCTGTTCGATGGTGAAAGCATCCTGATTATGATTGTAAGCCGCGGCATCTACGTTCTTTTTCATTGTGTTAGTCGCTGCCGAATGGAAGGAACTATTGCCATCTCCCTCCCGGTGATAAGGATAGGAATATTCGTCCCAATACTTCCGCAACCCCTCGTCACGGCAATACTCCATCGCCCACATCGGGTGATGCTTGCTCTTGTTTATATACAGCATCTCACCGCCATATTCAGCCTCGCGGATGTCAAGCATCTCGCGCGAACCGATGGCACGTTCGCCATGAGGGTCGTACCGGTCGCGCAAGGCCTTCATCTCCAGCATGTGCTCACGGCTGATGGACTCATTGCCACACTCGTAGAAAAGGATGCTCGGATTGTTGCGGTTATAGATGATGGCGTCGCGCATCAGCTCCATGCGCTGCTCCCACTGACGTCCTTCGCGGTCTTTCTCGGCGTCGCCAGCCGGCATGGCTTGCAGCAATCCCACGCGGTCGCACGACTCGATGTCCTGTTTCCAAGGCGTGATGTGCATCCACCGTACCAGGTTGGCACAGCCTTCCACCATCAGTCCGTTGCTATAGTCACTCAGCCAGGCGGGGACACTCATGCCGACACCCGGCCACTCGTTGCTCGTGCGCTGCGCATAGCCTTTTATCTGGATGACCCTGTCGTTCAGCCAAATCTTGCCATCCCCGAAACGGGTCTTGCGGAAGCCTGTCCGCGTGCAGACCTCATCCACCTTCTCTCCATCGGCCCAAAGGCTGGTCTTCACCGTGTACAGGTAGCCGTATCCCCAACTCCAAAAATGCAAACCTTCGACTTCGGAGGCTGCGGACAGCGTCACCGTCTCTCCGGGGCGCACGGTAACGGGACTCGACTCAAAGGTTTTCAGCATACGGCCATCGCGGTCTACAAGCTCCACACGGTAGAGCACACGCCTGGCATGCGCATGCTCATTGCACACCTCCGACTCAGCATGGATGACGGCACGGTGCGATTTTACACGAATGTCTTCCGCATAGACATACACGCCCGTCGTCTTCAGGTTGCTGTATAACGGCAACGTCTGATAGAGCTTGTCCGTCACGTGCAACCATACGTTTTTCGGGATACCGCCATAGTTGGCATTGAAATTGCGGTCGCTCCACTGATACTTTGTGCCCGTGGCCCGCTCCTTGTAGTCCCAATCATTGTCCACACGGACAGCCATCACGTTGTATCCTTTGTAATTGATGTAGGGAGTAAGGTCGAAGCCTACGGCCATGGCCCCGTTTTCGTGCAAACCGAGGTGATGTCCGTTGAGATAGAAGTCGGCTCCCTGACGGACGCCTTCGAACTCCACAAAGACTTTCTTTCCACGCGCCGCGGACGGCAGCCGGAAGTGCTTGCGATACCAGACGACGGTGTCCGTCAGTTGCTCGATACTCAAGCGGAAAGCCTCGTCTTCATTGAACGGACGCGGCAGGGTGACCTGTTTCCAGGCTGCATCATCAAACTTCACATCCTTGGCCTCACACACATCGCCTACATGCAACAACCACTGTGCATTAAAGTTATACTTCATACGGCCGTCTTCCCCGGCCACAGCCTGCACAATCCCCAACAGGCAGACTAAAATCATCATTACGCTCTGTTTCATTTTTCGGTTTTTCATTTACTCCCATTGCCGAAAACGGCTCTTCATGGTTTTCTCCAAAATCTTTCTTAACAATCTATGCACAAAACTACTACAAACCGATGAAATATCAGCACACGACACCACGTTTGTGCATCCGAGAATGCACCTCACCCCCTCCCCGTATTACAATCTCATTAAGTCCCCGTCTGCGGGCCCTTAACTCCGCCCAGGCACGGACTGGACTCGGGAGACGGGCCAGACCAAGGAGGGAAAAGGTCTGTTTAAGCAAACAAGGTGTACCCATTCTGACGGAAACGTCCGCTTAGAGAGCTTTGTGATTCTAAAGAAAACATGCGAGGTTTTAGACATGTCCCAAACGGATGTGTTACAAAACCTAAAATTGCACATCTCCCTCTAAGGGATTTTATTCCTACCTTTGTCTTTTTACAAAAAGCACATCTCCCTGACATGACAAAACTGGAGGGCAGAGTCAACCAGCAAGTGCAACATTAGGAAATATTTTTGAAGAAACATTCAGCGGAGGTATGAAAATTGAGTTT
>JACJJM010000089.1 GCA_016900015.1 Phocaeicola coprophilus | reverse complement strand
TAACGCACGGCGGAGGGGAAAATGATATGCACCGTCTTGGCGAAGGTAACTTCCACGCCGTAGGGCGTTACCATCTGTCGGTAAGGGAGTTTCCGGGTGATGCCTTGGTACAGGTCGTTGCCCGCCGCGTACCTCACGGTGTCTGTTTCCTGTGCGTTTGCCGCACACACGCCCAACAGGAGGGCGAACATTGCAAAATACTTCTTCATTTGATTGGAAATTTTTAGTGGTTTGTTGTTGGATTACTGTTGTTTGGCGTAAAGCATCACCCTGTACCCGGCTTTCAGCTTCACTTTCACGGTGCGGAACTTCTTGGCGAGGTAGCCCGACGCACCCTGCATCAGCCCCCTTGTAACGTCCATCGCCACCTGCTGCCCGGCGTTCTGCGTGAAGGAGATGCTTGTGCCCAGCCCGCTGCCGATATTCGCCATCGCTTCGTTGAAGGCTTCCTGCTCCATCGAGGACGGGACGGAAAGCCCCTTTTGTCCGTCCGTGTCGAACACGGCGAGTTCCACAGGGATGATGTTGCCCGCGTATTCTATCGAGGACACGGTGATGTCGAGCCGTTCGCCCTGTACCTTCGCCGCACCCGACAGGACGGTGTTTTTCGGGATGACGATACTGCCCGCCTGCATTGGCTCCAGCAACCGGAGCTTCACGCTCTGCCCGTCAATCAGCGTCTGGTCTTGGTGGATGCAGGCGGCTATCGTGTTCCTGCCCACAGCGTAGCCCGTGCCTACCGCCGTGTTGAAACCGTAGTTGCGTGGCTGGCTGTACGCCCGGATAAAGTCGGCATCGCTCATGGGCTGGCTCAGTCCCGAAACGGTCGTTTCCCTGACAGCTTGCACCGCCACCGCATCCGGCTTGCGGTCAATGTTACCCGCTACCGGAACTTGTGCCATTTGCCCGTTCTGCCCGCCGCCAGCGTACTTGGCGGCAAGCTCGTAGGACTTCTCCAGCAGGGCAAGCTGGTCGTCCGCAGTGGGCGTGGCGGTCTGCTGCCGTTGCAGGCGTTCGGTCAGTTCCGCCACCTGCCGTTTCAGTTCCTCTTTTTCTTCATCCTCCGCTGGCGGTTCAT
>JACJJM010000088.1 GCA_016900015.1 Phocaeicola coprophilus | reverse complement strand
AACTATTAAATAATGTACGATATGAAACGCAGACTTCTGTATCTGTTAGTCGCGGGGTTGTTCTTATTTATCGTTACCCCGCTGCATGCCCAACGTTGGGGCGTCAAGACGAACGTTCTGTATGACGCGACCTCAACCATCAACCTGGGTGTGGAAGTAGGCCTGGCGCCGAAGTGGACATTGGACGTGTCCGGCAATTACAATCCGTGGACATTTTCTGACTACAAGAAGCTGAAGCACTGGATGCTCCAGCCGGAGGGCCGTTACTGGCTGTGCGAGCGGTTCAACGGCCACTTCTTCGGGCTTCACGCGCTCGGCGGGGAGTTCAACCTGTCGAACCTGGACCTGCCGTTCGGCACGTTCAGCGCGCTGGAGAACTCCCGTGCCCAAGGCTGGTTTGCCGGGGGCGGCGTGGGTTACGGCTACCACTGGATTCTGGGCAACCACTGGAGCCTGGAGGCCGAACTCGGCGTCGGTTTCATCCACGCGAACTACAAGCGCTACGAGTGCGAGCACTGCGGCGAGCTGCTGGGCCGTGCCCACAAGAACTACCTGGGCGTGACGAAAGCGGCCATATCCATCATCTACATCATCAAATAAGGAGGGCGTAAGGTATGAAAAGACAGATACTGTTTGCAGGCCTGGTGGCCTGCGCGCTGGGCGCATCGGCCCAGACGGGTTACATGAAGGACATCACGGTGAGCGGGAAGGACGTTCAGCGTCAGGGCAACGAGGTGGTCGTGCGCATGAACCTCGACCTGAGCGGGGTGAGGATGAAACAACAGCACACGGCGGAACTCGTGCCCGTGCTCGTCTCGAAGGACGGTACGCAGGAACAGGCATTCCCGTCCATCGTCGTGAACGGCAAGATACGCAACCGCGCCCTGAAGCGCGAAGAAGCCCTGACGGGCAATCCCCGATACACAAACGTAAACACCACGATACGCAGGAAGAACGGCGAGGCGCAGACCGTTGACTACCAGGCGACGGCCCCGTTTGCCAAATGGATGTACGACAGCCGGCTGGAGGTGCGCGAGGCCGTGACAGGCTGCGCCGAATGTGACGAAGGCCGCGAGAC
>JACJJM010000087.1 GCA_016900015.1 Phocaeicola coprophilus | reverse complement strand
GCATCGGAAAGCAATGAGGAAGTCGCATTCACTCCGGCCATGCTGACCGAAATGGCGGGAGAATTGCGCAGTGCACTCGAACAGGTTCCCGAACCTTCCACCAAAGAGGGAAAGGCCGCGCTGAAAAAGACGCGCAAGCAGCTGAAAGAACTGGAAGGTCACAGGGACAAGCTGCAGGAATACGACAATCATCTGAAGACCCTGCAAGAGCGGAACTCCTATTCAAAGACCGACAAGGACGCCACTTTTATGAGGATGAAGGAGGATGCCATGCGCAACGGTCAGACGAAGCCCGGCTACAACCTTCAGATCGGTACCGAGAACCAGTTCATTACCGATTTTGCACTCTTCCCCAATCCTACGGATACACTGACCATGATACCTTTCCTGCAGTCCTTCTCAAACAGATATGGCAGACCTGCCCGTACGGTGGTCGCTGATTCAGGGTACGGCTCTGAGGAGAATTACCGCTTCATGGAAGAAAACAGCATGGAAGCCTACGTCAAATACAACCGCTTTCACATGCAACAGCGGCCAAGATTCAATCCGGACCCGTTCAAGGCAGAAAACTTCTACTACAATGAAGAGCATGACTTCTGCATCTGCCCCATGGGACAAAAGATGCGGAGGATAGGGACCAAACGCGTGAAAACCGCATCCGGATATGTCAGCGAGAATGCCAGGTACAGAGCTGTCAGATGTGAGGGCTGCCCTCTAAGATGCCGATGCTTTAAAGCAAAGGGGAACAGGACGATTGAACTGAATCACAGGCTCAGGAGATACCGGCAAAAAGCCAAAGAGCTGCTCTGCTCCGAGGTAGGTCTGAAACACAGGGGACAGAGATGTATAGAACCGGAAGCTGTGTTCGGACAAATGAAAAACAATATGAACTACAAACGTTTCCGCCATTTTGGGATGGACAAGGTCTTCATGGACTTTTCCTTCTTTGCCATTGCCTTCAATATAAAAAAGATGTGTGCCAAGATGGAAAAAGGATGTATTGGCTGGCTGACTGAACTGCTTTATGAGCTTGCCGCCGCCATATTCAGATGTTGGGGACACATAAATCAGAGATATCCCC
>JACJJM010000086.1 GCA_016900015.1 Phocaeicola coprophilus | reverse complement strand
TGGTAGATGGACGAGACGGTGATATAGACGGACAAGCCGCCGAACAGGAGGAACATCACGAGGATGACCGCCAGCCGCTTGCCCGGCGTGATGCGCCCGCACATCCGGCGCAGGCGTTCATCCGCCCAATCCTGCGCCCTTTCGATGTAATTTCGTTTTCTTTCCATGCGCTTATCGTTTGATGGTCTGCAAATCCTTGTTTTCGGTAATCGTGAACGCTTCCATGATGAAGCCGTGCGGGTTGTTGTCGCTGCGTGTGGCGTTCAGGAGCCTGCACGTGGTTACAAGGCTTCTGACTGTCAGGCTGCTCTCCCGGACAATCAGTTGCCGGGCATAGGTGTCCACCCGGTAGGGGTACTGGTCGAAGTCGCACTTCATGCTGTCTATCTCCACCGTCTGGTTGATGTTGCCTGAAATCACCCGGTTGTAGTACCCTTTTTCCGACAAGTCCTTGTAATAGTTGTATGCGCTCTTGTCAGCGAGGAACAGCGAACGCCTGACATTGCTTTCGATGGCGTCCTTGTCGGGCGACAGGGTGAAGAAAAGCTCGTGGAAACGCTGCACGTGCGATTTGGCTTCCACAGGGCGGTTCTGCGCCATGTCCTGCGAGAGAGCCAGCATCAGGCTCTTGCCGTTATCGAGGACATAAATCTTCTGCCTTTGTTTCTCGGCGAAGCTGTACGAGTTCCACACGGCAAAGCCCGTTACCAGTGCGCACAGGCAGATGAATACCAGCGCAAAGAGCCGGATTTGCCGGAAGCTCGTTTCGATGTTGTTCAATGACTTAAATTCCATATTCTAAAAATTGAAGTTCGTTATTTGAGAAGTTTTCCTGCCACTTTCCCGCCAGCCGCACCAGCCACAGCCCCGGCGACCGACCCGGCTCTCGCCACGTTGCGGTTGTAGGCGGACGTGCCGCCAGCCGACACAATCCAGCTTGCCACTGTGGGGATGGTGAAGTAGCCCACGATGCCGATAATCATAAAGATTACATAGATGGTGCTGCTGCCGTCAGGAATGAAGTTCGGGTCTGATAGCAGCTCGATGTCCTTCTGGAGCATCAGCGTCTGTATGCGAGCCAGCACGCTGCTGAACAAGTCCGACACGGGAAGCCAC
>JACJJM010000085.1 GCA_016900015.1 Phocaeicola coprophilus | reverse complement strand
GCTACCGTCAAGATAGAAGTGCAACACCATCCCCCTCTTCCTCCGTCCTTGGAGCGTAGCGGAAAGGGAGGAGAAAGAGGGGGGGGTAGCCCGATCACAGGTCAATCGGCAATACAAAATAAAAAGGGAGACCACCGTCTCCCAAGGATTAACTACTTTTGTATTGTCAATTATGTATAAGCACTTAACCCGAGAGCAAAGGTACGCGATTTACCTGGGAAAACAAAAGGGTGAGACTCTGGAGATGATTGCTCGCTCCATAGGAGTCCACAAATCGACAGTAAGCCGTGAAATCCGGCGTAACTCCACCTCAAACGGCAGGTATGTATGGAACAAAGCCCACGACATGGCCGGGGCCCGTCTGTGTCACACGCCCGGCAACAGGAGGCTGGACGATGTGCTGAAATGGCGTGTCGTTGAATTGATAAGGAACGAGCAATGGTCTCCAAGGCAGATATCCGGCCGATTGAAGAAAGAGGGCATACCTGTGTCACATGAAGCCATTTATGCAATCATACGCAAGGATGAGAGCGGAGAACTTGCCTCCCATTGCCGACACAAGATGAAATACAGGCGAAAGCCCACACACAGGCATGAGACCAAAGCCACGAACATCCGCAACCGCGTGAGCATACACGAACGTCCGGCGGAAGCGGACGGGAAGCGTTTTGGCGATTGGGAGATGGATCTCATCGTGGACAAGGACGGTAACGCCATACTGACGCTGACGGAGAGGAGCACGAACTTCCTTCTCATGGAAAAGCTCAGGCACGGGAAGAAGGCTAAACCGCTTGCAAAGGTCGTATGGAGGCTGCTGCTACCTTACAAGGGAGAAGCGTTGAAATCCATCACCACGGACAACGGCAGCGAGTTCGCCGAGCATGAGTGGATAACAAAGAAACTCCATGTCCCGATATTCTTTGCCGATTCTTATTGCGCATGGCAGAAAGGGGCCATTGAGAACGGGAACAAGCTAATCAGGCAATATATCCCCAAAGGAACGGACATCAGCACCATTACGGAGGGGAAAATTGCCAAGATTAGAAAGAAAATCAATGCCAGGCCCAAGGAAAAACTCAATTTTCATACCTCCGCTGAATGTTTCTTCAAAAATATTTCCTAATGTTGCACTTGCTGGTTGACTCTGCC
>JACJJM010000084.1 GCA_016900015.1 Phocaeicola coprophilus | reverse complement strand
AGTGGGAGAGTAGGTAGCCGCCGTTTTGACGGAGTCCTCCGGAGTTCAGCGATGAGCTTTCGGGGGACTCCTTTTTTTTGTGCACCTGCCCACGGGTGCGGGGGAGCCGGGGACATCACGGCCGGCAGCCCTTTCCTTATAAGTACGGCCATCTAACAACAATCCAATGCATTCCAATCATACCCTGCATAAGTTACTACGGGTCATTTTTCCCGAAATTTTAATGGAGCATTTCGAAATCTCTGTTGGCATGACGACTCCGTCAAAATCGAAGTCTGGCTTGATGAAAAGATGCTATCTGGAGTCCTCAGATTACAAGAGCGGAGCGTGATAGCACATGGTTTTACAGATACCTACGATGACCTTACGGCCGAAGGGAAGAAACTCACTCCTGAGTTCGAAAATCCGTTGACCCAAATTCCTGTTCAGGCTGGCTAGGCTATACGCTTAAAAGAAAGCTTGCCAACTGGGAAAATCAGCCCGGAGGGCAAACACACGGAAGCAATCCTTGATTGCCGTTGTTGCAGGTACAAAAGATTTGTTGTGGTCTGCGATACCGTGCAGGAGTTGTGCATTAGGCATCGTTGACGCTATACAGCAGGCCAACGATGAAATGCAGGAAGCCAGACAAAAATGGCTAGGAGTATATCTCGTATCGCTACTCCAATGGGAACACCCGCAAAGAACTACCCATATGCTCACGTTACTTTCTGTTCCAGTCTGCCGATAGATGGACTGACAGACAAAAGCAAAGGTTTACAATGATTCAACGTTATACCTATATCTTCACTGAAAACCTATTAATCCCTATTATTCTCATTATGCTAGACACCTAGAGGTTTTATGTTTGTTCTATTGAATGAGTCCTAATCTTAAAAAATGAGAATATGTAATCGGTGTCTAAAAGAATTCTCACGTGGTGTAACCGTTTTGTAGCACCTCTATATAAGAATTGTCATTCACAGCGGTGAATACAAAGTACTATGACGGCGCAAATATAGGGAAAAAGAGGATATTAGTTATAATAAAAGAGCGACAAAAAAATAATCTTTTTTCACTTGTTCCCGTTAAAAGGATTTCATTTTTATGCCTTATATCCGATTAGTATATTGATTATCAATGTAATAATAAAAAGTGACACCTCTTATATAGAGGTGCTACAAACCATGCTGTGTCCTTGATGCCATCCATCGTCCCCTTGGAGTTATTCCGAAGGGGG
>JACJJM010000083.1 GCA_016900015.1 Phocaeicola coprophilus | reverse complement strand
TTACCTTAGATTTGCATCCGAGGATTACAGATAAAATAGAAAAGATAAATTTGTGAAGCAAAGAAAGAATGCAGGAAGTGAACCAGGAAATGATACGGAAATTCCAAGTTCCATGTTCATAAGCGGACTTCCTGCTTGTTTGAACCTAGACCCAGATAGTAGGTTAACATCCATTGTTAAGGTAATTAGGTTAAGTTCAAGCCCTTTCTTTACAGAAAATTTTAGAGACAAAAGTATGGAAAATTTTTATTTTATCGGTGTTGACGTGTCAAAAAAGAAGCTGGACTTCTGTGTGATGTTTGAAGGAAAGGTTGTGCATGAAGAGGAAACAGCCAACCATCAAAGTGCAATCATGTCGTTGTTGCATCAATTGGAAGAGGATTATGGGATAGCAAGCGATCAAATACTTGTCTGTGCGGAACATACCGGGCAATACACGTTCCCTTTGGCTTGTGCCTGTAAAGCAGTGGAATGCAAGTTGTGGCTTGAAAACGCAGCGGAAATCAAATACTCTTCCGGTGTACAGCGAGGAAAGAATGACAAGGTGGATGCCAAACGTATCGCCATCTATGCCAGACGTTTTCAGGACAAAGTACAGTATTATGAACGTCCTACTGAAGATATTGAAAGATTGAAACAGCTTGAGTCTGAACGTACCCTGTACGTGGCGGATTTAGCCAAATATAAAGGACAGGTGAAAGACCAGAAGGACTATATGCCAAAAGCCCTGTATGAACGTAAAATGAAGCGTTTGCAGGCTTTGATGGAAGACTTGGAGGAAGCCATACAAGCCATTACAGACGAAATGGATGAAGTGATAGTCTCCTGTCCTGTATTGTACAGACAGAGGGAACTGCTAATGTCTATAGATGGTGTGGGGCGTGTAGTAGCGACCAACATGATAATCACTACGGAAGCCTTTACACGTTTTGATGATCCGAGAAAGTTCAACTGTTATGCCGGAGTAGCCCCATTCTCATATTCTTCCGGAAGTTCCCTGCACTCGAAAGCAAGGGTATCACATCGGGCCGACAAGGTAATGAAAAGGCTATTGCACTTGGCTGCCGTAGCTATAACGCATCGGATTGGTGGGGAACTGAAGAAGTATTACGAAAGGAAAGTTGCCGAAGGCAAGAACAAGATGTCCGTCATCAATGCGCTACGAGCCAAAATTGTAGCAAGAATGTTTGCGGTCATCAAAAGAAATGAGAAATATAAACC
>JACJJM010000082.1 GCA_016900015.1 Phocaeicola coprophilus | reverse complement strand
TGTAATAGTCAAGACTTGTTCTGACATTTTCTATACTATCGGACAAAAAAAGTGTCCGATGCCATCTGCGAAGATACGCAACTATTCTCACTCTCACAACCTGGTGAGCCAATAACCTGCTCATCAGGTTGTATTTTCCCTGCATCCTGCAATTGATATCTCCTTGCAACCTCCATTCCTTCGAGGAAAGTCTGCATGGGTGTTTTCCCGAAACAGTATTTCCCGGAGTGCGTCCTTTGCGTGTTATAGGAGTTCATCCAAGTGTCAAGGTCTGCCTGCAGTTGTTCTATCGAGGTGTATATCTTCTTCCTGAAAGCGATGGCGTAGAATTCGTTCTGGACAGTCCTGTTGAAGCGTTCACAGATGCCGTTTGTCTGCGGGCTCTTGGCCTTGATCTTGGAATGGTCTATGTCCTCGATGGCCAGATACAGTTCGTATTCATGTGTTTCCCTGTTTCCGCAGTATTCGGTTCCCCTGTCCGTGAGCATCCTCATCAGTTTCAGGTCATGCTGCTCGAAGAACGGAACCACCCTGTCATTGAGCATGTCCGCCGCCACGAGCGCGTTCTTCCTGTCGTAAAGTTTGGCGAAGCCGATTTTGGAGTAGGTGTCGATGACCGTCTGCTGGTAAATGTGCCCGACGCCTTTGATATACCCTACATAATAGGTGTCCTGCGCCACCAGGAAGCCGGGATAATAGGTCTCTATTTCACCGTGGGCCTGTTTCTCTGCCTTGGCCTTCTCAAGTGCGGCCACCTGGTTCTCGTCAAGCACAATGCCTTCCTGCTCCACTTTGGTGGAGAGAGCCTTCAGGCGTTTCTGGAAGGTCTCCATGTCATGCCTGAGCCAGATGGAGCGCACTCCTCCGGGGGATACGAGTATGCCTTTCTTGCGTAGCTCGTTGGATACACGCACCTGTCCCAATGCCGGGTTGTCTATGGCCATCTGTACCACGGCCTGCTCTATGCGCTCCTCCACGCGGTTCTTTATCACAGGCTTTTTACGTGAGATTTCCTGCAGGGCCAGTTCTCCGCCCTGCTCGTACAGCTCCTTGAAACGATAAAAACTGTCACGGCTGTAACCCATAATCTTGCAGGCACGTGACACGTTTCCCAACTGTTGGGACAGTTCAAGCAGTCCCAACTTGTTCTTGATGACTTTTTCTGATGTGGTCATAACTTAATCTGCTTTTATGTTACAAATTTACTCTTTTGTGCGTAACTGTCAGATTAAGTCTTGACTAATTCA
>JACJJM010000081.1 GCA_016900015.1 Phocaeicola coprophilus | reverse complement strand
CATTGTATATTATTTAATCGTTATACTTTTGCATAAAGTTTCAACATCAGAGTGTGGAATAAGGCAGATCTTTCATTGGTCATAAAAGCCGTTTTAAATGTTTTGTCCCCACATTCTTACATCAGAAACCGGATAGTTCAATGGGCTTTTGACCCCGCATTCGCAATGATGGTTCACGATGTACAGATGTTGTTTAATAAAAAGTTTTAGACTATGACCTACATTGGAATCGATGTCAGCAAGGCGACTTTCGTTGTTGCCTATTCTTCCGCCAAGACCGGCAGGACAAAAACATTTAAGAACACGGTAAAAGGTGTCCGTGAGTTCATCCGAACCATCTCAGCAACAGAGCATCATTGCGTTTTGGAAGCCACAGGCAATTACAGCGCGTTGCTCGTTTACCTGCTTTCAGAAGCCAGAATTACCGTCAGTCTTGAGAATCCGCTGAAGATAAAAAACTTCGCCCGTGCCATGCTCTCCGTCACCAAGACGGACGAGATTGATGCCCGTCTGATAGCCCTGTACGGGGAGAGGATGCAGCCGGTTCCTTACAAGTTGCGCAGCGATTCAATACTCATCCTGAAACAGAAGCGCACGGTACTACGCCAGCTTAAAAAGCAACTTGTGGCAACACGCAACCTCAAAGGCTCGCTGGAAGTTCTTCCGTCTTTCGACCCTGAATGCAAGAAAACCATCGAAAAGACGATTGTTTTCCTTGAGAAGCAAATCAAGGCAATGGAAGAGAAAATCACTTCCCTGGCGCAAGGCGAGTACAAGAAACAGATGGACTTGCTCACCTCAATCAAAGGTATCGGCCTCACACTGGCTGCCGCGCTTATCGTGGCCACCGGCGGGTTCACTTACTTTGATAACGCCAAGCAACTTACCCGTTATCTGGGCTTGTCGCCTACTTACCAACAATCCGGTACGTCTGTCAATGTCAAAGGTCACATCAACCGAAACGGGGATTCAAACCTCAGAAGCCAGCTCTATGTGGCGGCTTTTTCGTCACTCAGGTACAATACCGAGTGCAAGGCATGTTTCGAACGTTTGCGGTCTAACGGCAAGCCGGGCAAGGTGGCGGTCGTGGCGGTCGCCAACAAACTTGTAAGGCAAGCCTTTGCAGTGGTCACGCAAGGAAAGCCGTATGTCGATGGGTTCAAGTCCGAAAGGCTATAAATACTCATCTGCTGAGGGAACGCCATGCGGCAAGGGGCTGAGCAGTCAGCCCCGACGAGCTTTCCATGCACGACAACTTGCATGATTATGCTAATTATCGTAACCGTATTCAATTTTCTTATTATAGTTCATTTAAAC
>JACJJM010000080.1 GCA_016900015.1 Phocaeicola coprophilus | reverse complement strand
GGTTCATCCGACATTTCGCGTGATGCGGCAATCATGCAGTGCATATAGCCTCAATTCAAAGTATCGTTCATCCCTAAATCCATATGCCGTTCTCTTCATGACCTTTATCTTGTTGTTGATGCCTTCTACCTTTCCGGTCGATATATGGCAGTCATACCATGCGAGTATGCCTGTCCTGTGTGCCGTTACCGTAGCTGCCATCTTCACCAATTGCGGCACTTTGCTCTCCCGGGCTTGCTTTACCCAATCCGACATGACCCTTTCGGCATCGTCCTTATTGACCTGCATCCAGATTTCCCTGAGCTGTTCTTTCAGGTAGTATGCCTGCGACAGGGGTTTGTTCATATTCAGCGCGTTGTCAAGCCGTGTCTTATACTCCTTGTCGAAGATATCCGCCCCATTACTCAGTAACAGGTATCGCGTACCTTTCAACACCTTGCGTTTGTTGATGTCTTTTTCCATGTGGTATTGCACCCTGCGTATTTCATCCAGCTTCTCGTTCATAAGCTTTACCACATGGAAATGGTCAAACACGTGCACCGCATTCGGGCAATTTTCATATACAGAGGAGATGAAGGCGGCGGAGAGATCTGTTGCAATATACTTGATGTCAACGCCTTTTCTTCTGATCCGTTTCCAAAAGCCATCTAGGGCGTCTGCTCCTTTGCCGTTACCGACATAGAGAATACGGCCACTCTTCAGGTCAACCACGATTGTCTTGTACACATGTCCTTTCCTGACCGCAAATTCATCTATGCCGATGCTGTCTACTCCTTCAAGGGAGGGAGGCGCGTAATGGTATTCAAGATGACGCGTATGGATATCCTTGACGGTATCCCAGGATACGCCCAGGAGATTGGCTGCGTCTTTCAAGGTCATGCTCCTTAACAGGTCGACTACATATTTTGCGAAACGATGGGTGTAACCGCAACTACCCGTGGCAAAGGGTATGCTCTCCTGACGGTCATAATCACAATCCTGATTCTTGCACTTATAGCGTTGGACTTTCATGCGGATTATCACCTTTTTGCCGCCTATCGGGAGTCCTATAAAGTCACGAACTCGAAAACCGTTCTTGACCAATTGGCGATGCCCGCACTTAGGACAGTCTTTCTTCCGCTCTTTTGCTTCAATATGTAAGATAATTGTATTACCTTTGTATTCCTCACGAGTGCATTTGTGGTTATATAACCCCCAAGCATGATATAGAAAACTGCTGTTCATTACTGTACATTTGTTTGTGGTGATTCAAATATACAATTTGTTCAGCGGTTTTCTTCGTTAATTAACAACTATCACGCGAAATGTCGGATGAACC
>JACJJM010000007.1 GCA_016900015.1 Phocaeicola coprophilus | reverse complement strand
TGGTGATTCAAATATACAATTTGTTCAGCGGTTTTCTTCGTTAATTAACAACTATCACGCGAAATGTCGGATGAACCGAAATAGGATTACGCGGAAACACCGACTGCTGAAGCATGATTATCCGGATTCCTGTGCACGGGAGTGCGGATAATCGTGTTTTTTTCATTTACTTTCTATCGACGAGGGAGAAGAAAACAGATTCACACATTCTGTCATATCAATAAAAAGCGGCAGTAACAAGTGTTTCAAAAATGCCTTCCTTTATTCATTGGATTGTCACACATTAGAAATCTATGCCCTCTACTTTTGCATTATTAAAAAAAAGCAAAATGAATATTTGTATGTTAAACAGTTATTCTTTCAACAGAATTTTATGTTGTTTCACCTTTTTCGGCATGGCTTGGATGAGCATAGAGGCACAAACGGTTGTCCGAGGTAAGGTAATAGACAAGGACAATCTGCCGGTTATTGGTGCTACCGTCCGGTTGAACGGGACAAATGTGAAGACTATTACCGATTTGGACGGAGCGTTTGTGCTCAACAGCGCGCGCACCCTGACAAAGACTGACCGCATTACCGTCACCCATTTGGGTTATGAGTCGAAGAGTTTTCCTTTCGATGTCAAGCGGCAGGATGATTGGGTTCTCACTTTGGAAGAGCAGGATGTGGAACTTAATGACGTGGTGGTGACCGCTTTGGGAATCAAGCGCAGCGAGCGTGGACTGGGCTATGCCACGAGCAAGTTGGAGAGCGACGACATTACGCGGGCCATGGGGACTAACTGGTCGCAAGGTCTGGCCGGCAAGGTGGCCGGGTTGAGCATTAGCAATTCGGCCGGTCCGCTTGGTTCTACACGCATTTCCTTGCGTGGCGATGTGTCGCTTAATCAGGGAGGAAACAACGCGTTGATTGTAGTTGATGGCGTTCCAATGAGTACGCCGCAGATAAATAGCGGAAGCACCGCTGCTGGTACGTCGGAAGTATCTGTTGATTATGGTAATGGTTTTTCCGATATTAATCCCGATGACATTGAAAGTGTACAGGTGTTGAAGGGCGCTAGCGCCACTGCGCTCTACGGTTCGCGGGCGGCCAACGGTGTCATTATGATTACCACGAAAAACGGCAGCGAGCAGAGCAATCGCTTGGGCGTCAGCTTTATGTCCGATACCAGCGTGGAAGATGTCATGATGTGGCCCGAATGGCAGTATGAGTTTGGTCAGGGCCAGGCTACGAACGTCGGCCCCGAGGGCACTCCTTATGCCGGGCAGTTGTATTATTCTTACGATGCCGCGCCCGACGGCAGTTACAGCGGCACGAGCGGCACGAGCAGCGCCTACGGCCCTCGGTTTGAAGGCCAGTCGTACTATCAGTATGACCCCGCCAAGCAAGGGCGGGCCGATGCGCCCACCCTGTGGCGCGCCTATCCGAACAACCGCAAAGGTCTGTTCCGCACCGGCTTCACCACCAGCAACACGTTGGCCATAGCAGGCAAGACCGACCGGGGTTCGATGCGGGCTTCTATCACTTACGCCAAAAACAATTGGATTTTGCCCAATACGGGTTTTGAACGGGTGACGGCTACCGTGTCGGGGCAGCAACGCGTGTCGCGCCTGCTGACGGTCAACTTCCGCACCAGCTATTCCTATCGTTCGAGCGACAATCTGCCGGCTGTGGGCTACAGCGCGAATGCTATCTCGTATTTTCTGATTTACCAGAATCCCAATATCGACCTGAATTGGTACAAGGACAAATGGGTGAGGGGAGAGGAAAATGTAACCCAGCTCTTGCCCTTCAGCAAGAAGTTCAACAACCCCTACGTCACCCTGTATGAAGCCGTCAATCCCAGCGAGAAACATTCTACGGTCTCCATGGTGCAAGCTAACTTGCAGCTTAGCAGTCATTTCGATTTCATGGTGCGCTCGGCTTTGCAGATGAACATGGACTTGCGCGAGCAACATCGCCCTTATAACGATGCAGTTTATGCCAAGGGGTATTACAAGAAGCAGAACATATTCGATTACGAGTTGAACAGCGATGTCTTGCTGACCTATCATAACAGCTTCATGAACGGATTAACCCTCAATGCAGCAGTGGGCGGCAACATGATGGTCTCGAAAATCGATATGTTGTCCGACATAGCCAACGGGCTGATTACGCCGGGCGTTTACAAGCTGGCCAACGCGATATCGGCGTTGGAATACAATCAGCGGCTGGACAACAAGGCCGTCAATAGCCTCTATTTCACGGCCAATCTGGCCTATCGCAATAAGCTGTTTCTTGACATCACGGGCCGAAACGATTGGTCGTCGACTCTTCCAAAGGATAACAATTCGTTCTTCTATCCGTCCGTGTCGTTGAGCGTCATGATGGACGAATGGATGAAGATGCCACAATTTGTCGACATGCTCAAGCTCCGCCTGTCGTGGGCTCAGGTCGGCAACGATACCAATCCCTATAAAATCTCCGAATACTATGAGAATACGGACTTCCCTGGTTCTGTCAAATTACCAAAAACACTGTTTAATGCCGGATTAAAGCCTGAGATTTCTACAAACTATGAGGCTGGCTTTGATATTCGTATGTTTAAAAACCGGATTGGCTTGGATTTTGCGTTTTATTACAATGAGACGCGAAATCAAATTCTAGACGGCCTGATGGATCCCACGACGGGATATACCCGCGCAACCATCAACTCGGGTACGGTGAGCAATATGGGTTTTGAGGTCGAGTTGAGTACGATGCCCGTACTAACCCATGATTTTCAGTGGGTAAGCCGCATCAATTGGTCGAAGAACAAGAACAAAATCCTTTCACTTGCTGAAGGAGCTGATGAGAATCAGGTCATTAGCGAGGTTGCGGGTGCTTCTATCATAGGCCGTGTGGGCGGTACTGTGGGTGATATTTGGGGATACAAATTGAAGCGCGCTCCCGACGGGCAGATGATAATTAACGCATCGGGATTGCCCGTTATGACGGATGATATAGAGTATGTAGGATGTGCCTATCCTAGATGGAAAGGCGGATGGTACAACGAGTTCAAATACAAGAATATCACCTTGAGCGTTCTGATAGACGGTCAGGTCGGCGGCAAGATTTATTCCATGACGAATGCCCGTATGGGTATACAGGGAAAGAGCAATGCGACGTTGAATGGACGTTTGCCAGGTACACCGCTTTATATGTCTAAGGATGATCCTCGTATAGCCGAAGCTGGATTGACACCGTTAGATGGCACGTATATTATAGCTCCGGGAGTGGTAGAAAATCCGGATGGAACATACAGTCCCAACACGAAAGTGGTCAGCGCGCAGATATACTACGGTGAATACTATGACCAAAAGAATGTCGAGACGAACATGCTCGATGCCACTTACTTCAAGCTTCGTGAGTTGCGCTTACAATACGATTTCCCGCAGCATCTGTTGAAGAAGACTCCGTTGGGCAAAGCTTCCATAGCTGTGTATGGGCGGAATCTGTTCTGCTTTACAGATTTTCCAATATATGACCCGGAAACGGCTGCATTGAATGGCTCTAATATTATTCCTGGCATCGAAGGTGGCACGTTGCCTACAGCGCGTTCTTACGGTGTTAGTATTAACGTTAATATCTAAAAACAATTCATATATGAAGACTTTTTTTAGAAACATGATTTGGGGGAGTGTGCTGGTCGGTTCGTTGCTGACAGCATGCACGCCTTTTGATGAACTCAATTCTGATCCGACTCGTCTGAATGAAGCCAATCCTGGCTCGTTTATCGATCCCATACTATACAATATTTCCTCTTATAGCTGGAAGCGGTTTAATAATTTCACCTTTGAACTGATGGGCAATATAATCTCTTACCGTGAAATAAACGGTATAGGCTGGTGGTATGTGAAAGAGAGTGAAGGCGACGGCGTTTGGGAAACCTATTATCAATGGCTCAACAATGCCAAAGCTATGGAGAATGAAGCTGAGGCGCTTAATGAACCTAATTATCAGGCCATTTCCAAAATATTGCAGAGTTATATGTTTGATATTTTGACTTCCGCGTTTGGTGATATTCCCATGAAGGAGGCTTGTTTGGGTAGTGAAGGGTTGTATTATCCGGCATTTGACAGGCAGATTGAAGTCTATACCGCTATCCTGTCAGAACTGGAACTGGCCAATTCGATGTTTGACATGTCAAAGGCCTTGATATATAATACATCGGGCGATTTGTTATATAAGACGGTTGACGAAGAAGGCATTCTCAGATGGAAGAAATTCGGCAACTCTTTACGTCTGCGCATCTTGCTGAAGATGCTTAATGTTGAAGGGTATGATGCTGCTGGTGAGATTAATAAAATCATTAATAACCCTGATGTTTACCCTATATTCGAGTCCAATGACGATGCCGCTTTGCTTGAAATCTCAGGCGTTTATCCACAGGAAGCTCCATTGACCCGTGCTAGTGACTTCATTACATATAAGGCAATGTCGAGTTTTGTGGTTGACCTTTTGCAAAGTTGGAACGACCCGCGTTTGCCGCTGTTTGTCTCAGATCAGAATGGCGAATATTATGGTTGGCCGGCCGGATTTGCAGTACAACCGGCAGGTAAGCCTTGTACGCCAAACAAGGCAATGGCTGTGGCACCGATGGATTTGCCTATGATGTCGTATGCTGAGGTCGAATTGATTAAATCTGAATTGGCCCAGCGCCAAATTGTTACGGGTATAGATGCACAGGAAGCTTACGAGAATGGGGTTCAAGCTTCTATTGAACAATGGGGAGGTGAATTTCCTGAAGACTACTTTGATAATCCGGCTGCCGCTTATGATGGTAGTTTGGAGCGTATTATGGAGCAGAAATATTTTGCGTTGTACTTTTGTGATTTTCAGCAATGGTTTGAATATAATCGCATAGGTATGCCCGCTATTCCGAAAGGAGAGGGTATTCCGGAGAATCAGGATATCCCTCGTCGGTTCAAATATCCGGCCATTCTGCAACGTACCAATCCGGACAATTATCAGGCTGCAAAGGCATCTATGGGAGGAGACGATTTGACTATTAAACTTATATGGCAGAAAAGATGATGTTAAGAAGAATCACATTTATTGTATACGTTGGACTTCTGAGTCCAGTTATGCTAGGGGCACAAACTTTAGACCGCGAGCCGGAGACTGAAGTTACTGCTACAGTTCCTTCATCGTTGATGACAACTGACGATGTATCTTATTACTATGTGTTTACTATGTATGATGACACATCATACAAATCGGTTTTTAAGAGTCATCATTACCTAGGCGAACCCTGTGCGACCAAATGGAATATGTTTCAAAGCATCTATACCCGTACCTATGAGCAGGAAGTCGGTTTATCGAATACGATAGTTGAGTTTGAAAAACCGGCCATTTATCATGCGGTAAGAAGGTTGAACAAGTATATCATTAAAAGTGTAAAGAAGAAGAAGTTGGGAAAAAAAGAGGCTTCGGCTTTGCTTTGCCATGTATTAGATTGTGCGAATGCCATCTATTATGAAAACGACACGGCAGAACTGGAAAGAAAAGTCGGAAGTCTCAAGGACAATGAGGCTTTGCTTGACTTTTTTGAACATATCAAACTAGTAAAAGCGTAAAAAACGATAAACCTTTATTTTTTTAATTCGACGTTATGAAAAAAATTGAACTCTTTCTTTTGTGTTGGCTGAGTGCCTTGCTTGCAATGGCCGGTCAGCAGAGTGATTCGTTTATTATTCAGGGTAAAATCACCGATGAGCAGAACCGTCCGATAGCCAATGTAGTAGTGAACGACGGTATTAATTTTACGACTACCGATGCATATGGTATGTACACGCTCAATACGGATACCGACAAGTGTAATTTTGTGCGCATCAGCGTGCCGGCAGCTTACGAATTGCCAGTTAACGAGCAGAATCTTTTTCGTTTCTATTTGCCAATAAATAGGAAAAATAACGGTGGCTATGATTTTAAATTGAAAAAGAGGACTTCGGTTGACAAGCAATTTACATATATGGTCTTTTCTGATCCTCAGCCGAAGAATGATTTCCATTTTGTTCGTTTTTTTACGGAGACGGTTCCCGATGTTAAGGCTTTTGTTGCTCAGTTGAAGGGTGATGTTTATGGCTTTGTTGAGGGAGATATCGTAAGCGATGCACTCCATCTGTATCCGTTATATACTAGCGCGGTAGCTTCTTGGGGTATTTCCTTGATGCATGTTATTGGTAATCATGATTTTGACTTGAAATATGAGGCACTTAGTCGTGTAGGCAATGTGTCGAAGAAATATGCCGAGCATACGTATGAGGATTACTATGGGCCTACGGATTATTCTCTCAATTTAGGTGACATACATGTCGTTTGTATGAAGGACATTGATTATATGGGTCACAAGAAATATAATGTTCGATTCACGCCGGAACAGATTGAATGGTTGCGTAAAGACCTTAGCTATGTGAAACCGGGAAGTACGATTTTTCTGAACGTGCATGCTCCCCTTTTCAAAGTATTGGAAAATGATGCGGACAAGGAAGTTTTTAATCTGTTGAAAGATTATAATGTGCACGTTTTTTCCGGTCATACACACTATCATAAAAATGTGATAATGGCAGATAATATTTATGAACACAATGTGGGAGCTGTGTGTGGTTTCCATTGGGTGGGCGATACCAGCCGTTGTGGTACCCCTAACGGATATATGTGTGTAGAGGTTGATGGTAACGACGTGACTTGGCATTTTAAACCGACAGGTCATGATATTAATTATCAATTCAAAGTTTATAAGCCTGGGCAGTTTGAGTCGCAGGCCGAATATGTGGTTGCTAACGTGTGGGATTGGGATTCGACTTATCAGATAAACTGGTATGAGGATGAAGTTTTGAAGGGCTCGATGGAACAATTTATCGACCTTGATCAGGATTATGTAAAATCTGGACGTGTAAATATGTATCGCACAGAGCACTTGTTCAGGGCTAAGCCATCCCCTAATACTCGTGTTGTAAAGATTGAGGTTACGAATCGTTTTGGAGAAGTCTATACGCAGGATATTAAACTCAAATAGCTTATTGCTTTAAGATTCCAGACTTTGACAGTCTAAAATCTTATTAGTTGTAACTATGTCAAAATCAGAAGTTTTGAAAATTTGTCGTGGTGGCGCGGGTGACGCAAGCTAGAAATGTGTATCTTTAGAGCATGTTTGTACGCAAAAAGAAGAAGCGCAGCGGCACAGTGAGCGTGGTCGTCACAGACAAGAGCGGCGGCAAGTTCAGGGAGCTGAAGACGGTCGGGGTGTCGTCAGATGCAGACGAGATTGGCAGGCTTGAAGTCAAGGCCTGCCAGTGGATAGACGAGTATACCGGTCAGCAGAGGCTTGATTTTGACGAGAGCGCGAAGGCGCTCCAGGAAGCGAGGAATACCATCGCGCGCATCGAGAGGACGCTCCAGAACATGTCTCAGGTTATCCTCGGCCACATAAATGACAGCATCGGCTTCGGGGCCATCGAGGACAGCATCCTGCACCATCTGATCATAGCGAGGGTGTGCCAGCCGCAGAGTAAGGTTGCGACGGTGGAGTATCTGAAGTCCTGCTTCGACGAGGACGTGCGGCTGCACAGCATCTACCGCTATATGGACAAGCTGTACAACACGCAACGGGAGAGAGTCCATCAGATAAGCGTGGGGCACACGATGCGGATTCTCGGAGGCCGGATCGGGATCGTCTTCTACGATGTGACCACACTCTACTTCGAGTCTGCGCCGCAGCCGGACGATGTTCTTCGTCAGGCCGGCTTCTCAAAGGACGGCAAGACGGCCGAGTCGCAGATAGTCCTCGGCTTGCTGGTGAGTGAGGACGGCTACCCTATGTCCTACTCCATCTTCAACGGCAGCCAGTATGAAGGGCGCACGATGATACCCATAATCGATGACTTTGTCCAGCGGTTCAGGCTGACAGACTTCATCGTCGTGGCCGATTCGGGACTCATGAGCACAAAGAATGTGGAACTGCTGGAATCCGCAGGCTACCGGTACATTCTCGGGGCGAGAATACGGAACGAGTCAGCGGATATTAAAGACTGGATCCTTGCTGTTGACAAGACGGACGAGAACATTGTTGAATGCCGCAGGAATAACGGCAAAAGGCTGATTGTGAGCTGCTTGGAAGCAATGGCGAAGAAAAACTCACGGAACCGCGACAAGGGAGTCGAGAGACTCCGCAAAGCTTATGCTAAAGGAACTCTGACCAAGGAGAACGTCAACAGGCGCGGCTACAACAAGTTCCTCGATATCAGCAGGGACATAACCGTAAACATCAATGAGGAGAAGATTGCGGAGGACAGTCTCTGGGATGGACTGAAGGGTTATATTACGAATACGGATCTGCCTGGAGAAGAGGTCATATCACAATATCATGGTCTTTGGGTGGTTGAGAGGGCTTTCCGCATCGGCAAGGGCACGCTTGAGATGCGTCCGGTGTTCCACTTTACGAAGAAACGCATCGAGGCCCATATCTGCATCTGCTTTGTCGCCTACAAGGTGTACAAGGAACTTGAACGGGTCATCAGGGGACTTGACATGAAGATGAGCGTTGACAAGGTTCTTGAAATCGCAAAGACAATAACGACGCTCAGGATAAGGCTGCCAAACGGAATGGCATATACCGAAACACTGTACACAACACCGCAGCAGGAAGCCATCAAGCCATTGTTGGAAGCACTTGAACAAGACATACTCGGGTAGGGTGACGCATTGTCAAAGTCAGGAAATAGCTCATTGCTTTAAGATTGCCTCTAAAGAGTGGTTTAAACTTCATTCAGATTAACGATCAATTAGGCGTTAGCCCCAAATCGATTATTAGAATGTACTATTTTCGTGTTCTTATGGTTCTAGTTGATTATCACGTTGAAAACTTGACATTATAATAATTCATGGAAAGTCCCAGCAGTTGATCGGTTTGGTCATTGCAGAACTTCAGCACGGTTTCTTTCACCTTGAACCAATTGAGATAGTCCTGCATGTACTTCGTGGCGACGTTCCAGAATGTTCTTCCTGCCAAGAGACTTCTGCTCGGACATCAGGTGAATGTATGCCTTCACAAGCCCTTTCTTGTGGAGCCTCGCTGCCACGTGCCGGTATATTCGATAAAAGTCCTGCCGCAATCTTTGCACTTGAAGCGTTGTGTTCCGTGATTCTTGCTGAAACGGTAGTAACGGTTGCCACCGTAATGAGGGCAGCAACCCTGCTTTTCCAACAAGTCTGATAGGCGTGAACGTTCAGAAACTATCGCTTCACAGTGCTGAGTATGGCTTAATGCCTGTACCAAAGTTTGCTGTTTTGACTTTGACAAAGACTACGTGGCAGACAATATTTCACGATATGTCATAATAGCCTCCTTTTTAAAGATGGCCATACAATTTATGTGCCACTTAACATCGAATTGTTAAACTAGAGCCTTTACAGATGATTAAATTTGTAACCACGAATCATCTATCGCTAATGTCGATTGGGGTTGAAAATTAACCTTACGCTAAAAATTTTCAAGAACCTTGTACCCCTTTTTCAGCTTACAGTCGTCTTCTGTATGTAAAAAGCTGAAAAAGGATATGGAACAAACCGACATAGAGGAACTCATAGCCGAAGAATTGCTCGGAAATACGCTCACCGAAGAGGAACGCCGGCAGCTGGAGGCGTGGCTGGAGGCTGATCCGGCTCACGCCGAATGGTATGCCCGTATCCGAGAGGCCCGTTTTTCAACATTTCGTTATGAGACATATAGTCATATTGATAGCTACAAGGCATACGAGCATTTTCTGAAAAAGACTCGTCGCACTTCGTGGTTGAAACGTTATGCCCGTACCGTAGCCGCCTGCCTTATCCCGATATTCTTGATAGGCGGTGCTTTGTGGGTCAATCATTACTACAAGCCAGTGCCCAAGCCTGTCACGGCGGTCGTGCCGGGAGGAACCCGTGCTGTCCTGGAGACAGCCGCTGGGGAGTCCATCATGCTCGACAGCGACATGCTGTCCCGGCAACCGTCCATCTCGCTGGCCAATGCTTCGGTCAGCACTTCAGCCCGAGGCATAAGGTTGCAGCCTGACACGACGGTAAGGTATGCAGTCTCCTCTATGGGGCAAAACACGCTCCGGACGGCTGAAAACGGGGAATTTTTCATCACGCTGGAAGATGGCACCGTCGTCCATCTCAACTACAACACGACATTGCGCTATCCGGAACACTTCTCGTCGAAAGAACGCATGGTGTTTCTGGAAGGCGAAGCCTACTTTGAAGTGGCCAAAGATGCGGACCGTCCATTCAAGGTGATGACCGCAGACATGATTATCCGCCAGTATGGCACGTCATTCAATGTAAATACTTACTCCAAGCGTTTTACGGAAGTCGTGCTCGTGGAAGGAAGCATCGGAGTCCTGAAAGAAGGGGAAGAATATACGATGAAGCCCAGCGAGCGCTTGCGTCTGGATAAGGCTACGTCTGAGCTTTCTGTCCAGACGGTGGACGTGGAACCTTACATCGCATGGCACAACGGGCGTTTCATCTTTGACAATGAAAGCCTGGGTGACATCATGGAGACTCTCTCACATTGGTATGATGTCGATGTGGTGTTTGACAGTCCGGAGTTGCGCAATCTTCACTTCACCGGAAACATGGACCGCTACGGTAATCTGTCTTCCATCCTGAAACCCATCAGCCAGACGGCAGAATTGCGCATCGTGCTTAAAAACCGAACGATTTATATTTATCAATAACTTAAAGTAATCAACATCATGAGAAAGAGAAAAATTATCATGTTCCTGCTCATAGGTTGGATGATTCCATTCTTGGCTTTCGCCCAGGCGGACAGTAAGAGGGTGACGCTCCGGCTTCAGAATGCAACAGTGAAAGTTTTCTTTGATGCTCTGCATGAACAGAGCGGAATGAATTTTGTCTACAACAATGAACAGGCAAAGGAACTTCCTCCGATCACCATCAATGTCAAAAATGCGACGGTGAAAGAGGTACTTGACAAAGTGTTGGCTACGACTTCCTTCAGTTATAGCATTGACAACAACACGGTTACCCTCCAAAAGGTGAAAAATTCACGAGAGGGGGTAAAAACATTGAAAGGACGTGTCATTGACTCTAATGGTGAGCCGCTTCCGGGTGTTAACATCCAGATCGAAGGCACCAGTCAGGGATGCACGACAAATTTCAATGGTGAATATACGCTGAATGTCCCGGAACAATGCCGCTTGGTGGCATCGTTCATCGGTATGGAGACGCAGACTCTCGCTTACAATGGAGAGCCTCGACTTGATATTACGATGACCGAAGATTCCAATGTGATTGGAGAAGTCGTAGTCGACGGTTATTTCACCCGTAAGACTGAAGGTTTTGCCGGTGCTGTGACTACAATTAAGAAAGAAGACTTGCAAAAGGTGCACACGGGAAACATCTTTACCACTCTGAGTGCCCTCGATGCCGGCTTTAAGATTACGGAGAACAACCTCGCAGGTTCTAACCCGAACAGCCTGCCGGATTTCACCATCCGTGGTCGTGGCTCGTTCCAGGAGGGTTCTTCCGCTCCACTTTTCATCCTCGACGGCTTTGAGACTACTGCACAGAAGGTATATGATATGGACGTGAACCGCATCGAAAGCATCACCATCTTGAAGGATGCCTCTGCTACCATCCTTTACGGTTCGCGTGCAGCCAACGGCGTCGTTGTCATTGAGACCGTAAAGCCCAAACCCGGCCAGCTCCGTGTGACTTACGACTTCAAGCCGACCATAGCCATCGCCGACCTGACAGACTATGACCTGATGAATGCCAGCGAGAAGCTGGAATATGAACGCTTGGCCGGTCTGTATGATGCCGTTCCGGGCGACTTGGAGACAACTTATACCCGTCAGCAGCAATATTATCGGAAGTATCAAAATATCTTGGAAGGAGTAAATACCGATTGGCTGGCGCAGCCGGTGACAAACTCATTCAGTCACACACACTCCATCCTGGTGGAAGGTGGTGCAGAAAACGTACTTTACAGCATCGATGGTTATTTCGACCAGAACAAAGGTGTGATGAAAGAGTCAGGCCGTAATCGTTATGGCTTGGGATTTAGCTTGCAATACCGCATTAAGGACAAAGTCATTATTCGCAATTATGCCACTTATTCCAATACGCATGCTTATGATTCTCCTTACGGAAGTTATAGCACATACGCTTCAGCCAATCCTTACGAGCGTCCGTGGGATGATAACGGCCAGCTGCTTCCGACTTTGACTGACGGTAGTCCCAATCCACTTTATGAGGCCGCTCTTCCCAACCGTAGCTTCAGTGATACGGAATACTTTGCCGACGAACTGAGTGCAGACTGGATTATTGGCAATGGCTGGCGTTTGATAGGTCAGTTCCGCATTGAGAAAGGCAATACGGGCAGTGAATATTACCGCTCTCCATACTCTTCTGAATTTCTGACCATGAATGATAACGTTTTGGATGAAAACGGGAACCCGACATACACTCCGGTCGACCTTGTAGACCGTGGTGAGATAACTCTTTCCGATGGCGGATATTTGAATTATAGCGGTAAGTTGACCGTGAACTACAACCGACAGTTCAATAAGCATATGCTCTTTTTCGGAGGTGGTGCTGAAATCAATCAGCAAGAATCGGATTCTCATGGTTTCACGGCGACCGGTTTTGCTGATGACCGCTATTCAGACCCTGCATTTGCAATCCAGTATTTGGAAAACTCACGTCCGGCAAGCAGTGAAAGCACCGTGCGTTCCATAGGTATGCTTGCCAACTTCAACTACATATATGATGACCGCTACTTCCTTGACCTTTCCGGACGTTACGACGGCTCGTCTCAGTTTGGAGCCGATAGGCGTTGGGCACCGTTCTGGAGCGTCGGTGGCGGTTGGAACGTTCATAAGGAACATTTCTGGTCATCAAGTTCCGTGCTTGACCTCTTGAAGATTCGAGCATCCTATGGTGTGACCGGTAATCAGGAATTTTCTGCTTATCAGGCAAAGACCATGTATCAATATCAGACGGGGCGTCTGTACAATGATTTGATTCCGGCTACTCTCATGGGCTATGGAAATCCAGATTTGAAGTGGCAGAACCAATACAGCACCAACATCGGTTTTGACCTCGGTCTATGGAAAAATCGCTTGTCTGTAACGTTCAATTACTATTGGAAACGTACAGATGGTATGTTGACTACCATTACTGTAGCTCCTTCGCTTGGTTTCCCCAGCAACTCATTCACTAGTAATTTAGGTGAGATCAAGAACCGTGGTTGGGAACTTAACATTGGCGCTTCCATCTTGCGCGATCCGGCAAACGATCTCGAATGGCGTGTGAATGTGCAGGCTTCGCAGAACCGTAACAAGCTGAGCAGGATTAACAATGCTTTGAGAGGTTTGAATGACCAGAATAATGAGGAGATGGAGATTCCGGGAGCCGTGTATGAAGAAGGCGAGTCGATGAGTGCTATCAAAGCTGTGCCTTCGCTGGGCATTGACCCTGCTACCGGTCAGGAAATCTATGTGAAGAAAGACGGTACGCTGACCTACGAATGGGATGCTGCTGATAAAGTACTCTGTGGTGATACGGAGCCGGATGTTTATGGAAACATTTCGACAAACCTCTATTGGAAAGGTTGGAACTTGAATGCAATCTTCCAATACAGTTTGGGTGGTGACTCTTATAACTCGACGTTGTCCCAGCGCGTAGAAGGTGCTAATCCTTCTTATAATGCTGACCGTCGCGTGCTGAGCGACCGTTGGACAACTCCGGGACAACATGCTCTTTATCGCAACATTCGCGACTATGGACAGACTTACATCTCCACTCGTTTTGTGCAACGCGACAACTATTTGGACTTTACGTCTCTTTCTTTGTCATACGATTTCCCGAAAAAGTGGATTCAGCCGTATAAGATTAGTACGCTGCGCTTGTCGTTCTATGCCAATGACCTGTTCCACTTGTCCTCCATCAAGATGGAACGTGGTTTGGACTATCCGTTTGCCCGGAGCTTTGTCTTTGGCCTAAACATCAGTATTTAACCTTGTAATTGACACACAAACATGAAAAAGTTATTTTCTATATTATCCGTTGCCTGCCTGATGCTGTTTCCTTCGTGCAACGATTGGCTGAATGTCACTCCGCAGGGACAAATCGAGGCTGAGGACTTATATGAAACCACCAAAGGATGCAATTCTGTCGTGGGTGGTATCTATTATACGCTTTCTGGCTCAAATCTGTTTGGACAAACTCTCTCTTTTGGCTTGATAGACATCCTTGCTCAATATTATGATTTGTCGACTCATACAGATCACCAATACTACCGCGCTTCTTTGTATGATTATGAGGATACGAATATCACTGGTACGTTTGGAACTGTTTGGCAGAATCTCTATCAGGCTATTACGCAGTGTAATGCCTTTATCTATTATTCTGACCCTTACAAGGAGAATATAAGCAATTATGATTTGCTGCTGGGTGAGGTTTATGGGTTGCGCGCGCTGGCTCATATGGAGCTGTTTGAAATCTTTGGTCCTGTCATCCACACTACGGCCGATTTGCAGAAGCCGGCTGTCGCTTATCGCACGGAATATAATAACATCAGTCAGGGCTTTGATACAGGTGAAGTCGTGTTGCAGAAAGCTGCTGAAGACTTGAACCGTGCGTTGGAACTGTTGGCTGACGACCCTATCCGCGACCCGAACGTGGGCCGTGACGGTGATTTGAACAATTCGGTACTGGACTATCAGGATGTGCTCAATTATCGTGGTGCCCGCATGAACTACTTCTGTGCGCTAGGCTTGATGGCCCGTCTGGAAATGCTTCGCCAAAACAAAGATGCGGCATATACCTATGCTACGCGGGTGATGGAAGAGACGGATGGCATCATTTCCTTGATGGAGACACAAGACATGACAGGCAGCGAGAATTCCAGAATCTACAACTTTGCCAAGGAGATGCTGGGTTCATTCTATGTAAACAATCTGTATGACATCACAGATACGTACTTTGGCATGGGCGGAGGCATTACCAGTATTGACCAGAGTGCGATGGTGATTGATGAAGACAGGCATTCAGATTTGATAAGTCGTATTTACGCGCCAAGTGGAGCCGTGGATGGCAGTGCAAATGATATGCGTACACTGTGGTTCAGCTGGAATCAGGAAAATAGTAACTATGATTTCATGAAGTATAAACAAGCCGAACCGCGTCAAGGCCTGCCGGAGGCTTATTTCCCGGAAATTTCCATCATGCGGTTGTCCGAGATTTATTACATCGCTTGTGAAGCACAAATCGGGAGAGACAACACACTTGCGCTCGAATATCTGAACACGGTGCGCACGAGTCGTCGCTTGGAGCCTCTTTCCGGCGGCCCATATACGGATGAGCAGATGATGACCTATCTGGTCAACGACGCACGTAAAGACTTCATTGGGGAAGGTCGCATGTTCTTCATGTATAAACGTTTGTTCCGTGACTTTACGAACATGCGCGGGCAGACTGTGACGGCCAACGACAACATCTTTGTGTTGCCGATACCTGACGATGAATATGAATATGCAAACATCGAAAGACCGGGAACTGGTGCGTCTCAAAACTAACTTTAAATTAAAAGCACAAACATTATGAACAGATTATATGACTTTATGAAAAAATGCCGCTGTGCAGGTTGGCTTTTAGGGCTGCTTGTCGTGGCGGGTGCTTGCGACAGCGACAGCATCGATTCGTATGATACGTCGACTAGCTATATCTATTTTGATGTTCCTTATGTAATCGGCTCGGACGGTACAGAGACGACCTACCGTGAAGATAGCATCATGTATTCCTTTGCGCTTGATCCGGAGACTGTGACAGATACGACCATCAACGTCGTGGTCAAGACCATCGGAATGGCTGCTGATTATGACCGGCCTTACGGCATCGAAGTCGTCACCGACAATACGACGGCCACTTCTGCTGAATGGGACCCCAGCATTATCAACAACCGCTCCATTAAGGCCGGTGAGCTGACCGATACCATCCGGATGACAATCCAGCGGACCGACGTGATGGCACATCAATGGATGCATGTCACACTGCGTGTATTGCCCAATGAGCACTTTGCTTTGGGCTATGGCAACCTGGAGGAGGTGCTTGTCTCGTTCTCAGACATTCTGGCAAAGCCGGATTGGTGGGACACGTATATGGGATATGGATATTTTGGGAACTACTATCCGGAGGTGTATCGCAAGTGGATTGAAATCTACCAGGAAGGAGTCGACCCGATGCGGCATCCATACAACGGAGAACCCATGTATTGGGACAACATGCCGCCGAGCCCGTCTTTCTATAGCTATCCGGTTATGGGATTGTACTATCGACAGCTGCAAGAATATTTCTTGGAGAATGACATTATTCCCGAAGGGGGAACTGAACCTATCAGAATACCGGGAAATGTATAACAATAAATCATAATAGACATGAAACGATTTTTATTTCCATATACAATGGCCTTCGCTCTGGCTTTCTCCTTGGGGGCATGTTCGGAAGATGAAGGAAACTATGATTATACGCAAATCAATGAGGTCACAATCGAAGGCATCGAGGTGAATGCCGTCTATGAGGCCGGTTCACAGATTGTGGCAACCCCGACAATCACTGTGCTCGACGAAGCGACCAGCAATCTGAGCTATCAGTGGACCATCAATGGCATGGAAGTGTCCACGGATCGCATTCTGGACACGATGCTTCCGCCGTTGGACTACGGTGATCAACTTTGCGCGCTGACCATCACGGACAACGACACCGGCATGCAGTATATCCAGACGTTCAACATCCAGGTGATGAACCCGTTCAACTATGGATATTATTTCTTCACTCGCTTGGACGACAACTCGACTGAAATGGCTTACATTCAAGCGAAGTCGACCGATGATTCGACTGTGGACGACGTGAAATATACGACCGGCGTCGCCGACCAGGCTTTCGGCAACGACCCGCGACAGATATTTGGTACATACGGCTACAATCAGGCGAATGGAAGCTATGAATGGACACTGATGTTTTTGTCCGGCGAAGGCGAGTATCCGGCTATCGTGACGGACAACAGTGCCTTCGAGCCGACCTACCTGCTCTCCAGCAACAGCTTTATCGACCAGGAAGGAGGCTATACGTTCAATCCGGAGGAAGTGTTGGTCAACATACAGGGCACCTACATGGCATTTGTCAGCAATGGGCAATTCATTTATTACACCAACAGCAAACTCTATCGTCCTGCACGCCATACACAGGATTATTATTGGAGTCATGCTGTCATCGGAATGGGACCGGACATTTTCGCTTGGGTGTTTGACGAACAGAGCCGCCGTGTCTATACGATTCAGGCTTACAGGAACAATGGCGAGGACATCCCCGAAGGCTTTGAGGTGGACAACAACGCATGGGACAGGGTGATGGAACCGGTGGCCTCGGAAGACAATCCGGATGCGACCAATCCGGTCGTCGAAGGAGAGGTGCTGGCCATCTCGGATTACTATGCAGGAAGCCATGCCTGTAAGGTGGTGACAGCCGCGCCCGACATGATGCGGGTGTACACATACAGCCGTCCTTGGATCAATGGAGTCAATCCGGTACCGAATCCGGTCTATACGGGTGTGTATGAATTTGCATTGCCCGGTATGGATGAAAATGCCAGCATCGCCGTCGGGGGACGTACAGGAGCCTCTGCCTATCAATATTATGTCAATGCGGGAAACAATATCTATTATTGTGCTACCGGAGGTGTGCCAGAAGCACCCGTCTTGGTTTGTTCCATTCCGGCCGAATACGGCGAAGTGGAATACTTAGGCCTGTCGGCGCTTGGCAATCGCTTGGTGGTTGTCGCCTACGACGAAAGCAGCTCCGAGGAGCGCAAGGGGACTGTGTTGTTTGTAGATCTTTCCACGCGACAAATCACGCATACATTCCCGCACATTTTGCATCACTGCTCAGGTTTCTGGGGCGCAAATGATGCAAATAGCACATTCTTGGCGGGCTATGGTGATAACATGTAATCATGTGATATAAACATTCCATTTTTCCCTCTCACTAAGTTTGACTCCCGTCCGGTTGCCGATTTGCCGGGCGGGAGTTTTTTTATGCCGGATGAAAGCGACTTGTAGTTTTTGCGGACGTGTGAAAATCAGGTAATTGCCGGAGGAGATGCTGGGCATAGAGGGCGGGCGTGGGCGGAGTTAAGTCCGTGCTCGGACGGAGTAGAGGGTAGACAAGAGCGGAGTAAAGGGGATGGTCGGGCGGCCTTAATGGCTCGTCAGGCCTAACTTAAGAGAAGGGAGAGAGAAGCCGGACTGCGTTTGTCCTGAATGCTAAAAACTGCCAAAATTGCAGTCGGATTCCGTCATTATTCGTATTTTTGTCTGCCAAATCAAATGAAAGACATGGTCACAGCAGACATTCAACAAGTGAAACTCAAGTTCGGCATTATCGGAAATTCCGAAGGGCTGAACCGCGCGATAGACATCGCCATCCAGGTGGCTCCCACCGACCTCTCGGTGCTCATCACCGGCGAGAGCGGCGTGGGCAAGGAGCATTTCCCCAAGATTATCCATCAGAACAGCAGCCGCAAGCATGGGCAATATATCGCGGTCAACTGCGGCGCTATCCCTGAAGGCACCATCGACTCTGAGCTTTTCGGCCATGAGAAAGGGGCGTTTACCGGTGCCATAGGCGAGCGCAAGGGTTATTTCGGCGAGGCTGACGGGGGCACTATTTTCCTTGATGAAGTGGGCGAGCTGCCCCTCTCCACGCAGGCCCGCCTGCTGCGCGTGCTGGAGACGGGTGAATTCATCAAAGTGGGTTCGTCGAAAGTGGAGAAGACCAATGTGCGCATTGTGGCTGCGACAAACGTCAATCTGTCACAGGCTATCATCGATGGCCGTTTCCGCGAGGACCTCTATTATCGTCTGAACACTGTGCCCATCAAGATACCCCCTTTGCGCGAGCGCAAGGATGACATCTATCTGCTCTTCCGCAAGTTTGCTTCCGACTTTGCTGCAAACTACCACATGCCTCCCATCCAGCTTACGGATGATGCGCGCCGTGTGCTCATGACATACCCGTGGCCGGGTAACATTCGTGAGTTGAAGAACATTACCGAGCAAATATCCATCATCGAGAAGAAGCGTGAGATCGACGCCGCCACGTTGCAGACATATATTCCCCTGCATGAGGAAAGCCGTTTTCCCACACTTGTGCCCCACGTCGGAGGCAGGCAAGGCGGAGGCTTCGAGAGCGAGCGCGAGATTCTCTACAAAGTGCTCTTCGATATGCGCAGCGACGTGACGGAACTGAAACGCCTGGTAGGCGAAATCATGAGCGAGCGCAAAGCCGGTGGCCAGACTGCGCCTTCATCAGCCGTGCCCTATTATCCGGGGCATGCCGATGTGCAGTTGATGACAGTCCCTGTGAAGCCGGTGCCGGCGACCATTGACATATCCGCTCCCGTCAAGCCGCCTGTGAGCGACGTGCAGGACACCGACGAGCATGTCAAAGAATCGCTTTCGCTGGACGATGCCGAGCGCGAACTCATCAAGAAGGCGTTGGAGAAAAATCACGGCAAGCGCAAGAGCGCGGCCAAAGACTTGAATATATCAGAACGTACACTCTACAGAAAACTCAAAGAATATGGTTGGGAATAAACACCTCCGCCGGGGGGCATACGCGCTTTTTATGCTCATGACGCTTCTCTCGTGCACTGTGTCGTATCGTTTCAACGGTGCTTCCATCAATTATGATAAGGTGAAGACCATTACGGTCAACACCTTCGAGAACCGTGCCCTCTACCAATACGGTCCTTTGGCTTCGACATTCAACAACAAGTTGCAGGATGCCTATGCGCAGCAGACAAAGCTGCGGTTTGTCAAGCGTGGAGGCGACTTGGAAGTGTCGGGTGAAATCACGGGCTATGACGTGTATAACAAGTCTGTGGCTGCTGACGGCTATTCCGCCCAAGTGGAACTGCGTCTGACGGTCAATGTGCGCTTTGTGAACAACACGAACCATGCCGAGGACTTCGAGCAGAAGTTCACCGCCTCGCAGACGTATGACTCCACCCTGCAACTCACCTCCGTGCAGGACGGCTTGATCGAAGACATGACGACGGAGATTGTCGACCAGATATTCAATGCCACAGTGGCCAACTGGTGACGTAATGCCTGAACTGCTCATGATAGACCTGCAAACCTATCTCGCCCATCCTGAAAAGCTCGACCGCGATTCGCTGGAAGCATTGTGCGGCGTGCTGGCCCGCTATCCTTATTATCAGGCGGCCCGCCTGCTCTATTTGAAGAATCTTCGCGTGCTCGGCGACCCTGCTTTCGAGCAGGAGTTGTGCCGTTCGGTCGTCTACATCACTCACCGTGCCTTCCTCTATCATTTCCTTGAAGGCGACCTGCGGCTGCCGGTGAAGTCGTCCGGCACGTCTGCGGAGGAGGCTTCGGCTGGCGACCGCACGCTGGCCATCATTGACGCCTACCTTTCGTCGATGCCTGAGGAGTCGACTTATGCAGCCATCGGCAGTGGCATAGCGACGGACTATGCTTCTTATCTCCTGCGCGGGGAAGTCTCTTCGGATGAGCCTGTTGCCGCCAGCCCCATGCGCGGCCAGCGTCTGATCGACGATTTTATCGAGAAGGCCGATGCCGGTTATGCTTTCTCCAAGGTGCATGACGAGACCGACACGTCAGCAGCGGCAGCCGATGAGGATGCTGAGAGTGACGATGATAGCTATTTCACCGAAACCTTGGCCAAAATCTATATCAAACAGCAGCGATATGCCAAGGCCATTGAAATAATTAAAAAGCTTAGTTTGAAATATCCAAAAAAAAGCACTTACTTTGCAAACCAAATAAAACAGTTGGAAGAATTGATTATTAACGCTAAATCAAAACAATAAAATGACCGTATTTGTAATATTAGTCTGCCTGATTGTCGTGGCATCCGTTCTGATGTGCTTCATCGTCTTGATTCAAAATTCCAAAGGCGGCGGCTTGGCTGCCGGTTTCGCATCGTCAAACCAGATTATGGGCGTGCGCAAGACGACTGACGTCCTTGAGAAGGCTACATGGGGCCTGGCCATCTTCATGGTGGTCGTGAGCGTGATTTCTGCTTATGCCTTGCCTTCGGCCGGCCAGCATGAGTCCGTGTTGATGGAGGAAGCTCAGCGTGGCAGCCAGACCAACCCGCAGGGCATCCCCGGTTTCGACGCTTCGACAGCGGCCCCGGCAGAACAACAAGCTCCCGCACAGGACACTCCGGCAGAAGGGCAAGCTCCTGCAGCCGGCACGGAAGCACCGCAGCAATGACCGTTGCATAGGGCCTCAGGGCACAAAGAGACAAAAATCCGCAGTCTGCATGCGCAGGCGGCGGATTTTTTTGTATCCCGGACTTAGGGATATTTCTTGAAACTTTGTAATTTTGCCTTACTATATGATAATCTTAAACTATTAACCTGTAAAAAACACACGTGACATGAATTCATCACAACTGTCTCCCCGTGTGGGGCATTATCGGTGGCGCATCATCGCCCTGCTTTTCTTCGCCACCACCATCAATTACATCGACCGTCAGGTGCTCGGCATGCTCAAGCCCATCATCACTGACGACATCCACATCTCTGAAGCCGACTATGGCTACATCGTCTCAGCCTTCCAGGCCGCCTACGCTGTCGGCCTCCTCTTTATCGGACGCATCATCGACAAGTTCGGCACACGCATATCCTACGCCGTGGCCATTGTCGTCTGGAGTCTGGCCGGTTGCTTCCACGCTGCGGCGCGCGGCGCACTGGGTTTCGGCATCGCCCGCTTCTTCCTCGGGTTGGGCGAGAGCGCCAATTTCCCCGCAGCCATCAAGGCTACGGCTGAATGGTTTCCCGTCAAGGAACGCGCGTTGGCCACGGGCATATTCAATGCAGGAAGCAACATCGGAGCTGTCGTCTCGCCCATCATCGTCACTTGTGTCACTGTGGCCTACGGCTGGCAGATGGCTTTCATCATCACCGGTGCGCTGGGCCTCGTGTGGATGGTGTTCTGGCTTTGGTGCTACCGTGTCCCCCGTGAGGCCAAGGGGTTGAGCCGGGCTGAATACGACTACATCAACCAAGACGAGAAGACGGCGTCCGCAGCCGCGCCTGAAGAGGAAGGCCCGCGTCCGACGTGGTGGGCCTTGATGAAGCAGCGCAGCACGGTGGGCATCTGCCTGGCGCGCTTCGTGTGTGACTGGGTCTGGTGGTTTTTCCTTTTCTGGACGCCTGATTTCCTTGAAAAGGCCTATGGCGTGCACATCCAGCAGATGGTCCTCCCGCTCATCGTCATCTACACCTTCTCTTCCTTCGGCGGCATCGCCGGCGGCTACATCTCTTCCCGCCTCATCGCCCTGGGCCGCAGCGTGGGTTTCGCCCGCCGCACGGGCTTGCTTGTCTGCGCCCTGCTCGTCATCCCTGTCCTGCTCATTCCCGGCATCGGTTCTCTCTGGGGTAGCATTCTCATCATCAGCCTCGCCTGCTTCGCCCATCAAGGTTGGGCTTCAAACATCTACACCGTCGTTTCCGACTATTACCCCAAGAGCAGTGTCGCCACGATGACCTCCATGTCCAGCTTTGCCGGTTCCGTCGGGGGCGTGCTGGCCGCCTCGTTAGTCGGCAACGTGTTGGAAATCACGGGCAGCTACTTCGTTGTCTTCATGATTGCCGGCTTCGCTTACCTCGTGGCCTGGGCCTTGCTGCAAGCCTTCCTGCCCCGCCGCGCACGGGCGTGACGGATGAAATCTGTTTGCAACCGGGTTACATCAAGTTCGCAGTTTTGAAAACTGCTTTATGGCGTCATCTTTTACGAGTGCCCTCGCTATTCTCTATGGCGGGGGCTTTTTTCTCCCTCTGTAACTTTAACAAAATTAGCACGTTACAAACTTTTTTCAGTTTTGAGTGAAAAAAAACGCAAAAATCGTACCCGATTTTTTTTCTGAAACGTATTATAAGTAGAGAAAGAAAAAAGAATGTTAACTCAAAACAAAGTAAAATTATGGAGAAATGTAGACTGTTAAGCCTTGTGATGCTTCTATGCAGCTTGTTCCTCGCGCCTCCGGTTCAGGCACAGGACAAGAGCGATGGGAAACGCGTCACCATGGAGTTGAACGGAGAGAGCTTGTCCTCCGCCTTGAAGAAGTTGGAAGGATTGTCCGGTTACAAGATTCTGTTCTCTTACGATGATGTGGACGGATACCAGGTGAACGGGCGGGTGAAAGACGCGACAGTGGAGTCCGCCTTGCAGATGATTTTGAAAGACAAACCTTTCGAGTACGTCATCGACGGTCGTTTCATCAACGTGAACCGTCTGAAAAATGGGAGTAAAAAACCTGTGGGAGGAGGTAGAAAAATTTCTGGAGTGGTTATTTCGAAAGAGGACGGCCTTCCTGTAATTGGTGCTTCGGTCCGTGTGGAAGGTTCAGACAAGGGTGCCGCTACGGACATCGATGGCCGCTTCACGTTGAACGACGTGCCCGACGGCTCTAACCTCCTAATCTCTTACATCGGCATGAAGACCCAGACCCTTGAGGCCCTCCCGAACATGGAGGTACTCCTGGAGTCTGACTCGAAGACGCTGGGCGACGTGGTGGTGACGGGTATCTTCCGCAAGGCCCGCGAGAGCTATACCGGCGCAGCGACCACCATCGGGCAGGAGAAACTGAAGATGTATAAAGGCCAAAACCTGCTCCAGACTCTGCGTAATGCTGACGCTTCGCTGAACATTCCCATGAACAATGCGTTTGGTAGTGACCCGAATGCCCTGCCGCAGATGAATATCCGTGGTACGTCGTCGCTGCCGCTGAGTCTGGATGAGTTGAATGAGACGACCAATACGAACGTGAACACGCCGCTCATCATCATGGATGGCTTTGAAATCTCTTTAACCAAATTAATGGACTACAATGACGAGGAGATAGAATCCATTACTATTCTTAAAGATGCTTCTGCCACGGCCATTTATGGTTCACGTGGTGCCAACGGTGTCATTGTCATCGAGACGAAGCAGCCCGAACCGGGAAAGTTGAAGATGACAGCTACGGCTGGCATCAGCTTTGAAGTGCCCGACTTGACTTCTTATGATTTGCTTAACGCTCGTGATAAACTGGAGTTGGAACGTATTGTAGGGTTGTATGAGTCTGAGGGAAATCCTACTAAGACTATGGAATATCAGCAAGATTATCAGAAACGTTTGCGCGATGTTCTTTCAGGTGTGAATACGGACTGGCTAAGTAAGCCTCTTCGCACGGGTGTAGGCCAGAACTATAACCTTCGTCTTGAAGGTGGTCGTGATGAGTTCCGCTGGGGAACATCACTTTCTTATCGTGATACGGCTGGTGCCATGAAGGGGTCTTCTCGTCGTGTGTTCAACGGTGACATCACGTTGATGTATTCCTATAAGAACCTTTTGTTCCGCAACTACACGAACATCAGCAACACATTGAGTGACGAAAGTCCATATGGCTCATTCAGTACATATGTTCAGATGCAACCTTACTACCGTCCTTATGACGATGAAGGCAACTTGATACAATACTTCGACGGGCTTCATTCCACGAGCGATAAAGTGCAAAACCCGCTTTATGATGCTACGCTTAATACTTTCGACAAGACTCGTGCGTTGGGCATCATCAACAACTTCTCTATTGAGTGGAGCATCCTTCCTGAATTGATTTTACGTGGACAGTTCGGTATCTCCACCACACGTACTACCAGCGACCAGTTTCTTCCTGCCGAGCATTCGGAGTTCAATAAAAGTGAATACAACAGCACGCTGGAGGGGATACGCCGGAAAGGCCGCTACACGTATGGCTCAGGCGACAATTTCACATATGACGGTCGCCTGACGTTGAGTTACACGAAGACCTTCAAGGATAAGCACCAGCTTTATGCAGGCTTTGACTTCTCGGTGTCGGAGAGCAAGGACAAGCTCTACACATTTGTAGCCGAGGGTTTCAGCAACCAAGATTTGTCATTCATCACTAACGCCTTGCAATATGAGAGTGGAGGCACTCCGACGGGCAGTGAGGTGGTAAGCCGCCGTGTGGGTTACACGGGCAACGTGAACTATACGTATGACAACCGTTACTTTATTGATGGTTCGTTTCGTATCGATGGCAGTTCCCAGTTTGGTGCAGACAAACGTTTCGCCCCGTTCTGGAGCGTCGGTGTAGGATGGAACTTGCATCATGAGAAGTTTATGGAAAACGTTGCCTCTGTGGTCAATAACTTACGTCTGAAAGCTTCTTATGGTATTACCGGTGCCATGGATTTTGATGCCGCTGATGCCCGCACGATGTATGCTTATACCTCAGGTGATCGTTATGTGAATTGGAATGCAGCCCATTTGCAAGGCTTTGGCAACAGAAACCTGACATGGCAAGACACTTATGAAACGAACATCGGTCTGGAGTTCTCGCTCTTTGACTACCGTATCACTGGTGCATTTGATTATTATATAAAGGATACGAAGGCGTTGGTTTCGTCCATGGACTTGCCTTTGGCAACGGGCTTTCCTTCTTATTCAGCCAATGTGGGCACGGTGCGCAACAGTGGTTTCGAAGCTTCGTTGAGTGCTTATCTGATTCGCGACATGAAGCGTGATTTCACTTGGATGGTCAGTGGTCAGTTGATATATAACAAGAATGAAATACGTAAGTTGTCGGATGCCATCATGACGGACAATATGGAATACCTCTCAGCCAATGCCACTGAAAACAGGACTCAGCCGGCACGTTTGATGTATGAAGGACGTTCCATGTATGGCATATACGTCGTACGTTCGTTGGGTATCGACCCTGCTACCGGACAGGAATTGTATTTGGACAAGAATGGAAATGTGACAAAGACATGGAGCAAGGAAGATTATGTATATGCCGGTGTGGATGCCACCTATGGTTCACCCTATCGAGGTAATGCCAGCACCATGTTTCGCTGGAAAGACTTTACGCTTAACATCTCGTTTGCTTACCAATGGGGTGGCCAGACCTATAACAGTACGTTGATTAACCGTGTGGAGGTAACCAACGGTACGATAGGAAGTCAAAACGTGGACAAGCGCGTGTTTTCTGACCGTTGGCAGAAACCGGGTGACAAGAAGTTTTTCAAAGGTTATGGTAACCAATCGACCTACGCCAGTTCACGTTTCGTGATGGACGATAATTGGTTTGACATCCAGTCCGTCAGCCTGCAATACCGCTGGGATACCGAATGGCTGAAACGCACCACGAAGTTGCAAAGTGTTCTTTTTGGCATCAATATGAGTGATTTATGGCATTTCTCGTCCATCAAGTATGAACGTGGAACTTCCTATCCGTTTGCACGGAACATTCAGGGAAGTGTAACATTCTTATTCTAATTATTAATTGTTGTAAAGTATTTTGTTATGAAAAAGAAATATATATCCTTCTTGCTGTCGGCTTTGCTGCTTGGTGGATTTACCTCATGTAGTGATTGGCTTGATGTAGAGCAAAATATAGAAAAAGACGCAGAGGAGATGTTTGACACCTATGATGGGTTTAAAGGGGCATTGACTGGCTGTTACTCCGATTTAGCCAAGACTGATTTATATGGCACTCGTATGACTATGTCCAATGTAGATGCTTTGGCTTCTCTTTGGTATATGGACGGTGGTATAGATTATAGGGATAATATTCAAGAAAACTATTATCTGCGTGTGCATGATTATAGCCAAACGATGACGCAAGATGTATTTCAAACGTTGTATTCTAATCTCTATAATGCTGTATTGGAAACGAGCATGGTGATAAAAGCGTTTCGTGACGGCAAGGGTTCTTCCATACCCGATGCTGCTTCTCGCGCGGTGGTGGAAGGCGAGGCTTACGGTCTTCGTGCATTTCTGCATTTGGACATTCTTCGCCTATTTGGTCAAGTTCCCAATAATGCGACTATTCAGGTAAGTTTGCCTTATTCGGAGATTACTTCGTATGAAGAGGATTTGAACTATTGTACATTTGATGAATATGTGGCAAAACTCAAGGCCGACATTGAACAGGCGAAGGCTTTGTTGAAAGACAATGATCCGATATTTCAATATACATTGGCTGAGCTTAATGAGCTTGGAGATGGAGTCTCCGTGGAGGATGATTTCATGACTTTTCGTCAATATCGTATGAATTATTGGGCTGTGCGTGCACTGGAAGCTCGTATGTATATGTATTTAGGAGACAAGACTACAGCACACGACATAGCTATGGAAGTGATCAATGCAACTACTGTTGATGGTGATCCTGTGGTGACATTGAGTAGTGCTACAGATTATGGGCAGGCAACAAATCGCCGTTATATGTCGCCTTCTGAATGTTTGTTTTCGTTATATTTTGATAATCTGTATGATATATCCGTTCCTTTGCTTCATGGGATACCAACAAGTGTGAATTCGCTTAGCGGAGTAAATAGACAGGATAATCTGACTTTGACCACATCTTGGAAAGCTGATTTATTCCAAGGATGCGATGCCAATGATATTCGCTCCCGGTTCATGTGGGCAGATACAAGAGATGGGCAGTCTGACGTATATCCGAGTATCAGTAAGTATTATGTATCAGAGGAATCACCGGCAGGTGTCATTCCTTTGCTCCGTCTGTCTGAAATGTATTTGATAGCCATTGAAGGGGCTTCCACATTGGCAGAGGCCAATACGCTTTACTCCACCTACATGATTTCGAAAGAAGTATCGCGTACGGATTATTTCAAGTCAATGGATGAGGTAATGACAGAGTTGCCGAAAGAATATCGTCGCGAGTTCTTTGCCGAAGGGCAGATGTTCTATTATTACAAGCGGAATAACACTCGGAATTTGTGGTCCAATGAAAGTATGACCATGGATGAGGGACTTTACATTATTCCCAATCCGGATACAGATTTCTAATCGTTTAAAGGAAAGATTATGGTTATGAAGAAATTATATAAATCGTTGTTTGTTCTCTGCATGGCATTTCCTTTTGTGTCGTGCGAGAAAGATTTGCCTGTATATGATTATGAAGAATGCGGGCTGATGTTTGAATATCAATATGCAAGAGATTCCACTTATTCTTATTCCTTTGCATTTGGCCCTAGCGATGTGACAGTGGATACTGTGGAGCTAGATGTCGCTTTGCTGGGCAATGTGGTGGATTATGATCGTGTCATTTCTTTGCGGCAGATACCTACAGGCAACAATGACGCACAAGCCGGTGTACATTATGTTCCCTTTGACGACCCGTCTTTGGTTTCCAAATATGTTTTGCCAGCCAATGCAACTTCAGCCGTGATTCCTGTTGTGCTTCTGCGTGATGCTTCACTTCAGGAAGCCGACCATATGTTGAAAGTTACTTTCCAAAGCAATGATGACTTTTCATTTGTCTCAAAGGAACAGTCTTATCGTAATATCGTTATAGCCGACCAGCTGATAAAGCCCAATAATTGGGACTCATATTGTAGGCATTTCTTTGGTACTTATGGCAAGGTGAAGCATCAGTTTATGATTGATGAGACTGGTTTTCGATGGGACAATGAGTATGTAGATACGGATATATTAGGTTATCTGTCAAACGACCAAAATGTGCTTTTTGGTCTGCAAGCCCAATTGCAAAATGCTTTGGAAGAGTACAATGCAACCCATGAAGAACCGTTACGCGAAGGCGAGGAATATGATTATGTACTTGTGGATTTTAACCGTTAAAACTTGCGATTTATGAAGAAAATATATTATTGCATCTTGATGTTGGCCGTGTGTATGCTTTCATCATGCTTTGACGATGACGGCAATTACGACTATACGACTGTAGATGAAATTGTGATTGAAGGGTTGGGCGAATCATATACGTTGAACTCCTACAATGGAGAGGTGCTTGAGATAAGCCCGAAGATAACTTCAAAGTATGCCGACTTGACTTATGAATGGTGGATGTGGAGTCCGGATGAAGAAAATAAGGGATCTACGAATTGGGAAGAAGAGGAACCTTATGAAGCAGAACTTATTAGCACAGAGAAAGACTTACATTACACGGTGGAGTGCCCTATTGGTTTATACACCATTATGCTAAAAGTTACATCGGCTTCGAATGGTTATTTTTCTATGGCCACTACATCGCTGAATGCACAGACCATGTTCACCCGTGGTTTTTATGTGTTGAAAGAGACTGCAGACGGTAATACAGAACTTGACTTGTATAACCGGGATGGTGAAATGATGACTGACTTGCTGGAAGCTACACAGAATGGGCCTATGCAGGGAAAGCCACTGTCGCTTGGTGCATTGCAGGCTCACTCGATGCTTGGTGAAGACAATGAGTCCAAAGCCGTACATACTTTGTGTGTGACGACAGAGGACAGACAGATAGCATTCTTCAATACGAAAGATTTGGAGAAGGTGCATGATGCTGCCAGCATTGTTACCGGAGGTCTGGATGCAAGTGTTGTCCCTTACACCGCTTTCACGTTTGGAAATAGTAACTATCTGCTTACAAGCGAGGGATGCAATGTGGCTTATATTTCTTCCATGATGCCCACATCCGGTGCCATCGGAGTCCCGACTAGGACAGGAGGTGGCAGCCAGTTTGTGATGTCTGATGGTGATTATTGTGCTTATTATTGGAATAATGAAGAGTCTCGCATCGATTGTACTGACAACATACAGTTTGGTGATTTGTACACGTATGATGAGAATGGTTTTTCCACTGCCGGCATGGAGTGCTTGATGTGTGGATTGTCACAGACCGATGCCAAAGGCTATTTCTTGCTGGAGGATAACGGTGGGCAACGCTACATTTACGAGATGGAAGCTCCTGTCATTGGTGCTTTTGCACCTTCGCCTCGGACCATAGGTCGGCAAGAAATTCCAGCTGACTCCAAATTGGCTTCAGCTACGGCTTTTGCTGTGAATGCCAGAACGACCAACTTGCTGTATTTCATATCGGACAACCAGCTTTATACGTATAATCTGTCCAACTATACGGAAAACCCCACTCCTGTCACATTAAGCGGCATTGGTGCGGGAGAGGCCATTACTTATTTGTCTTACCAATGGCAAGACTACACGAACGATGTGGAAAATAATTTCGTGCATCTGGTCGTCGGCACACAGAATGGTGATAATTACAAACTATACATGTATGACATTGAAGCCGGTATACCGAGAACATTGGTTCGTTCGTTTGGCGGTAAGGGTAAAGTGAAAATGTGCGTCTATATGTCTCCAGTATTGTATAATGCGATGCAAAATAGTACGCAATCATCAGATTGGTGTAGCAATTCTCTTCCAAACTAATCTTCGTTAAATTTTCTCTCTCAGTATAAGTGTAGTGATAAAGGCGGAGCTCCGGCTAGCGAGTCTGGAGGCTCTGCCTTTTTTTTGTCGGATGGGAAAAAACTGTTGTTTGTTCACACAGTTTTACGTATTTATACCTATATTTGTCCAAAAGAGGGATTTTATCGATTAAAAAACGCTACAATTATGGAAGACTTGACTATTCTCATCGCAGTGATTGCTTTGTCGGTGTGGCCGATTGTGTGCTTTTTCTATTTTAGAAGAAAGCATAAAGTGCTGATGGATAGGTTGGCAGAGAAAGATTTGGATGAAGTGAGCACACAAGACCTCGTGGTGACTGTGCTCCAGGCCATCGGGTGCCAACCGCAACTGAACGAAGAAAAACACATCTGTTTCAAATATCAGGGGGAAGATTTCTATATAGCCACACAGGAAGACAGCCGTTTCATCATCATCTGGAATCCCTGGTGGGGGACCACTACGCTCACGAACCAGGCTTTGCCTTATCTGAAGGAGATTGTCAATCTGGTCAATGTGGATTCTTTTGTAACGACCGTGTACACCACGGACGAGGAACAGCACAATCTCGGCTTCCACTCCAAATGCCAAGTGCTGTTTACGCCGAGAGAGGCTCCCCTGGATGAGTATCTGAAAGCGATACTCGACCAGTTCTTCGCCACGCATGATGTCATCAAGGATAATTTCAAACAGCTGAGTGCCGCTCCGACCGAAAAGGAAAAAGAAAAGCGTGTCCGTGTCAAAGGATTTGCTTCTTATAAGGATAGTGGAAGCACCGTCCCGCTTGACAATGTGGAGGCTTGACCGTCGCCGGACGAAAAAAGACCTCTATTGTATGTTTACTCGTAGCCATCTTCTCTGCGAGGAGATGATTTTTAGCTTGAAATGGAAACCGAAACTGAATTTGACGACATATTCCGCTTATACTATTCACAACTCTTCGTCTATGCATTGCAGTTGATTAATGACGAAGAAGAGTGCTATGATATTGTAAACAGTGCCTATGAATGCGTATGGAGCAATTTCAAAGGCTTGGACCGGTCGACGGTGAGGGCTTTCTTATATGCTTCCGTCAAGAACAAGTGCATTGATTATCTGCGCCATCGTGACGTGCACAACCAGTATGTGGAATTTTGCCAAAAGCAACATGAGGAGGATGTGGATGCTGAAGATGCGTCGTTGGACTTGGACTACCGAATCGTGTGCATACGTGAACTCATGCAACATCTGCCTTCGGCAACGAAGCAAATCCTTGAAGCCTGCTACATCGAAGAGAAGAAATACCGGGAAGTGGCCGAGGAGATGAATATCAGTGTGAGCACCGTGAAGAAGCATCTCATGAGGGCACTGTCCATGCTTCGTGAAAAAATTGCTAAAAAATAATAATCCCGTACCCGAAATGGCGTTGTCATACGTATTATAGGTAAAAGTAAATAGATTGTATGGACAATGATAACAAGCCGATGAATGATGATGAGTTGCTCGACCTTCTGGAACGACTGCCGGAGGGCGATGCTGCTTTGTGGAAGCAAGCCGGGCAACAAGGGTGCCTGGAGGACTTGCAAGACTTGAGATTGTTGGCTGCTGCTTCACGGGCTGAACGTGAAGGCTTGGATGTGGAAGAGAGACTGGCAGCATTCCATGCTGCGCGACGGCGTAAGAAGAAGCTGCGCATGCGGCGGTGGACGTTGGCACTGACCGGCGTCGCGGCTGCGCTGGCGGCATTTCTGTTATGGGCCGTGCCCTATGGGATAAGTCTCGGTAGACACAGTGAGCCGGTCGTGGTGTTTCTGTCCGATTCGACAGCCGCGCGGGATGCTGTGTTGAAAACGGAAGCTCCTCCCAATGTCGCTGACACGTATGTCAAACAAAGGAAAAAGAGATGGACGATGTCTGCTCCGAATGAAATCGACTATCACACCCGGCAGGACATGGTGGCCAATGTCCGTGACCTACCGGAAAAGCATAGCCTGACCGTCCCGAGGGGGCAGACGTTTAAGATTATTTTGTCTGACGGGACGGAAGTCTATATGAACACCGACAGCCGCCTTGTCTATCCGGACCACTTCACCGGGGCGGAGCGGAGTGTCTTTCTGGAAGGTGAAGCCTATTTCAAAGTGGCCCGGGATGAACACCACCCGTTTATCGTGCGCACGCGTTCCCTTCAGACTCGTGTTTTAGGTACGGAGTTCAATGTCTCCAGCTATCCCGGGTCTGAAGTGCAAGTGACGCTGATAGAAGGAAGCGTGGAGGTGAGCGATGCCGACCGGCAGGCCACGACACGCATCGTGCCCGGCGAGCAGGCCAGCCTCCTGGCGGATGGAGACATCGCCGTGCAGAAAGTGGACGTGTCGTCCTATGTGCATTGGAAAGAAGGCTATTTCTATTATGACAATGTCCCCTTGCTGGACATCATGAAGGATTTGGGACGGTGGTATAATGTGTCAGTGGTGTTCTGCAATGCGGAGGCCATGGATTGCAGGCTCCACTATGTGGCCGACCGCAGGCAGGATCTGCAGCATGCCATCACGCTGCTCAATCGGATGCAGAAGTTCAAGGTGACTCTCAAGGACGACCATCGTTTGTATGTCGAATAGGCCATAGGCCCGACCCTCGTGTGTCGACGGCAGACATCTGACAAAATGCCTGAATGGCGGGTCAGATGTCTGCCGTCAACATTTTTTCACTAAAACATTCCCAAAAACGCCCTGTTTTAGTGGTTGATAATCCCTTTCTTCGTATATTTGGCACATCGTTTGTTTCTCTTTCATAAATAATTATTCATTAAAACTTAGAAAGTATGATTTCATATTGGATACTTTTTATCGCCATTGCGATTATCAGTTACCTGGTACAGGCTAATTTGAAGAACAAGTTTGAACGCTATTCGAAGATTCCGACCGAGAACGGGATGACGGGGCGCGAGATAGCCGTGAAGATGCTCCACGACAACGGCATCTACGATGTGCAGGTGACTCACACGCCGGGTATGCTCACCGACCATTACAACCCGATGAACAAGACCGTGAACCTGAGCGAAGGGGTCTACAACAGCAACAGTGTGGCCGCTGCCGCCGTGGCAGCCCACGAGTGCGGACACGCCGTGCAGCACGCCCGCGCTTATGCTCCGCTGCGCATGCGTTCGGCTCTGGTGCCCATCGTGCAGTTCTCTTCAAGCGTCGTGCCCTGGGTGTTGCTCATCGGCATGCTGATGATTCGGTCTTTCCCGGGGCTGATGTTGATAGGCATCATCCTCTTCGCCATGACCACGCTGTTCAGCTTCATCACCCTTCCGGTGGAGATTGATGCCAGCCGCCGCGCCTTGGCCTGGCTCAACAATGCGGGCATCACGACCGTACGTACGCACGACAAGGCGACCGACGCCCTGAAGTCTGCTGCCTACACCTATGTGGTCGCTGCACTCAGTTCACTCGCCACATTGCTCTATTACGTGATGATATACCTCGGAGGCCGCCGCGAATAAGCGACGGTTCTCATCCGCTCCGGCGCGGGAAGGTGACGGCAGACTTCGGTCGCCGACATCTTCCCGCGCCGTTTTTGTATCCATAAGAAGGGCGGAAAGAGCGCCCTTAACTCCGTGCTTCCACGGCCTCCTTTCGGTGCACGGACGGAAAGGAGGCCGTGGTCGGCTACCCTTAAGGGGGGATTGGTGAGGACGGAGAAAGCGGATGTATAGGTCGGAAACGGATGATTTTTATTGGGAAATGTTGGAAAATGAAATAAAAATAGTATTTTTATTCTTCGTAATAAGCTGTTCATGATACGTAAGGACGCATACTGAGGTTTGGCCACAGTTTCGTGGGGCATAAACCAATCATAACAGGGGCGTCGGAGATGTCCAATCATGTTTAACCGCATGTGGAACGAAGTGGAACTTGCGGCCGGCAAACATCGGTGGTGCCGTCCTCGAAGAGGGCGAACGACAAGCGGATATTTGTCCCCTTTCAGGGACAGGATGGGTATTGATAACTCTCCCAGCCCACTGCGGATGAACTTCGACTGAAAGTCGGGATGCCGGAGAACGTTTTATTAGTTGCGTAGTTACAGGTAGGGAAAAATGCGGATATTCGCCTAAATAGTAAGATATAAGTAGTTGCATAAATGAATATGTCCGCGTCTAAATAGTGTATGAGTTAAATATGATATTCTACTTATCAATACGGTGTGACAAAGAGAGACTTTTAAATAGATGTGATTATGAAAAAGTGGGTATTACTATGGATGCTCTGTGCAGGCTTGACCGCGCAAGGGCAAGTCGCATTTGATGTGGATTACGGTGCATTGCAGAAACGAGTGTGCCGACTGTGCGACAAGGAGCAATCACCGGAGCGCCGTGCTTTGGTGCAGGATTTGAAAAAGGCCGAGGTGCGTTGGGCCGTTGTAGTCGACTCGTTGCGGCGTGCAGCCGGTGTCGGACGGCAAAAGGCGTCGGAAGACGTGCGGATCCTCAATCAATGCTATCCGGACTTGATTAAACTCCAGGCCGGGATGCTGAAATCAGACATCATGCAAAGTGCGGCCTACAAGGAACTGCAAGCTCAGGTTGAAGCCGTGAGAAGCAAGGGAGAAAGTTCGCCCGCCCTCTATCAGGAGGCGAACGAGGTGGCTGAGGCTTATCTGGAGAAGGTGCAAAAGCAGGCGGACGAACTGCCTCAACCTGAGTCCACGTTGCGGATGAACGAGGCCATGCGTACGGTCATCGTGCTTCGGGAGTGGATGGAGCCTTTGTTTCATCGCCCCGTCACTCACGTGTATGAATTAAAGGAGCGGGTGCATGAACTTGACAGCCTGCCTGCTCGTTGACGAAGGCAGGTCCGTACGCTTTTAAGTGTAAAGGTAATTCAAAAAGCCTGATATTCCCCTTTGACTCGGCTTTACTTTGCTTATGTGTGCGCAAAGTATTGCTAATGAGCTTGTTTTATTTTCGCGATTCACTTATGCTCACTATCGCGATGGTGAGTAGGAGTGAATCGCGATAGTGACGACCTGACAATCGCGATTGTGAAGGTAAGTGAATCGCGATGCTTGGTTTGCAGCATCGGCAAGCGGCTTTTTGTGAGACTCGATGTATGCTTTGTTTACTCCATGAGTTGTTTGCGTGCTTCTCCCGTGATGTTGACTTGCGGGCGGATGCGGGCAGCCTCTTCCTCCGTGATGATGCCTTTCTTGGCCAGCCGCTCGGCGATGAGGTTGAAGTAGCCGGACAGGCTTTCGCGCAGCCGGCCGTTGTCGTCGAACGAGTAGCGGAATGTCTTGGGGTGGGGGATGAGGCTGGCGAGGAAGATGGATTCCTCCACGGTCAGTTCGGCCGGGCGCTTGTTGAAGTAGAAGGCTGAGGCTTCGCCGATGCCGTAGACCAGCGGTCCCCACTCGGCGATGTTCAGGTAGACTTCAAACATGCGTTCCTTGGAGGTGAGCCGCTGGCTCTCGATGAGCCACACGATGAGCGCTTCCTCCAGCTTGCGGGTGATGTTTTTCTTGCGGTTGAGAAACACGTTTTTCACCAGCTGCATGCTGATGGTGCTGCCTCCGCGGGCGAAACGCCGCTCTTTCAGGTCCTGGATGAGCGCTTCGCGCAGGGCGTCGATGAGGAATCCCTGATGATAGAAGAATGCCCCGTCTTCGCTTTGCATTACGGCCGTCTGGAGCACTGCCGGAATCTTGTCGAGCGGGGTGAAGTGTTCCCACGATGGCCCGACGGGGAAGGTGCGCACGGGGCGGCCGTTTTCGTAGGCCGTGTATTCAAATTCTTCGTTCATCTTTGACAGGTTGGACGCGCCTTGATGGAGGATGTGGAAGTTTCTGTTTTTCAGTTCGGAAGCCAGCTTCAGGCTGTCGATGCAGGCGAAGTCCGCGTCGAGGAAGCCGTGGTAGGTAAGTTCGCCTTCTGTCCGGATGCCGGCAAGTGTGGAAAATAGTCCTTCCGGCAGTGAGCCGAAGAGGTCTTGTGCCGGAAACCACGGTTGATGGACGGACGCGGTGACATGCCAGCGTGCCAAGGGCGGGAGGCTGTCGTTGGCATGATGGGCCAGCCGGATGTAGGGATGGAATGACAGGCGGTTGAAGCGCACGATGCTGGAACTGTCGAGTTCGATGACTTGTGGCCGGATGCCCAGGCGATAGTCCAGCGAGCCCTTGTCCAGCCGGATGGTGTCGGGTGAGAGGGCTGTGTGGTAGAGGCGCAGTCCGGCGATGTCAGCTTGTCCGTCCAGACGGAGACGGTCGTTGGTGTCTTGTGTTTCGGACAGTCGGCAGGTCAGTGTGTCAAAGCGTATGTCAGCCCCGAATCGCCGTTGCAGGTAGGGGAGGCGGATGTCGTGCCGGTCTGCGGCATGGAGTTGTGCTTCCAGATGCCGTTTGGCCGGTGACAAACGTCCGGTCAGGACCCAGCGTTGTGCGGGGAGCGTGTCTTCGGTGATTTCAATGTCGGTATGGAAGCAGTTGGCTGCGATGTTCATGTCTGGCAGATAGGCCGAGACACGGTGATGGTTGTGCTGTTCGGTCACATGCAGGCGGGTGATGTGTCCGTTGTCGGGCATCCGTTCGTAGAGCCAGTCGAGCAGGCGATGTGCCTGGCGGGCGTAGTCGGTCCCCATGCTTTTCTCTTTTGTGACCGGAGAAGCTGATGGCCGGAACAGGAAGTCGTAGTTTGCCGTGGAATCATTTTTCAGGAAGTTCAGCCGGAGGTCGTCGAGCTTGACGTGTTTCACCTGTAAGTGTCCTGTCAGCATTCGCCAGAAATCCAGTTGGAGATCGAGGTGGCTTATGGTGAGCAGGGTGTCGTGTCCCGTTTCGGGGACGACGGAGAGTCCGCGCATGCACACGGTGTTGAGACCTTCGAGCGTAAGTTCCCGATAGCCGATGTGAAGTCCGTGCCGTTGTTCGACGGCGGCGATGCGCCGGTCGGCTGTCCGCCGGAGGAGGGCATCTTTGGAAACAAAGAGGAGGATGCAGGCGGAGACCGTCAGTCCGGCTACTATCTTCAGAAGTCGTTGGTACATTGCTGGCTTTTTCGTTATTTTGCATGCAAATGTAGTTTAAAACAAGAATCCGACACAATAAGACAGAATGAAATCATGGACGCATTAGCCATAATCGATAAATATTATCCGGAAGAGAACGAACTGAAGCATATTTTATTGGTACATAGCCGTTCGGTGGCAGACAAGGCTTTGCAAATCGCCGACCGCCATCCGGAGTTGAATCTCGACCGTCAGTTTTTGGAAGAAGCAGCCTTGCTGCATGACATCGGCATCTTCCTGACCAGTGCTCCCGACATCTGTTGTTTCGGTGACAAGCCTTATATCTGTCACGGTTCGTTGGGGGCAGAGCTGATGCGCCGGGAGGGCTATCCGCGTCATGCGCTGGTGTGTGAGCGTCACACAGGGGCCGGACTGTCGCTGGCTCAGATCGAGCATGAACATTTGCCCGTTCCTCACCGCGAGATGGTGCCTGTCAGCCTCGAGGAACAAGTGATATGCTTTGCAGACAAATTCTTCTCAAAGACACGCTTGGACCGTGAGAAGAGCCTGGAGAAGGCCTTGCGCAGTCTGGAGCCATACGGCAAGGAGGGTGTGGCTCGTTTTAAGAGTTGGTGCGAACGTTTTCTTTAACACCTAAAAATCAATAAAATCTAGGAGATGCTGTCTCTTGGATGGTAGATATTATGTAATTTTGCCGACCACCGGTTGTAAATAAGGTTTGATGAAATCGTTAAGAAACTGCTTATATATACCCTTTTTGTTTTTGTTGCTGCTTTCGTTCATCCCGCAAAGCACAGACGCGCAGCGCCGTCGTTCGCGAAAGAAAGTGGCATCGGACTCTTTGGTGCTGGATTCCCTGTCGTTGAAGAGGGATTCTCTGTTGCAAGATTCGTTGGCATTGGATACGCTGCAAGCTGACACTGTCGGCAAGAAGAAAGATGCGCTGGATGCACCGGTCACGTTTTCCTCTTCCGACTCGACGGTGATGACTGCCGCCGACGGCTTTGCCCGCATGTATGGCAACGCTAAAATCAACTACCAGACCATCGAGCTGACGGCTGCCGTCGTGGCTATGAACATGGACAGCAGCATCGTGCATGCCAACGGTGTGGCTGACACGACTGGCACGCTCCAAGGAAAACCTGTGTTCAAAGATGGAGAGACTCCCTATGAGTCGGAGAAGATGAGCTACAACTTCAAGTCAAAACGTGGCTTCATCAATAATATCACGACCGAACAGGGAGAAGGCTACATCACCAGTGAAAGCGCGAAGAAAGGCAATGACGAAGAATACTACATGGAGCACGGGCGTTACACGACCTGCGACGACCATGAGCATCCCCACTTCTATCTGGCCCTGAGCCGGGCAAAGGTGCGTCCGAAGAAGAACGTCGTGTTTGGTCCGGCATGGCTGGTGCTGGCTGACGTGCCGCTCCCGCTGGCCATCCCCTTTGGCTTTTTCCCTTTCAGCAGCAGTTATTCCTCAGGATTCATCATGCCCAGTTACGGCGATGAGTCGACACGTGGTTTTTATCTGCGCGACGGCGGATATTACTTTGCCATCAATGACAACATCGACTTGCGCCTTACGGGCGGTATCTATACCAAAGGCTCATGGGAGGCCAATGCCGCTTCGACCTATAACAAGCGTTATAAGTTCTCCGGTAATTTCAGCTTCAGCTATCAGGACATCAAGACCGGTGACAAGGGGATGCCCGACTATTCAGAGTCGCGCAGCTTCCGCCTGCAATGGACACACCGGCAGGATGCCAAGGCTAATCCGAATTCGAACTTCTCGGCCAGCATCAACTATTCCTCAACCAGCTATGACCGGAACAACCTGAACAGCCTTTACGACCCGAGCCTTTATGCACAAAGCACCAAGACCTCCAGCGTGAGCTATTCGCGTACTTTCCCCGACATCGGCCTGACGCTGTCGAGCACATTCAACGTGTCGCAAAGCACACGCGACTCTATGGTGTCGCTCACGCTGCCCGACCTGAACATCAACCTCAACCGTATCTATCCCTTCAAGCGCAAGAAAGCGGCCGGAAAGGAGCGCTGGTATGAGAAAATCTCCATCCAGTACACCGGGCAGATAAGCAACAGCATTACGGCCAAGGAAGACTACATCCTCAAGTCGAACCTGGCACGCGACTGGCGCAACGGTTGGCAGCACCGTATTCCGATACAGGCTAACTTCACGCTGTTTAACTACATCAACATCACGCCTTCGTTCAACTACACCGAACGCTGGTATCTCTACAAGGTGAAGCGTGATTGGGACCCGGCGACGCAGACCGTGGTGCGTGACACCATCAATGGCTTCAACCGTGTCTACAACTACGACTTCAGCATTTCCGCCAATACGAAACTCTATGGCTTCTACAAGCCTTCGCGTAAGATTTTCGGTGATAAGATTGAAATGATACGCCACGTCCTCACCCCGACTGTCAGCTACAGCATGTCGCCGGACTTCAGTAGCTCGCGCTACGGCTTCTACGACACTTATACCTATACGGACGAGAACGGCGAGGTCTACACCGAGAAGTATTCCTACTACGACGGCATGCTCTACGGCACAGCTCCCGAAGGGCGGTCGGGAAACATCAATTTCTCCCTGTCGAACAACCTGGAGATGAAAGTGAAGTCAGACAAGGACTCCACCGGCGTGAAGAAAATCAGCCTCATCGACGAGTTCCGCATCGGTATGTCCTATAACTTGGCCGCCAAGGAAAAGCCTTGGAGCGACATGGACATCAGCCTTCGCCTGAAGCTCTCGAAAAGCAAGACATTCAACCTCTCGGCCAGCTTTGCTACCTATGCTTATGAGTTCAACGAGCGTGGACAAGTGGTGGAAGGCAACCGTACGGAGTGGTCATACGGACGTTTCGGACGCTTCTCAGGCATGAGCCAGAACTTCTCCTACACGTTTGACAACAATACGTGGAAGAAATGGTTTGGCAAGGACGATGAGAAGTCCAAGGATACAAACAAGGAGGACGAAGAAGATGAAGAGTTCACGGACTTGGACGAACGCGAGGAACAGCGCAACCGGAAGAAGGAAAAGGTGGCCGCGGAAGTGGACGAGGACGGTTATCTGAAATTCAAGATGCCTTGGTCGCTCACCGTCTCCTATGGTATCACGATGAGCGAAGACCGCTCGGCGCGCATCAACACGAAGACTATGCGCTATCCTTACAAGTTTACCCAAAACTTGAACTTCTCGGGCAACATCAAGATTTCCGACGGATGGAACATCAATTTCTCAAGCGGATACGACTTCGATGCGAAGGAAATCTCCATGTCGACGGTGAACATCACGCGTGACCTCCACTGCTTCAGCATGAGTTGCGGCCTGGTGTTCGGACGCTACCAGTCGTACAACTTCACCATCAGCGCCAACGCCAGCATGCTGAAGGATGCCCTCAAGTGGGACAAGCGAAGCAGCTACAGCAGCAACGTGGAGTGGTATTGACCTCCGAAGAGGATATTCCTTATCATACATCAAGGGTTGCATTTGCAGGCATGACAGCAAATGCAACCCTTTTTGTGTGCGGTCTTCCGGCCCGGTTTCGTGAGTCGTGCGACTTTCCCCTGACGAGTCGTGCGACTTTCCCCTGACGAGTCGTGCGACTTTCCCCTGACGAGTCGTGCGACTTCCTCCTGACGAGTCGTGCGACTTCCTCCTGACAAGTCGTGCGGCTTCCTCCTGACGAGTCGTGCGACTTCCCCCTGACGAGTCGTGTGACTTCCTCCTGACGGGTCGTTACCACTCGATGGGAGTTTCGCCGTGCGATTCCAGGTAGGCGTTGGCTTGGCTGAAATGGTGGTTGCCGAAGAAACCGTTGCGGGCCGAGAGGGGGGATGGGTGTGCGGATGTCAGCACCAGGTGACGCGAACGGTCGATGAAGGCTCCTTTCTTCTGCGCGTAAGCTCCCCAAAGGATGAACACCAGGTGTTCGCGTTCTTCAGCCAGCGTGCGGATGGCCGCGTCGGTGAACTCCTCCCAGCCTTGCCGTTGGTGCGAACCGGCTTGGTGGGCGCGTACCGTGAGGGTGGCGTTGAGCAGCAGGACGCCTTGCCGGGCCCATCGGGTCAAGTTGCCGCTCGTCGGCATGGGCTTGCCCAGGTCGTCATGTATTTCCTTGAAAATGTTGACCAGCGAAGGGGGGAAGGGGATGCCGTCGTTGACGGAGAAGCAGAGCCCGTGAGCCTGTCCGGGGCCGTGGTAGGGGTCTTGCCCGATGATGACGACCTTCACGCGGTCGAACGGGCAGAGGTTGAAGGCGTTGAAGATGAGCCGCCCCGGCGGATAGACTGCACCTTGTTGATATTCTTGGCGGACGAAGTCGGTCAGCTTGATGAAATAGGGTTTGTCGAATTCCGGAGCCAGATGCTGTTTCCAGCTCTCCTCGATTTGTACATTCATAGCGTTGGTGTTGTTTGGTTTTGTGACAAACATACGAAGAAAAAACCGAATGTGCCCTATATGGATGTGGAAAATGTGCGTCCGGCTTCCGGAGGCATGTCGAAACGAAGAATATCAAACACAGAGTCACGGAGACACAGAGGGAAAATAGTATAAGTCAACAAAATAAAATCTCTGTACCTCTGTGCCTCTGTTTTTTTTATCTCATTTTGACACATCCTCCGGGAGGGTCAGATCAGCGGGATGTTCAGCCGGGCACATTCTTCCTTCATGTCGTCCGGCCAGATGCTGGCTTGGATTTCGCCGATGTGGGCTTTTCTCAGATAGATCATGCACAGGCGCGACTGTCCGATGCCGCCTCCGATGCTGAGCGGGAGCGAGCCCTCGAGCAGGCGCCGGTGGAAGTAGAGCGAGGCGCGCTCCTCTTTTCCGGCGAGGGCAAGCTGGCGGAGCAGGCTTTCCGCATCGACGCGGATACCCATTGAGGACAGTTCGATGGGGCAGTCGAGCGGGTCGTGCCACACGAGCAAATCGCCATTTAAGCCGTGGAATCCCTCTTCGTTCAGCGTGGAATAGTCGTCATAGTCCGGGGCACGCAGGTCGTGGGGCTGTCCGTCGCCCAAAGGGCCGCCGATGCCAGTGATGAACACGGTGTGGTGTTCCCGCGTGATGAGCCGTTCGCGCTCTTTCGGACTCTTGTCCGGATAGAGCCTGCGAAGCTCCTCCGCATGGATGAAATACACGTCCGGTGCGAGAAATGGCTTGATGGCAGGATATTGCTCGCACATCATGTATTCTGTGCGCCGCATGGCTGCATAGATTTTCTTCACGATGCTTTTCAGGAACTGCAAGTTGCGTTGTTCCGGCGTGATGACACGTTCCCAGTCCCATTGGTCCACGTAGAGCGAATGCAGGTTGCCCAGCGTCTCGTCGGCGCGGATGGCGTTCATGTCCGTGTAGATGCCGTAGCCGGGACGGATGTGATAGTCGGCCAGGGTCACCCGTTTCCATTTGGCGAGTGAATGCACCACTTCAGCCCGTGCGCCGCCCATGTCCTTGATGGGGAAGCTCACGGCACGTTCCACTCCGCTCAGGTCGTCGTTCAGTCCTGTGCCTTGGAGGACAAACAGCGGGGCTGTCACGCGGCGCAGACGAAGTTCAGCCGACAGGTTCTGCTGGAAAAACTCTTTTGTTTTCTTGATGCCCTGTTCTGTCTGTTGCAAGTCGAGCAGGGGTGTGTAGGGTTTGGGTTTGATTAGATAGCTCATCTCGTTTTCTTTAGTTGAAGGTTTGTATGCTTTTTCTTTTCTTTCTGTTTGGCAAATATAGGTAATAGTTTTTATTTTGATAGTATTTTTGCTAAATAAATAGCATTTAGTATAATCTTGCCGAAGCAAAGAGCGGAAAAAAGTAAGTCATAGTTAGGAGAATTCGGCATTATTTGTTACTTTTGCGGGCGATAAGATGACACTGTCTTATTGATAAGCATACAAGTCTCCGTAGTTCAATGGATAGAATATCGGATTCCGGTTCCGACGATTGGGGTTCGACTCCCCACGGGGATACAGCAGGACTGCGCTTGACCTCTTCAGGAAGAGGCTGGCGCAGTCCTTTTTTGTGTATGCCGGCGGTGTGTAGAGGATGCCTGTACGGGGTCTGGAGTCGATGTACGGACGGAAAGGAAGGTAAGGTCGGACGGAAAGGAGGGTAAGGTTGGGCGGAAAGGAGGGTAAGGTCGGATGCCCTTAATAGCCCGTCGGACCGGTGTCTGAAGGGTGTGTGACGCGGAGCGTCTGCATCCTGGGAGAATGCAGACGCAGGAATGCAAAAGCAGTGCAATGGATGAATCTTCCTGCTTTTTGCATTCCTGCGTTTCTATCTTGCGCGTTTTGCGCTTGCCTGTTTGTTGTCGTGGTGGCAAGCCGTGTGTCAGCGGCCCGTACGTTTGCGATATTCCACGAGGTCGGCGATGGAGATGACTTTGAGCCCGAAGCGTTGGGCCACTTCCAACAGTTGCGGCAGGCGTGCCATTGTCCCGTCGCTGTTCATCACTTCGATGAGTGCTCCTGCGGGTTTCAAGCCAGCCAGCCGTGCCATGTCGATGGCAGCTTCCGTATGTCCGTTGCGTCCCAACACGCCTTCTTCGTTGGCATAGAGCGGGCAGATGTGTCCGGGACGCCCGAAGTCGTCTGCCTTGTAGGCCGGGTCGCTCAGTGCCCGGATGGTTGCAGCGCGGTCGTGTGCGGAGACACCGGTGGTGCAGCCGTGACCCAACAGGTCAGCTGTCACCGTGAATGGAGTTCCCAGCAGGGAGGTGTTGCGTTGGGTCATGGGTTCGAGTTCCAGTTCTTGACACCGTTTTAGCGTCAGTGGGGCGCACAGTACGCCTCTTCCCTCGGTCACCATGAAGTTTACTATTTCCGGAGTTATCTTTTCGGCAGCCACGATGAAGTCGCCTTCGTTTTCCCGGTTTTCGTCATCGACCACTATGATTACTTTTCCGGCCTTGATGTCCTCAATGCCTTCTTCGATTGTGCTTAGTCTTTTTTCGTTCATCTTCTTTGTTTTTTTGTTCGGGCAAAGATACGCAGTTTTTTGATGAGTATAGACAGGAAGGGGCTGGCAAACTTGTGGGGAGGGGTGTTCTTGGGGATAAGGACCGAACGGACAAAAAAATTCACCCGCCAATCTGTCATGCATTTGGCGGGTGAATTTGCTATCTAATGTTTTCAGGGCCTATCAGTTGTTCTCCGGACGGAGCTTGCGGACGACGGCTCCAGTCTGCCACATTTCGCTTTCGCGGAGTTGGCGGAGTTCTTCATTCAGTTTCTCGCGATAGTCCGGTTGGGAATTAGAGTCGATGGAGCGTTGAGCTTCTTCGCCGGAAGCGACAGATTGGTAGAGCTTTTCGAACACAGGTTTGGTTGCGTCGTGGAACGGGCCCATCCAGTCGAGTGCGCCTCGTTGGGCAGTCGTCGAACAGTTGGCATACATCCAGTCCATACCTTTGGCTGCGAAGAGGGGCATGAGTGACTGTGTCAGTTCTTCTACGGTCTCATTGAATGCTTCTGACGGGGTGTGTCCGTGTTCGCGCAGCGTCTCATACTGTGCCAGGAGCAGGCCTTGGATGGCCCCCATCAGTGTGCCGCGTTCTCCTGTCAGGTCTGAATACACTTCGCGCTTGAATGTGGTCTCAAACAGATAGCCGGAGCCGACGCCGATGCCCAGTGCGATGACGCGTTCCCAGGCACGTCCTGTGGCGTCTTGATAGATGGCATAAGAGGAGTTCAGTCCGCGTCCTTCGAGGAACATGGTGCGGAGTGATGTGCCCGAACCTTTGGGAGCGACCATGATGACGTCGACGTCAGCAGGAGGTACGATGCCCGTACGTTCGCTGTACGTGATGGCAAATCCATGTGAGAAGTAAAGGGCTTTTCCGGCAGTCAGATGCTTTTTGATAGTGGGCCAGCAAGCGATTTGTGCGGCGTCGGAGAGAAGCACTTCGATGATGGTCGCACGTTCGCAGGCTTCTTCGATGCTGAAGAGTGTTTCTCCGGGAACCCAGCCGTCAGCCACAGCTTTGTCGTAAGTCTTTCCCGGACGTTGGCCGACGATGACGTTGAAGCCGTTGTCGCGCAAGTTGAGCGACTGTCCCGGACCTTGTACGCCATAACCGATGACGGCAATGGTTTCGTTTTTCAATACTTCACGCGCTTTGTCAAGCGGAAATTCTTCACGGGTTACAACGTTTTCGATAACCCCTCCAAAATTTAATTGTGCCATTGTTTAATTTGTTTTTAGTTGGCACACGTCTCTTTGCACAGGAGGCATGTGCTCGTTTAATAATAGGTTGTTATTGAAATATCACTTTGCTGCGGCAGACAGTTTCGTTGCCGTTCTTTTTCACTTCGATGTCATACTCCTGCTCGTTTTTTTGTTCGCGGCAGAAAGAGAGCGTGTCTCCGTAGTAACTTTCTGCGGAGTAAGCCATTTCGAAGCGATGGATATGTTTGTTTCTGAACAGGTCGATGGGGAACAAGTCTAAGATATGTTCAATATACTTGATACTGTTCACATGCCCGTTGATGTCAATATCGCTATAGAGTGCCCGGTGTTCGCCGATGCTGGTCGTGTCGTTCACTTTGATATGTCCGGGTTTGGCAATAGGACATTCCTTGTCGTTGCAGATGTAGTCAGTGATGTGTCCGCCGTGCAGGGAAATCAGGTCGGCGGGCTTTCTGGTTTTCATGTCGATCATGGCCCAGATGGAACGGGCATATCCGATGGGAGTACCTTCCGCATCGAGGATGGCGAAATTTCTGTCTGTGAACAGACGGTAGACATTTTCGACCCATGTCTGGATGGAAAATTTTTCGTACTGCATAGGCATGCGTTTCAGCTCGATGGCCAGTCGTGACAAGACCCATGTGTAGTGAATGTTGTTGAGTTGTGCCATGCCGAAACCACGCTCTTCGGCATGGAATCCGGCGCAGTTGAGCAAATGATTGCCCAATACACCCATTGTCAACTGTCCCGTGAAATCGACGTGGAACGGTTCGGCAACGAATTTGTAAGTTCCTATTTTATCCGTACTCATAGTTAGTGTTTATTTGGTATGACGATATTTTTCTGCACGTTCAGCCAAATATTCGTTTACACGCTCCACACAGCTTTTAGTGATGGCCACTCTTCCTGACCGTACAAACTGCAATACGCATCCCAGTGATTGCAGCTCGCTGTTGAGTGCCGTGATTTCATCACTCATGCCAGTCTTTTTCACGATGGAATAGACGGGGTTGACCTCCACAATGCTTGCACCATAGCGACGGATGACTTTTGAGATGTAGGTGTCACATTCCAGTTTGGGAGTAGACAGCTTGTAGAGAGCGATTTCGTGATAGAAGATTTCATTGTCTGTGAAGTAGTGTGCCTGAATCACTTCGATCTTCTTCTCGATTTGTTTCACTACTTTGACAATCGTCTCTTCATCAGTCCATGCCGTGATGGTGTATTTGTGTATGCCTTGTATGGATGATGCCGAAACATTTAGGCTTTCGATATTGATTTGTCTGCGTGTGAACACGGCTGTTACTTGATTAAGCAGTCCAGCTATGTTTTCGGAATAGACAATCAGTGTATATAGTGTTTTTTCCATGTGTTTGTTCTCCTTTTAGCATTCAAGCAACATTTCATTGACTGTTCCTCCCGGTGGTGTCATTGGCAACACGTTGCCTTCTTCGATGACTGCCACTTCGAGCAAAAACGGTCCGTCTGTTGACAGCATATTTTCGATGGCACCGGCCAGTTCTTCACGCCGTTCCACCACTTGAGACGGGATGCCGTATGCTTCGGCGATTTTCATATAATCGGGATTCAGCATCGGAGTGAATGAGTAGCGACGGTTGAAGAACATGGCTTGCCATTGCCGTACGTTGCCTAAGTAATTGTTATTAAGCAAAATGATTTTCACAGGAGCATGCTGTTCCATAATGGTTCCCAATTCTTGGATGCTCATTTGGAGCCCGCCGTCGCCCATGATGGCGCATACTTGGCGTTCGGGAGCTCCGAATGTTGCGCCCACGGCAGCCGGTAGTCCGAATCCCATAGTGCCCAGGCCACCGGAGGTGACAATGCTACGTTTTTGCTGATACTTGAAGTAGCGGGCCGACAACATTTGGTTTTGTCCGACGTCAGTCACCAGGATAGCTTGATGATTGGTGGCTTCACTCACCGCACGTGCGACTTCTCCCATCTTGATAGGTCCTTCTGTCGGAAACACTTCAGGTTCGATCACGTAAGTGTATTCCTGTTCTTCGTAAGGCTTGAAGCTGTCAATCCATCCGGTGTGTTGGGCAGGCTGGATACGTGCCGTGAGTTCACGCAGCGTCCATTTACAATCTCCCAGCACCGGCACATCGACTTGGACATTCTTGTTTATTTCCGCAGGGTCTATGTCCAGGTGGATGATTTTTGCTTGTCGGGCGTAAGTTTTCAGATTCCCTGTGACACGGTCGTCAAACCGCATGCCGATGGCAATCAGCACGTCACATTCGTTGGTCTTTACGTTGGGAGCAAGGTTGCCATGCATGCCGAGCATTCCTTTGTTCAGGCAATGGTCTGAAGGTATGTCTGACAGTCCCATCAACGTGGCGCCACAAGGGATGTCTGCTTTCTCCAGGAACGCCAACAGTTCTTCGCGTGCATTACCCAGTTCTACGCCTTGCCCGATCAGGGCAAAGGGACGTTGCGCCGCATTAATGAGTCGGGCAGCTTCGTCCAATGCCGTTTCGTCCGTGTCAGGCACGGGCACATAACTGCGGATGTAATCGATGTCGACCGGTTCGTAGTCGAACGTTTCCACTTGCGCGTTTTTAGCGAAGTCGAGCACCACAGGGCCTGGGCGTCCGCTGCGGGCGATGTAGAAAGCCTTGGCCACAGCCATGGGGACATCCTCTGCGCGACGGATTTGGTAGCTCCATTTCGAGATGGGTTGTGTGACGCCCACAAGGTCGACTTCCTGGAAAGCATCCGAGCCGAGGAGAGATGTGCCCACCTGTCCGGCGATGACGATGATGGGAGTGCTGTCTATCATGGCATCAGCTATGCCTGTCACCGTGTTTGTGGCTCCAGGGCCGCTTGTCACCAGGCAGACTCCTACTTTACCCGACACACGGGCATATCCCTCGGCTGCATGAGTGGCAGCCTGTTCGTGGCGTACCAAAATGTGGTTTAGTTGCTTTGTATGGTCGTACAGCGCATCAAACACGGGCATTATCGACCCACCGGGATAGCCGAATAGCGTGGTCACCCCGTGGTGTTCAAGCGAACGCATCAATGCTTCTGCACCCGTAATTCTTTCTTTAGTCATAATTGTATAGCGTATACTCGTTTTTAGTCTATGATTCTTACTCCTCCCTTGTCGGCCGAGCTTACCATGCTGGCGTAAGCACGCAGGGCTTTCGACACTTTTCGGTCGCGGGTCACGGGAGTCATGGGGCGTGCAGCCAGAGTTTCGTCTGTCAGCCGCACGTTGATGGTGCGGTTGGGGATGTCGATGTCTATGATGTCGCCGTCGACGACTTTGCCGATATTGCCTCCTGCGGCTGCTTCCGGGGAGATATGTCCGATGCTCAGTCCGGATGTGCCTCCGCTGAAGCGCCCGTCCGTGATCAGTGCACATTCTTTGCCCAAGTGTTTTGATTTGATGTAGGATGTAGGATAGAGCATTTCCTGCATGCCTGGGCCGCCTTTGGGCCCTTCGTGCGTGATGACCACCACGTCGCCGCTGGTCACTTTTCCGCCTAAGATGCCTTCGCAAGCAGCTTCCTGCGAATCGAACACTTTCGCCGGGCCGGAGAATTTCCAGATGCTTTCATCCACGCCGGCTGTTTTCACCACACAGCCGTCTTGGGCTATGTTGCCTTTCAGCACAGCCAGTCCGCCGTCTTTCGAATAGGCGTGTTGCAGGTCGCGGATGCATCCGTTGGTCCGGTCTGTATCCAGTTCTGTGTAAGTGGCATTTTGCGAACCGAGTTCGATGTTGAAGTAATTGCCTGGCGCACTGGTATAGATTCTCCGGGCTTCGGGGTCAATGTTGTCTTTCAGGATGCTATAAGTATGGATGGCCTCTCCCAGGGTGAGCCCGTCGACACGGTGGACTCCGGTGTCCAGCAGGCCGCCTTTTGCAAGCTCGCCGAGGATGTTGAGGATACCTCCGGCACGGTTTACGTCTTGTATGTGGTACTTTTGTGTGTTGGGGGCTACCTTGCATAAGCAGGGCACACGGCGCGAGAGCATGTCGATGTCGTCCATCCGGAAATCCACTTCGCCTTCGTGGGCGATGGCCAGCAGGTGGAGCACTGTGTTGGTGGAGCCTCCCATAGCGATGTCCAGTGTCATGGCATTAAGAAAAGCCTCACGGGTGGCAATGTTGCGCGGCAGGACACTCTCGTCGCCTTCTTCGTAGTATTTGTAGGCGTTTCTTACAATCAATGCGGCTGCATCCTTGAACAGTCTGCGGCGGTTGGCGTGGGTTGCGAGCACCGTGCCGTTGCCTGGCAGCGCCAGGCCGATGGCTTCGTTGAGGCAGTTCATGGAGTTGGCCGTAAACATGCCCGAACAGCAGCCGCATCCGGGACATGAATGCGATTCGATGGCAGCCACATCTGCGTCGCTGACCGAGGTATCAGCCGACTTAATCATGGCATCAATCAAGTCCAGGTGCTGCCCTTGCCATTCGCCTGCTTCCATCGGTCCTCCCGATACGAACACCGTAGGGATGTTCAGCCGCATGGCGGCCATCAGCATACCCGGCGTGATTTTGTCGCAGTTGCTGATGCAGACCATCGCGTCTGCTTTGTGGGCATTGACCATGTACTCCACGCTGTCGGCGATGATGTCGCGCGAGGGAAGCGAATAAAGCATTCCGTCGTGTCCCATGGCAATGCCGTCATCGATGGCGATTGTGTTGAATTCGGCGGCAAAGCAGCCCAGTTTCTCGATTTCGGCTTTCACCAGTTGGCCTGCTTCATGCAAATGCGTATGTCCGGGGACAAACTGTGTGAACGAGTTCACTATGGCGATGATGGGCTTTCCCATCTGTTCACGTTTCATTCCGTTGGCCACCCAGAGAGCTCTTGCTCCCGCCATGCGTCGGCCTTGCGTACTGATGGCGCTACGTAGTTGATGTTTCATATACCAAAATGCTTTATTCTGTTTCTTAATCAAAAAAGCCTTTCTCTAATAAGGAGAAAGGCTTTTCTATAAAAATATCACGGCGGCACGACACACAGCCTTTCTCACGTTCTTGATGGGACCACCACGACGTTAATCAGAATGACTGACAATAGGCTAATGATAATCGTGCTCAAATACATCTTTTGTTCTGTTTGCTTTTTTATTAACGGAGGCAAAGGTACAGATTTTCTCATAATATCCAAACAAAATGAATGCTTTTTGCACGTAAAAATAATGATTTGTAAGATAACCCCACCTTCCTAATACATTATTATAATAGATTGCAAGGAGGCCCGTCGGGCGGAGCAGGCTTTTCCGGTGCTCCATGCTTGTTTTTCTTCTGTCTGAGCCGTGTCCGGCCGGACGTTTGCGGATATTTGAATTAATGTTTAATTTCGCTGTCAATCAAAAATCTATCGCTTATGAAACACTGTTTTGGAAAGAGCTTGTGGGGCGTGTTGGCTTTCGCCCTTATGCTCTCCGCTTGCGGCGGAAAGAAATCAAAAGCCACAGATGAACCAACCCGGCAGGACACGACTATTGGGAGCAGAACTGTTGCAGAATTTAGCATTGACAGTACGACACTGGTGTGGATACAAGACAATGCGGGAGACAAACTCATGCCGCGCACGCTGTTTGCCGACGCTCCGGACAGTCTGGTCAGCAGTCTCGGCCTGGAAAATGGCATACCGTCGAGCGTGAGCACGTTTTTGATGGAGAAAAAAGACAGTTGCGTCATGTTGTTCGATACGGGCAACGGGGCGCCCGATAGCCGCTTGATGGACGGACTGGCACAGATGGGACTTTCGCCTGCCGATGTCAGGTATTTGTGTCTGACACATTTCCACGGCGACCATATCGGTGGCATGATGCGGGCTGACACGGTCGTGTTTCCCAATGCTGAGGTGTATGCCTCAAAGGTGGAATATGATGCTTGGATGCAAATGCCTGACGAACAGAAGGCATTGGTGGTGAAGACGATGGAGGCCTACAAGAATCGTTTGCACCTGTTTCAGTTTGGCGACACGTTGCCCGGAGGCGTGGTGGCTCTGGAGGCTGTCGGACATACGCCTGGTCATACTGTTTTTCAGGCCGGAAAGATACTTGTCGTGGGTGATTTGATGCATGGCGTGGCGTTGCAAAAAGAGCATCCGGAGTTTTGTGCGTCTTATGACAGAGACAAGGAAGCTGCCGTTGCGACCCGGAAACGCATTTTGAAGTATGTCCGGGACAATGGTTTGACGATGGCCGGCATGCATTTTCCGGCTCCGGGAATCATTGCAGGGGAATGACACCGCGTGTCATGCAAGCACGCGTATGCACGCACGGAGGGGGAAACTCCTCTGTGTGTTTTTTTCTGTTCTCACGGACGGGCATTTCCTGGCCTTCCTTTCCGCTCTTGCCAGCCTTCCTTTCCGCTCTCGCGCGGATTCCTTTCCGTGGTCGGCTACCCTCCTTTCCGTGGTCGCCGTCCTTCCAGTGGCTGGATATGGATGGACTAACGGCTTGTTTCTGACGCTTTTGTGTTTTGATGCCTGAGGCTTGGGTGGACGTCTTGTTTCCCGTACTCGCTGGATTCAATGTCCGCAATTTGTCAAATGCAGAGGTCGACAGGGTGGATTTTTGATTTTTCAAGTATCCTGATGACGAGTGCAAGCAGATGGTTGTAGACTTATTGTTTGTTTTTTTGATGGATAATTAGTCGCACGCCTGCTGCAATAAATCCGTCTATTGGGCAGCTTGAGATGTCGCGTCCGAGGAAAGATTTTGCGGATTAATATTGAAATGGGCCGGAGGTCCTCACGGATTATTTCCTGTAATAATCGTTGATAGATTCGTCTTCAGAGGAGAGGGCAGGAGCCGAAATGCCGGAGATGGTTTCTGCTTGAATAGTTTTTTTATAAATCTTGTATCACAGCACTTCTTTCGATGATTTATAGCTGAAAAACAAATATTTTTAGCTTTTATCAAATTGTAAATCGTTCATTCTTTCACTCTGTTTAGCCTTTGTTTAATATTCATAATAGAACTATTGAATGTCCATATATGGAATATTCTCCCACGTATGGCCGTATTTTTTTATTAGGATGGGACGGGTCGGAATCGTATGCCTTGCTGTTTCAGTTTTCCATTTGATGATGCAGGTTTGATAGTTTTCAGGTAGGTTGTCCTTTGAGCATATAGAGTGGGGCATTTAATGGAGCGATGTGTCTAATTCTTGTTTGTTATTGTGTCTTTTTTTAGAAACTTATCGTATGATAAGCTCATTTTGGGCTGTTGGTTTACTTGACCGTCATGTGCAGAGCCGGTGCGTGCTGCCTTGTCTGTCTTGTTTGGAAAATGTAGGCTTAAAGATTCTTTTCTTTTTATCCTGTTGTCATTTTGGTAGTAAATGAGGGCTGAATCCTTCCAAATGCAAACTTGCTGAGCTTTGAAATGTGGATTATAAATGGTAGCTTTCAGTATAAATCTTCCTACGTGTGGCTGGCAAAGACCATACATAGTGGCAATGATACCAAGAAAAAACATGAATATGTAAATATGATAACACCGAAAGTAAGGTTATTGTCACTCGGATGCCTGCCGAGGGACAGTTGAAAGTGTCGGCCACGGCCCGGATTAATCTGGAGATTCCGGATCTTTCTTCCTATCACCTGCTGAATGCAAGGGAGAAGCTGGAGCTGGAAAGGATTGTCGGCATTTACAAGTCCCGCAAGGACATGGACGAACAGGTGTTATATGACAGCTATTATAATGAGCGCTTGAAGACAGTGCTTGAAGGGACGGATGTGGACTGGCTCAGCAAACCTCTGCGCAACGGCGTGGGACAGGGTTACAGTGTCCGCCTGGAAGGAGGAAGCACAGCATTCCGTTGGAGCGCGGATGTCAACTACAATAAGGTGAACGGTGTGATGAAAGGGTCGAGCCGTATGGGTTCTTCCAATAATATCACGCTTATCTATAACGTGAAGAATTTGCTGTTCCGCAACTACACGAATATCATGGTCAACAGCACTTCGGACAGCCCGTATTCGTCATTTCGTACGTTTGTGAACCAGCAGCCTTATAATGCACCGTATGATGCAGACGGCGAACTGGTGCGCTATTTCCCGTCTACTTATCACGTAAAGAGCGCACCTGTAGCCAATCCCTTGTATGAAGGTACGCTTAATTCGTCGAATACCGGGAAATCTTTTACCTTCACGAATAACTTCTCCATTGATTGGACTATCATTCCTGAACTGATACTCCGCGGGCAGTTAAGCATTTCGAAAGACTTCAGACGCAATGACATCTTCCGTTCGGCGTTGTCTGCCGAATTTATGACGAGCGAATACCAGACGGCAGAAGGCATGCGTCGCAAAGGTTCGTATGAACAGTCACGCATTGAAACTTATTCGTTCACCGGCAATTTTACGTTGAGCTATAACAAGCAGTTTGCAGACAAACACTTGCTCTATGTGGGACTGAATTGGATGTTCAATGACTCTTCTGCAGACAGGGTGACCGTTAAGGCCGAAGGCTTCAGCAATAAAAACCTGACTCACATAACCAATGCCACCCAATGGTCTTCTTCGGAGTCGTTTAAAGCTCCGAGAGGAGGAGAGAGTCTCAGTCGGCATGTCGGCTTTGCTGGCAACTTGAACTATACGTATGACAGCCGTTACTATGTGGATGCTTCTTATCGGCTTGACGGTTATTCTGACTACGGGGCTGACAATCGTTATGCACCTTTTTGGAGCGTTGGTGTGGGTTGGAACATGCACAATGAAAAGTTCTTGCACAGCAATAAGCTCAATATGCTCCGCCTGAAGTTCTCTGTGGGCGAGACGGGCACGATGAACTTTTCCACGGCAAGTGTCATCACCACTTATAGCTATAATTCGGCACACCGCTATTTGAATTGGAACACAGCATCCCTGGAAGGTTGGGGAAATCCCGCCTTGACATGGCAAAAGACGCTGGAGTATAACTGGGGCTTGGAGTTTGCCTTATTCCGGAGCCGTATAAGTGGCCGTCTGGACATCTATCGGAAGAGCACGTCCAATTTGCTCTCCAAGATGGAACTGCCTAAGTCGATGGGCTTTTCGGACTATGACAGCAATGTGGGAAGCATTGAAAACAAAGGACTGGAGCTGTATTTGAACGGTTATATATTGCGGAATAATGCCAAGGATTATCGATGGAATGTCGGTTTGCAATTAGTGTATAATAAGAGCAAAATCGGAAAACTGTCAGAGTCTATCAAGGAGCAGAATCGTCAGTTGATGGATATGAATAAGGATGTCAGCAATCTGCTGTTTGAAGGCTATCCGGTGTATTCCATCTGGGCTGTCCGCTCGTTGGGCATTGACCCGAGTTACGGTGATGAGGTGTTTATCGACAATCATGGAAACGTGACGAAGGTCATGCGTCCGGAGGAAAAAGTCTTTTTGGGCAGTGGCGATCCTACTTATCGGGGCATTGCCAATTCACAGTTCTATTGGAAAGGCTTCTCGGTCAATCTTTCGTTTGCCTATCACTGGGGAGGACTCGTGATGAATAACACGTTGCGCGACCGTGTGGAAGTAACCGTAAGACAAATCGCGGCATCGAATGTGGATGAACGAGTGTTGAAGGCCCGCTGGATGAAGGCAGGTGACTTGGTCGCGTTCAAGAATTTCGAGCCTACACTTGACAACGGTACGTCTTCTCGTTTTGTTCAGCGCGACCGTACCTTGGAGCTGCAAAGCGTCAGCGTGGGATACAGGCTCGATTCCAAGTCGTTCCGCCAGAAGACTAAATTGAATTATCTCGACTTTTCAATCAATATGTCCAATGTAGCCTATTGGTCTACCGTCAAGCGGGAGCGTGGTCTGGATTATCCATTTGCGCACAATGTGATTGGAACAATGACCATAGTCTATTGATGGCAATTAATAACGTGAAATCTTAGAACTGTAAATTTGAGAATTATGAATTATAATAAAATCTTGAGCAGCCTGTTTTGCTTGTTGCTGACGATGTCTTTGCCGAGCTGTACCGATTGGCTGGACGTGCAAGAAAAAACCTCTGTGGAAGAAAAGGATTTGTTTACCACTTATATGGGTTTTCAAGACGCTTTGGCTGAATGCTATGCCACACTGGCCGGCCCTTCGTTGTATGGTCAGAATCTGACGATGGATATGGTTGATTTGCTGGGCAATCTGTATGAACAGCCCAATGACCAACGTATGCCGATGTTTTATTATCTATACCTGCATGATTACACACAGTCAAGAGTGAAGGACAATATAGATAATGTGTTTCAGTTGTTTTATCAGGTGATAGCCAAGAGCAACATCATCTTGAAACATGCAGCGAAAGAGGGCCAGTCTGTGCTTACGCCCGAAGAGCGCCAGATGGTGTCAGGGGAGGCACATGCCATGCTGGCGTTGTGCCACTTTGAAATATTGCGATTGTTTGGTCCGGTGCCTACCGAGGGGACTGCATCAGACATCCGTCTGCCTTTCTCACAAGTGACCGACATCACCACCCGTCCCGAGAATTGTGACTATTCCACTTTTGTCAACCGGATACGCGATGAGTTCCATCAGGCCCGTACGTTGTTGGCTGGGATTGATCCGGTCTTTGATTATACCTATGATGAATTGAACAAGCTCGGTATGGAAGGCTATGAGCATGTGGTGGTGAAAGACCCGCAATACATGATTTCACGTCAGTTTCGCCTGAACTATTGGGCTATATGTGCGCTTCAGGCCCGTTTTGAACTCTATGTGGGCAATAAGAGCGAGGCTTATAAAATCGCTCATGAGGTGCTGGATGCCCGGACGGCATCAGGTGAACGCATTGTGGAATTGAGTACGCTTGCCGATGTGTCTGAGAAATGCTATTCGAATCCGTCAGAAAGCCTGTTTTTATTGAGTGTTCCAGATGTGCTGAAATATGCGAGTGTGTTTGGAGTGACAGCAAGTACAGTCGATGCGGACATGGTGCACACGATACCTGAGGCTGATTTGAAGAACAAGATTTTTGAGGACCGTTATTTGGATGAAGACAAGCGTTACACAGATGGTTGGAAAATAGATGCCGTTAAAACTGGAGGTGGCGGCACTGTGCCTATTCTGCTTAAATACTTTCACGAAGAAGAGAATAATGCTGTGCTGACTTTGAAAATGCAGACCAAGAACCAGGTAGTGCCAGTGATTCGTCTGTCTGAAATCTATCTCATTCTCATGGAGACTTCAGACAATCTGTCTGAAATCAATCGTCTTTATAAAGAGTTCATGTTGGCACGAAATGTCAATTTGCAGACAGATGCATTTACCATGTTGGCCGAGGTGGATCGCGGTGTGATGTATGAATATCTGCGGGAGTTCTATGGAGAAGGGCAGATGTTCTACTATTACAAGCGAAAAGCGATGGAGAGTGATTTTCCTTATGGGATGAAAGACTTTAGAAAGGAGAGCTATGTGTTGCCCTTCTCCGATTCTGTAAAACAGAAAGACGGTGAATGATAATGCAGCCTGTGCAATGTTAGAATCATAAAAAACGAAGAATATGATAGAAAGATATATCAAACTGTCCGTGATGGGACTATTGGGCCTGACCGGATTGCTTAGCAGTTGTTCAACTGACGAATTAGAGCTCTATGACCAAAAGAAAGAGATGTTGAGTTTTGCCCCGGACGAATCTGCGATAAAGACCTATTCTTTTATGTCGCGTCCGGAAGGAGTGATGCGTGACACTGTTTGGTTTACGGTCAATCTTATCGGTTTCACATCCGACCGTGACCGTTATTATGAGTTGGAGCAGATTATCCCCGAACCGACGAAAGACACCTTGCCTTCTACGGCTCCTTCAACGCCACCCTCTGTCATGGCTGAAGCGGGTAAGCATTTTGTTCCCTTTGACAGTCCGGAGGTTCGGCAAGCATTGCGTTTCCCAGCCAATGCCATTACGGCACAGGTTCCTGTCATCCTGTTGCGTGACCCTTCGTTGAAACAGGAGGAAGTGACCTTGCGTTTTAAATTGAAGGAATCAAGCGATTTTAATATCGGTTACAAGGAATATCAGCATCGTACGCTCAAATTCAGTGATAAACTAGTGAAGCCCAATTTGTGGGTGTCTTATTTCTTAGGCACGTATGGACCGGTGAAACACAGCTTCATGATACAGGCCACCGGCGAAAATTGGGATGATGACTATCTCCGGAAACTGGGTTTCTTGCCTGGCGGATATGTGGAAGTGGCTCGTCAGGCTTATGTGATGAATCTGGTAAAGAAGTTGTATAAGAAGCTGGCTGCTGAAAATGAAGCACGCCGAGCACGAGGGGAAGAAGTGTTGAGTGAGGCTGACGGCACTCCGGTGACCTTCAAGTCGTTCTGATGTCATGTTAAGTAACTATTTAAAATGAATTATATATGAAAACGAAACATTATATCCATGTCCTGATAGGTCTATTTTTAAGCATGGCTTATTCATGCATTGAAGATAAGACAGTGTTGGCCGATCGTGAAATTGGAGACATTCAGATTGAAGGCGTAAATAAGCATTATTCCATAAAGGCGTTGGGGGGAATTGTCTGTAGAACCTGTCGTCTATTCGGATGACCCCGAAGATGAATTCCGGTATGAATGGTATCTGTTTGATGTGATACAAGACAATGTTCTCACACAGGAGGAGATTGACAGTTATCGCATAGGTGATGGCCCCGTGTTGAACTATCCAGTGAAGGTGAAGAGCGGCAACTATCGGTTGCTGTTGAAGGCTTATTCCAAGAAAACAGGTTTGATGGCGCATGTGGAAGCTTCGGTGGGTGTGGCTGAGACGAATGGTTTCTTTGTCCTGAAGGAGACAGAAAATGGCGATACCGATGTGGATTTGTTTGCCTTGTCGGATGATAATCGTAGTGGGCAGTTGTTTGCCGACCGTTTCCGCTTGTTAAAGGGGCAGTCACTTTCGGGAAAGCCACGTCATATGGACGTCATTTACAATCAATCCTATCTGAATCTGGATAGCTTGAAAGTCGATAAAGAGAAAATCAACATAGACCATACGTTCTTTATAACGACAGAAAATAATGATACGCATTTCATTCGTTATTCCGATTTCGAGGATGTCATGTCTGAACAGAATATGTTTTATAACTATCCGGCATCATTTACACCTTATCGTGTGGTAAGTGCTGATTGGTATTGCTATATGCTTACGAAGGAAGGGATGTACTATACGATGTTGGGTAATCCTGTATATGTGGATCCAGGTTGTTTTTCTGATGCCATACTGGACGCAAGTGCGGGAAGTGAGCATGTAGTGACGACTCCAGGCAGAACACATATTTTGTATTGGGATAATGAAACAAGTTCCGTCAGGGCTTATAACCTGTTGACTTACTCCTCATCGGAGGTTGTCTCAGACAAGGCTGGCTTTGCGACGGAAAACCTGCCTTATGAGCCTTTGTTTGTTGGCATAACAGAACAGGCGGAAAAAGAATATAACGTGATGCTGATGCGTGAGAAGAATAAATCGGCGACATACATGTATTTTATAACCCTGTCTTACCGGTCTTCAACTTGTCCCGTCGACTCTGTTGCGGTATTTGATTCCAATTCGTTGCTCAATCGGGCTACGGAATTTGCCATCAATTCCGGTGTTTCTATCAACCGTGCGCCGTTCCTGTATTTTGTGGCCGATAATAAACTCTATGTACACTCCTTGGCCAATGCCAAAGAAGACGAGGAAGTGCACATGGATGGTTTTGGCAAAGGGGAAACCATTACTTATGTGTCCAATCCGTATTGGAAAAACCAGAAAAATCCGGAAAAGGATTTTAATTATCTGATTATCGGAACGCAGCAAGGCACTGCGTACAAAGTTTATTTCTACAATATGATAGGCGGAAAGCCTTATGGCAACCCTGTCTATACGATTGTGGGTACTGGAAAACTGAAACAAGTGCAGTTCGTGTCATCTATTTATGATAAAAAAGATATTAGGTACTCGCTACTTGACCATTAATTAAAATTGTGGCGGTTGAGTTTCAACTGTAACCAAACATTTTTTTGAAGTGTCGGCCAAGGGTCATTATGACTCATCCGAAAGGGTCATTATGACTCGTCTCGAATGGTCATTATGACCAGCAGGAAGCGGGCGCGATGGTTTATCATTAACATTATAAATCTAAAAAGAACATCGATGAGAAAGAACCTATTTTTTGCCAATCTTCTAGTCGTATTGGCACTGTTGGTAAGTTGCAAACCGGAACTTATTTCTGAAGAAAGCACACTGCGTTTGTCGCGGAAATCTATCAAGTTTGATGCAGAAAAGAATAGTCAGGTCATTCAGGTGGAAACATCGCGAGGAAAATGGACTGCTTTGTCTCCGGAGGAAGCAACCTGGTTGACGCTGACGATGAAGGAGGATGGCAAATCGTTGGAAATCACGGCTGACGCCAATACGGAGGCACGCGAACGTAAAGCTAAAGTCATGGTGATGGCAGAAGGATTGATGGAAGGGCTTGATGTGGTCCAAGAGGCTGGAGCCGAACAGATCTCGCTGTCTCGAGACGTGTTGCATTTCACTCGCCAAGGAGGGGAGGATAGATTGACTTTTTCGACAAATGGCACAGGAGTAACATGCGAAACTGATATATCTGCTCCTTGGGTTACGTATGATTTGGATGAGAACCAACATCTCGTCACTGTATCCGTGAAGGCGAATGACGGTAATTCTCGAACGGTAAAGCTCATTCTCCGGCAAGGCAACAGTGTCGCTGGGGTCACGGTAGTGCAAGCCGGTATGGCTCGTTTTTGGATTCCTTTCTTGCCGACAACCGGCCAGACCAATATATTTAGGAGTATTATTGACTATGAAACGGCACAGCATAGTACTCAATTAGGCTACAACAAAGCGGATGGTGAGGAAACTATCGAGTTTATACCTGAATCGGAATATTTCAGCAAAGCTACCTATACGCTGGGGGATGACCAGACGATGTATGAGAAAGTGACCACGACATTTACCCCTGCCAATGTGACTCATGAACAGGAATTTATCACCAAGTTGGTCGAAGTGGGTTTTGTCAAAGATCTCGTCCGTAGCCAGTCTGCCGAGAGAGTGGTGTACAAGCTGAAAAACAATCCTGCTCTTTCTGTCCTGTTGGAGAAAAAAGACGATGTCATACGGATTACTTATACTTATACGCTGCAATTTGCCACATTCCCCTTTAACAATTATATCGGTGAGGCTTGGCAAACAGTGAAAGCGAAAGTGGAGGAAACCGGAGCGAAGGAAGTGAATGCCTTGGATTGGGATTCGGAAGTGGACTACTATTACAGTACATCTATCAGTGGCGTCACTCATTATTATACGGAAAACAAAAGCTCACACGAGGTAGTCGAGGAAGGGCTGAGTTTCACTGCAAAGTATAATAGTATGGTTGTCGTGGGCAATTACATGTCTTTTGAACTGACAGAGGATTTTAGTGCTTTGTTGCAAGAGGCTGGCTTCGAGTTTGTCCGTGAAGAAGAGGTCAAGAGAGGCTCTACACTGATTGGCTTGCGGCATATCTATCAGAATGCTGCTGAAAAGCGGGAAATGCGCATCCAGAATTTGAATGCTGGTTTGACAATTCGTTATTTACCGCTTGTTGATAATTGACTTTTTATTCCACGTTGACTTATGAAATACCATTTGTTGTATAATGTTGTCGCAGTTGCTGCGTCGCTGTGTTTGAGCTGTTCTGACGAACTACCGTCAGAACAGCCGCCGCAGCCCGTTCCTGAAGCGGCGTTGATGGATGCCGTACCCGGAGTGGTGTGTATGCAAGTGTCGGAAGAGCTGGCCGGCAGGCTGTCGGATGCCGGCAGTGGTACGGAAACTCGTGCCATGCAGAGCTGTCTGACCCGTTCGGCTGATGCCATAAGGCTCAACAGTGTGGAGCCGGTTTTCCGCATTGGAGGAAAATTTGAAGCCAGACAGCGTCGCTCTGGTTTGCATCGCTGGTACAAGGTGCGTTTTGATAACGAAGTGCCGGTGAGTAGTGCCATTCGTACGTTGAGTAAAGAACAGGGTGTAGAGTCGGTGGAGCCGGTATATCCCATCTATTTGGAGGGCGAGGCTGCTTGGCCCTTGGCTTTGCCTGCATCTGACACTCGCATTTCGAATGCAGGTCTTCCCTTTAATGACCCCTTGTTGGGGAAACAGTGGGCGTTGCACAATGACGCTTCGCTGAATGCGAAATTTGTGGCCGGGGCTGATGTCAATGCTTTTGAGGCTTGGAAAGTGACAACCGGTACGCCCAATGTGATTGTGGCTGTGCTTGATCATGGAGTATACGTGACTCATGAGGATTTGGCAGATGCCATGCGTGTCAATGTCGCCGAGCGCGACGGTCTTGAGGATGTGGATGATGATGGCAATGGTTATGTGGATGATGTCTATGGATACAATTTTGCAGACGGACATCCGTATGTCTATGAGGATACAAACGACCACGGCACCCATTGTGCGGGCATCATCGGTGCACGCTCCAACAATGGCATTGGCATTGCCGGAATAGCCGGAGGAAACGGCACTCCGGAGACAGGCGTACGCCTTATGAGTTGCCAATGCATTGGGCGCAATGAAGAATCCAATTCGGCGCCGGCTTTTGTTTATGCGGCCGACAACGGAGCTGTCATAGCCAATTGTTCATGGATGTTGCCGCTCGACCCTTATGAACGTCTTCCGGGATATTTGGAAGATGCGATGAACTATTTCATCCGGTTTGCGGGTTGTGACAATGAGGGGAATCAGTTGGAAGGTTCACCCATGAAGGGCGGATTGATTGTGGCTGTAGCAGGTAATGACGGCCAGACGATTAAACATTATCCGGCAGCCTATGAGCCTGTGATAGCTGTCTCGTCCTACGGACCGCAGATGAAAGCGGCTTGGTACACTTGCCGTGGAAGCTGGGTTGATATATGTGGCCCGGGCGGTGATGCCATGTACCAAGGTGCCAATGGTGATATTTTGAGTGCTGTAAAGCCTTCGGCTAACAATGCAGGGGAGAGTTATCTCACCAAGTTTGGCACCTCCCAAGCGTCACCTTATGTGGCTGGGATAGCGGCTTTGGTCGTGTCTGCCAAAGGAGGTAAGGGGTTTACCAACGAAGATTGTAAGGCACGTATCCTGAATGCATTGCGCCCGTTTGACATCAATGAGCAAAATCCGACCTTGAAGAATACGCTTGGGCGGGGATATATTGATGCAGCCCGTGCTTTAGATGATAACCAGCACAAGCGTCCGGCGTCCACTGAACTTACGTTGCGCACATTGTACAACCAGATAATCCTTTCTTGGAAAATCAGCGCCGACGAAGATGACGGGATGGCAAACACATATCGAATCTATTACAGTGAGAAGGCATTTGCCGCTACGGACTTGGCACAAGCCATTCCGGCAGGTTCTTCCAATGTGTCTGCGGCCAGCGAGCTTCGTTACATAGAAGTGTTTACCGGGGTCAGAAAGGCTGGTGAGACTTATACGTTCACACTTGACAGATTGAAGGTTAATCAGCATTATTACTTGGCCATTATGCCTGTCGACCGATGGGGGTTGACTGCAGATCCGGCGTTTGCCGAGGGCAGTACTGAAAATAAATTGCCTTACATCGAAAATCTCCCGACAGAACCTTTGCAGGTGAGCAATCTGAAGCCGACAGAGTTGGATTTGACAGTTGTTGAGTCTGACGGACATCAATGGGTGTGTACGCTTGTCAATGAAGATTTGGGATACACGATGCAACGCGAAGGCAATGTGTTGCACCTCATCATACGAGCCGTTCGTCCGCTGGGCGAATATGCCGCGGAGATTCTTTTCCGGGATGAGCTGGGGGCTGAAACTACGGTGCAGATACCTTATGTCATTGTGGCCGCCACCACAGACGACACCTCTGATAAGCCTGTCACATTCACGATGCTTACGACTGATTTGCCTTTGGGGATAGCTTTGTCACCTTATTTCTCCCTGGCGCAAGACCAGCAGGTGGCTTATACGTGTGAGGTGTCTGAAGGAGGCATAGCCCGCGCGGAAGTCTTTCAGGACATGTTGAAGGTCACGCCGCTGGCTCCGGGCATCGTCCGTCTTACCGTCCGGGCAACAGATGCGCACAACAATCGCCAACAGCAGCAGTTCACGTTGCGTGTGACAGAAATGGCCACAGCCGAAGAACCGTTTGTCTACAGCACATATCCTTCCTTGCTGCGTGACTTGCTTTACATTCAGCTTTCTGAGAAAAGCCGTGAATCTCAAGCCGTGATTCGGAGCACTTCCGGGCGTGAAGTCTTGCGGGTCGACTTGAAACCCGATGAGAACCTGGTGGCAACTGTGCAAGTGGGCCGCCTGGCTCCGGGAGTGTATAAACTGGAGGTGGTATCCTCTGCCGGAACTTATAAACAGACGATCATGAAAGGAGCTTGATTATGAACTATATTTATTATAATATGACGAGACGGATAGGGCTTGCGCTGGTGGCTTGTATGCTGCCCCTTGCGATGTTTTCACAGAGCGGCCCGGAGCTGTTGAGGGTAAATCCGGATGCACGTAGTGCTGCGATGGGTGATGCCTCGTTAGGGCGTGCCGAACGTATGTATATTTACACGAATCCTTCAGCCATCTTTTCCACCGATTGCAGGCTGGATGCTTCGGTGTCCTTTATGGGGCATGCTAAGTTTCAGGGGGTGGATGGCCGTCAATGGGGCACAGCCGTCGGGCTGGCCGGAAAGGTGGGTTGCCGCCATGCTTTGTTTGCGGGCTTCCGCTATGTGGGAGGTCTGAAACTGGAAGCTTTCAGTGAGCAGCATTTGGACCGCCATTATACCATACGTCCTCAGGATTACACGATTGACTTGGGGTATGCCTATTCGTTTACCCCTCATTGGGCAGCTCACGCTGTGTTGTCCTATGTCAATAGCCAGATAGGACAGATGGGAGAGACGGTGGCTGCCACGGTCGGTGTCAGCCGTGCGGATAAGTTCAAGGCCGGAGGACGTCCATGCTTTGCACACACGACGCTCCGTTTGGCCAATATCGGTCCGAAGTTGACTTATGGTCAGAGTACGGACGTGAACCTGCCGCTTGAGCTTGCTTTAGGCACAGAATTGACCACCTTGTTATCCGGTTCTTGGGAAGCCGTTTGGCTGTGGGTGCGCGTCATGCGTTCAAAGCCGGTCAGGTTCGGGCTACGACCGATGTCAATTTAGGTGCAGAGGCTCTTTACAAACAATGGGCTTTACGTGCAGGTACGGTGTTGCGCACCGACGATTCGCCCTCGATGCTTACGGCCGGACTTGGTTATGAGTGGCGAGGTTTTGAAATGATAGCAGCTTGGCAGATGGCCGCCCGCAAGACGGATGCCGGCGATCGCTTTGCCCGCCTGTTGCTGGGGTTCCGTTACAGTCTGTAAGCCGGAGGCTGATTGTACTAAAAATATGCGGATGGCAAGGACGCTGATGAAGTCCTTGTCATCCGCATTTGTTTACCCTAAATCGTGTTAGTCTTTGAGCTGATTTTTTTGATTTGGGACGAGCCGGTTTTCCAACCCTTTTCCGAAGGCTTAGGGGCGATGTCAGGGGAAAAAAGCGGGGAAAAGATGCCGGCAGAAGTCGAAAAGCGTCCAAAGAGTTTGGACATACGTGCTAATGAATAGTTATTTAAATCAGTAGAATAAGAACTCTGCGTCTCTGGTTAAACCCAAATCGGTCATTAGGCTTTGAGACGATTTTTGATTTATGCTAGGCAGATTTTTCTGTTCTTTTCCGAAGGCATAGCGGGCTATGTCAAGGGAAAGGGCGGGAAAAGATGCCGGCAGAAATCGAAAAGCGTCCAAAGAGTTTGAACAAACGTGCTAATGACCGATTTGGGTTAAAATCCATTTTTTGTACAGCCTTGTAGTATCTGTCTATTCGAGGCTGTTATCATGGATGTGTGCCCCATAGAGGGTAGCCAACCACGGAAAGGAGTCCGTCCGGGAGCGGAAAGGAGGCTGTCCTCGCTCGCCATTAAGGGGGCGTGAGGACCCTATATATTCATTCGTTTTCGGGATTTGTGGTTTGATGTGCCACTGTGGCATGTTTAGCATAATTGGCATCGGGAGACATGCCACGGCGGGAACTTTTAGACACGTAGAGTGATTCGTTTACCCCAAATCGGCCGAAGAGTTTGAACAAACGTGCTGATGACTGATTGGGGTTTACGTCGAGAATGCAAGGAAAAAGCTCAAAGATCGATAGAAGTTAAAAATCGACACAAAGTACAAATACCTGTCTTTTTGTTCCGTAGTCGTTTCTTATGTCGGAATTTTTGTCAACCGGTGGTAATAATGTTTGCTCTGTGTGAGCTTGCTGATGGCAAAGAAATATGTGTAAAAACCGAAAACTTTTCTCGTGCACTTCTGTTATCTGCTTATTTTATTATATATTTGCGTGTTAATCTATGAAACTAATACAAAATGCTATGATAAAAAAACTTTTCTCGACATTTGCATTGGCTGTATGTGTGTCTGGTGCCGCCGTGGCACAATCGGGTGGATTGACCGACATGTCACACAGTAAGTATTCAAAAATGGTAAATACTCCGTTGGGAGCGGTGAAATGGACCGGAGGCTTCTGGGGCGAACGCTTCGACGTGTACAGTAACACTTCGCTTCAAAGCATGTGGGCCACATGGAGCAATCCGGATATATCCCACGGATTCCGCAATTTCGAAATTGCTGCTGGCACATGTGAGGGTGAACATTGGGGTCCTCCGTTTCATGACGGCGACATGTATAAATGGCTGGAAGCCGTGGCTGCCGTCTATGCAGTCAACAAAGACCCGGAGCTGGATGCCCTGATGGACAAATTCATCGAGCAGGTGGTGAAAGCACAGCGTGCCGATGGCTACATCCATACTCCTGTCATTATCGAAGAGCGCAACAAGGGCATTGACACCCACAGTGAAAACCGCCAGCAGACTGTCATCGGCACGAAGGTGGGCGCAGAAGATGAAAAAGGCGCTTTTGCCAACCGGCTGAACTTTGAGACCTACAACCTGGGCCACTTGATGATGGCCGGTATCACGCACTATCGTGCCACCGGCAAGCGTACGCTGTTTGACGCTGCCATCAAGGCGACCGACTTCCTCTGTCACTTCTATGAGACGGCCTCGGCCGAATTGGCCCGCAACGCCATCTGTCCGTCACACTACATGGGCGTGGTCGAAATGTATCGTGCGACAGGAAATCCCCGTTATTTGGAACTTTCAAAGAACTTGATAGACATCCGCGGCATGGTGGAAAACGGGACGGACGACAATCAGGACCGTATCCCTTTCCGCGAACAATACAACGCGATGGGACATGCCGTGCGTGCCAATTACCTCTATGCAGGTGTGGCTGACGTATATGCTGAGACAGGCGAAGAGCAGTTGATGAAAAACCTCACGAGCATCTGGAATGACATCGTGAACCGCAAGATGTATGTGACCGGAGCTTGTGGTGCGCTCTATGACGGCACTTCGCCTGACGGCACATGCTACGAGCCGGACAGCATCCAGAAAGTGCACCAGAGCTATGGCCGCGCATACCAGTTGCCCAACAGCACAGCTCACAATGAGACGTGTGCCAACATCGGCAACATGCTTTTCAACTGGCGTATGCTTGAGAGCACGGGCGATGCCAAGTATGCCGACATCGTGGAGACGGCTCTCTACAACAGTGTCCTGAGTGGCGTGAGCCTGGACGGCAAACGTTATTTCTATACCAATCCCCTGCGTCTGAGCTATGATTTCCCCTACACGCTGCGTTGGCCGCGTGAACGTCAGGAGTACATCAGCTGTTTCTGTTGTCCTCCCAATACATTGCGCACCATTTGCGAAGCGCAGAATTATGCTTATACGGTGAGTGAAAACGCCTTGTGGTGTAACTTGTATGGACAGAGCGAACTGACCACGAAGCTGGGCAAACATGATTTGAAGGTGTCGCAGGTGACCGGTTATCCGTATGATGGCAAGGTGGTGTTGACCTTTAACGCTGTTCCGAAGAAACAGGAGATGGCACTCCATCTGCGTATTCCTGCATGGTGTGACAAAGCGACAGTGACGGTCAACGGCGAACCGGTCGCAGTGGAGGCTAAAGCCAATACTTACGCCACGATTAACCGTGTGTGGAAGAAAGGTGACGTGGTGACACTCGACATGGAGATGCGCGTGAAGTTGATGGAATCCAATCCGTTGGTGGAAGAGACCCGCAACCAAGTGGTCGTGAAACGTGGTCCGTTGGTTTACTGTTTGGAAGGTATGGATGTGGCTGATGGTAAGCGCATCGGCGATGTGTTGATTCCGGCTGACATTCAGTTCACTCCGAAAGAAATCACCATCGATGGCAGCAAGATGGTTGCGCTTGAAGGCGAGGCCCGCTTGATGCAAGAAGATTCATGGGACAATGTGCTCTATCGCGAAGTGGGCAAGGCAGATCAGAAAGTGAAAATCCAGTTGATTCCTTACTTTGCATGGGGCAACCGTGGCAAGTCGGAAATGACTGTCTGGATGCCATTGGCTAAGTGAGTTCCCTATACCTTATTATATATATGAGAACTCTGTTATCGGCATTGGATGAACTGTGTCATAACAGGATTTTTTAGACGCGGATGCCACGGATGACGCGGATAATGATTGAATCTGCGTTATCCGCGTCATTCCGCGTCTAAAAATAAGCATGAAAGCTTATCCCTGACATTCTATGGGATAAATGCCGATAAAGAACAAGGAAACTTAAATACTTGAACATAATTATGAAAAACCAAAAAGGAAGTTTGAAAAGTACGATAGCCGTGTCATTGACCAATTACCTGGATGCAGGGGCTATTGTGGCCGGAGCCAGTGGGTTGACTCTTTGGCAAAATTATCTGGGCTTGACCGAAGGACATTTGGGCTGGCTCAATGCGATTAGTGCAAACTGTTTAGGTGCTGCCATCGGTGCCATCATCGGAGGTTTCTTGGCCGACAAGTACGGGCGAAAAGCCATCTATACGTACAATATGCTCGTCTATATGTTGGGAGTGGCGCTGATTGTGGTGTCTGTGAATTTTCCCATGTTGCTGGCCGGTTTCTTGATTACGGGCATTTCCGTCGGTGTGGGTGTCCCGGCTTCGTGGACCTATATTTCTGAAAATTCGGAAGTAAACAACAGAGGCCGTAACATCGGTATATCTCAGATGGCATGGGGCATAGGCCCGACGATAATCTTGATTTTGGGTATGTTGCTGGCTCCTCCCACAGGTGACGGGACACATGGCGTACTGTTTGGATGGGTGCAGTCGTTGGCTGAGGCCATCAGTGGCGGGACTTTGAGCGGGGCTGCATTGAATGTGTTCAGCAGCCGTATCGTGTTTGCGTCGTTGTTTGTGGTGGCATTCATAGCCTGGACGTTGCAGCGTCGTTTGAATGAGTCGGAAGAATGGAAGGCCGCGAAGTCGGCAGAGCAGGCCGGAGAGAAACAAGGCGGCGGGACGTTTGCTTCATTCGGCACGCTGTTTACCAACAAAGTGAACATTCGCACCATGATATTCCTGGCTGGCATCTATCTGACTTGGAACTTGGTCAGCTCGGTGATGGGCTTCTTCCAGCAGCACATTTATGAGACAGCCGGCGGTCTGTCCAATGTCCATGCCAACATGCTGTCTGCCGCACAATGGATTATCATCATCTTTGTGACATTCTGTTTTTCCATGATTGTGGACAAGGTCAATCAACGTTGGCTCTATTGCTTCGGTGTGAGCATGGCCGTACTGGCTTGGCTTATCATCGTGACGGTCGGCATTAAAGGCATGGCCGGGCTGTTGTTCTTCACACTTTTGTGGGCCATTCAGGCAGGTGTATCTGTGCAGTCGTTCTATGCGTTGTGGGCTTCCGAACTGTTCCCTGCTAAGTATCGTGCTGCGGCACAGGGCATCATGTTCTTTGTCGTGCGTGGTTTGTCGGCTGTGTGGGGTTTGTGCTTTGTCTATATATATGGTGAACATGGAGAAGGATTCTATCGGGCATCCTACATCATGATAGCCCTGCTGATGGTGTCGCTGTTGGTCGGAACGATATGGACACCCAAGACACGCGGAAAAACATTGGAACAAATAACAAAAGAAAGATATGGCGAAGAAAAGTAAAAGTACATGGATATGGTATCCCGGTGACTATGAAATATGGTTGGGCAATCAGATGAATGGTCGCCGCACCGAGCGTGGAGCATTCTTTCCCCCGTTCTGGAAGATGGATAGCCACTACGTGACTGTGGAATTTAGTAAGCAACTGGAACTGGCAGAACCGGAGGACATCTATATCGCGGCTGAAGGCAAGTTCAACATCAAGCTCGACGGCAAGTTGCAGTTTGGTATGCCTGATAGCTTCCATCTCCCGGCAGGGACACACCATCTGAACATCAAGGTGTGGAATCAGGCCACTCCGCCGGCCTTGTTTGTCGATGGGGAGACGGTACACACGGACGGCACGTGGAAGGTGACCTACGAGGATAAGGAGTGGATAGACGAAAGCGGCAAGGCCAGCGATACTTCGGCTACTACCTACATGGATGCTGCCCACTGGAACTTCGACGACCCGGGGGCACGCCCCTCTGAATTCTGCCTGAGCCTGAGGCCTGAGACGCCCGTGACAAAGAAGGAGACAAACGGAGGCATACTCTACGACTTCGGACGCGAAACCTTCGGCTACCTTGTCGTCCACAATCCCGGAGGGGGAGGCCTCATGCACATCTATTACGGCGAAAGTCCTGAAGAGGCACTCGACACCGAACATTGCGAGACCCTCGACAAGCTGAAATTTGCAGCCGAGCATGTCACTGACCTCGCCCTCGGCGAACTGACCCGTCGCGGTCCTGTCTACACGCTTGAAGGGAGCAAAGCCTTCCGCTATGTGTTTGTCACTACGGATGGAAACCTCACATACGACAGTGTCAGCATGCTCTACGAGTATCTCCCTGAGCAGTATCGCGGCGCGTTCCGGTGTAGCGACAAGGAACTGAACCGCATCTGGGACATCGGTGCCTACACCATGCACCTGACGACCCGTGAGTTCTTCATCGACGGCATCAAGCGTGACCGGTGGGTGTGGAGCGGGGATGCCATACAGAGCTACCTGATGAACTACTACCTCTTCTTCGACAGCGAAACGGTCAAACGCACCATTTGGCTGCTCCGCGGCAAAGACCCTGTCACCAGCCATACGAATACCATCATGGACTACACCTTCTTCTGGTTCTTGAGCATATACGATTATTATATGTACACGGGCGACCGCCACTTTGTCACACAGGTCTACCCCCGCATGCAGACCATGATGGACTACGTGCTCGGGCGGACCAATCCGGACGGCATGGTGGAAGGCATGACCGGCGACTGGGTGTTCGTCGATTGGGCCGACGGCTATCTCGACAAGCACGGTGAGCTGGCCTTCGAGCAGGTGCTCTTCTGCAAGAGCCTCGAGACCATGGCGCTCTGTGCCGGACTGGCAGGCAACGGGGCCGATGAGCTGAAATATGCAGAGCTGGCCGCCGCACTGCGGGCCAAGTTGATGCCCGCCTTCTGGGACGAGGCGAAGAAAGCCCTCGTGCACAATCGCGTCGGCGGACAGCGGAGCGAGACGGTCACCCGCTATGCCAACATGTTTGCCGTCTTCTTCGGCTATCTCACCGACACACAGAAGGACGACATCAAGCACTCCGTGCTCCTCAATGACGACATCCTGAAGATTACCACCCCCTACATGCGGTTCTACGAGCTGGAGGCCCTCTGCGAGATGGGCGAACAGGTGCAGGTGATGAAGGAGATGAAGGCATACTGGGGCGGCATGCTCCGCGAAGGGGCTACGTCGTTCTGGGAGAAATACAACCCGGAGGAGAAAGGTGTCGAGCATCTCGCCATGTACGGACGGCCCTACGGAAAGAGCCTCTGCCATGCCTGGGGAGCCAGCCCCATCTACCTGCTTGGGAAATACTATCTCGGCGTGCGCCCCGTCAAGCCCGGCTACGAAGAGTTCTCCATCACCCCGACCCTCGGCGGACTGGAGTGGATGGACGGCACAGTGCCCGCCCCGCAGGGCGACATCCGCGTCTACATGGACGCCGGCCGCATCAAGGTGACGGCAGGCACAGGACGCGGCTATGTCTACATCAGCTCAGCCTCCCTGCCCGAAGCCTCGCGGGGCACTGTGGAGACCCTCGGCGAAGGCCGCTACCGTTTGTGGATAGACACGAAAGATGAAGTTATGATAACATATACACCTAACTAACACTCTATCCTATGAAGAAAGCAACCTTTTACGCTGCCTCGCTGGTGACGCTCATGATGATGAGTTGCGGGCAGGAAAGAGTCACCATCGTGGTCCCTCCCGGGGCTAACAACCGCGTGGCCTACGCGGGCGAACGACTCGAACAGAAGCTCGACGCCGCAGGCTATGACGCCACGCTCGACAGCATCCTCCCCACAGACCCTGACCACCGCGTCATCGTCCTCGCCGTGGCCGAGGGCGACAGCCTGAAGAAGGAAGGATACACCATCACCACGGCCGACTGGCTGACCACCGTCACGGGCAATGACCCCAGCGGTGTCATCTACGGTACGGTCGCCATCACTGACCAACTGCAACACGACGGCACGCTCACCCTTCCCGAAGGGGAAGTGAAGGATGCCCCGGAGATGGTGCTCCGCGGCACGTGCATCGGCGTGCAGAAGACCTTCATCCTGCCGGGACGCCATGTCTACGAATATCCCTACACGCCTGAGAACTTCCCCTGGTTCTACGATAAGGAGCGGTGGGTGGAATATCTCGACATGCTCGTCGACAACCGCATGAACTCCCTCTACCTCTGGAACGGGCATCCCTTCGCTTCGCTCGTCCGCCTGAAGGACTATCCCTTCGCCGTCGAGGTCGACGACGAGACGTTCAAGAAGAACCAGGAGATGTACCGCTTCCTCACCGAGGAGGCCGACAAGCGCGGCATCTTCGTCATACAGAAGTTCTACAACATCCTCGTCTCCAAACCCTTTGCGGAGCACTACGGCATCAAGACCCAGGACCGCAACCGACCCATCACGCCCCTGCTGAGCGACTACACGCGCAAGAGCATCGCGGCCTTCGTCGAGACCTATCCCAACGTCGGACTGCTCGTCTGCCTCGGCGAAGCCATGGACACCCATGAGGACGACGTCGAATGGTTCACCAAGACCATCATCCCCGGCGTGAAGGACGGACTGAAGGCGCTCGGCCGCACCGACGAACCGCCCATCCTCGTCCGTGCCCACGACACGGACAGCAAGATGGTCATGGATGCCGCCCTGCCCCTGTATAAGAACCTCTACACGATGCACAAGTACAACGGCGAGTCGCTGACCACCTACGAGCCACGCGGCCCGTGGGCGGAGATTCACAAGAACCTCTCCTCCCTGGGTTCGACCCACATCGAGAACGTCCACGTGCTGGCCAACCTCGAGCCCTTCCGCTGGTCGTCGCCCGACTTCGTCGAGCGCACCGTCCAGGCCATGCACGATGTCCACGGCGCGAATGCGCTCCATCTCTTCCCCCAGGCCTCCTATTGGGAATACCCCTACACCGCCGACAAGCTCCCCGACGGACAGCGCGAGGAGCAGGTCTACCGCGACTGGGCCTGGTATAAGCTCTGGGGACGCTACGCATGGAACTGCCGGCGCGACCGTCAGGAGGAGATAGCCTACTGGGACCGCGAGTTTGCCCGCTTCTACGGCCTCTCCGACGAGCAGGGCGCGCTCATCCGCACCGCCTACGAAGAGTCGGGCGAGATAGCTCCCAAGCTCCTGCGTCGTTTCGGCATCACGGAGGGCAACCGCCAGACGCTCCTCCTCGGCATGTTCGTCAGCCAGCTCGTCAACCCCTACAAGTACACCATCTATCCCGGCTTCTACGAGAGCTGCGGCCCTGAGGGCGAGAAGCTCATCGAGTATGTCGAGAAGGAGTGGAAGGGCCAGCCGCACGTGGGCGAACTGCCTCTCGACGTCGTGGCCGACTGCGTGAAGAGGGGTGACGCCGCCGTGGCTGCCATCGACCAGCTTCAGGGCAAGGCCAAGGCCAACGCCGACGAGCTGGGACGTCTCATCAACGACATGCACTGCTACCGGGAGTTCGCCTACTTCTTCGACTATAAGGTGCGTGCTGCCAAGAAGGTGCTCGACTACCAGTGGAGCCGTGACCTCACCCACCTTGATTCCGTCGCTCCGTTGCTGGAGAAGAGCCTCGAACACTACCGCACGCTTGTGGATTTGACCAAAGACCACTATCTTTACGCCAACAGCATGCAGACGGCCCAGCGCCGCATACCCATCGGCGGCGACGATGGCAAGAACAAGACGTGGGAGGAATTGCTCCCCCACTACGAGAAGGAGCTGGCCAACTTCCGGGCCCATCTCCAGACTCTCAAGGACAAGGCTGCGGGAAAAGTGACCGACGAGGCACAGTCGATTGAACCATTGCACCCCGCGACAGTCAAACTCTCCGGTGGCGCACTCCGCCCCGTCCGCCTCTCGGAAGGCGCCGTCCTGCTGACCAACATGCCGCAGGCGAAGGTGCAGGCCCTCGCCCCCGAACTCTCCGGGCTGACGGCTTACGCCACTGACGGCGCGGCGCAGCGCGAGGAGGGGACGAAGCTGGAGTTCACCTGCACGGGACCTGTCAAGCTCCTCGTCGGCTACTTCAAGGACGACCAGAAGAAGTATGCCAAGACGCCCACGCTGGAGACTGACGCCTCGGCCAACGAATACGGCCAGGCCGAACCCGTCCTGACCAATGCCATCCACCTCGAGGAGATGCCGCTGGCCAACGTGCATGCCTACAGCTTCGAAGCCGGCAGCCACACGCTCCTGTTGCCGACGGGCATGGCCCTCGTGCTGGGCTTCACGGACTCCTCCGTCACGGCCCGCAATGCCGCCCTCGACGGCTCGGATGACGCGATGGACTGGCTGTTCTATTGATGGCGATACGTAAATAAAAATCATATAACAGCACCCCGCCCGTGGGGTCTGTCCGGACCCCACGAGTGGGGTAGGATGGTACCCCACGCGTAGGGTACTTCAATACCCCACTCGTGGGGTATTTCCACACCTCGCCCGTAAGAGCTGACAGCATCTGTCGGGTGGGGATAAATGGTTAATAATGAGTTCTATAATCTTAAATACTACGTGTTATGATAGAATTTGAAGTAAAGTCAAGAATTTTAAACATCGGCGAGCGCAAGGGACAGACCGTCTACTATGCAGCTCCCAAGTCGCAACAACGTATGACGAACAAGGTGCTCGTCGACCGCATCGTGCGCGAGACTTCGCTCTCGGCGGGCGACGTGAGCAATGCCCTCATCAGCCTGAGCAACGTCGTGTGCGAGGCTCTTCAGATGGGCATGAGCGTCGACTTGGCCGAGTTGGGTTCGTTCCGCCTCACCGTGTCGTCCAAGATGATGGACACGCCGGAGGAAGTCACCGTCAAGGGTGCATTGAACACGCCGAAGATTACGTTCACGCCGAAGAAGGCGATGAGCGATGCAGCCAAGGCCGTCGAGCTGAGCATCGAGCGTCCCGGTTCCGGCACGGGCACTCCGACCACTCCCGGCACGGGCAGTGGCGAAGGTGGCGCGGACGACGGCGAACTGTGATGTATGCGCCGTCCCCCGCTTCCCCGCGGTGGCGGGGGACGGATGCTCTACCGAATGTTAAAACACTGAAGAATGATGAAGAAATACAGCTTACTAATCTTGCTCCTCTCGGCGCTGTGCAGTCTGCCTGCCTACGCCCAGCGTCACGTGTCGCAGGAGCGCATGGCCGAGGTCTACGAGGAGGCGAAGACGCCCTACAAGTATGGCCTGGTCGTCGCCCCGTCGACCAACGATGCGAAAATCGACTGCCCCACCGTCTTCCGCGAAGGCGACAAGTGGTACATGACCTACGTCATCTACGACGGACGCGGGGCGAAGGACGGCCGTGGCTATGAGACATGGCTTGCCGAGAGCGACAACCTCCTGGAGTGGCGCACGCTGGGCCGCGTCCTCCCGTGGCGCGACGGCCTGTGGGATGCCAACCAGCGTGCCGGTTTCCCGGCCCTCGTCGACATGGAGTGGGGCGGGTCGTATGCCCTCCAGCGTTACAAAGGCCGTGCCTGGATGAGCTACTTCGGCGGCACGGGCCGCGGCTATGAAGCCATCGAGGCCCCCCTGTCCATCGGTGTGGCCTGGACGAAGGACGACCCCGCCACGGCCCATGCATGGGAGTCGGGGAAAAAGCCGGTCCTGACCCACGACGAGAAGGACGCGCAGTGGTGGGAACGCCTGACACACTACAAGACGATGGTCTATTGGGACAAGGACGAGACGCTCGGCGCGCCCTTCGTGATGTACTACAACGCCGGGGGCGTCAATCCCGAGACCGGCTTCAAGGGCGAGCGTATCGGCATCGCCCTGTCGAAGAACATGAAGAAGTGGCGCCGCTACGAGGGCAACCCCGTCTTCTCCCATGAGGCGCAGGGCACCATCACGGGCGACGCGCAGATAGTCAAGATGGGCGACGTCTACGTGATGTTCTACTTCTCCGCCTTCAATCCCTCCCGTCCCTACAAGGCCTACAACACCTTCGCGTGCAGCTACGACCTGGTGACCTGGGACGACTGGCAGGGCGAGGACCTCATCTACCCGACCAAGCCCTACGACGAGATGTTTGCCCATAAGAGTTACGTCGTCAAGCACGACGGAGTGGTCTATCACTTCTATTGTGCCGTCAACAATGCCGAACAGCGGGGCATCGCCGTGGCCACGAGCCGCCCGATGGGCCGTTCGAAGGTGCATTTCCCCGAGCGTCCCCAGAAGGGACGCCGCACGCTCTTGGCCCTCGACCGCGACTGGACGACATGGCTCGTCGCCAAAGATGGCGGACGGACCGAGGAACACACCGTCAACATCCCCCACAACTGGGATGACTACTATGGCTACCGCCAGCTTACGCACGGCAACCTGCATGGGACGGCGGGCTACCGCAAGGAGTTCACGCTCCCGGCCGTCGAGGCGGGCAAACGCTATTTCCTCCGCTTCGAGGGGGTGGGGACGTATGCCACCATACGCCTCAACGGCCACGACCTGGGCCGTCACCCCATCGGACGCACGGTGCTGACGCTCGACGTCACTCCCTACCTTTCGACCGCAAACACCCTTGAGGTGACGGCGGAGCATCCCGAGATGATAGCCGACATGCCTTGGGTCTGCGGAGGTTGCTCTTCGGAATGGGGCTTCAGCGAGGGGTCTCAGCCCTTCGGCATCTTCCGTCCCGTGGTGCTCGAAGTGACCGACGAGGTGCGCATTGAGCCGTTCGGCGTACACATTTGGCACGACGACGAAGTGAAGACCGTCTACATCGACACGGAGCTGAAGAACTACTCTGCCCAGCCGCAGACCTTCCAGCTCGTCAGCCGTCTGAACAATGCCGACGGCGTGCAGGTGCTCCGCCTGACGGAGGAGGTCACCCTCGCTCCCGGGGAGATGAAGACCGTCCATCAGGAATCGCCGATAGACAACCCCAAGCGTTGGAGCACCGATATACCTTATTTATATAGCCTCGCCAGCCTCATCAAGCGAGGTGACAAGACGACGGACGAGGTGTCGACTCCCTTCGGGTTTCGCACACTGAGCTGGCCCGTCAAGCGAGATGACAAGGATGGCCGTTTCTATCTCAACGGTCAGCCCGTGTTCATCAATGGCGTCTGCGAATACGAACATCAGTTCGGGCAGAGCCATGCTTTCAGCCCCGAGCAGGTGGCTTCGCGTGTGAAGCAGATAAAGAACGCCGGGTTCAATGCCTTCCGCGATGCCCATCAGCCGCATAACCTCGAGTATGGCAAGTATTGGGACCGTGAGGGCATCCTCTGGTGGACGCAGCTCTCGGCACATATATGGTATGACACGCCCGAGTTCCGCGAGAACTTCAAGACGATGCTCCGCCGCTGGGTGAAGGAGCGCCGCAACTCTCCTTCTGTCGTGATGTGGGGGTTGCAAAACGAGAGTACGCTCCCCCGCGACTTCGCTGAGGAATGTTGTGACATCATCCGTGAGATGGACCCCACCGCCCGCACGATGCGTGTCATCACCACTTGCAACGGTGGCGACGGCACCGACTGGAACGTCATCCAGAACTGGAGCGGAACCTATGGCGGTGACATCTTCAAGTATGACCAGGAGTTGTCCCAGCCCAACCAGTTGCTCAATGGCGAGTATGGCGGTTGGCGCAGCATTGACCTCCACACGGAGCCGGGTGCAGCCGAGTCGGAAGGTGTCTGGAGCGAGGAAGCGATGTGCCACCTCATGGAAGTCAAGCTCCGTCTGGCCGAGAAGGCCCGTGACCGTGTGTGCGGCCACTTCCAGTGGATATTTTCCAGCCATGACAATCCCGGACGTCGCCAGCCTGACGAAGCCTACCGCAAGATAGACAAGGTCGGTCCGTTCAACTACAAGGGTCTCGTCACTCCGTGGGAAGAGCCGCTGGATGTATATTATATGTATCGTTCCAATTATGTGAGCGCCGAGAAAGACCCTATGGTCTATATCGTGTCCCACACGTGGCCCGACCGTTTCACAGGTCCGCGCCAGGCGACCATCGAGGTATATAGCAATTGTGACTCTGTCCGTCTCTATAACGATGCTGCCGAAGATGCCTTCCTGGGCTACCAGCTTCGTGGGGAGAAGGGTACGCATTTCATTTGGGTCAACCGTGACATCCGCTACAATGTGCTTCGTGCTGTCGGTTACTATCAAGGCAAGGCCGTGGCAGAAGATGTCATCGTCCTGAACAACCTGCCGGAGTCGCCCAACTTTGATAAACTCTACGAGGGCGCGAAGTCTCTGTTGAAGGGTGCTCCGGGCTACCACTATCTCTATCGGGTCAACTGTGGCGGCGATGAATATACCGACGAGTTCGGGCAAACGTGGCTGACCGACAACACGACGTTCTCTCATTCCTGGGCCGAGTCATTCGAGGGACTTAATCCCTACCTGGCCAGCCAACGCACGACCAATGACCCCATCCGCGGCACGCGTGACTGGGAGCTCTTCCAGACGTTCCGTTTTGGTCGTCATCGGTTGAACTATCAGTTTGATGTGCCCGATGGCAAATACCGTGTGGAGTTGTACTTCGTTGAGCCGTGGCACGGCACGGGTGCGCCCCTTGTCGACTGTGAGGGCTTGCGCATCTTCGACGTGGCTGTCAATGGCAAGACTGTGGTGGATGACCTGGACATCTGGGCTGAGGCCGGGCATGACGGTGCTTACAAGCAAGTGGTGGAAGCGGAAGTGACTGGCGGCAAGCTTGTCATAGACTTCCCGGAGGTGAAAGCCGGCCAGGCTGTCATATCGGCCATCGCCATCGCCACGGACAATGCCCTTGTGACTGTCCCCGCCCTGCCCATAGGCAATGATTGGAATTGGGAGAAGGCTTCCAAGGAAGTGTTGGCCAAGACACCCAAGGAGATGTTGCCGGAGGATAAGAACACCCGTGTCAATGTGACCTACGAAGCCGAGGATGCCAAGGTGCGTGGCAGCTACAGCGAGAAGATTGTGAAGAAGCAGACCGGCATCTTCTTCGGCAAGGGTACTAAGAACAGCATCGAGTGGAAGGTATCGACAGGCTTGGCTCAAGTCTATGCGCTGCGTTTCAAGTATATGAACAGCAGCGGCAAGCCTATCCCCGTGACGATGAAATTCATTGATTCGAAAGGCGTCGTGCTGAAAGAAGACACGCTGAACTTCCCCGAGACACCGGAGAAGTGGCGCATGATGAGCACCACGACAGGCACATTCATCAACGCAGGCCATTATCGCGTGGTGATAAGCGGAGAAAACCTTGAAGGTTTGGCATTTGATGCTTTGGACATTCAATAATCTATAAGTATGAATGACGGAGGCTTGCATGGCCCGGATTGCTGTGCAAGCCTCCATTAAACACATAATGCAAATGAAGCGAATAGGCTTATTAGCAGTATTATTTACTCCTTTGTTGGGCTTGCAGGCCCAACAACACGATTGGGAGAATCAGCATGTGCTTCAGATAAACCGCGAGCCTGCGCGTGCTGCCTTCTTCCCTTACGGGATACAAAAGGGCGACCGCATGATGTCGCTCAACGGCACTTGGAAGTTTCGTTGGACCAAGACGCCGGATGAACGTGTTCTTGACTTTTACCGCACTGATTTTGATGATGCCGCATGGGACGATTTCACTGTGCCTGCCAACTGGGAGGTCAATGGTTACGGCACTCCTATCTATTCATCAGCAGGCTATACATTTCGCATTAACCCGCCCTATGTCATGGGCGAGCCCAAACGTAGTTATACGACTTATGTCGAGCGCAACCCTGTGGGGCAGTATCGGCGTACGTTCGTGCTTCCTGCCGGATGGGAGCATGACGGACAGACATTCTTACGCTTTGACGGTGTCATGAGTGCCTTTTATGTCTGGGTGAACGGCACGCGTGTGGGGTACAGCCAGGGCAGTATGGAAGCTTCGGAATTCAACATTACGGATTATCTGAAATCCGGGGAGAACCAGATTGCCGTGGAGGTCTATCGGTACAGTGACGGTTCTTACCTGGAAGACCAGGATTTCTGGCGTTTCAGTGGCATCCAGCGCGACATCACCCTCTTCCACACTCCGGACATACGTATCCGCGATTATGCCGTGCGTACGCTTCCCCATGGAGGGTATGAAGATTTCACGCTTCAGATAGACCCGCAACTGAGTGTGTTCGGGCAGGAGAGGGGAGATGGATATAAGGTGGTCGCCACGCTGATGGACAAGGATGGCAAACAGGTGTTCGCAGGCGAAGCCGCAGCCGAGCCGATTCTTGATTTGAACCACAAGGCGGCCGTGATGAATGAGTGGTATCCGCAGCGTGGTCCTCGCAAGTTGGGGCGTATCACTGGTGACATCAAAGCTCCTCATCGCTGGACGGCCGAGACTCCTTATTTATATACTTTGAACCTCCAGCTTCAGGACAGTGTAGGACAGGTCGTGGAACGTGTCACCGGTAAAGTAGGTTTCCGCAGTGTGGAGGTGAAAGACGGACAAGTGTTGGTCAACGGTCGTCCCATCCGTTTTCGCGGAGTCAACCGCCATGAGCACGACCCCAGGACGGCACGTGTGATGACGGAGGAACGCATGTTGCAAGACATCCTCCTCATGAAGCAGGCCAACATCAACGCTGTGCGTACAGCTCATTATCCCAATCACCCACGTTTCTATGAGTTGTGTGATTCCATCGGACTTTATGTCATGGATGAGGCTAATATTGAAGAACACGGACTTCGTGGCACATTGGCCAGCACTCCCGATTGGCACGCAGCTTTCCTTGACCGTGCTGTGAGGATGGCGGAGCGTGACAAGAATCATCCGTGTATTGTGTTCTGGAGTATGGGTAATGAGAGTGGTTACGGACCGAACTTTGCGGCTATATCTGCTTGGTTGAAAGATTTTGATCCCACACGTCCGATACATTACGAGGGCGCACAGGGACTGAACGGAGCTCCTGACCCTTACACGGTGGACGTGATAAGCCGTTTTTATCCTCGCACACAGGCTGAGTACTTGAATCCGGGCATTCCGGAAGGAGCCGATGAAGAACGTGCTGAAAATGCCCGTTGGGAACGGTTGCTTTCCATTGCGGAACGCACGAATGACAATCGCCCGGTGCTTACCAGTGAATATGCCCACTCGATGGGCAATGCGCTGGGTAACTTCCAGGAGTATTGGGACGAGATATACAGTAACCACCGCATGTTGGGTGGCTTCATTTGGGACTGGGTGGACCAAGGCATCATCCGTACACTGCCTGATGGTCGTGAACAAGTGGCTTATGGCGGAGATTTTGGTGACGAACCCAACTTGGGCGCATTTTGCAACAATGGCATTGTTCGTTGTGACCGCAGCATTACTCCGAAATATTTGGAAGTGAAGAAAGTCTATCAACCGGTCTACATGAAATTGGCAAATTGGAATGCCGAGACTGCTGCTTGTGCTGTGGAAATGACCAACCACAATCATCACATCGGAGTGGATGGCTATCGTTGTTTGTGGACATTGTACAGTAATGGCCGGAAGGTCGGAGAAGGAGAAGCAGAACTGCCTTATATCATGCCGGCGGAATCGAAAAATGTGACAATCGACTTGAGTAAGGTTGTGAAAAAGATTGATTGGGAGGTGGACGACGTTCGTCTTGACATCTCGCTTGTCCTCAAAGAGTCTTGTGACTGGGCCGAAGCCGGTTATGAAGTGGCTGCCGAGCAGTTGACCTTGAAAGACAATCTGATGCAACTGGCTCGCACGGAATTGAAGAAGGGCAAGAAACTGAGTCTGACAGAGCAAGACGAAGTGATTTTGGTGCAGAATGACGAGGTCAGAGCTTCCTGGGACGTGAAGGCTGCCGCGTTGAAAGAGCTGGCCTATGGCGGAAATGTTGTGTTCCAAGCGATGGATTCATTGAATGCCGCCAATTTCCAGGCATTCCGTGCACCGACGGACAACGACAAGAGCTTTGGCAACTGGCTGGCCAAGGACTGGAAAAAGAACAATCTCCATGCGCCGAAGGTTGAGGCCTTGGGATGTGATGCCAAGATGCAGGACGATGGTTCTGTCGAAGTGACAGCTTCTCAACGCTATGTTTACTTGGCCGGCAGCATCCGCGTGCAGAGCACGTATCGTGTCTACACGGACGGTACTCTTGACTTCAAGCAAGTTTATACGCCGGAAGGCGAGTTGCCCGAGCTTCCCCGCCTGGGGTGTGCCTTTGTAGCCGAACCGTCGCTTGACAATGTGTCCTGGTATGGCTATGGCCCTATGGAAACTTATCCGGACCGTCATCGTTCGGCTACTATAAATTGGTGGAAGGCAAAAGCTGGTGACCAATATACTCACTATCCGCGTCCACAGGATTCCGGCAATCTGGAGTCGGTGGCTGTCATCCGCCTTACAAACAGTCGGGGACAGGGCGTGCAAGTGTCGGCATTGGATAAACCTTTCTCTGCTTCGGCATTGCCCTATTCAGTGATGGACATCTACAATGCTTCGCATGACACAGACTTGAAGCCTTCGGGAGCTGTTTACCTGAACATTGACACGGCTGTGCTCGGTCTGGGCAACAGTAGCTGTGGTCCTGGCGTGTTGAAGAAATATGCCATAGAGAAGAAAGAGCACACGTTGCAGGTGCGCATTTCTCCTTTTGGCTTGAAGAAATGAGCCGGCGATGAGTCCGGTTCAGACATTTTCACCCGGTTGCCCGGAAGGCGGTTCGGTTGCAAGTAGTGTTGCAAGGTCTTGCATTAGGATGCGCAAGACTTTGCAGCTCCATGTGCAAGAGATGGTTTGTGCAGGCTTGTGATGAGGCCGGTGAACTTTGGACTGAGAATTGAAAAACAAGTCCCGGACTGACCGCTTTTGAAAAAAAGTGGCCAGTCTTCGTTGGATGGATAAATAGTATGTTATTATGAAAAAAAACAGATTAGCAACATGGAGTCTGGCTTTGGTCATGCTCGTCAGTTTGCATCCGCAGCAAGCCCAGGCGCAGACTTCGCTCCAAGACCAATTTACACAAATGTCGTCTGAAGAGGCAAAGCCTTGGACATTTTGGTATTGGATGTTTGGGGCAGTGACAAAAGAAGGCATTACGGCCGATCTGGAAGCGATGAAGCGTGTCGGGTTGGGCGGTGCTTATCTGATGCCCATCAAGTCCGTATCGCAAGGGCCGCAATACAATGGGCAGGCTGAACAACTCACGCCGGCATGGTGGGAGATGGTTCGTTTCAGCATGCAGGAAGCTGACCGGCTGGGATTAAAGCTCGGTATGCACATTTGCGACGGCTTTGCCTTGGCCGGCGGACCTTGGATTACACCGGCAGAATCCATGCAGAAAGTGGTTTTTGCCGACACCATCGTGGCGGGAGGCAAGTTCGAAGGGCTGGTTTTGCCCAAGCCTGAAGCCTATGAAGGATATTATGAGGACATAGCTCTGTATGCATTGCCCCTTAAAGGGGAAGCTGACACGCAGCTTGTGCCGAAAGTGACGTGCCAGAACATCAATGTGCAGGACGATCCGAAGAAGACGGTGAGCATTGATGAGAAGGGAGTGATACGTTCGTCTTCTCCCTGCTGGATTCAGTTTGAATATGCGGAACCCATCACATGCCGCAACATAGAAATCATCTTGAATGGCAACAACTACCAGGCACATCGTCTCAAGGTGATGGCCAGTGATGATGGTGTGAATTTCCATTTTGTGAAGCAACTTCAGCCGGCACGTCATGGATGGCAGAATACGGATGAAAATTCCACGTTCTCCATACCTCCGACGAAAGCTCGTTTCTTCCGTTTCTATTGGACTCCGGAGGGCAGCGAGCCGGGTAGCGAAGATTTGGATGCGGCCAAATGGAAACCGAATTTGAAAATCAAACAAATCGTGATTCACAGCGAGCCTCGTATCAACCAGTGGGAAGGCAAGGCCGGTCTGGTGTGGCGTGTGGCAAACGATACGCCGGCCAGCGAAGTCGCCGATGCCGATTGTGTGAAGTTGTCAGAGATTGTAGACTTGACTGCGGCGATGAAAGACGGCGTGCTGACAGCAGCCCTGCCGAAAGGACAGTGGCGCATCTTGCGCATGGGACACACTTCGACCGGTCATGACAATGCGACCGGAGGAGGTGGAAAAGGATTGGAATGCAGCAAGTTTGATGCAAAGATTGTCCGTAAGCAGTTTGACAACTGGTTTGGCAAGGTGTTTACGATGGTCGACTCGTCGCTGGCTCATCGTGTGTTGAAATACATGCATGTGGACAGTTGGGAGTGTGGTTGCCAGAACTGGAGCGAAAATTTTGCGACGGAGTTCAAGGCACGTCGCGGCTACGACCTGATGCCCTATCTGCCTTTGTTGGCAGGCATTCCGGTAGAAAGTGCTGCCAAGTCGGAACAAGTGTTGCGCGATGTGCGCACGACGTGCGGTGAGTTGGTCAACGATGTGTTCTACACGACGCTGGCTGCTTGTGCCAAGGAATACGGATGCCAGTTTTCTGCGGAGTGCGTAGCCCCGACAATGGTGAGCGACGGCATGTCTCACTATCGCTTGGTCGACCTTCCGATGGGCGAGTTTTGGCTTCGTAGTCCGACCCATGACAAACCCAACGATATGCTCGATGCCATCAGTGGAGCACACATCTATGGCAAGCGTATTATCCAGGCCGAGGGCTTTACGGAGGTACGTGGCACATGGGATGAAGCACCATCCACGGTGAAAGCACTTCTCGACCGTAACTATGCATTGGGCATCAATAAACTCTTCTTCCATGTCACGGCACACAATCCGTGGCTTGACCGTAAGCCGGGCATGACGCTCGACGGGATTGGCTTCTTCTTCCAGCGTGACAACACTTGGTACGACCAGGGCGGAAAGGCGTTGGTGGATTACATCCGTCGTTGCCAGACCCTCTTGCAGTACGGTTATCCTGTGACGGACATTGCCGTGTTTACGGGTGAAGAGATGCCGCACCGGGCTGTGTTGCCTGACCGTCTGGTGCCGATGCTTCCGGGCATATTTGGCCGAAATCGGGTGGAGAGCGAGCATGTGCGTTTGGCCAATGTCGGCGAACCGCTCCGCACCATGCCGGTGGGAGTGACTCATTCGGCCAATATGGCTGACCCTGAGAAATGGGTCAATCCGCTTCGGGGGTATGCGTATGATTCGTTCAATCGTGATGCATTGTTGCGCTTGGCAAAGGCAGACAACACAAAAGGCGTGTTCCGCATGCCTTGGGGCAGTGAATATCGTGTGCTGGTCGTGCCCGAAAGCCGTCCGATGATGCCCAACAAGGTCTCAACTCCGGAGGTAGAGAAAAAGTTGCAGGAACTTTATCGTTCGGGAGTGTTGGTGGTCGACAAACCCTTCTTGTATGACAGTTTCTCCGATTTCGGACTGGAGCGTGACGTGATAGTTCCGGCACATGTGGCTTGGACGCACCGTCGTGGCGAGGAAGGCGACATCTATTTTATAGCCAATCAGAACGAAACCGAGGGCCAGGACTTCATGGCTTCTTTCCGCATCAGCGGCATGCAGCCGGAGTTGTGGAATCCGATGACGGGTGAGATTACCGAGCCGGGTGTTTGGCGTGAGATGGATGGGCGTGTGGAAGTACGTCTGTCTTTGAATCCCTCTCAGTCGATGTTTGTCGTGTTCCGTCGTCCGGCAACGAAGGTGGGTGAAGCCACGGTGCAGAGCGTGCGTCATCGTCCGTTCGTGACAAAATCATGGAACGTGCACTACAACACGCTCGACCTAGATGAGACCATGACTGCCTTGAAGAGTTGGACTACATCTTCCAACGAAAAGGTGCGTTACTATTCCGGTACAGCCGTATATACTTCGACTTTCAAATGGAAAGTGGGCAAGTCAGAACGTGACAGCCGGGTTTATCTCAAGTTGAAGGGGGTACACGATGTGGCCTCTGTTCGCATCAATGGCATTTCTTGCGGCACAGCCTGGACAGCTCCTTATGAGGTGGAGGTGACACAGGCTTTGAAGAAGGGTAAGAACACCATCGAGATTGAAGTGGTCAACACTTGGGCAAATGCGCTGTTGGGAGCTGACGAAGGAAAAGCGCCTTTTGATGGCATTTGGACCAACGGCAAGTATCGCCGTGCGGAGAAGGAACTCATCCCGGCCGGACTGACAGGCTCGCTTGAGTGGAAGTTTGTGAAATGAGCATGGAATAAAAAACTAAAGATATGAAAGGATTGAAAACATGGGCTGCGCTGGCTTTGTTCCAGTTGGCAGTCGTCACACTGAAGGCGGAAGTCAAACTGCCTGCCTTTTTTGCAGACAACATGGTGCTGCAACAACAGACCCAGGCCAATTTGTGGGGATGGGCTGCTCCTTCAAAGACGGTGACTGTGAAGACCGGATGGAACGGAAAGACCTATACGGCTACGGCTGCGAAGGATGGCAAATGGAAACTGGCTGTGGAGACACCTGTAGCCGGTGGTCCGTATGACATTACCATCAGCGACGGGCAACCGCTCACGCTGAAGAATGTGATGATTGGCGAAGTATGGGTATGCTCCGGACAGAGCAACATGGAGATGCCGATGAAAGGCTTCAAGATGCAGCCCGTGGAGGGAGCGAACATGGATGCTGCTTATAGCAAGAACCCGCGTATCCGCCTCTTTACAGTGGGATTGAATTCGCAGACCACGCCGCAAGACACCGTGAAGGGGCGTTGGAGCGAGGCGTGTGCCGAGAGTGTGCGCGAGTTTAGCGCCACAGCCTACTATTTTGGCCGTATGCTGAACCGTGTGCTCGATGACGTACCCGTGGGGCTTATCGTGACGGCTTGGGGCGGTTCGGCCTGCGAAGCATGGATGAATCCTGCGTGGCTGAAACCCGAATGGATGGAGCATTACAAGTATCCCGTGCCTGCACCGGGTGCGAAGATTCCTTCACCGAACCGCACAGCGACAGTGCTCTACAACGGTATGCTTCATCCGCTTGTCGGCTACACCATGCGTGGTGTCATCTGGTATCAAGGAGAGGACAACTATGACCGTGCATGGAGCTATGCCGACCAGCTCAGTACGATGGTGAAAGGCTGGCGGGCTGAATGGGGACAGGGCGATTTCCCTTTCTATTTCTGTCAGATTGCCCCATACGATTATAGCTTGCTCTTCAAGTCGGGAGAGGAGGTGCCCAACTCGGCTTTCCTGCGTGAACAGCAGGCAAAGGCTGCTGAGATTATCCCCAACAGCGGCATGGCTGTCCTGATGGATGCCGGACTGGAGACTTGTATCCACCCGCGTCAGAAGCATAAAGCCGGCGAACGGCTTTGCCTGCAAGCTCTCTGCAAGACTTACGGTGTGAAAGGCCTTGTCTGCGACCCTCCGGTGTATAAGGAAATGGAGGTGAAAGGCGACACGGTCATTGTCACCTTTGATCGCAACAAGATGTGGCCTGCCGGTCGCGGTGTGTTCACATCGAAGTGTTTCCAGGTCGCAGGTGAGGACCGCGTGTTCCATCCCGCTGAGGCTTGGATTGTGCAGAAACGTGTCTATGTGAAGAGTAAGGACGTGCCCCATCCCGTGGCTGTGCGCTATGGTTTTGAGAATTGGGTTGACGGCGATCTCTATGGAGAGGAAATCCCCGTGTCGTCTTTCCGTTCCGACGATTGGCCGGAGACACGTGAAGTCAAGAAGTAACTCCTTTAGCGTGTTGATACATGAAACGAATATCCATTTTACTCTTTTTCCTTTCGGCCGTGTTGTGCGTCAGTGCACAACCGGCCGATTATGTTTGGACCACGCCCAGCCGCGACGCTTCCGAGTCAATGCCTTGCGGAGGCGGGGACATCGGCATGAACGTGTGGGTGGAAGACGGCGAACTGTTGTTCTATGTTAGCCGTAGCGGTACATTTGACGAACACAACACCCTCTTGAAGCAAGGCCGTGTCCGTGTCACGCTGGATGACCCGTCGCTCGTCGGGGAAGGTTTCCGACAGACCCTCTGTCTGCACGATGGCTACAACGAAGTGCGCATGAAAGGTGTGACGCTCTGTCTGTGGGCTGACGTCAGCCGCCCTGTGGTGCACTTGGAGCTTGCTGGTGAGAAACCTTTCACCTACACCGTGGCGTATGAGAACTGGCGTTATGCCGACCGCCCCATCCGTAAAGGCGAAGGACAGCAGTGTTCCTACAAATGGGCCGTGCCGAAGAATGCTGTCACCACGCGTGACTCGGTCGCAGCACGCGGCAATGAGGTCGTGTTCTTTCACCGTAACCCGGCTCGCACGGTGTTTGACTATGTCGTTGCGCAGCAAGGCATGGACGGTGTAAAAAGCCGCCTGACGAATCCGATTGGGAACCTTGTCTTCGGCGGACGCCTGTGGGGGGAGAACCTCGCATACGCAGGTACGTTGCAAGGGGAGTATGCCGGAACGGACTACCGTGCCTGGCGTTTCCGCGCGGCCAAGCCTGCGCGTAGACACGAAGTGTTGATAGCCCTGCATACGCAGCAGACGCCTGACCTCGCCGCATGGCAGGAGGGCTTGCAGCAGACTGTTGCCTCCATACGTACCGACCGCGACCGCCGCGATTCCCGTGCCTGGTGGAATGCCTTCTGGGAGCGTAGCTTCATCGAGTCGCCCACTGCAGGAAAGGCTTCGGAAATCACACGCAACTACACTCTCTTCCGTTACATGCTCGGCTGCAATGCCCGCGGGGCATGGCCTACGAAGTTCAATGGCGGACTGTTCACCTTTGACCCTCTGTGGGTGGATAAGGCGCAGGCCTTCACGCCCGACTACCGCAAGTGGGGAGGAGGGACGATGACAGCCCAAAACCAACGTCTCGTCTATTGGGGGATGCTCAAGAGCGGCGACTTCGACATGATGCCCGCACAGCTCGACACCTACCTGCGCATGCTCCCCAACGCCGAGTTGCGCAGTATGGTCTACTGGGGACATGCCGGGGGATGCTTCTGTGAGCAGATAGAGAACTTCGGCCTGCCCAATCCTGCCGAATACGGCACGAAGCGTCCTGCCGGCTTCGACCCCGGACTGGAATACAATGCCTGGCTGGAGTATGAGTGGGACACAGTGCTGGAGTTTTGCCAGATGGCCCTTGAGACCTACCGCTACGACGGGGCAGACATCCGTCGCTACATTCCGTTGGTGGAGAGTGCCCTGACCTTCTTCGACCAACACTACCAATACTTGGCTTCGCGGCGCGGACGCAATGCGCTCGACGGCGACGGCAAGCTTGTGCTGTTCCCCGGTTCGGGCTGCGAAACATACAAGATGGCCAATAATGCCGCTTCCACCGTCGCTGCCCTCCAGACCGTCACCCGCATGCTCATTGAGGTGAAGGAAGCTCAGGGCGACACGGCCACGGCACATTGGCGCGCGCTGCTCGCCCGCATCCCCGACGTGCCCCGCCGCGTGCTCGACGGCCGCGAGATGATAGCTCCTGCCCGCACGTGGGAACGTATCAACAACGTGGAGACGCCTCAGCTCTATCCCGTCTTCCCCTGGCGGATGTACACCGTCATGTCGGCTGACACAACAAACCTTGCTGTCGCCCGCAACACGTATCTCCATGACCCCGACGCCTTGCGCTTCCGCACCTCCAAGGGATGGAAGCAGGACAACATCTGGGCTGCTTGTCTCGGACTGACCGACGAGGCCGCACGTCTGACGGGTGAGAAACTCTCCGACGGTCCGCACCGTTTCCCTGCCTTCTGGGGACCGGGTTACGACTGGACGCCTGACCACAACTGGGGCGGCAGCGGCATGATAGGTCTTCAGGAGATGCTCCTTCAGGCCGAAGGTGACCGCATCCGCATTCTCCCTGCATGGCCGCGCGAATGGGACGTGCATTTCCGCCTTCACGCCCCCGGCGGCACGACGGTCGAGGTGCGCTACGAAGGGGGTGAGGTGAAGTCGCTCATCGTCACGCCTGAAGCACGCCGGGATGACGTCATCCTACCCTAAAGGGGCAGGCTCTTTCTGCCGCAGTCGGCGCGGTCGGTACGGATGTTCTCGTCACTCATCCATGCCGTCCGCGCCTTTTTCATGCGGCCTCCCGAACCATCCATTCAGTGTACACTGTTTTTACTATGCCGTATCTCCCTCTTGCGCCCCTCCGCATGGCCCTCGTCCCTGCTCCCGTCCTTCCATTCCCGCCCCGTCGCATTTCCCTTCCCGTCGCCTGCGGAGGTGTCTGCACGTGCTTTTACAATCTGTTGATAATGAATGGTATATATTGCATGGTTACGGCTGTATATAGTCATGCATTGAGACTATATATAGTCATAAGTGGAGAGTATATAATGTGTCGAGTGAAGAGTATATAATGTGTCGAGTGGAGAGTATATAATGTGTCGAGTGGAGAGTATATAATGTGTCAAGTGGAGAGTATATAATATGTCAAGTGGAGACTTACGTAAGTCTTTGCAAGGTATATCCGCAGATGTTTGTTTGTAATGATAATTCTCAACTGCGACGACGGCATTTCCCGTAGGGGAGAAGAGACTGGAGAAGAAAGGGTGGAGAAACGTTGCACGTCCGGGCATTTTGCCTATATTTGCAGCGTTTGCACATGGGTGCAACTTTGCGGGGGAGTGTTTACGTCTAAGGAATGCAGACCGTAAAGGTTACACCTTATATTTATACACCACGGCATGATACATCTGAAAAACATTCACAAGACTTACCATAACGGAGCGCCGCTCCATGTGCTGCGGGGCATCGACCTTGACATCGAGCAGGGGGAACTGGTGTCCATCATGGGCGCGTCCGGGTCCGGTAAAAGTACATTGCTCAACATCCTCGGCATCCTCGACGACTACGATGAGGGCGAATACCGCCTGGGCGGGACGCTCGTGCGCGGATTGAGCGAGGCGCGGGCTGCCGAGTTGCGCAACCATACGTTGGGCTTCATCTTTCAGTCGTTTAACCTTATCCCTTTCAAGAACGCGCTGGAGAACGTGGCCTTGCCGCTCTTCTACCGCGGTGTGCCCCGGCGCAAGCGCAATGCCCTCGCCTTGGAGTATCTCGACCGTCTGGGCCTGAAGGACTGGGCACACCACTTGCCTTCCGAGATGAGCGGCGGACAGAAGCAGCGTGTCGCCATCGCCCGCGCACTCATCGGGCAGCCGCAGGTCATCCTGGCTGACGAGCCGACAGGTGCGCTTGACAGCCGCACGTCGGTCGAGGTGATGGACATCCTCAAAGGCCTTCACCGCGAAGGACTGACCATCGTCGTTGTCACCCACGAGAGTGGCGTGGCCAACCAGACCGACCGCATCATCCATCTGCGCGACGGACTTATCGAACGCATCGAGGACAACCATCGGCACGACGCTTCACCTTTCGGCGCGGCGGGCGGACTCATGAAATGACAGACATACGCACGCTTATGAGAGACATCATCCAGGAAATCTATCAGACGGTGCGGCGCAACAAGTTGCGCACGTTGCTCACGGGCTTTGCCGTCGCGTGGGGCATCTTCATGCTCATCGTCCTGCTCGGCGCAGGCAATGGCTTGATACACGCTTTCGAGGAAGGCTCGTCGTCGTGGGCGAAGAATTCCGTACGTGTGTCGGGCTGGTTCACGTCGAAACCTTACGGGGGCTTTCGTGAAGGCCGTCACGTGAAACTTGACGGCAGGGACATGGAGAGTACGCACCGCCGCTTTGCGCCCTACATGGAGGAGACCGGCGCGACGCTGACACAGGACAACCTCACGCTGAGCCACGGTGCAGAGTATGTCAACCTCTCCTTGCGGGGAGTGTATCCGAACTTTGCCGACATCGAGCTGGTCAATGTGGTGGGCGGACGCTTCATCAATCCCATCGACTTACGTGACTGCCGCAAGTGCATCGTGCTCCACCGCCGCACGGCTGAAATACTGTTCAAGGACGCGGCGAAGGCCGTCGGCTCCTACGTGACAGCTGACAGTGTGGCCTACCGCGTCGTGGGCGTCTATGCAGACCGCGGAGACAATGGCAGCTCGGATGCCTATGTCCCTTTCTCCACGCTCCGCACGCTCTACAACCGGGGTACAGACATCGACAACCTGCTTTTCACGACACAGGGCTTGACGACACTCGAGGACAATGAAGCCTTCGAGACGGACCTTCTGGCCCTGTTGGCCGAGAACCACCGCTTTGCGCCCGACGACAAGAGCGCCGTGTGGATATGGAATCGCTTTGCCGACTACCTGCGTTCGCTGGGAGCGATGCAAGTGCTCCGCATAGGCATTTGGGTCATTGGTATTTTCACGCTTCTGAGCGGTGTAGTGGGCGTGTCGAACATCATGCTCATCACGGTGAAGGAGCGCACGCATGAGTTCGGCATCCGTAAGGCTCTCGGCGCGAAGCCTCGGTCCATCCTGGGACTGGTCATCGCCGAGAGTGTTGTCATCACGACGTTCTTCGGCTACATCGGGATGGTGGCAGGCATTGTGGCGACAGAAGTCATGACCGCCTTGGCCGGGCGTATGACGATGGACGTGGGCGAAGGCATGTCAGCCGCCGTGTTTACTGACCCGACCATTGATCTCAGCATTGCCGTCGAGGCGACGCTGACGCTCATCGTAGCCGGCACGTTGGCCGGTTACTTTCCGGCACGCAAGGCGTCGCGCATACGTCCCATCGAGGCTTTACGATGAACAGAACCGCATTTTACAGAAACAAACCATGAAACTTGATTTAGACACATGCGAGGAAATCCTCCTCACCATCACCCGCAACAAGACTCGTAGCCTGCTCACGGCTTTCGGCATCTTCTGGGGTATCTTCATGCTCATCGCCCTCATGGGTGGCGGACATGCCATGCAGGAGAAGATGCAGCAACAGTTTGCTGGCTTCGCGACCAATTCCGGCTTCATCGCCGCCATGCCGACCAGCGAACCTTACCGGGGTTTCCGTAAGGGTCGCCACTGGGACTTGGAGCTGGCTGACATCGGGCGTCTCCGGGAGGGTGTGCCCGGGCTTGACGTGGTGACGCCCAACACCAGCCGGTGGAACTCCAAAGTCGTGTTCGAGGACAAGGAAGCTTCATGCAGCGTGAAGGGCAACATGGCCGATTATGTGCACATCGAGACACCCGTCATGCTCTACGGACGCTACCTGAATGACATCGACGTGCGCGAATCACGCAAGGTGTGCGTCATCGGCAAGCGCATCTATGAGAACCTCTTTCATGCGGATGAAGACCCTTGCGGGCGCAGCATCTGTATCGACGGCGTGTACTACCGTGTCATCGGCGTATGTGCTTCGAGCGGGAAAATCAATATCCAAGGCTCTGCCGAGGAGTCTGTCATCCTGCCCTTTACCACGATGCAACACACATATAACTTGGGCAACAAGATACAGATTATCTGCTACACGGCCCGCCCCGGCTATCGGGTGAGCGACCTGGAGCCGGAGATAGGCCGTATCCTCAAGGCGGCGCACTACATCGCTCCCGATGACCGCCAGGCGCTCATGCTGCTCAATGCCGAGGCCGTCTTCACGACCGTGGACAACCTGTTCCTGGGTATACACATCCTCATCTGGATGGTCGGGCTGGGGACGCTGCTTGCAGGGGCTATCGGCGTGTCGAACATTATGATGGTCACCGTGCGCGAACGCACCACGGAGATAGGCATCCGCCGTGCCATCGGGGCTCGTCCGCGCGACATTCTCGAGCAGATATTGACCGAGAGCCTGGTGCTGACCACGCTGGCCGGACTGGCAGGACTGACGTTTGGCGTCGTCGTGCTCCAACTGGCGGAGATGGGGGTCAACGGAGAAAGCCTTCCGAACGAGTATGTACATTTCCAAGTGTCGTTTGGCGCGGCGGTGGGCATGTGCGTGCTGCTTGCCGTGCTGGGGACATTGGCCGGGCTGGCACCGGCCTACCGGGCCATGGCCGTGAAGCCGATAGACGCCATCCGCGAAGAGTAACCGAATCAGAATAACAAAATAATAACAAACCATATCAACGACATGAAGAAGTATCTAAGGATTGCATTGCTGGTAGTCGTGGGACTCGTGTTTGTGGGCACGTTTGTGTTCCTCTACCAGAAATCGAGGCCGGAAAAGAAAGTCTACGAGACTGTGACACCCCAAGTGGCCGACCTTGAAAAGACGACTGTCGCCACAGGCAAAGTGGAGCCACGCGACGAAGTGCTCATCAAACCGCAAATCTCAGGCATCATCTCCGAACTGTGCAAGAAGGCCGGTGAACATGTCCGGGCCGGGGAGGTCATAGCCAAGGTGAAGGTCATCCCCGAACTGGGGCAGCTCAATTCGGCCGAAAGCCGCGTACGCCTGGCCAAGATCAATGCCTCACAGGCAGAGACTGACTTCAAGCGCATGAAGCAACTCTATGACGACAAACTCATCAGCCGCGAAGAGTTCGAGAAGAACGAAGTCGCCTTGAAACAGGCACGCGAGGAGCTCCAGGCCTCGGAAGACGCGCTCCAGATCGTGCGTGAAGGCATCACGCAGAGCAGTGCCTCTTTCAGCAGCACGCTCATCCGTTCGACCATCGACGGCCTGATACTCGACATCCCTGTGAAGGTGGGCAACTCGGTCATCATGAGCAACTCGTTCAACGACGGTACGACCATCGCCACCGTGGCCGATATGAACGACCTCATCTTCCGCGGCAATATCGACGAGACCGAAGTCGGACGCATCCACGAGGGTATGCCGGTCAAGCTCACGTTGGGTGCACTGCAAGACCTCTCGTTTGATGCCGTATTGGAATACATTTCGCCCAAAGGTGTGGAGGAGAATGGGGCCAATCAGTTTGAAATCAAGGCCGCTATCCAAGTGCCTGACAGTGTGTTCATCCGTTCCGGCTATTCGGCCAATGCGGAAATCGTCCTCCAGCGTGCCCGTCAGGTGCTGACCGTGCCCGAGAGTGTGCTTGAGTTTAGCGGCGACAGCGCGTTCGTCTGGCTTATGACTGACAGCGTGCCCCCTCAATACCGCCGCCAGCAGGTCACAGTCGGGTTGAGTGATGGCCTGCGCATACAAATCAAGGAAGGCCTGCGCCCGACCGACCGTCTGCGCGGAGCTGAAAAGACGACCAAGAATGTTTAATCCCACTTCGACCTATGAAAAGAGCTTGTTTATTGTGGGCGGCAGCCGCTTGTTGGTTTGCTGTGCCCTTCTTTCTCCAGGCCCAGCAGCGATGGACTTTGAGACAGTGTATTGACTACGCATTGGAACACAATGTCGACGTGCAGCGCACCCGTGTGTCGGTGCAGCAGAGTCAGGTGGAAGCCAATACGGCCAAGTGGGCACGCCTGCCACAGGTGAGTGCCGGTGCCGGGCAGAACTGGAGCTGGGGACGTTCGGCTTCGCCCGTGGACAACACATACAGCGACATCCACAGCGGCAACACGAGCTTCAGCCTGAGTGCGAGCATCCCTCTCTTCACCGGACTGCAATTGCCCAACGAACATGCATTGGCTAAGCTCAACCTCAAAGCTGCACTGGAGGACCTCAATAAGGCTAAGGACGACCTGGCCGTCAATGTCGCTTCGGCCTACTTGCAAGTGTTGTTCAATGAAGAACTGGCCGCTGTCGCACGTCAGCAGGCCGACCTGACCCGGCAGCAGGCTGAGCGGCTCAGCCGCCTGGAGGCCGTGGGCAAGGCATCGCCTTCAGAGACGGCTGAGGCTGAGGCACGCCTGGCACAAGAGGAGATGAATGTCGTGCAGGCGGAGAACAACCGCCGCCTCGCCCTGCTCGAACTCAGCCAGCTGCTTGAACTCCCTTCACCCGAAGGTTTTGCACTCGAAGTCCCTGCCGGACAACCCGACTTCGCCCCGCTCACGCCGCCCGATGCCATCTATGTCCAGGCCCTCGCTTTCCGTCCCGAAATCAAGGCGGCGAAATATCGTCTGGAAGGCAGCGACAAGAGCATCCGTATCGCCCAAAGTGCTTTCTATCCCCAACTCTCGCTCAGCGGCGGGCTGGGGACGAGCTATTACACCGTGAGCGGAGGTACGACCTTGGGATTTAGCGACCAGATGAAGAACAACTTCAACCGCTATGTCGGCTTGAATCTGAGCATCCCGCTTTTCAACCGCCTGGCCACCCGCAACCGCGTGCGCACCGCCCGCCTGCAACAGAATGACTTGCTCCTGCAACTCGACAATACGAAGAAGGCCCTCTACAAGGAGATACAGCAAGCGTGGTACAACGCGCTGGCGGCCGAGAGCAAATACCGCTCCAGCGAAGCGGCTGTCCGGGCGGGCGAGACATCCTTCCGGCTGATGGAGGAAAAGTTCCGCAACGGGCAAGCCAATTTCGTCGAGTTCACTGAGGCGAAGGTCAATCTGGCCAAGGCGCAGTCCGACCGCCTGCAAGCGAAGTACGAATACCTCTTCCGCACGAAGATTCTTGCCTTCTATGAAGGGAAACCTATTGCCTGAACGTAGAGTTGTTAATGTTTTTTCAAAATGGGCTGTTCCTTTAGGCCTGCTGTGTCTCTTTCCGTCAAATGCCGACAGCCGGACGACCGTGACAACGCATCCGACAGACGGTCTTCTATCGTAAGCGGTTGAATATAAACAGACTAAAATAGTTCTCTTGCCAGAGGCTTTGCGGCTCATGGGCGGACAGGTATCCGCTCATGAGCCGCTTCTATTCCGTGCGAGGACCGAAAGGAGGGTAAGCCGACACGGAAAGGAAGCCTGGCGAACACAGAAAGGAAGGTATCCTTCCCGGTGATGCAGATAGCGTGTGGAAGGCTTGGGCAAAGGTCTTTTTTGTTGTGATATTTATCTGTGGAAAAACCAAGTATGGTCAGCAGTCGACAAGGCGCACCCTGAGTAACCTGTATCCTTGTGCCCGGATACGGACTTGAATTTTCGCTTCATCTCAAATCGTCATTAGGCTTTTTCCCGTCCATCATAAATCAGCCTGGAGAATGGAGTTTGCGGCAAATCGGACCTATCTCTAAGAAATACAGCAGTTGGGCTGGGTAGGTTTTGAAGTTTTTAGTACTTTTGCACACTCTATTGGTCGAGAATGATAAGTTAAGTAAAAAACAAATAAGCAATACGATATGTTCGATAATCTAAGTGAACGCCTGGAACGGTCGTTTAAAATCCTGAAAGGTGAAGGCAAAATCACCGAAATCAATGTTGCCGAGACGCTGAAAGATGTGCGCCGCGCACTGCTGGATGCCGACGTGAACTATAAAGTGGCCAAGACCTTCACCGACACGGTGAAAGAGAAGGCTTTGGGACAAAATGTGCTCACGGCTGTGAAGCCCAGTCAGTTGCTCGTGAAGATTGTGCACGACGAGTTGACCACGCTCATGGGTGGCGACACGGTTGAAATCAATCTCAAGGGCCGTCCGGCAGTCATCCTGATGTCCGGTCTGCAAGGTTCCGGTAAGACCACTTTCTCCGGTAAGCTCGCTCTGATGCTGAAGAGCAAGAAAAACCGCAAGCCGCTGCTCGTCGCCTGCGACGTCTACCGTCCGGCGGCCATCGAGCAGTTGAAGGTGTTGGGTGAGCAAATCCAAGTCCCCGTCTACAGCGAGCCGGAGAGCAAGAACCCGGTGGAGATAGCCCGGAATGCCATTCAGGAAGCCAAGGCAAAAGGCTATGACACCGTCATCGTCGACACGGCCGGACGTCTGGCCATCGATGAGCAGATGATGAACGAGATTGCGGCCATCAAGCAGGCCATCGAGCCGGACGAGACCTTGTTTGTCGTCGATTCCATGACCGGACAGGATGCTGTCAACACGGCTCGTGAGTTCAACGAGCGCCTCGACTTTGACGGCGTCGTCCTGACGAAACTTGACGGCGACACCCGCGGCGGTGCAGCCCTGTCCATCCGTACAGTGGTCAACAAGCCGATAAAGTTCATCGGTACGGGCGAGAAGCTCGAAGCCATCGACCTCTTCCACCCGGCCCGTATGGCCGACCGCATCCTTGGCATGGGCGACATCGTTTCGTTGGTGGAGCGCGCGCAGGAGCAATATGACGAGGCCGAGGCCAAACGCTTGCAGAAGAAGATTGAAAAGAACCAATTCGACTTCAACGATTTTCTGGCACAAATCCAGCAAATCAAAAAGATGGGCAACCTGAAAGACCTGGCGTCTATGATTCCCGGTGTGGGCAAGGCCATCAAAGACATTGACATCGACGACAATGCGTTCAAGAGCATTGAGGCCATCATCTACTCCATGACCCCGAAGGAGCGCACGCACCCCGAAATCCTCAACAGTTCGCGCCGCCAGCGCATCGCCAAGGGTAGCGGCACGAGCCTGCAAGAGGTCAACCGCCTGCTGAAGCAGTTCGACCAGACACGCAAGATGATGAAGATGGTCACCGGCAGCAAGATGGGCAAGATGATGGGACGTATGCCGAAGATGCCCGGTATGCCGAAAATGAAGTAATGGGGAACATCTTATTTTCTAAATAAAGTCGTATGAGAAACAAAGCTTTTTATGCCGTCGGCATTCTCTTGTCGAGCCTGATGGGAGTAAGTGCATGCACTTCCGGCGGAAATGCGTCGACCTACACGGTGGAAGGCGTGGTGAGTGACTCTTCAGCCAACGGAAAGACCATCTACATGATGCGCTATGACGACAGCCGTCGTCTGGACAGTACGGTCGTCAAGGACAACCGTTTCACTTTCACCGGCTCGGTCGACACGGCCTCCTTGTGCCGCATAGATGTGTCGAGGACCGCGTTTGCCAACCTGGTTTTGGAAAGTGGAAAAATCACTGTTGACTTGGAAAACTACAACCAGCCGTCGGGCACGCCGCTCAATGACGCGTTGGCCCGCATTTCGAAAAGTGAAGACAGTCTCTATCAGGTGATGAAAGAGAAGTATGAGGAATACGAGGCACAATACAAAGATAGGGAGGAGCTTACCAAACAGTGGAACGCTTATGCCGACGAATTGCAGAAAAGTCAGCTTGAAGAAGGCAAGGTTTTGTTTGCTCAACACAACGACGATGCAGTGGGCTACTATTTGATATTTTCTTCTCGTTTTGCATCCATGTCTCCGGCAGAACAAAAGGAGCTTTTACTTAGTGCCGGCCCGTGGTTGAAATCGACACGTTTCGTACAGGAGAAGCTGGCGAAGATAGAAAATCTGGAGAAGACAGCTGAAGGCAGCCCGTATGTGGATGTCAAAGGCAAAGACGTGGAAGGCAAAGACATCTCCTTGTCCGACTTCATCGGCAAGGGCAATTACGTGCTTGTAGACTTCTGGGCCAGCTGGTGCGGTCCTTGCAAGGGCGAAATCCCCAACATCGCCAAGCTTCACAAAGCCTATAAGGACAAGGGGCTGACCGTCGTCGGCGTCTTCGTGTGGGACAAAGAGGATAACTTTGCAAAAGCCGTGAAGGACGAAGGCATCACGTGGGCGCAGATATTCGACACGGAAGGCAAGGCGACGGACCTCTATGGCATTGAAGGCATTCCCCAAATCATGCTCATCTCACCGGATGGCAAAATCGTAAAGCGCAACCTGCGCGGGGAGTATATGATTAAGACAGTTGAAAACACTTTAAAGAAATAAACGATATGACATTAATCGACGGAAAAGCCATCTCGGCGCAAATCAAGCAAGAGATAGCTGCCGAAGTGGCACAGATTGTGGCAGCCGGAGGCAAACGCCCTCACTTGGCCGCCATCCTGGTGGGCCATGACGGTGGCAGCGAGACATACGTGGCCAACAAGGTGAAGGCGTGTGAAGAATGTGGATTCAAGTCTTCCTTGATCCGTTATGAGGCTGACGTGACGGAAGCCGAGTTGCTGGCCAAGGTCAGGGAGCTGAATGCTGATGCCGATGTGGACGGCTTCATCGTGCAGTTGCCTCTGCCCAAGCACATCTCCGAGCAGAAAGTCATCGAGACGATTGACTACCGCAAGGATGTCGACGGCTTCCACCCCATCAATGTGGGCCGCCTCTCCATCGGCCTTCCCTGTTATGTGTCGGCCACGCCGAACGGCATTCTTGAACTGCTGAAACGCTACAACATCGAGACTTCCGGCAAGAAGTGTGTCGTCCTCGGCCGCAGTAACATCGTCGGCAAACCGATGGCCATGCTCATGATGCAGAAAGCCTATCCCGGCGACGCCACGGTGACTGTCTGCCACAGTCGTTCGAAAGACTTGGTGAAGGAGTGTCGCGAGGCGGACATCATCATCGCTGCCATGGGTCAGCCCAACTTCGTGAAGGCTGACATGGTGAAGGAGGGTGCTGTCGTCATCGACGTGGGTACGACGCGTGTGCCCGATGCCACTCGCAAGTCAGGCTTCAAGCTCACGGGCGACGTGAAGTTTGACGAAGTGGCACCCAAGTGTTCGTTTATCACCCCCGTTCCCGGCGGTGTAGGCCCGATGACCATCGTGTCGCTGATGAAGAACACACTGCTGGCCGGCAAGAAAGCCGTCTATAAAGATTGAGGCTTTGTAGTAAACAATAACAGGAGGCCGTGCCGAAGAGATTGTTTCTCTGAAGGCATGGCCTCCTTGCTTTTTATCAAAGAAATTACAATAACTCAGGGCTTGGCGAAGCCTCTGCATCCATTATCGCGATTCAGACGGACTTATAATCGCGATAGTGAAGTTGTCATAATCGCGAAGATGAGGAGGAGTGAATCGCGATAGTGAGACCATCTGAATCGCGATTGTGAGAGTAGTACGATAGGTGGTGATCAATTGGCTGATTCTCAACTGTATGGTTGCTGCTCTTTGTCTATGTCTGTCCTGCAATGTCTTCTCTTAGAGGGCAAAAACCGATTGTCAGTCCCAATAGCCGAAAACGTAAAAAAAGACAATATGGAGGGCTAATAACTCGTTATTTTTATTCCATCGAAGCCAATCGTTCTATTTCTTCTGCTCGTTCTTTGGATATATGCAATGATTCACGTTCACGCTCTAACAGACGTTTTACTCGATCCGTCAATGTACCAGACGAAGTTAGTTCTTTGAATGTTTCCAAATACTCCTTTTCGTCTTCATTTAGGAATGGAACAACTTGCTGTTCTATCTCCTTGGCCCTACTTTCAGAAAGACCAAACTTTTTACGCTTTCGTTCTAGATATTTCCGATCATCATCTGTAATAACGCCGTTATCTTCTATGCAGAATAGGATTTCTTCCCTATATTTTTCCTCTTCCGGAGTTAAAGAGCATAGCTCGACACAACTTTGTTGGGTGGATTCATTTTTTTGCACAGTCTCTTCATCATCAGAAAACGTATCTCCCCGTTTCTTATAGATCTTTGTGCCACATCGGATGTTTGTTTCTGTTACCCCACGTAATATCAATCCTGCGTCATCTCCAGATTCTCCCCTATCTAACATTTTGAAAAACATTACAATACCTTCTATTGAAGAATCAAATTCATTGTCATTAGTGCAGACAATGACTTCTTCCCCCACTTTAACGTCAGCATGCAATGTATCTAAAATAACAATTCCTCGTCCTTCCACGTAACAGAATTTAGAAACTTCTACAATTAAATCTCCTTTTCGTGCATCTGCTTTTGCTTTTAATTCTTTGGGTGACACATAATTGCTAAATTCATCAAGAGGTTTGAACTGTACGGATATTTCCCATTCCGTTTCTGTTGTTTGACTAAAAGTTGTGTCTGAAGAAGTGGAGTAATTGGCCGATACATTACTCATTAGACTTTGAAATGCAGCTTTCACATCATTCAATTGGTTTTGAGATAGATTAGAGGTCTCGTAAGAAGACACTTTTTTAGTAAACTCCAATAATCCTCCTTCAAGCCTTTGCTGTATCAATGAACGCAATTCCGGGTCTTCTTTAGCCCATAACAAATCATCTGGACAATATGGAGCTTTTTGTGGTGAGAAAGATTGATTCAACTGCATTTCATCTCGGCTTTCGCTATTACCGGACATTGTTCTTTTACCATTAATTCCACCGGAAACATTTATCACTTTATACCCACCACTTACATTAAAATCGGATGAAGTAATGATTTCCTGAGATATTTTATTCCCTTTCAAGCAACGTGCATTAATTTGGGTAGCACCCAGACATTGAAACAAACGACACATCTCATGCACTTTCTCATAGAATAGCATCAACTGTGCATTTTCAAACGGTAAATACATCGGACGCAGAGGGTGAGCGTAATAGAGTGTATTCGGCAGAGGATGTCCAACCGGAAATGTAATTTCTCCAGGCAATTCATCCAGTGGAAATACATATTTTATGTTATCAGTCTCATCATAGCACCCACCAATGTGGTCTAAGTCTCTAACTGTAAAGATGAACTGTCGATCATGGTAAGGACGGTTGCTGAACCAGTCAAGATTGTTCTTATCATATAGTTCACGCTCTACCTCTTCCGATAATCCCATCGCGCAAAGTTCCATCATCTCTTCATTCTCTTCGCGACTAGATTTTTCGTCATATTTAAATGCCCAGTCTTCTTTTCTTCTTTGAATTAGCGCATTTGGAGTCTCTCCATTAATACCATATCCTCCCATACGAACTACAAAATCCACATCCCGAACTACTTTTCCGGTGATGGACGCTTTTGCCCTTTCCTTTCCATTCTCATCAAGAGCAAATGGCAAGGCTTGAATGGCTAAACGAACAGCTTCCACATGTTCATTTTTTCTATTATATCCTCCTATCCAGTGCAGCCTTTCAGCCTTAGCAGTAAGTAAGGCACAAATCCAAAAATCAAAATTTTCTTCATCTAAATGATCGATGGCAGCTTCAATCCATTTCAGACATTGGGCATTGGCTTCTTCTACTTTTTCATCCAATGCTTCACGTTCCTCATCAGACAAATCCTGATATTTCTGTCGCCTCTCCTCAAATGCAGAATAAAATACGTTTTCCCATGTACGATACTTGTAGAAGGAAGCAAGCATTTGATCATACTCTGATAGGGCATATTCATCCACCCACCGGTCAATCAAAGCTAAACAATATTCATCGTCAAAAATGTCACTATTCAATTCTTCTCGAATTTGCTCAAGCATTTGTTCTTTTTGGGCTTCAAACTCTTCTTCAGTTGTCCCATCGTATTTATTTACTATATTGGAAATCTTATCGCCAACATATTCGCCTAACTGTTGATTGCTACTTGCGTTATACAGTTCATTAGCTGTTTTGAGTAGATTTTTTAATATTCCCATATTTGATCTTTTAAGTTTATACAGAGTATGATAGTTTCGTGTTTTAATACATTAACCCCAAGAGGTTATTAGCCTTTGAGGGGATTTTTGATTTATGGCGAGCAGTTCTTTCTGTCTTTTTTCAAAAGCATAACGGGCTATGGCTTGGAAAAGGACAAAAAAGATACTGGCAGGAATCGGAAAGCGACCAAAGAGTTTGAACAAACGTGCCAGTGACCAATTGAGGTTAAAAAGATTATTGGATAAATGATTATCAGAATAATCGTATTTGTACCCTTCTGACTTTAAGAACTTTTCTACTAATTCTTTTACTTCCATCGTTTATCTTTTAAAGTTTACTTTTTTTGTTTTAAATTTCAGCATTTACCCTCCCCCTGCCAAATTTTCTTTGGTTCAAGTTGGTTCATGGCGAAAAGAAACAGCGCAAAAGAGGCATTACACTCGCAAAGATGCACGCCTCGTATGCCAAATGGTTGCATGAACACGTCTTTCATTAAAAAATTATTGCTCTCCGATAAACTCGATTAAATATAAAAATGTAGTGGTCGGCATTGTGTATTCAGTGGTCGAATCTTATTTTATAGTTCCTCGACTTCCTGAAGAAAGTGAAGCATGATGCGAAACAAGATGTGGACACGAAGATAAACAGTGCAATATTGAAGGTAGAATAATGATATAGGTAAGTATCTTTTTTTGTAACAAGCTGTTTCTTAGTGATTTCATACTGTTTCATACTCTTTTCATACTGTTTTCAGACTATTTCAGCCCCTTTTCACACTTCCTTCTTCTACTTTCGCGGCGTCGGTGAATGATGTGCTGACATTATTCATCAACGCTTGGGAATTAGTAACATAAACTGATGGATATATGTGTGACATTAAGATTTGCAGGTTGATTGGTTGGGCGATTGTGATAATGTTTTCCAGCCATGCGATAGCTCAATCACGAATTGTTGGAACAATAGTAGATGAGAAGGGACAACCGTTGGATGCGGTAGATGTCGGTTGTTTTTCTTGTGATTCCGTGAAACTTTCAACTACACTTTCAGACGCGAAAGGGACATTCTCTTTGAAAGTGCCCGATGCTGGAAAGTATATGCTTCGGTTGGCTTGTGTGGGGTTTAAGGATGCCGTGTTACGTCTGGATGTAAATAAGGAAGAAAACAAGCTGGGGCAAATAACGATGCACAGTATTTCCGTACAATTAGCCGAAGTGGAGGTGCAGGCACAGACTGCCATTCGGCAGATAGACCGGACGCTGCTGTTTCCGACAAAGGAACAGAAGAAGCATGCCTTCAACGGCTATAATGTGCTTTACAACATGATGATTGCCGACCTGGACGTTGACCCGTTTACGAAAGAAATCAAGCGTCACAATCAAGATGTCGTCTTATGCATTAACGGACGCGAAGCCAAACCGCATGAGATAGAACAAATGGACCCGCGAGACATACGCCGCATTGACTGTTATGACTACCATCCGGAGTTTCCCATGCAGACGGTCGTAGACTTCGTGCTGGTGAACAGACAGTATGGAGGAAATGTGAATGTCAACGCCCGTCAAGCTTTGGCAAGAGTGGACGGTAAAGCTAATGTCAGTGCACAGGTGTATTACAAGAAGCATGAGTTTTCGGCAGGAGTGAGCGACACCTATCAAGACTTCACGCAAGACAAGACTTCTCAGTCCGACTATCAGTTTCGCATGGAGAATGGCTCTGTGCTGAACAGCCGAGAGAAAGGTTTGCCTATGAAGAACAAAGGGAATAATGTGAATGCCTATTTGCAGTATCTCCATACGATGGAGCATGACAGGCTGAGCGCCCAATTATGGATAAATGCGCAACGTCCGGATGTAACTTCCAGTTCGGTACATACCTATGATTGGGATGAATTTTCCACGTTGTCGACAAACGAACGCACCCGGTCGAAGAACCGTGCTCCCGGAGGAATGCTGTCATACGAACATTACTTTCAGAATCAGAGTAAGCTGACTGTATCCATGATATACAATTATGGAAATAACACGTATACCCGCACATATCAGGCATGGAATGATGGGGCATTGTATGATGACAATCTGACAGATATTGCGGAACATTACCATTATTATAACCCGCGTATCAAGTATATGCACAACTTTAAGAACGGGCTTTCGCTCAACATGATGCTGGAGCATGTGCAGCAAAACATTTACTCCACCCATACCGGGACTAACGAAGGTAAGGAAAAATATCTTTCAGGCAAGACTACCGGTATTGTCAGCATGGCGAAGCAATGGGACAAGGTGATGGGTGCACTGACGCTCATGGGAGGCCGGCAGACGACGGAGCAAGAGCAGAAACATCATGAATTTGTCTATAACGGACAGTTCATGTTGCAATATATGCCGAACAGAAAACACGTGGTGCGTGCCATGACGGCGGCCGTTTACGTTCCTCTTGAGTTTAAGTGGCGAAGCACGATAGACCAGCCGATGGACTTTATGCAGATTAAGCGTGGAAACCCGGATTTGAAAGACATAAAGGCATTCGATGTAATGGTTGATTATTCTTACAATCGACCGTGGGGAACCCTCGGAGCGACTTTGGAAAATCAGTTTTATCTGGATAACTTCTCGATCTATACTTATCGGGAGAATGACAAATTTGTACATTCGTATTACTCCGGAGGACACGCTCATATCTTGGTGGGAGAAGTGCGCGGTTCTGTCAATCTGATACCGAAGATGCTGACTCTGAAGGCTAACGGAGGTTACCGCAGAGGATATGTGGATTCGTGGAAGACGCATCGGGTATCTACCTGGATTTATGGTGCTGACTTGTTGTTCACGTATAAAGGTTGGATGGCGTCGGCCAAACTTCGTTCCCGTCAAATCAGCGAGGAGTTTGTGATGTATAAGAACTATTCGGGAGCAACCCATAGTTTTAACATCGGCTATGCGTCCAATGCCCTGAACGTGGTGCTGGACGTGCGTAACCCGTTTCATGCGCCAAGGAAATATGGAAGTTACTTTTCCGTGGACTATCGGGAATCTTCAAAAAACTATATGGTAGACCGTGGCGTATTCTTGACCGTGAGCTATCGTTTCCGCTTTGGGAACAAAAAGCATCGGTTCGGTGAGGTAGAAATAGAGTCGGTGGACAACGGTTCGGCCATATTGCATTGACGATGAGAACGAGGGTGCTGTTGTCATTTTATTGAACACGCTCTCCGGGCATCAGACGTCTCCTTTTAAAACCACAAAACCGGTCATTGAGCACACTCTATTGCAGGCAAGAGCCGAAAGAAGGGTAGCCGAGGACGGAAAGGAGGGTAGCCGAGCGCCGAAAGAAGGCCGTGGTCGGCTACCCTTAAGGCTTTCGGCCGAGTCTCATTACAGGAAATGGAATGAGGTGTGAAATAGTTGATAATGAAGCATTAACATGCGCTTGATATATGAAGGTGACATTGGAATGATTCGTTCGTTTGGCTGGTAGTGGACAGGAAACTTTTTCTCATGAAAACACTCCTTATCCGGGCTTTTGTGCGGCTGTTTCGTGACTATTCCTTACATTTGCACAGCTAATCAATGATAGACATGAAGCAAACGAGAATTTGGAACTATTCGCTGCTTGCCTTGTTCCTGCTGTGCCAGCTTGCTTTTTTCCTGAACGGAGAGAGGCGGATAAAGAGAGAGGTGGAGCGCACTGTGCCTTTCATCCTGGCACAGGAACTTCGGGCGCGCGTGGCTGATGATGGAAGCACAGGCTTTTATGCGACCGAGGAAGAGATTGCGATTCAGGAAGATAAAACGGTGGACATCATAGAGGCCGCCTTGCGTGAGAAGCTGGGGAAGAATCTCGTTCATTCGTTGATGGCATTCAGACTGCAAAATCCCTATAATGAAAAGTCCCTCCCCATCGTGCAGGGCGATGTGGAGAGCATGGATGAGGCCAACTTGTTGCCCAAGTCGTTTGCTACGGGCGACAGCAATGCCCCTTACTTGTCGGTCTATTTGAAAGTGCATTGGCTCGACCGTGTGGCTTCCATGCTGAACGCATGGAATGGTTTGGTGTGCCTGCTTCTGGTCATCCTATATATAATAGGTAAGAAGATACAGGCAAAGCGGAAGGCCGTAACAGCACGGGAAGAGGCTGTGGAGGAAGACGCACCATCTTCTCCCGAGAGGTATGCTTTGCCGGAGAACACCGTGTTTCGTCCGGCGCAACGCATGTTGGAACGTGACGGGGTGGTTGTCTCCCTGCGTGGTCAGGTCAGCATCTTGCTGAAAGCTTTTCTGGACGCTCCCGGTCGTGAACTGACATTCGAGGAGCTGGAAGGCTTGTTTTGGAAAGAGCAGGAATACAATACCAACCGGCGTGCCAAGCTGGTGAGCGAACTGCGCAAAGTGTTGCAGGAACACACCCGTCTGTGTGTGCGCAATGTCTACGGCACGTCCTATCGGCTGGAAGAAGCTTCCGGTGAGAATGTCGCACCTTAATCTCCTGATGCGTATGAAGGTTTGTTTTCGATGGGTCTTGTGTCTGTTGTGCTGCCTCGTTGCCGGTTGCATGGTTTCTTGTGCGCCTTCCCCTTTGGAGGAAAGCCTACGGCTGGCCGGGGACAATCGTGCCGAGCTGGAGGCCGTGCTCGATGTGTACAGCCGCAAACCGGTTGATTCACTGAAACTGCGTGCGGCCGAGTTTTTGATTACCCACATGAAGATACACGGCGGAGTACGGAGCGAAGTGTTGGCTGATTATCGTAAGATGATGGTGCAGTCGGACACGGTGGTGGACTATCACACGTTCAATCCGTGGTGGAAGCAGTTGGTGGTCGACAAGGGTGACCGGCTCGAAGTGGCACTCGATGTGAGGACCGTGAGTGCCGCCTATCTGATACGCAACATCGAACGGGCTTTCCAGGCCTGGGAACAGGCACCTTGGCACGACGAAGTGGATTTCGACCGTTTCTGCCGTTATGTCCTTCCTTATCGCTTTACCAATGAGATGCTGGCCGATGGCTGGCGCGAATATCTGGCACGCAAATACTATCCTCTCATAGCCGGTGAGACGGATGTGCGCCGGGCTTTTGCCATTATTTACCATGCATTTGGCCGACGAAGTTCCGATGTGGCAGAATGCCATTACACGCTCGACCCCATAGCCTTGGACAAGCAAGGTCAAATGTGGTGTGACCAGTATTGTGTGCTGATGGGCGATGTGTGTCGTTCGTTGGGCATTCCGGTGGCAATGGATTGGGTGGAGTCATGGGGCAACTATCGTCAGCAGGGGCACTTGTGGCCGGTTCTTGTATTGGACGATGGTGCTTATACAGTGAGGCGAGGGGATACGATTGCCCGCAAAGGTCCGGAGGTGGAAGGACGGACGATTGCGGGCCGCAACATGCCGGAGGAAGATTATCCATTGAAAATGGCTTTTATAAAGCGCCCGCTGCGTGTGTGGCGATTTTCTTACGAGCGGCAGAAAGACGAGCCGGGATTGCCCGAAAGCTGGTCACACCCGGGGCTGGAAGATGTGTCGGCACTTTATGGCATTATGGATTCGTTGGTCGTTTCACTTTCCATGGCTGACGAGTATCTTTTCATTGGGACGTATCAAAGCAGGGACGGCTGGACGCCGGTGCGTCATGCACGCAGTAGTGAGGGACGTTACGTGTTCAGGAATCTGGCCGATTCGGTGGTCTACGTCTTGATGACGGGCGAGGGAGATGCCTGTCGGTCGCAAGGTAATCCGTTTTTGTTGGTCAATGGAAAACAAATCGGGATGAGGCCGGATACGGTCCGTCGCACGACTGTCCGCCTGACGCGCACTTTCCCTCTGATGCCTCACTGGACAGACCAATGGACGGCAATGAAGGGAACATACTTCGAAGCAAGCAATGACCCGGACTTCCGTACACGTACGCGGCTTGGCAGCATAGACCGTACACCGCTGTTCCCCGACAGCATCCGTCTGGAGGGGAAGAACTGTTATCGCTATGTGCGCTATGTGTGTGATTTGGAGCAAACGCGTATGGCCGGTCTTGCCTTTTTCTGTCATGGGCATGAGGTGGAAGGACATCTCATCGGTGCGACTCCGGCAGATACGTTGTTGTGGAATAAGGATTATACGGAGACATATAAGAAACACAGTTATGACCGTGTCTATACGCGCGGCATCGACTTCGGCCGTCCGGTGGAGTTGACGAGCATACATTTCGCACCCAAGCACGACCGGACATTCGTCTGCCCCGGCAATACTTACGAACTTTTCTATTATGATGGTGGATGGCGTTCGCTTGGCCGACAGACAGCGGACGGTTATGTGTTGACATATACCAATGTTCCGGTTCGCTCACTGTTGCTGTTGCGTAACGTTTCCGCTCGTGGTGACGAACGCATCTTTACTTACGAGCAGGGGCGGCAAGTGTGGTGGTGATGAATTCCCTTCCCGATGCGTCATCCACAAAGGTGCGTATAAAGTATCTTCAGGCCGATGGCTATGAGCAGGACGCCTCCCACGCGCTCCACGGGGAAGTGGAAGCGTTTCCCGGCAAAAATGCCGGTCAGAAAACCACCTATTGAGATGACCAATGAGGTGAAACCGATGATGCATATTGGCATGAGGATGGACTGTAAGGTGCGGTAGCCGATGCAGGAGAAGGAGATGCCCACGGCCAGCGCGTCGATGCTGGTGGCTACGGAAAGCGTGAGAATGACTTTCAGACTGTGGGGATTGAATGCATGATGTTCCTCGTCCTTGAAACTTTCGTATATCATTTTGCCACCCAGGAAAGCCAGCAGGGCGAAGGCTATCCAATGGTCGTATTGTTCCGCGAGAGCACTGAAGCGCGTAGTAGCGACCCAACCGATGAAAGGCATGACCGCTTGGAAGAGGCCAAAGCAGAATGATGTGAGGAGGATGGTGCGCCAATAGATGCGGCGGAGCATGATGCCGCTGGCTATGGAGACAGTGAGGCAGTCCATAGCGAGTCCGATGGCTAAAATCCAGAGTTCGAATAGAGTCATTTCTTTTTAGAGAGTGGAAGATAATAAATGATATTATAGGTGAAGCCAAATTTTACATTGTCATATACGCCATACCCCGGGATGTAGTGTGGGTCGGCATTCGGATGCTCCGTGTAGGAGAGCAACCGTTTGTAGCGGACGGCCCATCCCATGTGGAGGTTCTTCCAGATTTGAGCACGTATGCCGGCTACGATTTCCACCCATTGTGCCGTACAGGAGAGGCCTTCATAGTGGAAAGGCGTGCTTCCTCCCCAGACAGGGTCTTGCAAATCGGGCGCACTGATGTCAAAGCTGAAGGACGAGAAGCCGTAGCGGAGTCCGCCGTAGATGATGCTATATGTGTCTTTATTGTGCATGAAATTATAGTTCATGCCGACACGGAAATAGGGGGCGGAGGCTTTGTAGGAGATGTTTTTGTCTTCGTCCGTCATGTCGCTTACGCCGTAACCGATTTCCACGACAGGCATGTAGCGGTTGAGCAGGTTGACTTCTGCGGCCACTTCGCTACTCATATAGGTCCCTCCAAACAGTTTGTTTCCGATGCCACCCAAGTCGACAGCGATTCCGACGCCCTGGAAGAACGGTTTTTTCTCCGTTTCGGTTTCAGGATTTTGCTTCTTCTCTTGTGCTTGCATGGGAGCAAAGAGCAGCAGGCTAATTAGCAGGCATATACATTTGAATGTGTTCATTGGCGTCAAAGTTAATGTCGGGGTTGACCACGCTGATGGAGTCGAATATGCGTCGCGTGCAACGTGCATTGTCTATGTGGTAATACATTCCTGTGCCACATTCCATGGAGATGAAGTGGGGAATGTTTTGGTGGGTCACGAATATCGTGTCGAAGAGAACTTCGCTCAAGTGTACGACGAACGTGTCTTCCGTGCTGGTGTAGCGCAGGGGGAGCTGCATGCTTTGCAGGTTGCTTTCCTGATTGATGAGCACGGAGTCTGTGCCTGCGGCCGTGACGGTGACAGGACCGGTGAGCGACACGCTGTTGCCGTTGGCGTCATAGATGTTATAGTTTACATAAGCCGTATTGCTTGTCGTGCAGTCGGTGTCGCTGCAAGCCGCAATGCCTGACAGGAGCACGACCGCAGCAAGAAGGTGGCGTAATGGGGATGGGGTTCTTGTTCGCATCGTCATGTGTGTGTTTAGATTTCCTTTTCCACTTTATAATTGTTGCGCTCGGGAGCATTCCGGGTCACCAATTCTCCCACAAAGCCGGCCAGGAACAGCTGGGTGCCGATGATCATGGCTGTGATGGCAAAATAGAAGTAGGGTGACTCGGTGACCAGACGGTAGGGAAGCCCGTTGTACATGGCATAGAGCTTGCCGAACCCTAATACGCCGCATGAGATGAAGCCCAGAAGGAAGACCATGGAGCCTAAGAAGCCGAACATGTGCATGGGCTTTACGCCGAATTTGGATAAGAACCAAAGCAACAGCAGGTCCAGATAGCCATTGAAGAAGCGGTTCAGTCCGCCGAATTTTGTTTTGCCGAATTTTCGGGCTTGATGGTGCACGACCTTTTCGCCTATTTTCGTAAATCCGGCATTTTTTGCCAGATAGGGAATATAGCGGTGCATTTCGCCGTAGACTTCGATGTTTTTCACCACGTCTTTCCGGTAGGCTTTCAGTCCGCAGTTGAAGTCATGAAGGTTGTGGATGCCTGACACCGCACGGGCTGTGGCGTTGAACAGCTTGGTGGGGATGGTCTTCGAAAGGGGGTCGTAGCGTTTCTTCTTATAGCCGGACACCAGGTCGTATCCTTCCTCAGTAATCATCCGGTAGAGTTCGGGGATTTCATCCGGACTGTCCTGGAGGTCGGCGTCCATCGTGATGACCACATCTCCTTCAGCTTTGCGGAAGCCACAGTACAAAGCCGGCGATTTGCCATAATTCCGGCGAAACTTGATGCCTTTCACATAAGGCGACTGGGCACGCAACTGTTCGATGACTTCCCACGAACGGTCGGTGCTTCCGTCATTGACAAAAATCACTTCATAAGTGAAGTGATGGTCCGCCATCACACGTTCGATCCATGCGAATAGTTCTGGCAACGATTCTTCCTCATTAAACAGAGGGACTACTACGGATATGTTCATAGTTGGCATTGTCTGATAAAAATCCGGTTTTTCCAGTCCTTACCGTCGGCTCTTCCTGCGCATGGTGAGCATGGCTATAGGCAAGGAGAAGATAATCCCGTAAAATATGTTTTGTGATAATAATTGCATGGTGAGTTGGATGGGGGAGAGTCCTCGGAGGATGTCCATCGCATGGGTAATCTGGGAGATTTGCGCTTTCATTGACGGCTCATCCTTAAGTACATCCAGTTGGGCTTGGATTTGGGTATAGATAAATCCATTGTCCAAGAATTGAAAATATAAGTAATGTCCGATGGCGGTCAGTATCGAAGCAAACAAATAGATTTGGAATGTGAAGACCAATGCTGAAAAAAATGATAATTCGCCTTCGCATTGTTTATCCCGGAAAGAACGCGTCATGAGAAACACGATGACCGGTACGGCACATGTCAGCAACAGGAACAGCAGGGCGCAAGGAGAGAAGACCAGTCCGATGGGAAGCAGCGCGAACTTGAAAATCCAAAAAATGCCCATGTAGGTGCCATACAGCATGGCCGTTTGTTGTAAGTTGTTGTGTAGTTGTGCCATCTAGTTTTAATGCTATTGTGGTAAGTGGTGCAAAAATAGTACTTTTTCAGAAAGCGACAAAGAGTTGCCTGAGCCAATTGTGCCTGCCTTGTGAGGCGGCATTTGTCCTGCGGGCTTCTGTCTGGGATAGATGGCGGAGTGTCTGTGGCTAGTCCGGTTTGTGAGGTTTGGGATGTGGCAGACCTTCCCCTAGGCTAGGTCCGGACACGCCCTTTAGGCTGCTCGTGCGTGGACTTTAGGCCCTCATTGCACCCTATGCCTGCTGGTGACCGCAGGAGGGGAATGTGGGACATAACGCAGTCTCGACGTGCATGGGGCCGTCGTTTGGTCGGTCGTTCGGGGTGGACACATCCCGACAAGACGGATTGAAGAAATGGAGCTTCGGATATTCTAATCCTCGGATAAGTGCCAGAAATGGAGTCTTTCAAAGTGTTGGCAATCAAAGTGTAATACTTTTAGCTGTAGAAAATGTGAAGTAAACACTTGTAGTATTAGAAAAAATATCTACCTTTGCAGCCGGGTAAGTCCTATACGGCCAGCTCCCTTCGAATCCTCCAGGGCTTGATCGCAGCAAAGGTAGTTGGTTGTAGCGGCGCGATATAGTTCGCTTACCCACCTGCCTCTTTAGCTCAGTTGGCCAGAGCACGTGATTTGTAATCTCGGGGTCGTTGGTTCGAATCCGACAAGAGGCTCAAAGACGGTGCCATAGCTCAGTTGGTAGAGCAAAGGACTGAAAATCCTTGTGTCCCCGGTTCGATTCCTGGTGGCACCACTTTGAAGAAAAGCAAAAGACGGTAAAATCCTGATTTCCAAGTGAAATCGGGATTTTTTGTTTTTCCTGCAAGGCGTAAAAAAGTGCCGGAAATCATGTATGAATTTAGCCCTGTTTTTCTGTCAAATATTTCCAATATCTTACGGGCATATCTTTCTTTTGTTTGCGAGGATTGAGTCTTTCACGGATACAAATTGCTTTGAAATAAGTGCGCCAAAGGTCTTGGAATAGTTTCTCATCCTTGTCCAGCAGGGCTTCATCCAGCTTTCCGGTGACGAAGTGAGGCAAGGATTCGTCCAGTGTCACATGGGTCAATTCCTGACCGTCGTAGTAATAGCCATAATGTCTTCGTTTGTCATAGATGAGAAATGGTTGGTCACTGAAGCGGTCACGAAAATGTTCGATGGCTAAGGGTAGCACATTGTAGATGGGTTCCATGATGCCAAAGTAAGTACCGTCGGCAGCCTTCTGGAAGCGTATGAACTGCATCATGCGCAGACGCTCGTAGCGGACTTTGCGGAAGGTGTTTACGACGAACAGCACATCTTCATCTGCAAAATTGCATTCGATGCTTGCAGGACTGTCTATGGCTTTGCAGACGTAACGAAACAGGTGGATATCAAGTTCCGGCAACTCTGAAAGATAGCTTACGGCAAGGCTGGTGAGCGCTTCGGGTGACAGTTTCTTCTGGAGTGCTTTCCACACTCGTCCGGCTTTGCTGTCGTCGGTGATGACGGTATGCACTTCGTCATAGAATAAGGGTAGTGGACAGCCTTCTCCTTGCAGGATGTCGGGAAAAGAGCGGCGTGAATAAGCGTCGAATACGGCTGTCAGGAGTCCGTCAAGCGTGCGGTCAAAAACAAAAATGGTCATAGGCGAAGGGTCAAGTACTGCCAAAGTCCAGTGTCAACTGGCGTTCATCAATGTTTCTCTTTGGTTTGGGTACGAGCAGACGACGGACATTTTCCGGATGAAGCTCGTTGACTGATGGTGAGAGCAGTTCGCCGCACGTGATGAAATATTTGGCTTTTTTCATCACTACGCCCATCTTCTTCAGGTGGAAAGAGGTGACACGTCCGAAGCGTCGGGAATTTACGATGAGCGTAGCCGACTTCACCCCGATGCCCGGCACGCGGAGTATCATTTCATAGTCAGCTTTATTGATGTCGACAGGGAACTGTTCCGGATGGCGCAGTGCCCAGGCCAGTTTCGGGTCTATCTCCAAGTCGAGGTCCGGGTGGGTGTCGTTCACGATTTCGTCGACTTTGAACTGGTAGAAACGGAGTAGCCAGTCTGCTTGGTAGAGGCGGTTTTCGCGCACCAAGGGAGGTTGTTTCAGGATGGGAAGTCGCTTGTCATAGGTGTTGACATGGATGTAGCCCGAATAATAGACACGCCGCATCGTCGGTCGGGCATACAGGGCGGATGACAGGCGCAGGATGTCGCGGTCGCGGTCAGGCGTGGCGCCGACTATCATCTGTGTGCTTTGTCCTGCCGGCACGAAACGGGGGACGTGGCGGAGATGCCGGCGTTCTTCCTTGTTTTCCAGGACTCCTTGTTGGATGAACTTCATAGGCTCGTAGACGCTTTGGAAATTCTTTTCCGGAGCAAGAAGTTTCAGTGAGTTTTCGTTGGGTATCTCGATGTTTACGCTCATACGGTCGGCATACAGCCCGGCTTCGCTGACCAGTTCACGGCTGGCTCCCGGGATACTTTTCAGATGGATATAGCCATTGAAGCGGTGTATGGTGCGCAAGTCTTTTACCACGCGCACCAGGCGTTCCATCGTGTAGTCGGGATTGCGCACGACGCCGGAACTAAGGAATAGTCCTTCGATGTAGTTCCGCCGGTAGAATTCCATGGTGAGTTCGACCAGTTCGCTGACAGAAAGCGTGGCGCGGGGGATGTCGTTGCTCGTGCGGTTGATGCAGTAGGCACAGTCATATATGCAGTAGTTCGTGAGCATCACTTTGAGCAAGGATATGCAGCGTCCGTCGTCAGCAAAGCTGTGGCAGATGCCCACTCCGCCCACGGTGTTGCCCACGCCTTGCCCGCGGTTGGCCCGTACAGTCCCGCTCGACGAGCACGATACGTCGTATTTCGCCGATTCCGTCAGGATTCGCAGTTTGTTGAGCGTTTCTTCGGTCACAATTTCACTTTCTTCTTCGCGGCCTTTGACTCATTTTGCAGATGGTCGAGTGCCGTCACTACATAGTAATAAGTAGTTTTTCCGTCCTCGTAGGGCAGCTTATAGAAGGTGTCACGTGTGATGGTGACGATTTTAGAGGGGTCGTCCAGATTGCGTTTTTCTCCTTTGGCAAAACGATAGACGACATACTGGATGGCGCGGTCCATCTCGTGTCTGGCTTTGGGTGCTGTCCAGCAGAGGATGTATCCGTCCTCCATCCACACCGGTTTCAGCTTGCGCACCTTTTTAGGAGCTTTTTTGTCCATGAACGGGAAGAGCGGTTGCAGGGCCGGATAGCGGTGATAGTGGCGGCTGAGCGCTTCCCGGTAGTTGCCCACATTGTCCACTACGGCTGCGGCATACCATTGGCAACTGCCTTCGATGGCCGGCTGTGCGCGTTGGAGCTGCATCTTGCGGGCTTGTTGGTGTATGTTGGGGTTTTGCAAGTCTGGCTTTTGCACCGTGCGCATCACGTCCTGTCCGATGAATAGCGGACGGTTGCCGGCGTGTTGTGCCCACCATCCGACCAGCTCTTGGTAGTCAGCCGCCGGATGTCCGATTTCCCAATAGATTTGCGGGATGGTGTAGTCCACCCAGCCGTTGTCCACCCACAGGATGATGTCGGCATAGAGGTCGTCATAGTTTTGCAATCCGTTGGTCTTGCTGCCCTTCGGGTCGCTCTTCTGGTTGCGGTAGATGCCGAAGGGGGAGATGCCGAACTTCACCCACGGCTTCGTCTCGCGGATGGTCCGGTGCAGGTCCTGGATGAGCTGGTTGACATTGTTGCGTCGCCAGTCGGCGCGGTTGGCATATCCGATGCCATACTGGGCGAAGCTCACGTCGTCGCGTATCTCCTTGCCTTTCGCCGGGTAGGGATAGAAGTAGTCGTCCATGTGGATGGCGTCGACGTCATAGCGTTCCACGATGTCTTTTACAATTTTGCAGATGTAGGCGCGGTTTTCGGGATAGCCCGGGTCGAAATAGAGTTGTCCGTCATATTCGATGAAGCGGTTCGGATAGAGCTTGGCCGGATGGTTGCCAGCCAGTGCTGTCGTGCCTTTTGTCTTGGCCCGGTAGGGATTTATCCAAGCATGAAGCTCCATGCCGCGCTTGTGGCATTCGTCCACCATGAATGCCAACGGGTCCCACTGCGGGGCGGGGGCCTGTCCCTGCACGCCTGTCAGGTAGCGGCTCCACGGTTCGTATTTCGAAGCATAGAGTGCGTCGCCCTCCACGCGCACTTGGAAGATGATGGCGTTGATGCCGGCCTTTTGCAACACATCGAGTTGGCTGGTGAGTGTCTGCTTCATCTTTTCTGCCGGCATTCCTTTGAACTGTCCGTTGACGGCCTGAATCCATGCGCCCCGGAACTCACGTTTCGGAAGGTCTTGCGCCGGGAGTATGGCTGCGGCGCAGACAAATAGGAGGAGGGAAAGTAGTGTCTTGATTTTCATAAATTCGTGTATAGAGTTTGATGGTAGGTGCAAAGATAAGGATATGTTTAGAAATTAGGTGCGAAAAGTCCCGATTATTGCGAGGAGGAATCTTCGGAGTTGTCGGGAAAAAGTTTCGGGGTGGTTGTTTTTATTTTATTCTTAGACTAAGTATATATATACGTAGCGTAAGAATGTATATACTTAAGCTAAGAATATAGAAACTTAGGTTTGGATTTAATATTCTCTATCTATTTTCGACTTTTTTCCGGCTGCTTCAGGAGTTTTTTCCAGCTATGTCGGGGACGTTTTCCGTTTGGGCAGGATGTCCTCCGGAGCATATTGATGTAACATGATTTTAATATGCGCCGTCGCTTCGGGGCTGTGGAAAATTTGCAAAAATAGGAGCTGAATGTTGTGGAAATTTTAGGTTTTATCTGTGCGAATACGCTTGTTTATAGATTTTTATCAGCTTCAAAATTGTAGCAAATGTGTAAACAAATCGTGTCGGAAATGTATCGTGTGCCGTCTTTTCCTTTGTTTATGTAACGACAAGAACCGCTACATCCCGATGGACATCTTTCCGGCCGACCTGCTGGACAACGAGCCGCAGGTGTTCACCGACATCTATGATGCTGTGTTCAGCTTCCATCCCGCGTCGGAAGGGCGGGGCTGCATCGCCAACCCGAACACCTACATCTCGCGCGAAGATATCCTGGCGTAGTATGCACAGGCCAAGCTGGAGATAGCCAGGCTGGAGATATTGGGAGGCGTTCGCATCGAGCACACCCGCCAACGCTATGAGACGGTGATGGATGAGAGCTTCGAGGGGCGGACGGGCAACAGCCGCTATACCGATGTGCTCTCCGCGCTGCACCTGACGTATCGGTTGACCGACAAGCAGAACCTGCGCGCATCCTACTACATGTCCATCAGCCGTCCCGGCTTCTTCGAGGTAATCAATTAACTTCTTAGACCATTTGGATTATGACAAAGAAACCGTTTATTCTCTTCCTTGTGATGATGTTTGCCCTGGCGTCCCATGCGCAATTACACTGGCCGTCCGTCACTCAGACATCTGACAGCACGTTGGCCGCTCAGGTCAATGCTGCTTATGCATCCGACTGCCGCTGGCAGCGTGTCACCTTCGCACAGAAAAGTGTCGACTATCTTCGCACGCTCAGCATGGACATCCCCGCCTATGGCCGTGAGCCGGACGGGGACTATCGCCGGGGTGTCTTCCTCGTGGAAGCAGCCATTCATACGGTGGTGGACAGTGCCGGTTGAAAGCGGCATATGAAGAATGTATTTCGCGTGTCGGAGGTATCCGTCTTGCTATGCCTGAAGAAGGAGAATGGGTCGTTGTGGGTTGCACGGACCGCAGTCGGTTGGGGGGGGAGAAGTCTGCCGCCGACGTGAGTGAAGTGTTTGTCAATAGGCAGTTTGTGCTTACAGAAGAAGCCGGCTGCTATCGCACGTTGTCACCTTTATATGCCTTTGACCATTCGATGATGGGAGTCGTCGAGTTGAAGTTCCGTCGCGATGTGCCTGCTGACCGTGTGGCTGAGGCTGCGGCAAACTATGTGCGCATCTTGTCCCAGTGTACGCCGGACTACGGTGAACTGATGTCTCCCTTTGATGAGGGGTTTCGTCCCGGTGATATGCTTTGCCAGAAAATCAACCAGATGGTCCTGGCACGGCATCCTGAGTTGCTGATATACTCCCTGCACATCGTTGACCCGGCAGACCCGAAACGGGAAAACCGTCACTATGCCATCAACCGGCCCAATTTTCATAAAGAGTCCGGCCCGCTTACGCTTGACACGGAAGTGACGGGCAAGGTATACGTTGTCATGTTACCCTATTCGCATCACATGGAAATGCACTTGCCGTTGATTGACAAGCGCGGACGTTTTGTGGGAGTCATCGTGTGTGGCTACTTGTATGATTCGTTGAAGGAGGGCGTAGACTGTTTTGCCCGTTCGTTCTCCCTGATGGATGAGACCACGCGCCTGATGCCCGACACCTTTGCCGACCTGTTCAAGCCCTGACTTCAGAGCGAATAGACCACACCTCCGATAGCCCCGCAGATGACGATGAGCAGGATGGGATGCACCTTGAACTTGTAGGACGCGACGAATGTGCCGACAAAGAGGGTGATGCTCAATACGAACTGCAACATCGACGTGTCGGGGGTGCTGAAGTTCTCCGGAGTCATCAGCAGGAGAGCTGAGGCTGCAAGCAGTCCCACCACGGCTGGACGCAAGCCGCGGAATACAGACTCAACTGTGGGATGTTTCTGAAACTTAAGGAAGTATTTGCTGATGATGAGCATCAAGACAAACGATGGAAAGCAGACGGCAAACGTGGCAATGGCGCTACCCAGTACGCCGAGAGCCGGAGAATAACCTGCTTGGACGATGGCTGAATATCCGACGTAGGTGGCTGAGTTGATGCCGATGGGGCCGGGAGTCATCTGGCTCAGTGCCACGATGTCGGTAAACTCCGAGCTGGTGAGCCAACCGTAGCGGGTCACAACCTCGCCTTGTATCATGGACAACATGGCATACCCGCCGCCGAAGCCGAACAGGCCGATTTTGAAGAACGTATAGAAGAGTTGAAGGAATATCATGCTTGCTTGTTTTTATATTTTTCATAGCGTCCCCAGAGGAAGCCTCCGATGCCCGCAATGACGATGACATAGATAGGCGAGAATCCCCAAGCCCATATCAGGAGTGCTCCCAAGACCGGAATCCAGACGTTGTAACGGTTGATTTTGCTTGATTTGGCTACGGTGAATGTCGGGGCGGCAATCAGTGCCACGACGCCCGGGCGGATGCCTTTGAAGATGTTTTCCACCAGAGGGTATTCCTTGAAGTTATGGAAAAAGAGGGCGATGAGCAACATGATGAGGAAGGACGGCAGGATGGTGCCCAGTGCGCATGCGTAACTCCCCTTGGTGCCCCGTAGCTTGTAGCCGATGAAGATGGCAATGTTGACCGCAAAGATGCCGGGAGCCGATTGCGCCACAGCCATGAGGTCGACAAAGTCTTCACGGCTTATCCACCGACGCCGGCGGATGAGATCTTCTTCAATGAGTGGTATCATGGCATACCCGCCGCCGATGGTGAACATGCCGATTTTGAAGAAGAGTAGGAAGAATTGCAAATAGATGTTCATAGGGAGATTCATTAGAAAAAAGGTGCGACAGAGCCGGATGCTGGTTTGCGAATCCTACATGTGCATCCGGTTATATGGGGATATAGATAGAAACAAGGATGTGCCAGTAGCGGCACATCCTTGTCATAAACCTAATTATAAACCATTAACACCTTTGTGGGATTCCACCCAACGACGGGCGTTCACGAAAGCTTCAAACCAAGGAGTGATTTGGTCGGAATGCATGCGTTCTGCCGGGTAGTAGGCATTTTGCCAGGGGAAGAATGCACGTTCCAGGTGGGGCATGATGGCGATGTGGCGTCCGTCGGCGCTGGCCAGTGCAGCGACGGAATAGTCGGAGCCGTTCGGATTGCCTGGATATTCGTCATAGCTGTATTTAGCCACCACGTTGTACTTGTCTTCGTCGTAGGGCAGTGAGAACTTGCCTTCTCCATGGGCCACGAAGATGCCCAGCTTGCATCCGCTCAGCGAACCGAACATCACGCTGCGGTTTGTCGGGATGGTCAGGCCGACGAAGGCTGACTCGAACTTGTGTGAGTCGTTGTGGAGCATGTGTCCGCGCTTTTCAAATTCCGGATTGATAAGGTTCAGTTCCATCATCAGCTGGCAACCGTTGCAGACGCCGAGCGAAAGGGTGTCCTTGCGGGCGTAGAACTTGTCAAGTGCTTCTTTGGCTTTGGGGTTGAAGAGGAAGGCTCCAGCCCAGCCCTTGGCTGAACCGAGTACGTCGGAGTTGGAGAATCCGCCACAGAAAACAATCATGTTGACATCTTCCAGCGTTTCGCGGCCGCTTACGAGGTCGGTCATCGTCACGTCTTTCACGTCGAAGCCTGCCAGATAGAGCAGGTAGGCCATTTCGCGTTCGCCGTTCGTTCCCTTTTCACGGATGATGGCGGCGTGGATGCCCGTAGGTGTGCGGCGGTCCGGGTCTACGCCATACTGTGAGAACTTGCCGGTGAAGTCTTTGTTGAAGACCATTTCAAGCGGTTGCTGCTTGTAGTTCTCGAAACGCTTCTTGGCGCAGCCGTTCATGCTCTGCTTGCAGTCGAGCAGGTAGGAGGAGTAATACCACACGTCGCGCAGGTAGTCGATGCCAAACTGGTACGTGGCGTCGTTGTGTTCGACGAGGATGTGGCGTTCGTCCGTGGGCGAACCGAGTTTGACGTAGCCCACGCCTGCCTCTTCCAATATCTTCTTCACTTCGTCCTTGTGCTTGTCGCTCACCTGGATGACTACACCCGGATTTTCGGCAAAGAGGATTTTCACGAGGTCTTTCTCTTTAATCTTGTTCAGGTTTATCTTGAGTCCGCCTTCCACATTGGCAAAGCACATTTCGAGGAGTGTTGTGATGAGACCGCCTGCAGAGATGTCGTGTCCGGCCAGTATCAAGCCTTTGTTCACGAGTTCTTGGATGGCCATGAAGGCATCACGGAAGTATTCGGGATTTGTCACCGTCGGCACGTCGTCACCTACTTTGTAGAGCGACTGTGCGAAAGCCGAGCCACCTAAGCTCAATTTGTCAAAGCTGAAATCGACGTGGTAGAGCGTAGTCTTCGGATTGTTGACCAGGACGGGGGAGACCACTTTCTTGATGTCGGACACTTCGCCGCCGGCTGACACGATGACTGTGCCCGGGCTGATGACTTTTTCTCCATTGGGATACTTCTGTGTCATGGAGAGGGAGTCTTTTCCGGTCGGGACGTTGATGTGTAAGTCGCAGCAGAAGTCTGACAGGGCCTTTACGGCTGTGTAAAGGCGTGCATCCTCGCCTTCTTGTGAGCGGCAAGGCCACATCCAGTTGGCCGAGAGCGAGATGCTGTCCATGCCGTCGGCCATCGGTGCCCACACGATGTTGGTCAGGGCCTCAGCTACAGCCAACACGGAACCGGCTGCAGGGTTGGCGAGAGCGGCTTGCGGAGCGTGCCCGAGCGAGGTGGCGATGCCTTTTTCGCCGCGGTAGTCGAGGGCCACGACACCACAGTCGCTCAGTGGCAACTGGATTTCTCCCTGACATTGCTGGCGGGCAACTTTGCCTGTCACGGAACGGTCCACCTTGTTGGTCAACCAGTCTTTGCAGGCCACGGCTTCCATCTGGAGCACGTTGCGCAGGTATTCATGGAGTTTGCTTTGTTCGTAGGTCACATTCTCGTAGTGATGTTCCACGGTGTTGTCCACCATGTAGGTTTTCGGTGAAGAACCGAACATCTGGTCGACTGCCAGGTCGAAGGGACGCACGCCGTCAGCCTGCTGGAAGGCGAAGCGGTGGTCGCCCGTCGTCTCGCCCACTTCGTACATCGGGGCGCGTTCGCGGTCGGCTATCTTTTTCACGTGTTCGATGGCTTTTTCGTCGATGAGCAGGCCCATGCGTTCCTGGCTTTCGTTGGCGATGATTTCTTTGGCCGAGAGTGTGTGGTCACCGATAGGTAGCTTGGACATGTCGATGAGTCCGCCGCAGTCTTCCACCAGCTCAGACAGGCAGTTCACGTGACCGGCCGAACCGTGGTCGTGTATGGAGACGATGGGGTTCGTATCCTCTTCGCACAAGGCACGCACGACGTTGTAGGCGCGTTTCTGCATTTCCGCATTGGCGCGTTGCACGGCGTTCAGCTCGATGCCGGAGGAGTAGCGGCCTGTGTCCACGGACGACACCGACCCGCCACCGAGGCCGATGCGGTAGTTGTCACCGCCCATGACCACGATTTTGTCACCTGCTTCGGGAGTGCCTTTCAGGCAGTCGCGCTGTGTGCCGTAGCCCACGCCGCCGGCGAGCATGATGACCTTGTCATAGCCATAGAACACATCTTTTTCTTTGTGTTCAAATGTCAGGACCGAGCCGCAGATAAGCGGTTGGCCGAATTTGTTTCCGAAGTCGGAAGCGCCGTTTGAGGCTTTGATGAGGATTTGCTCCGGTGTCTGGTAGAGCCATTTGCGTTCGGGCAATTCTTTTTCCCAGGCACGTCCGGGTTCGGTGCGTGGATAGGAGGTCATGTAGACAGCCGTGCCGGCTATCGGCCATGAACCTTTGCCGCCGCCCATACGGTCGCGGATTTCGCCGCCTGTTCCCGTCGAAGCGCCGTTGAATGGTTCCACGGTCGTGGGGAAGTTGTGAGTCTCAGCCTTGAGGGAGATGACTGTCTTGATGTCCTTGATGACGAAGTAGTCGGACGTCGAGTGGTCAGCCGGTGCGAATTGTTCCACGACAGGTCCTTCAGCGAAGGCCACATTGTCCTTGTAGGCAGAGATTATCTTATTGGGGTTTTCGGCCGTGGTTTTCTTGATCATCTGGAAGAGTGATGACTCCATCTCTTTGCCGTCGATGATGAATGTACCGCCGAAGATTTTGTGGCGGCAGTGTTCGGAGTTGATTTGGGCGAAGCCGAACACTTCCGAGTCGGTCAGCTTGCGTCCCAGGTCTTTTTCTACTTTCAGCAGGTAGTCCATCTCTTCGCGTGAGAGTGCCAGTCCTTCTTTCTCGTTGTATTCTTCGAGGTTGTCGATATACACGATGGGCTGCGGCTTGATGTTGGTCGTAAAGACATTTTGCGTCAGCCCGTGATACAGGCGTTGCAACATGGGGTCGTAGTCGGCATGTTCGTCCTTGACCGGGAAATATTCCTCGATTCGCGCAATGCCCGTCAGGCCCATGTTTTGGGTGATTTCGACGGCATTGGTACTCCAAGGAGTAATCATTTCCTTGCGGGGGCCGATGAAATATCCCGTCAGGTTCTCTTCTTTTTCAAGAGTTGCGTCACCGTAGAGCCAGCACAGTTTCCGGATGTCGTCAGCATTCAGTTCGCGGTTGGCTTCAGTTGCAATCACAGAGTTAGTGGATGTTCTGAAAAATAGAATCATAATAGATATATATTGGTTTTTATTGTCCTTTGGAATTTTGCATTTTATATGTCCGCAAAAGTAGGCAAAATCCGTGAGGTGGCAATAAGAAGCTGTTTTGAATTTCTACAAGAAAGTTGTCCAAGTCCTTCCAAGTCCTGTCGTGTTTCGGCTTTCGTATGCTCTTTGAGCGGAGTTAAGGGCGTCCGACCTGGGTATAGACTCGGCCCGGGGACGGAAAGGAGGCCGCCCGACCACCGAGTCTATACCCCTGTCTCTTATACACATCT
>JACJJM010000079.1 GCA_016900015.1 Phocaeicola coprophilus | reverse complement strand
TTTAATTTCTCCCAGATGGACAGGAAAGACTGCCTTGTTTTTAAAGACCTTGCCAGATAGAGGATATGCTTGTCCTTTGTTTTGCCCAAATAAGCCGGTGTTGAGATTAACTCGTATCGGATAGTTTTGAGGAATTTCTTTTTGTCGGAGTTGATAAGTGCATGACGGAACAGCGACATGAAGTTATATGCCATGACAATAAAGCCCCCACATGCTTCAGTCGCCCAGAAGTTGTTCGTCGCAAAGTCATCAATGGAGAAGTCATACTTTAATTCCTTGATTCTGTTTTCGGAATCCGCTCTTCCGCGATACGAATCGTACACAATCTTGGCGGGCAGTCCGAGATTGGTGACAAAGCAACTGTAACGGTATCTGCCAAAATCGTTCCCTTCCTCGAAAAGTTCCAGTTGCCTGACCCGTTTGCCGGCAGCTTGCGGACGTTTTTCAATTTCCTGTCTTACCATTACTATACGTCTTGTCTTGTCCCAGCTGTCCGCCTTATATGTCGTTTCGGATATTTCCAGACCTTCCACCACTTCCACCCATGCGTGTTCATGGGTGAGGCTGTATTTGATGCGGTTGTTGAACCGGCAGGCTATAATGTAGTTTAAATGCTTGTCTTCCAGAAGGTCAAGTATTTCCTTCGTAAAGAACCCTCTGTCCATGCGGATCAGTCCGACTGTCTTGTTACGGAGTCTTGAGAGGGTGTCCTCAAGAAAGGAAAGGTAATTGCTGCTTGATACAGTGTTTCCAGGGCGTAGCCAGTAGTTCGCTATCATTCTTATATCCGAGACGAAGGCGAGAAGAGGATGGTGTGACGGGCGGCCGGGACGCTTGGGGTTGTACCCTTTGACAGCCCCCTCCTGATTACCCTCACGGACCATTACCGTAGAGTCAAAGTCCAATGTGTAATTGTCAAACAACAGTTCCGAGAAGAACCAGCTGAACAGTTCGCCGAACACACGCTGATTGACGGCTTGTGAGAACTTGTTGAAATAACGCTGGTAAGCCCTATGATCCGCTCCGTGCTCCCATCCAAGCAACTTGCAGAGCGCCGTGTCATAACGCACCACGTCAAGATGCCCGAAACAGCTTGCACCACACCATACACCTGCAAACAGCCCTAATATGAGCTGAAGCGGTTTATAACCCCTGTTGGAACCTTGAACCGGAATGCCGCTTTGTTCAAGATGCTCATCGAAATGGCATCTCTCAAGCATCTTGAAGAACAGGGAAAGACCGCCAAAAGGGGTTATCTCCTTGTTTACGAACTTTATGTCACAATCTCCCATCAAATTTTATAGGCTTTTAATCGTGGTAAAGGTAGCAAATAATTATGAACCAACTATATACAACCACATCTTTCTAATGGCGGTCATTAGAAATAGTGCTAACTCCGTCTCTAATGACCGATTTGGGTT
>JACJJM010000078.1 GCA_016900015.1 Phocaeicola coprophilus | reverse complement strand
TCGGCTCAGTAGAAATTTAGTGGGGATAAATTTGTAATCTAATTGAATAGTTCTTTACTTTACAGCATGGAAAACGATTATTTGAGCATGTTGGCCAGTATTGTACTGCCCACACAGATATTGGATTACTTCTCCATAGTCGGTATATCGCAGACTTCTACGGAAATCCACATCAGTCTGGACGAGAAGATGCATCCGGAGCTAAGCAAGGACGTACACTTTGAATCCAAAGGTTTTATGGAAGCGGTAAGCGTGACGGATTTCCCGATACGTGACCACAAAGTGATTCTGAAGATCCGTCGCAGGCGGTGGACAGACACGCGCACGGGCAAGAGTTTCAGCATCCCGATAGACCTTGACATTGTAGCCAAAGGGACTCGTTACTCCAAGGAATTTGGAGCTTTTTTAAAAGAAACGTATGGAGACGTCCCCCGTGACCTGCCATACGCTTGAGGAGTTCTATCACATCGACGGGCATACGTTTGAGAAGCAATACAAGGAAGTGCTGAGCGGTTTCCGGCAGTGGGAGCAGTTGGAACATGCAGATAAATGGCTGCTGTTCCCGGAGAATATCGGCCCTTGTCTGGCTATCGACGAATCCTCGCTATCCAATGGTGAGCTGTACACGTTTGTAACCAACCGTGAGGTCCGCACGCGGGAGCAATCCTTGGTTGCCGTCGTTGCAGGTACAAAAGCGGAGGACGTAATCGCTGTCCTGCAACGGATTGACGAGGAGCATCGCAATGCTGTCGAGGAGGTCACGCTTGACTTGTCGGACTCCATGCGCAAGATCGTGCGTACGGCATTCCCTAAAGCCAGCCGGGTCATCGACCGCTTCCATATCCAGAAACTGGCTTGTGATGCCGTACAGGAGCTGCGCATCAAACACCGTTGGGATGCCATGCAGCAGGCTAATGATGAGATGGAGGAAGCCAGACAAAACGGTAAGGAGTATATCCCGTACCGCTATCCCAATGGAGACACCCGCAAGGAACTGCTTATACGCTCGCGTTATCTCCTGTTCAAGTCTGCCGACAAATGGACCGACAGGTAAAAGCAAAGGGCTGCGATACTGTTTGAAGAATACCCGGACATCAAAACGGCATACGGACTGTGCCATTCCCTGCGGATGATCTTTGCCAAAAACACAATCAAGGATGCCGCACGCCTGTCCATGGCACGCTGGTACAACAAAGTCGAAGAAGCGGGATTCCGCTCCTTTAATGTCATCGCAGCCACCTTCTATGAGCATTATGATGAGATACTCAACTTCTACAACAACCGTTCCTCAAATGCACTTGCTGAATCATTCAATGCTAAAATCAAACTCTTTAGAGCGAATCTCAGGGGAGTTGTTGACAAGAAGTTTTTCTTATTCCGCATTGCGAACTTATATGCATATCCCCACTAAAAAGCTACTGACCCG
>JACJJM010000077.1 GCA_016900015.1 Phocaeicola coprophilus | reverse complement strand
ACTTTTCCCTGCATTTCCAGCCAGCCATTCATCTGTTGGAGTATGCGGGATGCTGTCGGTTTGCTTACTCCTAAAATATGCTGTACGTCCGAGTTTGTAACACGCCCGTTCTTGCTGGCATATTCAATGACGGGTATATACCTTTCATCCACACGTTGTGCCAATAACTGCGAACGCACATCGGTATAATAGGTAATCATCAGCCCGCTTATCATTTCCAGTTTGGGCGGCAGTAATTTATATGCGCTGACCGCTTCCAAGATACGCTTGTAACCACGTCCCCAGCTTTCAATATCCCCGCTTCTGAAAAAGGCGTTGGCGATTATCGGGTTATAGGGTGCGGAAGGATGGCTTTCAAACAGCCTGTCGGTAGTCCAGTCCTCCGGCAACTGCCCGGAGTTCCAGAAAGTAATGTGGTCGGGAAATACGCTGATTTGGATGGGTACACCGCTGGCGTAATCCTTGTGGGCAATGGCGTTCATCAGTGATTCCCGGATGGCTTCCACCGGGAACTGCGGCGTTTCCCGCCGGGAAATGCCCTCGTATGAAATCCGGTAGATTAAATACTTGGTCTTTATCAAGTCCATAGCCTTGTCCACCTGTTCCATCAAAGCACCGTGAATCTCGTCCTGAAATTCCAGATTGCCTTTATCGTCCCGGAAAAAGCCTATCTTGATATATGCGCCGAACACATATCTTTCGGGGTCGGGATGGAACAACAGCACGGCGGCACGGTTCAAATGCCCGGTATCATCAATCAGGCGCAAGTCCTGCAACAGATGCCCGGTCGTGTCGTTCAACACCCCTTCATCCACACGTCCGCTCCTTGCCGCTTCCTTGCGGAAACGGTTCAGCGCACTTTCTGACAAGTCTTCCGCTTTGGCTCTTTCTATGGGGAACTCGTCCCAATGCCTGCCTGTTTTCTGCATGATGAAACGGTTCAAAGCCGCACCTTTCAACTCCTGTTTCGTGCTGCCGCTGCGGTAATGGTACTGACCTTTGTAATTGATAGGGTTTGAATAGGGCGGCACGTCAATCTCGATGTATTGCAGCCCGTTTTCTTCCAGCAGGTTCACATCGACCATGATGCCCAGCACATCACGCACCTTATTCGGTATGTCCTCCAGCAGCTTCTTGGCATCGGCAACGCCGACCACCCTGCCGTTGTCATCCGTGCCGATATATATCTTGCCGCCTGCGGCATTGGCGAAACCGCATATCCATTTAAGGTATTCGTCCCGCCAGTTTTCTTTCCATTCAATATTTTGGTTTTCACTCATATAATCCTTCGTTTATGCAAATGTACGAAAAATAACGGCGCACTTTTTATCATGCTGACAATCTTTTGTCCTATACATTATATTATATAGGGTTATTCTTCCTCGTCCTTTATCAAATGGCATAGTGCCGGGTCGTTCTTAATCCGGGTTATCTCGTCCTCGACAATCTGCCGGACTTCCTGCCGGATGCGGTCGTAATTGGCTTGTATCTCTTCCTGCATCCGGTCGTT
>JACJJM010000076.1 GCA_016900015.1 Phocaeicola coprophilus | reverse complement strand
GCTCCTGACTTCGTCAACGCGTACCCCAAAATTCATCAGCAAACAATGGAGCGATACGTTGATGCCGTTTCATAAGCATAGTCTTATTGATAGTCTGCTTGCTTTGAGGCAATGTCATCTGTATAGTCACTATAGTTTTAGCAAGTTCGAGCACCTTGTCCACACTCATATTTATGTCGGATAGTTTCAGCAGACGTTCCAATTCCTTGTAAACTTTCAAGGCCACGAAGCAGATACAGACATGGGCTTCTATCCTACGACGTGTGAAGTGAAACATTGGTCTTATCCCAATCTTTGATTTTGATATGCGGAAGGCCCTTTCAACATGCCATAGGTTATGGTAGGCGGCATATACGTCATTGACGGATATATTCCGTATTGGTAAGGTATCCTTTGAGACCATCCCATTTCGCATCTTTCTCCAGTTTTTCGTAATTGATGGTCACTTTCACATCTCCTTCCATTTTCAGGAACTTGTTGTATCCGCGCTTGTTGATATTGTCTTTAGTGAGCGTACCTCTGCGGTATGCCTTCTCCAGACGGCGTATCCCTTTCTCCCGGTTATAAGCATCCTTTCGGGCACGGTCTTCCGTATATCCGACCAATAACCTCTGTCCGTTGCCTTTATCGTATTCAACCATCTGGCAGTCTGTCTTAGGCTGCTCCAGTATCCATTCCTGTATCTTCCTGCTCTCGTTCCTGATTTTCGCACCGATGATATACTTGTAACCGTTTGCTTCAAGGTCGGCTATATTATCGTTGTTCATCAACCCTGAGTCAGCCACCACGATAAAATCTTCCAGCTCATATTTCCGGACAAATTCCGTCACTACCGGAAGCATCGTGTGTCCCTCGTACTTGTTGCCCTCATGGATGCAATACGCAAGCGGATAGCCGCCAATGCTGACCAACAGTCCCAATATAATCTGAGGGTTCTGGTGACGCCCTTCCTTGGAGAAACCCGTTTTGCGAAGCTCGTCCTCATAGTCCGCTTCAAAATAGAGTGTGGTGACATCATAAAACAGCACACCGATATGGCCGCCTAAAATCTTCTTTGTGTGAAGGACGCTTATGTCCTGAACTATCTTATGCTGGTTATCGCTCAGTTTGTCCAAATAACGATAGATCCTCGACAGGCTGACATCTTCATCAAAATGATTCTTCAGATACTTTACTGTGGCTGATTTGCTTGCAGGATAAGACAAGCGGGCTTTTACAAGTTGGCGGAACACCTCATCATCTATCCTGTTGAAGCCCACGTTGTCAAAGACACGGTCAAGTATCAGGTCCGCTCCATTGATGGAGATGTTGGTTATGCACGAAAGCATCTGTTCGGCATTCAGAAGTTCTGCATCACACTTCTTGCGTTCCTCACCGAAGAGATCCAGCCGTGGATGGCGGCGTTCCTGTTCCGCATCTATCCATTTATGACCTTTCATTATGAGAGAATCTATCTCTTCTTGAGTACGCGCTATACCTATAGTGGTAAGTTCCTTATAATAACCAGAAATCTTTTCTGCTACAACGATACTTACAGTGCCTGACCGATTCTTTTTTCGCTTGATAAACATACAAAAATGCTTTGCGTACCCCAAAATCAGGGTATGCAAAGTTACAAAACATTATCTATCAATATATTATAAATTTGATGTTTTTATAGTGACGAAGTCAGGA
>JACJJM010000075.1 GCA_016900015.1 Phocaeicola coprophilus | reverse complement strand
CGAACTCGTTATGGGGAGATTTTATATTATGATAGTATGGATTGGATACATTTTGGTAGCCCTTTACAGTTTGCAGATTTCATGGAATATACATGGCTGGGTGCAACTTATGAAACAAAATATGCTTCTTATAATATTGATGGTAGTATTTTATATGATGAAGAATCAGATGCTTATAGTCATATGTATACTCACTCATTGCTTTCAGGCAATGAAAGCATGTGTCTTCTATTGTCTAATGGACAAGTTTTGATGTTGCCAGACTATCTGAATACTAGATATGAAGTTCCTTTTGAAGATTATGGTTATAAGTTAGTTGATTCAAATTTAGTAGATAAAAATGGGAAAATATGGGATATGATAGCTACAGTGCATACGCACATATACTCGACCCTTCCATCTGTTGGTTATGGTATGAGTCCAGAAGATGGGTTAGGAGATCTTGGATTTGCAGAAAGAAGTCCCTTGAAGCCTATGTATGTTTTTGATTTGGAAAAAAATAGAGTAACAGTATTGTATACATATTATAAAGGAAATGAAAAATTGAGTTATTCAATCAATCAAATAACTTTTCATGACCCAAGTTTTAATATAGATATATTGTTACAGAAACGAGGAAGTCTTTTTGAGATGACAAAACAGAGAACCTTTATGAACCATAAATAAAATTAATGAAATTAAGATAGTAGAAAGATGAATGATTTGATCGTCTTTCTACTATCTGCATAAAAAATTGTATGGGAAAAAATAATATGCTTGTGTATTGTCTTTTATTTTATTTGCTAGCGTGTACACGACCATCTGTTCCTGTGTCAGAGTTTCATTATGGAATGTCTGATTCAACCTTTCATTTTAAGCCTTGGCTTATCCACGTGATTGATTCGTTTGTGGAGAGAAATCCCGGATTGGAATATAATATGTACGTGAATAAGATAAATCAAGATACTGTGCAAATCGCTTTGCAAGGCACAGTTTCCGGCGGAATGCGTATGGGGGAAGAACGGATGTCGTATGATATGTATCCGTTAACGAGGTATTATCATGCAGAGACCTGGGTTGATGTTTATAGTGGAGGTGAGATGCTTGTACGTCCGAAAGAAGATTCAATTGGTGCATTGTCATGTAATAGAAGTATAGATATGGGGGAAGAGGAGTTTTTGCTTCTTTATGTGATTAAGGATAGTGTTTATTTCTATGAGGGGGATGCGGATATTTATCCTTTTACAGAACATCGTTTTCATATTCATTGAAATTTTATGAACCGTTATATTGTTTTGATTATTTTTTTTGGGGGTGTAATGTTCTTTACATCGTGTCGTCCTTTTGTTGGGTATTCTTGCCATCCTGTCGGCTATGTGTTTCAACCACAGATGCAGGCTCTTGTTGATTCTTTTGTGTATCTTCATCCGTCCACATATGTGGAATTGCATGTTAATAAAGTCTGTGGAGTTCGTGTGTGGTTGGCCGTTCTTTATGCGGGTGAATCTCCCTTGTCTTCTATCCCAGCATGCGCTTATGCTCAGACCTCTGACGGTACATGTGTAGCCGTGTACTCTGGATTGGAAGATGTTTGTGTTATGAAAGACACGTTGCAAGAAGTCGATGAAGCATTGGTACAGCAAGGCCATTTTTTATTTATTCGTCGTGATTGGAATGGGTTGCATACTCGAGAGGCGGATGCTAATTTGCGCTCTCCGTTTATAGTG
>JACJJM010000074.1 GCA_016900015.1 Phocaeicola coprophilus | reverse complement strand
GCGATAGTCAGGTGCTCATGATCGCGAAGATGAGGGAGAGTGAATCGCGATAGTCAGACAACGACCATCACGGACATCGGCCAAGGACGACCGGTGAGCCTGTGACAGCCGTATGCCGGCATACTCTCCCCGATGACATTGATTTTCACATGAAAGTACCGGGAAGCATCACCGGGCATCACCCGCACCTCCGACCGGACTTACCTTTGCATCGTGACCCGAAAGACTGCAAGATGCCGGCCACATCACGGTCTTTCCATTCACTAAACCCAATTATCTCACTAAAAAAACTACAGAACCATGCCACAAGCCTACTTCGTTCGCAAGTTCAGAGTCCCCAAGAGCGACCCGTTGCAGGAGGTCTACAAACCGATGCCCTACTACTACGGCACGCTCACCACTGACGACGCGGCCAAACAGATTGCCGAAGAGTCGTCACTTACAAAGGGCGATGTGCTCAACGTCCTCGACCGTTACCAGTTCTACGTCAGCCAGAACCTCCAGAAAGGATACAAAATCGAACTCCTGGGATTTGGCACTCTCTGCAACAAGTTTGTCACCTCCAAGGGAGTCAACACTCCCGAAGAAGTGAAAGCCAAGATGATTACCCGTGTCGTCCCGGGATTCACACCGGCATTCACCATCGTCAACGGCACAAGACGCTATTCTCTCCTTGGCGAGAAGACGACCCTTACCCGAGTCAACTTCGACGGTACGGCCATCGAAGGAAACGAAGAGGAAGAGCCCCCGACTCCGCCTTCCGGAGGTGATGGCGAAGACGACGGAGAACTTTAAACAATTGACAATGGATAATTGATAATTGACAATTAACCATGCGGCAACGTAATTGTCAATTATCCATTGTCAATTATCCATTGCTCTGTCCATTGTCCATTGTCAATTTTCAATTATCAATTGCTTATTTCCAAGCCCAATGCCGCATGGATTAATTGTCAATTTTCAATTATCAATTATCAATTAAAATAAAAGCCTATGTCTAAACCAGCTGAACAAAAACGAAACGTATGGAACATTGTCCTGAAAGTCGTGGCTGCCGCCGTGACCGCTCTACTTGGAGCTTTGGGCATCCAATCCTGCATCAGCCTATGAAAACACCCGAATTGAACCTCTCTTCCCCGGCGGCATGCCTGCCGGGGAATTTCGTCAACAGCTTTCATCCTTTTTTGGAATGCGAACAGCAGTTGCTGCGCCATCCCGTAGACAGCATACGCTTCCTGGTCATACACTGTTCGGCCACCCGTTGCAACCAAGCCTATACAGCCCGACAGTTGGAAAGCGACCACCGTGCCCGCGGCTTCCGCACGACAGGCTACCACTTCTACATCCGTCGCGACGGCACGCTCCACCATCCGCGCCTGCTGGGCGAAGTCGGTGCACACGCAAAAGGTTTCAACCGCTGCTCCATCGGCATCTGCTACGAAGGCGGACTCGACCCACAAGGACAACCCGCCGACACACGCACGCCCCAGCAGCTGCAACGCCTGCGCGACCTGCTTTCCATCCTGAAGCGCCTGTATCCGCATGCACTCATCGTGGGACACCGGGACTTGAACCCGCACAAGGCCTGTCCGTGTTTCGATGCAGCAAAAGAGTATGGTGAACTGACACCCTGACAGCCGTCGTATGTGGCTCACCGCTCATGGATCTTACCATGCGGCATTCATTCTTTCGACGCGGATGACGCGGATTGTTTTTGTCATGATGACAAACCTTGTTGACGAAGCCTGTGAATTAT
>JACJJM010000073.1 GCA_016900015.1 Phocaeicola coprophilus | reverse complement strand
TCGTCCTCGACAATCTGCCGGACTTCCTGCCGGATGCGGTCGTAATTGGCTTGTATCTCTTCCTGCATCCGGTCGTTCCCGTCCTTGTCGGTGAAGTCGATAATCTGCGGCAGCTTTACGTAACGGGCGGTTTCCCGCTTCACCTTCTCGTTGTCCACCACGATTTCACAGTGGAAAATCTTCTGTTCTATTCGCTCGTCAAAATTGTCCGCCACAGCCCCCACGAACATGCCTTGCGTGAGGTTGGATATTTTGCTGGCGGGTATCAGGCTGTCCATCTGGGTGCTTATCGAGGTGGACTTCTCCCGCTGGTTGATGGTCATGCTCTGCCGTTTCTGCAACACCTTTCCAAAACGCTCCGACAATATCTTTGCCGTCTCGCCGACCACCTGACCGCTGAAAATATTGCCCACCGTGTTTTGTATGACCTTGCTTTCCTTGTCCCCGTAATCACGGGTAAGCTGGCTGTAATCCTGAAAGCCCAGCAGGACGGCGACCTTGTTGCTCCGGGCGGTGGCAATCAGGTTGTCCAGACCACGAAAGTAGATAGTGGGCAACTCGTCTATTATCACCGAACTTTTAAGCTGACCTTTTTTGTTTATCAGCTTCACGATACGGCTGTTGTACAGACCGAGTGCCGCCGAATAGATGTTCTGGCGGTCTGGATTGTTGCCGACCACCAGTATTTTAGGCTCTTTCGGGTTGTTTATATCCAGCGAGAAATCATCGCCCGTCATCACCCAATAGAGTGCCGGACTTATCATGCGGGAAAGCGGAATTTTCGCACTGGCTATCTGCCCCTGCAACTGCTCCTGCGCATCGGATTCCCAAGCGTCCACGAACGGGGAAAGATAATTTTCCAGTTCGGGATAACTGCGTAAAATCGTGAACACATCGGCGTATTTCTTGTTCAACAGTTCTATGGCATGGGGAAACGTACAATACTTACCGCCTTGATAGATACGCAAATACCAGATTATAGCCGCCAAAAGGATAATCGGCGATTCCACAAAAAAGTCGCCTTGCTTGGTAATCCAACTGCGGTTCAGGTTGAGCATAATCGTGTAGCTGGCTTCGTAAGCGTCCGCTATATCCGACATGAAGGCGGCGTTTATCGGGTTGCACCGATGGCTCTTGCGTGGATCGTCAAAATTGATAATGTAGAATTTCGGCTTTACCTTGTACCCGTCCAGATGGTTAAGCAGGTGGTTATAAGCGATTTCTGAAAGGTCGGGAAACTTATAATCATAACAATACATCGAAAAGCCCTTCTCGATTTGCTGTTTTATGTAACTGTTTACAACGGCGTATGACTTGCCGCTGCCCGGCGTACCCAGCACAAGGCTGGCACGGAACGGGTTCACCACGTTTATCCAGCCCTTGTTCCACTTCTTCTTATAGTAGAACCGGGTAGGCAGGTTCACGGAGTATTCATTTTCTATCAGGCGGGTTTCCTGCTGGAAACTCTCGTTCTCCGTGTTAAAGACATCATCCATCAGGTTGTTCTTCAACAGCCGGGACATCCATGTGCCCGTCATGAGCAGGCAGATATAGCCAGCCGACAGCGTGGCGATGTAAAACACCGTGTCCGCCGTATGCGGAAGCGGCAGTTCCAGCAACCACCAGTTGAAGAAGAACAGCACGACACCCGCCGCAAGGCAGCAATAAATCTTCACCCAAGTTATCTTCTCGTTCTTCACCCCTTTTGTCCCGATGCACGACAAGGCGAGGAACACCACCGCAAAAAGTTTCGTCCAAAGAACGGACGAGAACAGCCCGGTGGTGCGCTGGAAGTTCCACAAAATCTTGTCCACCACCTCGAAAGTTACTCCCCATCCTTTCAGGCTGGAGTAACAGAACCAGTACACGTTGATTCCCACGAATAGAATACTGACAGCCCG
>JACJJM010000072.1 GCA_016900015.1 Phocaeicola coprophilus | reverse complement strand
TCGTCCTCGACAATCTGCCGGACTTCCTGCCGGATGCGGTCGTAATTGGCTTGTATCTCTTCCTGCATCCGGTCGTTGCCGTCCTTGTCGGTGAAGTCGATAATCTGCGGCAGCTTCACATACCGGGCGGTTTCCCGCTTCACTTTCTCGTTGTCCACCACAATTTCACAATGGAAAATCTTCTGCTCTATCCGCTCGTCGAAATTGTCCGCCACAGCCCCCACGAACATCCCTTGCGTGAGGTTGGATATTTTGCTGGCAGGTATCAGGCTGTCCATTTGGGTGCTTATCGAGGTGGACTTCTCCCGCTGGTTGATGGTCATACTCTGCCGCTTCTGCAACACCTTTCCGAAACGCTCCGACAATATCTTTGCCGTCTCACCGACCACTTGCCCGCTGAATACGTTGCCCACCGTGTTTTGGATAACCTTGCTTTCCTTGTCCCCATAGTCACGGGTAAGCTGACTGTAATCCTGAAAGCCCAGCAGTACCGCCACCTTGTTGCTCCGGGCGGTGGCTATCAGGTTGTCCAGACCCCGAAAATAGATAGTGGGCAACTCGTCTATTATCACCGAACTTTTAAGCTGACCTTTCTTGTTTATCAGCTTCACTATTCTACTGTTATATAATCCCAGTGCCGCCGAATAGATGTTCTGACGGTCAGGGTTGTTTCCGACAACCAAGATTTTAGGCTCTTTCGGGTTGTTTATATCCAGCGAGAAATCATCGCCCGTCATTACCCAGTAAAGTGCCGGGCTTATCATACGGGAAAGCGGGATTTTCGCACTGGCAATCTGACCCTGCAACTGTTCTTGAGCGTCTGATTCCCAAGCATCTACGAACGGAGAAAGATAGTTCTCCAGTTCGGGATAGCTGCGTAAAATCGTGAACACATCGGCGTATTTCTTGTTCAACAGTTCTATGGCATGGGGGAACGTGCAATACTTACCGCCTTGATAGATACGGAGATACCAGATTATAGCCGCCAAAAGGATAATCGGGCTTTCCACAAAGAAGTCACCCTGCTTGCTTATCCAAGAGCGGTTCAAGTTGAGCATTATCGTGTAACTGGCTTCGTAAGCGTCCGCAATGTCCGACATGAAGCTGGCGTTTATCGGGTTGCACCGATGGCTCTTGCGTGGGTCGTCAAAGTTGATAACGTAAAACTTCGGCTTTACCTTGTAGTCATCCAAGTGATTAAGCAGGTGATTATAAGCGATTTCCGATAAATCGGGGAACTTATAATCATAACAATACATCGAAAAGCCCTTCTCGATTTGCTGTTTTATGTAACTGTTTACCACGGCGTATGACTTTCCGCTGCCCGGCGTACCCAGCACAAGGCTGGCACGGAACGGGTTCACCACGTTTATCCAGCCGTTGTTCCACTTCTTCTTATAGTAGAACCGGGTAGGCAGGTTCACGGAGTATTCATTTTCTATCAGGCGGGTTTCCTGCTGGAAACTCTCATTTTCCGTGTTAAAGACATCATCCATCAGGTTGTTCTTCAACAACCGGGACATCCATGTACCCGCCATGAGCAGGCAGATATAGCCCACAGACAGCGTGGCGATGTAAAACGCCGTGTCCGCCGTATGCGGAAGCGGCAGTTCCAGCAGCCACCAGTTGAAGAAGAACAGCACGACACCCGCCGCAAGGCAGCAGTAAATCTTCACCCAAGTTATCTTCTCATCCTTCACGCCCTTGGTGCCGATGCACGACAGGGCGAGGAACACCACCGCAAAAAGTTTCGTCCAAAGAACAGACGAGAACAGCCCGGTGGTACGTTGGAAGTTCCATAAAATCTTGTCTATCACCTCAAAGGTTACTCCCCATCCTTTCAGGCTGGAGTAACAGAACCAGTACACGTTGATTCCCACGAATAGAATACTGACAGCCCG
>JACJJM010000071.1 GCA_016900015.1 Phocaeicola coprophilus | reverse complement strand
GCGGTGCGTACGGGACTCGAACCCGTGACCCCATGCGTGACAGGCATGTATTCTAACCGGCTGAACTAACGCACCCGGTGCCGTCCTCGCCGGTAGTCCCAGGCAGAGTTGAACTGCCGACCTCTACATTATCAGTGTAGCGCTCTAACCAACTGAGCTATAGGACTGTACAGTCAGCAGACTCTTCCAGACTGCGCCTCCGCCACATTCCTGGCGGGGATGCCCGGCTTTCTGGCTTCTCCTTGCTTTATTTCATTTACAAACCGTACGTACAAGAGCGCAGGCGAAAAAAAAACTGTCCTGCGTCATACACTGCCGGGGCTCCAGAAAGGAGGTGTTCCAGCCGCACCTTCCGGTACGGCTACCTTGTTACGACTTAGCCCCAGTCACCGGTTTTACCCTAGGACGATCCTCGCGGTTACGTACTTCAGGCACCCCCGGCTCCCATGGCTTGACGGGCGGTGTGTACAAGGCCCGGGAACGTATTCACCGCGCCATGGCTGATGCGCGATTACTAGCGAATCCAGCTTCGTGGAGCCGGGTTGCAGGCTCCAGTCCGAACTGGGAGGGGCTTTCGGGATTGGCCACACGTCGCCGTGAAGCGGCCTTCTGTACCCCCCATTGTAACACGTGTGTAGCCCCGGACGTAAGGGCCGTGCTGATTTGACGTCATCCCCACCTTCCTCGCATCTTACGATGGCAGTCCCGCCAGAGTCCACAGCTTTGCCTGTTTGTAACTGGCGGCAAGGGTTGCGCTCGTTATGGCACTTAAGCCGACACCTCACGGCACGAGCTGACGACAACCATGCAGCACCTCCACGGATGTGATTGCTCACTTGTGTGTTTCCACACAATGCATCCGCAGTTCAAGCCCGGGTAAGGTTCCTCGCGTATCATCGAATTAAACCACATGTTCCTCCGCTTGTGCGGGCCCCCGTCAATTCCTTTGAGTTTCACCGTTGCCGGCGTACTCCCCAGGTGGAATACTTAATGCTTTCGCTTGGCCGCCGACACTCTATCGCCGACAGCGAGTATTCATCGTTTACCGCGTGGACTACCAGGGTATCTAATCCTGTTTGATACCCACGCTTTCGAGCTTCAATGTCAGTTGCGGCTTGGTGGACTGCCTTCGCAATCGGAGTTCTTCGTGATATCTAAGCATTTCACCGCTACACCACGAATTCCATCCACCGCAAACGCACTCAAGGCTACCAGTTTCAATTGCAGTTCAACGGTTGAGCCGCTGACTTTCACAACTGACTTAACAGCCCATCTACGCTCCCTTTAAACCCAATAAATCCGGATAACGCTCGCATCCTCCGTATTACCGCGGCTGCTGGCACGGAGTTAGCCGATGCTTATTCGTACGGTACATGCACACGACCACACGTGGACGCCGTTATTCCCGTACAAAAGGAGTTTACAACCCGTAGGGCCGTCTTCCTCCACGCTACTTGGCTGGTTCAGGCTCACGCCCATTGACCAATATTCCTCACTGCTGCCTCCCGTAGGAGTTTGGACCGTGTCTCAGTTCCAATGTGGGGGACCTTCCTCTCAGAACCCCTATCCATCGTCGGTTAGGTGGGCCGTTACCCCGCCTACTGCCTAATGGAACGCATCCCCATCCTTTACCAAATTTCTCCTTTAATCAGCCGCCCATGCAGGCGGTTGATGCCATCGGGTATTAATCTTGCTTTCGCAAGGCTATCCCCGAGTAAAGGGCAGGTTGGATACGTGTTACTCACCCGTGCGCCGGTCGCCATCCGAATTTTATTGCTAAAACCCTATGCTGCCCCGCGACTTGCATGTGTTAAGCCTGTAGCTAGCGTTCATCCTGAGCCAGGATCAAACTCTTCATTGTAATATCTTGTTTTCGTTTTTTTCCTTTTGCTCCCAGGTGTTTGACGTTGACTTCCTTTTTCATACCCT
>JACJJM010000070.1 GCA_016900015.1 Phocaeicola coprophilus | reverse complement strand
GGCGTTGCTTCTGCTCTTGGGACTGGCTCAAAAGCTGGGTCAATGCCTGATAGATGTCGTTGAACTGCGCATCGGTACTGGCTTCCAGTTCCTCGATGCGTTTCAACAGTTCCTCATACCCTGCGACCATCTGACGCATAAGGACAAATGCCCGCATGATGGAAATGTTCACCTCGATGGCGGTCTGGCTGCGCAAGACGGATGAAAGCATGGCTACGCCTTGTTCGGTGAAAGCCATAGGCAAGGCTGCGCCAAAGTTATAATCCGGGGGTATCACATTTTGTGACACCCCTATGGACAACAACAAGTTAGCTTCCTCTTTCGAGAGGACAAACATAAAGTCGGACGGGAAACGCCCGATGTTACGTTTGACCGCCTGTTTCAAAGCTCGTGTTTCCACTTGGTAGAGTTCCGCCAAATGGAAGTCAAGCATCACCCGGCAACCCCTGACTTCAAAGATTTTGTTTTGAATGACCTGCAAATCCATAAACTTTAAGATTCTATTGTGATTAAACGCTTGTTTTCCTTTCATTCAACCTTTGGGCGAACACATCCATGTCGGCACTCAGTTTCGTGTCGATGATTTTAGCGTAAATTTGTGTAGTTCTGATGTTTGTATGTCCCAACATCTTGGAAACGCTCTCAATGGGTACGCCGTAACTGATACTGAGGGTCGCAAAACTATGGCGGGCAACATGATAGGTGATTTTCTTGTTTATGCCGCACACCGTTGCAATTTCCTTCAAGTAATCGTTCATCTTCTGGTTGCTGATTATCGGGAGAATTTTGCCGTCAGGCAATTTCCCGTCATACTTCTGTAAGATGGCTTTGGGAATATCCAACAGGCGGATATTGGATGTTACGTTTGTCTTGTGCCTTTTCTTGATTATCCACAGGTTGCCGTCAAAAGAAACCTTTATGTTCTCTGCCCGCAACTCGCATACATCCACATACGACAAACCCGTGTAGCAGCTAAAAATGAACATATCACGCACCTGTTCCAGCCGCTTGCTGGCAAATGTTTTCTGATAGATGCGGTCTAACTCGTCCTGTTCGAGATACCCTCTTTCCACATACTCGAACTTCAACTTGTATGCCCCGAAAGGATTAAAGTTTATCAAGCCCAGATTGTGGGCGAACAGCACAACGGTTCTGAAACGCTGCACAAACTTCATGGCGGTGTTGTGGGTACATGGATAGTTCTCACGGATGAACAGGTAGAAGCCCTCGATGAACACCACGTTTATCTCCCGGAAGCTGATGTCCTCCACATGGTAGTTCGTGCGGATATATTCGGCAAGACGGTTCTTTGTAAGTTCGTACCGGGTGTATGTCCGGTGTGTGGCGGTCTTTCCCACTTTCAGCGCATACTGCTCGTTATGCTGTGCGAACACTTGCAAGAGGGTCTTAGCTTTTTCCTCTTTGCCTAAAAAGGTGTTGCGTACCTTTTCAGCGGTAACATAACCGTCCCTTTCCAGTATGGTCTGGTAGTGCTTGTACAGGGTGGCTTTGATACCGTCCAGCATTTCATTCATGCGGGTAAACTCCGCTCCACGTCCGGACACCTTTCCCGTCTTGGCTTGCCAGTTCTTGGGATTGACTTCAAGTTTGGTGTTGAACTGTGCCAGTTTCCCGTCAATGGTAATACGTGCCATAATAGGCATATTACCGTTCTTTTTTACCTTGTCCCGCTTCAAGAAGAACAATACTCGGAATGTCGATTTCATACCTCATTTTTTAAGTTACAAAACTACTTTTATTAACTCATAATGAGATAAATGCAGGGTCGCCAAATCCCGACAGTGTTCCGCCAATTTCCGACAAATCGTACCCCCTTTTTTGAAAAATTTGTCGGGGTACGAATTGGGTACTAATTTTTGTCCGTCAATGCCCTCTTTTTGGCGGTCAAGGTCGCCAAAGGACAATAAAAAAAGTCCCACAAAATATTGATTTTGTAGGACTTGTCTTTTTGTTGTCGCCTTTTGGCTTTTCTTTTCGTGATCCGCTTGGGGCTCGAACCCAAGACCCCAACATTAAAAGTGTTGTGCTCTACCAGCTGAGCTAGCGAATCAAACCTTATTTTGCATCATTTCTGAATTGCG
>JACJJM010000006.1 GCA_016900015.1 Phocaeicola coprophilus | reverse complement strand
TTCCTGCATTCTTTCTTTGCTTCACAAATTTATCTTTTCTATTTTATCTGTAATCCTCGGATGCAAATCTAAGGTAATCGTTTCGATGGACACTTGGAAGCCGTCGAGCACAAACAGGGGCATGTTGGGGATGTTGGCATAGCCGTTGATAAACATCTGCATTTGTTGGGCATCGTAATCGGTGTTGGTTGCATTGCCGCCTAACTGCACGTCGCCGCGTATGCGAAACTCGGGTATGCTGTTTGGGTTGGAACCTTGTGCCTGGTCTTCCACTATGCGGAATGAAGGGTCAAATTGTTGGAGCGCTGCCAACAGATTGTTGGGGTTACGCTTGATTAAGTCGTCGCCACTCACACGTACATATTCTCCGGTGAAACTTTCCGTGCTGCGCTTTTGAATGCCGGTGACAACGATTTCCTCTGTGATTTGGGTACGGGGAATCAAGCGGATACGTATGTCGTTTCTGTTTTTGATTTTGCGCAGTTCGATGCGTTGCATCTCATAGCCGATATAAGAAACGAATATGGCGGAAGCTTCCTTGGGTATCGCCAGGCGGAAACGTCCCGAAGCATTAGTCACACAGCCTTTGTTCTTACCTTTGTCATAGTAAATGTTGGCGCCAATCAGTGTCTCGCTTGTTTCTGCATCTGTGACGATGCCGGCCAAGACGATGTTTTTCTCCTCTTGTTGTGTAGTGTCCTGAGTGTCGGGCTTCTGTGCTGTTGCCGGGAGCGGAGATGCGGTCAGCAGCAGACACAGCATACTCAGGAAAAGAATGCGGTTCTTTTTCATGGTTGTGTCTATAATATGTAAAATAAGTGATGAAGGCAGGATAGGGGGCTGATACTGTTATTTCAGCACTTCTGCCAACTTTTTCTCTAGTTCCTTGCCTCTCAGGTCGGAAGCGATAATGTAGCCTTCAGGATCGATAAGGAATGTTTTAGGGATGGAGTTGACGCTGTATTTCAAGGCTGCATTGCTGCCCCATGCTTTTAAATCACAGGCATGTATCCAAGGCATATTGAGTGCATGCACTGCGTCCGTCCATGCTTTTTTCTTGTCGTCTAGTGACACGCTGAGTATGGTCAGTCGATCACCGAATTTCTTGTGGGCGGCCTGCAGATGGGGTATTTCTGTGCGGCACGGTCCGCACCATGAAGCCCAAAAGTCAAGTAGTACATAGTGTCCTTTATAGTCCGACAGATGTATTTCTTTGCCTTTCATGTCGATCGATGTGAAATCGGGAGCTTTAGCGCCGACGGTCACAGTCTTGGCATCGCGCATGGCTATGAGATCGGTCAGGTAAGGATGGCCTTTGAAACGGGATTCCAGTGTCTTGAGCTCATGGGTCAATTCCTCGGCTGTCATGCGTGTGCCCAAAATGTTGCGTAGCATCATCAGTCCGAAATATTGTTCCTTGTAAGTGTTGTAATACGTGTCATTGATGGCTTTTGTTCGTGCGCTAGCTTCGTTGTTGCGTCGTTTAAACTGGGCTTCCGCTTCTTCTTTTGTAGGATTGGGATTCAAAAAATACTCAATGCGGGCTGCGTTGACCACACTGTCTTTTGTAGCATAGTTCAGGTCTTGGCGATAGGCATGGAAGATGGCATTATTGAGTGTGCCGCCTTGTTCGCTCGTGTACAGATAGTGGGGTTGCTTGGTTTTTACATAGATATTGCCATCTTCTAGAAATATAGGGCAGCTTCGGCGCTCATAATTGGCGTTGGACATGATGAAGGCCATGCGTGGATAGGTGACATGTGGTCCCTTGAAGACGTAGGTTCCTTGGGAAACGTCTGTACTGTCGATGGGGACATACTTGTGATTGACTTCGTCGACCAAGTAGATTTTTCCAACATAAGAAGGGTCTATGCTTCCCTTGATAGTGTATCCTCCTTCCTGTGAAAATGTGAAAACTGGAAAGATTCCGGCGATTGATAATAGAGCCCTGAAGGCTGTAACTTTTGTTTTCATTTTAAGTGGTATTAATAGATTTGGTAATGGTTGGAAGATGGGGAAGGAGAAATAAAAAGCTGTGTCTCCACTCATGTACAGTGCATGGGTACACGTTCTTTTAAAGATTTAGTACATTGTAAATCAATGATAAAATCCTACTCTCTTTCGATGATATATAAATATATGGTTTTTATTGGTTTATTGTTTGGGTTATGTAAACAGCTTTATTAAAAAAGATAATTGCATCTTCAGCAAATATATGTTATTGGGATATATAATGCAAATTTTAGAAAACTTTTCTTTTTGTCTTGCTGAAAATTAAAGGGATGATAAGGGTAGTATTCTGCCGTAAAATGGACATGTGATGTCAGTCCGGTTCTTTGGAAGGAATGAAAGAAGTTGCCGATGGAATGGGCTATGTGGAAGGGATGTGATAAGGCTTTGTTGATATAGTTGGAAGTTTGTGTTTCCTTCACATTCGATGATGCCTTCACTTCCTCCGCAACTCCCAGAACGCTACGGCCGAGGCGGCCGCCACATTGAGCGAGTCCACGCCGTGGGCCATGGGGATGCGCACGACGTAGTCGGCTTCGGAGATGGTCTCCCGGGGGAGGCCGTCGCCTTCCGTGCCCAGCACGATGGCCAATCGCTCTTCGGCGGCCAGCTGTGGGGCGTCCAGGGGGATGGAGCGGTGGGTGAGCGCCATGGCTGCCGTGCGGAATCCCAGCTCGTGCAGGGAACTCACAGGGCCGTCGAGCCAGGTCCACGGCACGAGGAACACCGAACCCATCGACACCCGCACGGCGCGGCGGTTGAGCGGGTCGCACGAGTCGGCCGTGAGCAGCACGGCGTCGATGCCCAGCGCGGCTGCCGAGCGGAAGATGGCCCCGATGTTGGTCGTGTCCGTCACGCCTTCGATGACGGCAATGCGCCGGGCCTCGCGGCAGATGTCGTCCGCACGGGGCGGCGTCGGGCGGCGCATGGCGCACAGCACGCCGCGTGTCAACACGTAGCCCGTGAGCGAGGCCAGCAGTTCGCGGCTTCCCGTGTAGACCGGCACGTCGCTGCAGCAGGCAATGATGTCGGCCGCGTCGCCCGTGATGTGTCGTTCCTCGCACAGCAGGGCCAGCGGTTCGAGGCCGGCACGGAGGGCCACTCTGATGACTTTGGGGCTTTCGGCGATGAACACGCCCTTGTCCGGTTCGAGCCGGTTGCGCAGTTGGGCTTCGGTCAGGCGGGCAAACACTTCCACGCCGGGGTGTGACAGAGAGTCGATGGGGATGACGGGCATAGGTCGTTGTTTTATTAGATGGTGAAGGTGTGATGATGGCTAAGCTCTTCACGCAGGGCGTGCGAGTCGCCCGTGAAGCGGTCGAGCAGAGCCCAGAAACGCGGGCTGTGGTTCATCTCCACCGTGTGGCACAGTTCGTGGAGGATGACGTAGTCGGCCAGGTGTTCGGGGAGCAGCATCAGCGAACAGGAGAGGTTGATGTCGCCCCGTGTCGAGCAACTGCCCCAACGTCCCTTGCTGGTGTTTATCTTCAGGCTGTGGAAGGGCAGTCCGGCTTGTGCCGACAGGCGGGCGATGCGCTCCGGGAGCACTTCCTTGGCGCGTGTGCGCAGGGCTTCCTCGACGATTCGTTTCAGCCAGAGCTGCTTGTCGCGGAAGTCCGTGTCCGGCGGGCACAACAAGGTGAAGTCGCGCCCCTTGTGGCGCAACTGGAAGCCGGCGTTTCCTCCGCGCTCAAGGGTGAAGCGGATGAAGGGGGTGTCGAGGGCATAGTCCCAATCGATGGCATGCACGTCGAGCTGTTGCAAGCACTTCTTCGCGTCACGGCGGTTTTTGGCGATGAATTCCCGCAGCCTCTCTCCGCTCACGCCCGGCGGGACGGTGACTGTGACCGTGCCGTCGGGAAGGATGCGCAGGATGATGTGGCGGGCGCGCGCGTTGAGGCGGATGTGGACCGTGCCCAGTTCAGGGTCGTCGATGTAATAACGTTCTGGCATAGCGGGGGCAAACTTAGCGAAATTCCGCGAGATGGCCGAGCCTTGCCTGAAGTTTGCAGCACAGGTGCATGCAGAAAACCTCTCCCGGACACGGCTCTTTGAAACCCAAAGCGGCCAAAGAGTTTGAACAAACGTGCTAATGACTGATTGGGGCTAAAAACAAAGAGGGCAAAACAAGCCTTAAAGGGTAGCCGACCAAGCCTTCCTTTCCGTCCGACCACGGAGTACTATCCGTCCCTGGCTACCCTCCTTTCCGTGGTCGGGCGGTGTTAAGGGACTGACGGGCGGCGGTTGTGACGGGAACAGGAACGGCATCAAACATCCGGATGCGGACGAGGAAGAAAACGCAGGTTATTTCTGTCAGGATGCCGGAGCCTGTGAATTATAAATCCGCGTTTTCCGCGTCATCCGCGTCGAAAGAATGAATGCCGCATAGTATAAACTAAATATGCGCATTTACTTATAATTTATTCCTGCGACTTGCTTATTTGTCCGGATTGAACTGTTTGTCGTAGCTGAGCAAGAATTTGACCAGTTCCGGGTCACGGTGCGACCAGCGGAAACCGGCCGGCTTGTCAAGCGGGCGGATGCTCTCCATTTCTTCCGGAGTGAGCGCGAAATCGAATACGTCCAGATTTTGCTTCATGCGCTCGACATGGGTGCTTTTGGGGATGGCGATGATGTCACGCTGCACGAGGTAGCGCAAGGCCACTTGCTGCGGGGTCTTGCCGTATTTCTCCGCCAAGCCTGCCAGCACCGGATTGGACTGCAAGTCCGGGTCGCCTTGTGCCAAGGGTCCCCAGGCCATGATGTGCGTGCCGTAAGGCTTCATTTCCGCTTCGGCATCCCACTGCTGGCTGAACACGTTTGTCTTCAGCTGGTTGACGGCAGGCTTTATTTCTGCATATTCCGCCATGTCCACAAAGCGGTCGGGGTAAAAGTTGGAAAGCCCGATGGCGCGTACCTTGCCTTCGCGCACGGCCTTCTCCATCGCGCGCCAGGTTCCCGTGTAGTCGCTGAAAGGCTGGTGGATGAGCAGCAGGTCGATGTAGTCTGTCCGCAGCTTGCGGAGCGATTCGTCGATGCTTGCCGCTGCTTTTTCCTCGCCGGCGTTGGTAATCCATATTTTGGTGGTGAGAAACAGTTGGCTGCGGGGGACGCCACACCGGGTTATGGCGCGGCCCACGCCTTCTTCATTGTAATAAGCCTGCGCGGTGTCAATCAGGCGGTATCCGACACTGATGGCTTCCGACACGCAGCGTTCGCACATTTCCGGCGGCACTTGGAAAACTCCGTATCCCAACACCGGCATTTCAACTCCATTGTTCAATTTGACTGTCTGCATAAGTTGGTCTTTTTAGTGGTTTTTCAATCGTGGATCTTGTACAGGCCTATGCCTCTTACGGTCGGCAAGTCCATGTCGTCGTAGATGGGGCTTTTGCCCGTGTCCAGTCCGGCTATGGCTTCCATTTCCTGCTCTGTCAGCGTGAAGTCATGGATGGACAGATTTTCCATCATCCGCTCCTTGCGCACGGTTTTGGGGATGACGACCACGTTGCGTTGGTTCAGCCAGCGCAGGACAACTTGCCCCACCGTCCGTCCGTGTCTCCGGGCAATCTCTTTCAGCACGGGGTTGTCCCAGATGTTGTTTTGCCCTTCGGCAAAAGGCGCCCAGGCCTCATGCTGTATGCTCTCGCTTTGCAGGAACTTGTTGGCGGCCTTCTGCTGGAAGAAGGGATGAGTCTCCAGCTGGTTGACGGCCGGTTTCACTTCGTTGTGGAGGAACAGGTCTTGCAGCCGCTCGCTGGAGAAACTTGTCACGCCGATGGCACGGACGCGCCCTTCCTTGTACAGCCGCTCCAGGGCACGCCAGGCGGCGTAGTAGTTGCCGTAAGGTTTGTGCAGCAGGTAGAGGTCCACATAGTCGAGTCCCAGCAGCTTTATGGATTTGTCAAACGCCCGTAGCGCATCGTCATATTCGTAGTCTTGCACCCACAGCTTGGTGGTGACGAACAGTTCTTCACGCTTCAGGCCGCTGTGCCGGATGGCATTGCCCACTTGCTCCTCGTTGAAATAGGAAGCAGCGGTGTCAATCATGCGGTAGCCTGTCTCCAGGGCCTCGCTTACAATTCTTTCAGTGTCGTTTACAGGGATTTGGAAAACACCAAACCCGACGGCGGGCATCATCACGCCATTGTTTAGTCTTACTTCTTTCATATCGGCTATCTGTTGGTTGGATATGGCAAAGTTACGTCGGCACGTACAGACGAGTGTTACATGATGCGTGGACATGTTTTCACGATTCGTGGATTCTGCGTACTTTTGACCCTGAGAAACAAAAAAGCGATGGAACAAAGCAAGTGGGACAAAATCGTATTCCTTGAGACCCTTTCTGACTGCCGGCTCGCGCAGTATGCCGACCACGTGGTGCATGTCCTTTGCATGAAGGGGTGTATGAGCTTCACCTTTCAGGAGGTGCGTTATAATGTGGTGCCGGGAGATTATGTCATCCTGCCCAATCCGTCGCTGGCTTCGGAGTTTTCCGAGTCGGACGACTTCGATGCCATCATCATGTGTCCGTCCGAGCCTTTTATCACCTCCATGTCGATACGCAGCAACTATGGCATCATCGGACACATGGCTTTGCTGATGAACCCGATCATGAAACTTTCGGCCCACGACTGCAAGATTTGCACGGAAGACTTGTCGCGCATCCGGGAGCGCCTGGCAGAAGACAAGCACCTGTTTCGGGAAGAGATGATGGGCTACCTGCTGCTTGCCCACATACTCAATCTCTATGACATCCATGCCCGCAGCCGGCTCGAACGCAATGCCTCCGAGCGCAATGCCGAACTGCTGAGGCGGTTTGTCGAACTGCTCTACCACAAGGAGTATGTCAAAAGCCGCAGTCTGCCGCATTATGCCTCCCAGCTTTGCATCACTCCGCACTATCTGACCGAGGTGTGCAAGAAAGTGAGCGGCAAACCGGCCACATACTGGATTGACCGCTTTACGACTTATGAGATAGCCCGCCTGCTCCGCAGGAAGGAAATCCCCCTGAAGGACATCGCCATGCAACTGAATTTTTCGTCCCTCTCGCACCTGAGCCGCTACGTGCAGAGACAAATGGGCATGCCGCCGTCGGAATACAGAAACCGGGTCGTTGACACTCCATTATCCCAAAGCGGCCAAAGAGTTTGAACAAACGTGCTAATGACTGATTGGGGTTAAAAAAGGACCACAAGAACGGGTGCGAGCCACGGCGTGTGGCACATCCTTCTTGTGGTCCTTTTCCGGTAAGAAGAGAAGGCGTCTCGAAACGAGGTGCGTTTCGGCATCCCTCGTCGCGATGCCCTCTCTTCTGTCAAATCAACTCTTACTCTGCTTATATTTCAGTTGTACTGAAATCTTTTTTAAGGTCACTCCCATGCAGCTCCTGTCCGCCAGCGCGGGTCACCGATTTGTTTGGTGTAGATGGGGTGATTGCGTACACGGTCCGTGTTGTTGTAATAGAAACCGTCGATGTTGTAGCGGTTCATGTCTTTGTAACCGTTTGGAGCAAGCGGCGCGGGGTTCTGGAAGAGTTCTTCCGGAGTGAGCTGGTAGCCCACGGCATCGTCCTCGTTGCCGTTGCGATTGTCGCCAAACTTGATGCGCGTCTCACCGATGCCGCCCGCGTTGAGCGAACCGCTCTGGTATCCCGCACCGTCATTGCCGCTAAACGGATAGTTCGTCCAGAGTCCGTCGGTCAGGTTAGGCGTATTGCCTTGGTTGTTGAGCCAGTCGGGCACGGTGGTGGCGTAGTTGTCGCTGAAGTCATAGGTGACAGCCTGGTTGCTGATACGCATGCCACGCATGTAGAGGTAACGGTTGTCAGAAGCCCCGGCCTTCACCATCACGAAGAGGTTCTTGCGGCACGTGATGGTACTACCAGTCGGGATGTAGCGGGTCTCAAAGATAAGACCGTGTCCGGAGCTGGTAGAATGCGGGCTGAAGTTGACGAACGTGTTGTTCTCGATGGTGATGTTCCAAGTCGTTCCGGTTGGCCATGCCAGGTTACCGTTCTCTGTCACGAGAGCGTGACGCGGAGAGCCGATGATGGAATTGTTGCGGAACACGAGGTTCTGGTAGAAGTTTGAGTTGCGGTTGTTGCCCGGTCCTGCGAACCATGAGTAGCCACGTCCGTTGGTGTCATAAGAGCCGCAATCGTGGAACACGCAGTTCTCCACGGTCAGGTTCTCGATGATTTGGCGGTTCGGGCCTTGGAAGCGGATGAAGCCGCGCACGCATCCCTTGAACGTACAGTTGGTGATGCTCAGTTCAGTGAGTGAGAAGGAAAGTCCTTGTGAACTCATGTTCATGAAGTAGTTAGCACTGATGGCGTATGATGAGTTGCCGCCCACTCCGTTCACATCCCAGTAATTGTAGAACATCTGTGGTTCGAAATTGATTTCATTGAACTTGATGGCCTGGATGGTGAGCATCATGCCGTTCTCGGCACTGCTCTGCGCGTTTCGTGCCAGGTTGAAGTTCGATTCGCTCGGGTCTGTCATGGTCGCCGACGACGCTCCCACACCGAGGAAGATGCGGGCACGTCCCTTCGTGGCGAGGTCTTCCGGATTAGTCTCAAGCGTGAAGCCCTTGGTCAATTCGACATTCGTGCTGATATAATAGTCTTTTCCACCTTCCAGGTAGAACACTTGTCCTTCGGCCATGGTGTTGTCACCCATGTAGTTGGACAGCACGGTATCAATACGTGTCGCCTGCAAGTCGGGCACGAAGCGCTGGGCCAGGATGGTGTCGTTCGGGTCGACAGTGGCCGGGATGAGAATCGGTTCGCCCGGTTCGCCCATCATACGCATCATTACCTTGTTATACTGGCGGTCGAAATAACGTTCCACGCTGTTGTTTTGTCCGTAGATGACATACGAACCGTTGGAAGTCAGCCCTTCAAAGTCTACATACCCGTTCGACCGGTCAGCCGGCGTAATCTCATGCACGATGGTTTCCAGCTGCGGGTTGTCAGCCGTGGGGACGATTTGGATTTCATCGAACACCCATTCTCCGTTTTGCACTTCAGCGCCGGCGTCGATGAAGTCGCGATAGGTCGTTTCATATCCGTCCTCAGCCGTAGGGTTGAAGTAGACGCGGACCGTGCTTTCGGTCACGTCGGCAGGCCAGAACACATCGGGCACGGCATAACGCTCGCCGGTGGTGATGGTCATGTAGTCTTTCTGGTGCGAACCGTCGCCGTAGCCATACCATTTGGAGTTATAGGCTTCTCCTCGCGGCGAAAGGGCTTGGATGGCATATTGGTAACCAGTGGAGTACTGCAAGTCTTCGTGGAGGAACGAAAGCTGGTCGGGCGGGAGGATGGTGTCGAGCACACAGTCGAGGTCCCAATCCGTACCTTGAATCTTGGCCTTCAGCCGGTAGCCGCTCGCACCGTTGACACCATACCAATAGAGTTGCACGTCATTGACGTAGTTGCTGGCACTGTTGGGTGCTTCCGAGGCGATGGCACACTGGTAGCGGTCTGACGTACCGGCATTGGTGTTCTCATCGCGGCGGAACATCGGCATGAAGAGGCGTTCACTGTTAAACTCCCCGTCGCTCACCACTTTGTCGTCCTGGCAGGAAGGGAACAGCATCGTGACACATGCCCAAAGGAGAAAGAAATAGATGCTATGTTTTTTCATGTTGTTACGTGTTAATAATTAGTATCCATAGTAATTTACATACGTGCCGTTGCTGCGCGAGATGGCATCGCTCGGGATGGGAAGGATGTAGCGCACGGGCGGCAGGCTGTTGAGGTCAGTCTCCAGCGAATACCAAGGCATGTCGCTCGGGAAGAGTGAACCTTGCTGGTCGATGTAGATGTATCCGCGGAGCGAGCAACGGCAGTCGGCACGGGCGATGCCGGTGTCCTCGTCAATCCATCTGAACCATTCGGCTTGGTTCCAGGCATCGCTGCCGGTGATAGACGGCAAACGGTCGCTATGGTCCACCTGGTAATCCACGGGTATCGGACTCCATTGGCAATCTACGCCGTATTCCGGGTCTGTGAAGAATTCAATCACATCAAGCACCGTATTGGGGAAACTGCCATCGCCGGGGTTGGATACGACATGGTAGTAGATGTTGCGCGGATAAGTGTCGTATTCGTCGTAAAGGTCATACGAGTAGTCGTCGCTACCCACACCGTAATAACGCCAGAAGGTGGTATAGACCACTTGGTTGTAAAGATTCCAGCGTACGAGGTCTTTCCAGCGGATGTTTTCACCACCGAACTCCCAAGCGCGTTCGTCGACGATAAGGTCGAAGAAGTCATCCTTGGTGCCTGCCGCATCGACATACGTGTCGACCATCTCGCCTTGGTTGGCCGCATTGCGGAAAGCACGGCGACGCACCTCTTTCAAGGCTTCACGGGCCTCGGCCGTCGGGCCATTGTTGAGCTCGTTTTCAGCTTCGGCAAACATCAGCAACACATCGGCATAGCGCATGTAGGGGAAGTTGATGCCCGTGTTTCCGGCGCTTTGATAGCCCATCCGGTGATCATTGTCCCAGAATTTAGACCATTTGTTGCAATAGTTGTTGCGGTCGTTCTCCAGCGTAGGAGTACCATCCGATTCATAGCCCCAAAAGCCGACCATGTCGCGGCGTGCATCTTCCGGGTCGAAGGTGAAGCGGTAGAATGCATTCAGGCGCACGCTGGCACTGGCGCTACCCCACTGGTTGATACCCTCGGTACCACCGGCATTCGATTCATTGCCACGCGGGCCGTGCACGTAGCCGATGTTGCCCGACACCAGCTGGGTGAAGGGGATTTCGAAGATGGGGTCGTCGTTGTTCACCACGCGATAGTTGCATTCGTTGATGAACACCTGCATATAGTCATTGTTCAAGTTGTGAGTATTTGACGAGATGACGGAGTCGCAGTATGCACGGGCTATGGTGTAATAGTCCCGGTAGTCGTCAGGACGCTGCATGGTGCCGATGTCGGCCGGCGTCGCACCCGGACGCAGCGAGTATCCTCCGCGGAACAGCGCGATACGTGCAATGAGCGACCAGCAGAATTCTTTCGAGCAGCGTTCTACGCCGGCATCGAGTTCGGAAGCGAAGTTCATGTAAGGCGCTATGCCTTCAAGGTCAGTAATGAGGGTGGAAAGGACCTCATCACGATTGACAATGGGCATCACCAGGCTTTCAGCATCGTATGTACGGGTCATGGAGAAAGGAATGTCTCCAAAAAGAATGACCAAATCCAGATAACTCATGGCACGCATACACTTGGCTTCGCCTATCATCTGCATCAATTCTTCGTTGCCTTGGGCATAAAATTCGCTGGCTTCAGCCGCAGCTATGAAGTTGTTTGCACGCTCAATGCCCGAGTAGGCAGCATTCCAGGTGGAAAGCAGATTGCTGGCGTCAGCCTCACAGTCGAACAATTTGTATTCGTTGTGGCTGGCACTTTGCGTCTCATTGGAACTGGTCGTAAACTCCACATCGCTGTTAAAGCAGAAGGTGGTCAGATAGGCATTGCCATAGGTATTATTGCTACAGATACCGGCATATACACCATTGAGCAAGCGGTCGGCTTCTTCGAGGTTGCCCATCACATAGTCGTCGGTGAACGCTGAAGGAGAATCGACTTCCAGGAAATCTGAACATGAAGCTGTACCCAGCAGGGCTAGGCCCAGGATGAAATTGTATCGTTTCTTCATAATATGTTTTTGTGTTTTTGATTAGAATGAAATATTAAGGCCAAACAGATAACCACGGCTACGCGGATAACGGTTGTAGTCCACACTCGGAGTCAATCCGCTCTGAATGTCGATTTCCGGGTCATAGCCGCTGTATCCCGTCAGACAGAAGAGGTTAGAGCCTGTCACATAGACACGCAAACGAGAGATGCCCCAGCGGGAAGTAAGGCTTTCGGGCAACGTGTAGCCGACAGTGATGTCTTGCAGGCGCAGGAACGAACCATCCTCAATAAAATAAGAGTGGGTATATCGTTCCGTTACATCATTTGGATTCCAAAGCGTCTTGTTGGCATTGATACTTTCATAGACGTCCATGTAATCAATATGCTGGCTATTGCTGTATAGCATTTCGTTGGCATTATACAACGTCCCGTCAGCGTTATAGATGTTGCCGTAGTAGACCCAACGGTTTTCATAGTTGAAGTCGGCAAGCACATTCTTCGGATCGCTTTGGCTTGACCCATGGGCCGATGACAATTCGTATGCCGTAGCGTTGATAAGGTCAAAGTTGAGCATGTAGGTGAAGTTGGCATTGAAGTCGAAATTCTTCCACTGTCCGCTCAAGCTAAAACCACCTTGCAAGCGTGGGTTGGTGTTACCGATGATGGTACGGTCATATTCATTGATAATGCCATCCGGCGTACCGTCGGGGCCGCTCAGGTCTTTGAATTTCGGCCGTCCGGGCTGTGTGCCATAAATGGCATCACCATTGACAGTACCTTCCTTGGCCACATAATTGAAGTTTATGCGGTCGAACTCGTCGAAGCTGTAAAGTCCGTCATACACATAACCGTAAATCAAACCCACTTCTTCGCCTTCGCGTAAGCAGAAATCGTTGTCAGACGAAGACCAGCGGCTTGATGTGGCCCAAAGCTCTGTATCATCCCCATTCAGATGGTCCACGTGGGTCTTGTTGATACCCATCGTGAAGTTGGCGCTCAACACAGCATCGCGAGCTCGGAAGATGTCGCCACCCACGGTCAGCTCAAAACCTTTATTTGTAACCTGGCCCACATTCTGCATCTGGCGCGTGTAGCCGGTGGTCGAGGGGATCATGCTTTCATAGAGCAAGTCGCGCGTCGTATTCCAATAGATTTCCGGCGTAATGTTCAACCGTCCGTCGAAGAAGCTCAAGTCAAGCGCAAGGTTGCGGGTGATAGTCGTTTCCCACTTGATGTCTTTGTTGGGGAACGTCGAACCGCTGCCATTCGAGTAATAACCGCTGCCGTTGATAGTCGTTTCACCCCAGCTCGGGCCACCCGTCGAAGAAATACCATATTGATAACGCCAGAGGTCAGAGTCAATTTCGTTGTTTCCGGCCATACCAAAAGCTGCACGTATCTTGAATTGACTGATCCAGTCAATGTCTTCCATGAACGGTTCTTCAGAAAGCACCCAAGCACCGGAGATGGAGGGGAAGTAGCCCCACTGGCTGCCGGGAGCGAACTTCGTCGAACCATCGGCACGGAACGTCACAGACACGAGATATTTATGCTCGTAATTATAGTTGGCTTGGCCGAAGAACGAAAGCATGCGGTCGGGAGTGGAAACTGCCGAAGTGGTCTGATAGGCTGTGCCCAGACCCATGTTGGCAAAAGCAGCACGAGGCTCCGTGAGCTGCGGGAAGTAGCGGGCCGATTCGAAGTTGGTAGTTGTCTGCGTGTGCTGCATTTCGTGGCCGAGCAGGAACGAGAAGTTGTGAACATCTTCATCGCGCAAGCTAAACTGGTAATTCAACGTGTTCGTCCAGACGTACTTGTCCTGACGGTCGTCGGTGATTTCAGCCACAGGCATGTCGTTGTTGTCAGCAGCCGTATCGGTCAGATAGCCATAGAAGCGGTTGTCGTCGCGGAAGCGCCATGACTGCGCGATGTCCGAACGGAATGTCAGTCCGTCGATGATGCGCCATGTGAGCGAGGCCTGGTTGGTGAACGTGTAGGAGTGGCGCAGGCGGTAGTTCTGGTCGATGTCGTCGCGCGGGCTGGCAAGCAACCAGTTTCGTTCGTCATCATAATTGATCGTGTTCTCATCGCGGAAAATGTATTCACGCAAACCATTGGTCGGGCGGTAACGAAGCACACCGATAAGACCTTCCGTACCGATGCCTTCACCTCCGGCGCCCATGTCGCGACGGTAAGTGAAACGCGGGTTGAGCAACAGGCTTACGCGGTCGGACAGCTTGATGTCGATTTTCGTGTTCATATTCGTGCGGCGCACACCTGAACTTTCGACCACGCCGCGTTCGTCATGGTGGGTCAGCGAGGTGCTGAACTTGATGTTCTCGCTACCACCCTTCACCGTCACGTTATACATCTGCGTGATAGGCGTACTACCCATAATTTCATCTTGCCAATCATGCGTCACGGCATGCTGGTAGATGTCCAGGTCATTCGGGTTGCCGAAATCATTGCGGAACTGATGAATCTCCGAATTGCTTGCCACCGTGCCATCAAGCTGATAACGGACAAACTCGTAAGTGTCGAGCAAATCCAGCTTCCCGGCCAATCGGCGTGCCTGCCAATAGGTGTTGAATTCCACTTTCACCTTGCCTGCCTGGGCCGACTTCGTAGTGACGATGACTACGCCGTTACCTCCCTTCGCACCATAGATGGCTGTCAGGGATGCATCTTTCAAAACATCGATGGACTGGATGTCAGTCGGGGGAATATCATTGATGTTGTCGGTGATGAAGCCGTCGACCACGTAGAGCGGGTGGCTGTTGTCACCGCTGAGCGACGTGCCGCCGCCACGGATACGGATGTTGATGTCTGCTCCCGGCGCACCGTCGACGGTGGTCACCTGCACACCGGCAATCTTTCCTTGCAACGCTTCACCGGCCGAGGCCACCGGCACCTGTGCCAGCTTGGCTCCCGAAACCGAACCGACCGAACCTGTCAAGTCCTTACGCACCTGGCTGACACCATAGCCGATGACGACTACTTCATTCAGGGACTGGGAGTCTTCACTCATCGTGATGGTGAGTTCCTGTCCCGGCACGACGTCGACCTCTTGGGTGACATAGCCTACATAGCTGACAACAAGCTTCTTGCCTTGGGGCAGGGTGATTGTGAATTTGCCGTCGAAGTCCGTGATGACTCCGTTTGACGGATTGTCTTTTTCCACTACCGATGCGCCAATGACTGTCTCGCCTGTCGGATCCACCACCGTGCCTTTCACCGTGACGGACTGCGCAAACATGCCTACGGGCGCAAGCAGGAGCAAGGCCAACAACAAGACTAGCCTGAAGCTCGTGTTTTTCACAGTATTCTTTTGTTTCATAATAATAATAATTAATTAAAACGTTAGATTGATTTAGCTTTTCTGTCCAAAAGTAAGTTAAAAGCAAATAGGGGGGGGGGTAAAATTAGGTCTAAAAAGAGGGTAGATGTTGCAGGGTGAGTGGAAATATTCCTTCTTGGGTGTTTTTTTGTTAATACTGTTCAATTAAAATTTGGTTAAGGACAGAAGTCTCTTTGTCACGTTATTTATGTGTCCGGCAAGACAACTAAGCAAAATCTCAAAAAAATGTTACTTATATCTCTCTTCCGGATTCATAAAAAGCATGCTCCATGGACACGAAGTCCGACGAATGCGTCCGTCCGGTTCACGCCCTTCTTTGCGCCCGACGAAGCCTTCCTTTCCGTCCGCGAGCGCCCTCCTTTCCGTCCTCGGCTACCCTCTATGACGTGGTCGGGCGCAAAGGAGGGTGTCGTCATGCCCTTTTTACAGGAGGCGGGCAGGGCGGGAAAAAAAGACGGTGGGCCACTGCTCACGCAGTAGCCCACCGTAGGTATTGTTTGATTAAAAAATTTGAGAGAATTGAAACTTCACAGCCTCTTCATTCCTTCTTCACTAAGCATTGATTGTTTTGTTTCGTTATGCAAATGATTTATTCTTATTTAATAGCAAGTAAAATATCTCTTTATTCATCCTCCTTCGGAGCGGGAAGCATCGTGTGCCTGAGCTGTTCGATGAAGTCCCGGTTCATGTCTCCGGTGAAGTTGATGACCGTAAACTGGCTCGCTTCCTGCCTGAGCAAGACGAGTTCGACGATGTGGTCCTTCTGCTCGCGCACGAAGATGCGTCCCCGGTCGTTGCCTTCGTCATAGGAGGCCAGCTCCTTGAAGCGTGCCGAGTTCTTCCGTGCCAGTGCTTCGGCACGCCGGAAGTGGGTGTCTCCTTCTTCCCGGCTGTTGACGATTTGCATGCTTTTCAGCTTCGCGATGATGTCTGCGACTCCGGTCGTGTCGTTTTTCCCGACACTGCTTTCCAGGATTTCTTCCATCATCTTGGGGCTGACGCTGATGCGTGTCAGCGTGCTGTCGCCCGCGTTCTCGTCCATGTATTTGGACACGAAGTCCTGTGCCTGCGCGATGATGGCAACCAGCAGGAAGACCGCTCCTGAGAACCATAGCCGCAACTTCATTGGCCGGTCGTTTTAAGAGGTGCGGACACGCTGTCGCTGTCGTGCACCTGTGATTTCCGGAAACTCTCGGACACGATTTGCAACGCTTCCGACACGGTCCCGTAGGCTGACTGCGGGTCGGTGTAGGTGTCCTTGTAGGCGTCGTAGTTGTAGTCTGCTTGCCGGTTGGCCCTGAATGAACGTTGCGTCACGGTGCCCAGTGTCACGATGACGGCCACGACGGCTGCTGCCTTGAACAGGGGCATCATGCGCCGGCGCAGCGATATGCGCTGCACTTTGACCGTGTGGCGTTCCACTTGTGACAGGATGCGTTCGTCGAAATCCTTGCCCAGGGTCACTTCCTGCGCTGCGTCTTCGTAAGCGAACAAGTTCTTATAAGGAAGCAAATGAGCAGGTATCTCTTTCTGCCGGAAAAAGGCACGCAGAATCTGCTCTTCCTCCACGGAGGTGTCACAGGCCCAATAGCGTTCGAGTAGCTGTTCAATGTACTTATAATCCATAGTCGTTTATTTCTGTATATTGTTGTTTTATCTTTTGTCGGGCGCGAAACAGGTTGACTTTCACCTGTTCCTCGCTCACACGCAAGATGTCGGCAATCTCTTTGTAACTCTTCCCTTCGATGTCGCGCAACTGGATGATGGAGCGTTGCTTCTCCGGCAGCCCGTTGATGAGGCGGTGGATGAGTTCCATTTGTTCGTTGCGCACACAGAGTGCGTAGGGGTCGGATGCGTCGGGCTGGTTGGCTTCGGCCTCGGAGAGCGTTTCGTTTTGTGCTTCCTTGAGCTGGCTGCGGTCGATGGCCAGGTTGCGGCACACCGTGAGGCAGTAGGCTTCGACGGAATCCATCTCGTGCCAGTCGTCGCGCCGGTCCCACACGCGTATCATCGTGTCCTGCACGACGTCTTCAGCCTCCGCACGGTTGAGGGTGATGCGGAGTGCCAGCCTGAAGAGTTTGTCCTTCAGCGGCAGGATGTCGTGTCGGAAGTCAGTCTTTTGCATCGCGTTCTATAGAGATGACGGTCGGGCGGGCGAAAAGTTACAGGCGGGATGGATTTTTTTGCGGGCGGGGTGAAAAAAGAGAAACCGGCGTGCGTATTCAGAGTATTTCTGAGGCGCACGCCGGCTTTTTTATTGAAGACTTAAAGGGTCAATCAACGTTCGTACTCGGGCATCGGATTGAAGCTCGTCACCGATTCGGGCACGGGGAGGATGTAGCGCGGGTCGTTGGCCGGAAGCGTCCAAGTGCCGTCGTTGCCGGCCGTGTGGGTGATGGTCTTGGCAAACCATGTCTCACGGTTCAAGCGCTTCAGGTCGATGAGGCGGTAGATGCCGACGAAGGCAAACTCGCGGCGGCGTTCGTCGATGACGAGGCGGAGCACTTCTTCGCGTGACAGGCTGGTCGGCGTCTCATAATGCACGTTGTTGCGGATGCGTTTGTCACGCAGCGTGTTCAGCAGTGTCAGCGCGCGGTCCACGTCGCCCACGCGGGCTTCGCACTCGGCGGCGATGAGGTAGATTTCCGGCGTGTTCAGGCCCACGTTCGTGTACACGTAGGGCATGTAGGTGGTGTAGCCGCGGAAGTAGTCAGGACGGCCGCCGCTGATGGTGCGGTCGCATGAGTCGGTGCAGTAATACAGCTCCTTGCGCATGTCGGCTCCGTCGGCAGCCAGATGTTCGCGGAAGGTGGCAAGCAAATCGTCAGAAGCGGCTACGACGGCAAACAGGTCGGAGGTGGCACTGAAATTGCGCGTGTAGATGTTCTCTTCGTTGTCTTGCGGGTCGGGATATTCCGTTCCGTCGTCGATGCGGACGATTCGTCCCCACGTACCGTGGTCGAGCGTTTTGTATTCGTTCAGGTCAATGAGGTAAGAACTGTGTTCTAGTGCCGTATTTGCATTGGTCAGCGCGTCTTCATAGTTGCCCATGTAGAGATACATGCGGGCCAAGAAAGCTTGTCCTACGCTTTGGTTTGGCGCAAAGGGATGGTTTGTCACTTCTGCCAGGCAGGGGACAGCCTGGCTCAGGTCTTCCTCGATCTGTTGGTAGACTTGTGCTACGCTGGCGCGCGGATATTGCTCGCCGGTCATTTCCTCGCTCAGCACCAAGGGCACGCCGTAGTCGGTCTCGGCTGTGGCCGGGTCGTAGTGGTTGCCATAGAGGTTGACAAGGTTGAGGTATTCGAATGCGCGGCCCACCAGGGCTTCACCCCACACGCGGCGGCGTTCGGTGTCTGTGCCGTCGGTGGTGTTGAGCACGTCGTTGATGATGGCATTGTAGGTAAAGATATGGTCGTATCCGTCATTCCAGAGAGGGTCGGCATCGCCCGGCAGGAAGATGTCGCCGGATGCGAAGGAATAGCAGTTGCGCATTTCTTCGCTCTTGTCCATGTAGTCGAAGTCTGTGAAGTTGCTTGAGCCATTGACTATTTCGCCCCGTCCGGTAAGACGTATATCGTCGGTAAGAAACAAGGGGTAGGCATCGAGCGAGCTGTAGAGATATTGGTTGTTGAGTAACATCTGGTAGTCGCTGAGCGTCTCGGGAATCATTTCCCCTTTGGGCTGATTGCCCAACCAGTCGTCGCAGGCGGCCATCGAACAAGCCATGCCGATGCAGGCCGCATATTTGATAAGCGTTTGTTTATTCATTGTGGTTCGTAATGAGAGTCTTTAAAAGTTTAGTGATACTCCGAGGGTGTATGTCGGCGGGATGCGGTAGCCGCGCGAGGGGCTTGACGACGTGCCGGACCACACTTCAGGGTCGAGGTGGCGCTTGTTGGCTGCCCAGTAGAAGAGGTTTTGGATTTGCAGGCTCACGCGCAGGTTCTCAGCATAGAACTTGTTGACCCACACCTTTGGGAAGGTGTATGACAACGTCACGTCGCGCAGCTTGATGTAATCGCCTTTTTCTACGTGCTTGTCGGCGTATTGCCACAAGGCAGCCGAGTTGGTATGGCTGGTGCCATAGATGAAAGCTGGTGCCATGTCGGGGTCTTTCTCGTCGCCCGGTTGTTGCCAGAAGTGCAGGCGTCCGCGGTCTACGGCGCTTGCATAGTTGAGCACCGGATAGCGGTCCCACATGTAACCGGCTGCTACGTCGCGCAACACGTTACCACCATAGTAGACAAACATGAAGCTCAGGTCGAAGCCTTTGTAGCTGAGTTTGTTTGATAGTGAAGCTGAGTAAGGCGGTGTGGTAGTTCCGGCATATACTAAGTCTTCGGCTTCCAGCTCGCCTGCTGACTTCACGATGGTCCCGTCGGCTTTGTAGGCTGTCGGGTAGCCTTCTTCGTCCAGTCCGGCATAGCGGATGACCCACATGGCGTTCATAGGCCTGCCTTCGCGGTTTTGCAGGTTATAGTAATAGTCGGAAGCTGCCGTACCGGAGGCTTCCACACGGGTCAACTTGTTCTTGTTGTAGCTGAAGATGAAGTCGGTGTCCCAGGAGAAGTCGCGGGTCTTGATGTTGCGGCTCGAGAGTGTGAGTTCCACGCCCCGGTTGTACATCTCGCCGTAGTTGAGCCACAGTGAAGGCCATCCGGTCGTCGGATCGGTCTGGCGCTGGCCAAGCAAGTCAGTGGTCTTTTTGTTGTAGAACTCAATCGTACCGTTCAGACGATGGTTGAGGAGGTTGAAGTCCACGGCCAAGTTGAACTGGTTGGTCTTCTCCCAGCGCAGTGTCGGGTTGGGCGGTGTGGTGATGTAGGCATACGTCTCGTTGGTGTATGTGTTCGGACGGCTGCTTACAGTGGCAATCATGTAGGGGCTGGTCATGGTCGTCGTGTTACCGTTGATACCATACGTGGCGCGTACGGCCAGACGGTCAATCCAGTTCCAGTTTTCCAGGGCGACATATTGCGCTCCCGTTGACCACAGTGGACGATACTTGTATTTCGGGTCCATACCGAACAAGTTAGACTGGTCGATGCGGACACTGACCGTTCCCGTCAGCTTACGGTCGAAGGTATAGGATGCGTTGGCGTAGAACGATACGTAGCGATTATCGTCGTAAGTGAATCTGTCCGTTCCGGAGTCGTAGTAGTAATAGCGGCCGTTTATGGCTTGCGTTCCATTGATGCCGTTGGCTACTTCCAGCTCGTCGATGAAGGTGTAGGCCAAGGTGTTGTCGTCATAACCCACTTTATAGACTCTGGTGGATTGGCTTTCTACCTTGCGGCGTTCAGTACCAATCAAGGCTTGCACGCTATGGCGTTCGCCGAAGTCGCGGTTGAAGTCCAACTGAGCACGGAAGGTGTATGACTTCTGCTTCGTCCAGTTCTCTTCCACGGTGCCGCGACGGTGGGTGACGACAATGCAGCTACGGTCAAAAGCACGCATGCTTTTGAGAATAGCATTTTTTTCATGTTAACGTTTAATTTAGGTTGGTTTTATATGACAACATGGTTGCTTAGTCTTGTGTTTCTATCCTAGTCCAAAATTTTTATTTCCGGTTTTTATGGACTATTTAAATAAAATTTCTATCCAGCGGGCGCAAATATAGTACTATTTTTCATTTAAGCCTATTTATTCATAATAAATAATAAGTATTCATGGCTTTTTCTCCCGGTCAGTTCCTTGAGTGATTTTTTCAAGTGCGGGATGGAGTGACTTTTCCCTGGACCGGTATGAAGAATTGTCGGCTTTGTTTGTCCCATGTCGGCGCGGCCCTTTCATGCGACTCCGGGACGCTATAGAGGGCGGCCGGGGACGGAAAGGAGGGTAGCCGGGAGCGGAAAGGAGGCCGTGGTCGGGCGGAAAGGAAGGCTGGCCCGGGCCGTGTGGAGGCATGGCCGGGAGGGGACGGAGGGAGGATGCAAAAAGCACGGAGGCTCAGGGAACTAGCCCTGTATTCCTCCGTACTTTCGTTGCTTGTATGTTTGCAGTCCGTCCGGTGTGGGGACGGTGTTTGCTTTGTCAACGGGTGACGACCGTGCCTGAGCGTCCGTCGATGGCATCGGCACGGGTGATGATGACGCGGCTGACTTCTGCGTCCACGGCTGCGAGCGCGTTTTCGATTTTCGGCTTCATGCCGCCGGCGATGGTTCCGTCGGCCACGAGCGTCTCGAACGTGTGCCGGTCGATGGCGGGGATGACGCTCTCGTCGTCGTCCGCATTGCTCAGGACGCCTTTTTTCTCGAAGCAATACATGAGCGTGACGTCGAAGCGCGAGGCCAGTGCTTTGGCTGTCTCGCCGGCGATGGTGTCGGCGTTGGTGTTGAGTATGTGTCCCCGGCCGTCGTGCGTCAGGGGGGCCATGACGGGGACGATGCCGCGGTCGATGAGGTCGCCCAGCAGGGTGGCGTCGACACGTTCGACGTCGCCGACGAAGCCGTAATCGACGTCTTTCACGGGGCGTTTCGCGGAGCGGATGACATCCATGTCGGCTCCCGTCAGGCCCAGTGCGTTCACGCTGCGTGCCTGAAGTCCGGCCACGATGTTTTTGTTCACCAACCCGCCGTAGACCATCGTGACCACGCGCAGGGTGTCGGCGTCGGTGATGCGTCGTCCGTCGACCATGCGGCTTTCGATGCCCAGCCGCTCAGCCAGCCGTGTGGCCGAACGTCCCCCGCCGTGGACAAGGAGTTTCCGTCCCGGCAAGGCGGCGAAGTCGTCGAGCAGGCGGGCGAGTGAGGTTTCTTCCTCCACGATTTTCCCGCCCACCTTGATGATAGTAAGCTGTTCTTTCATTTCAAATTATTAAAAGCCCCCTTCCACCTCCCCGTGTGCCCCACCCGACCTCCCCCGAAGGGGAGGCTTTTGTTTTCTTAGCTTCCATTCGGCTGGAGCCTCCCCCTTCGGGGGGAGGTGGGAGGGGGCTCTTGTTTTATTCCAAATAAGTATATCCGTAGAGTCCGGAGCGGTAGTTCGAGAGGAATTCCTTGCCTTCTTCGAGCGAGATTTTCCCGGCCTTGACTGACTTCGTCACCCATGTCTCAAGTGTGCGGACCAGTTTCTTGGGGTTATACTGCACGTAGTCGAGCACCTCGGCGACGGTCTCTCCGTCGATGAGCTGGTCGATGCTGTATCCCTTGCCGTCGACGCTGATGTGCACGGCGTTCGTGTCTCCGAAGAGGTTGTGCAGGTCGCCCAGGATTTCCTGGTAGGCGCCCACGAGGAAGACGCCGATGTAGTAGGGTTCTTTCCCCTTGAGGGAATGCACGGGCAGGTGGTTGGATATGTTGCGCGTGGATATGAAGTTGGCAATCTTCCCGTCCGAGTCGCACGTGATGTCCTGGAGCGTGGCCGAGCGGTCGGGCCGTTCGTCGAGCCGCTGGATGGGCATGATGGGAAACAGCTGGTCGATGGCCCACGCGTCGGGCAGCGATTGGAAGAGCGAGAAGTTGCAGAAATACTTGTCGGCAAGCAGCTTGCTCAGCGAGCGCAGCTCTTCAGGGGCGTGTTTCAGCGAGAGTGCCATCTGATTGATTTCACGGGTGACGGACCAGTAGAGCCGTTCGATTTGGGCACGTGTCTTCAGGTCGACGATGCCGTGGCTGAAGAGGTCGAGCGCTTCTTCGCGTATTTGCTGCGCGTCGTGCCATGCTTCGAGCATGCGGCTCTGGTTGAGGTTGTCCCAGATTTCGTACAGTTCCTGCACGAGTTCGTGGTCGTTGGGTCCGGGTTCCCAGTTCTCGTCCATTTCGGGCAGGCTGGCAGTCTCCAGCACTTCGAAGATGAGCACGGAGTGGTGTGCCGTGAGTGAGCGCCCGCTCTCGGTGATGATGTTCGGGTGTGGGATGTTGTTCTTGTCAGCCACGTCGACAAAGGTCGAGATGGAGTCGTTCACGTATTCCTGGATGGAGTAGTTCACGCTGCTTTCGCTGTTGGATGAGCGTGTGCCGTCGTAGTCCACTCCGAGTCCGCCGCCGATGTCAACAAACTCCACGTTGAATCCCATGGCGTGCAGTTGCGCATAGAATTGAGAGGCTTCGCGCAGTGCGGTCTTGATGCGGCGTATCTTGGTGATTTGGCTTCCGATGTGGAAATGGATGAGCTTCAGGCACTCCTTCATGTCTTTCTGTTCCAGGTAGTCGAGTGCTTCGAGCAGTTCGCTGGAGGTAAGTCCGAACTTGCTGGCGTCTCCGCCGCTTTCTTCCCACTTTCCGCTGCCCGACGAAGCCAGCTTGATGCGTATGCCCAGGTTGGGCCTTACGCCCAACTGTTTGGCCAGTCGTGCGATGAGGCGCAGTTCGTTCATCTTCTCCACGACGAGGAAGATGCGCTTGCCCATCTTCTGTGCGAGCAGTGCGAGCTCGATGTAGTTTTCATCCTTGTAACCGTTGCAGATGATGAGTGAATCGCTGTCCGTATTCATGGCGATGACGGCGTGGAGTTCAGGTTTTGAGCCGGCTTCCAGGCCGAGGTTGAACTTCTTGCCGTGGCTGATGATTTCCTCCACCACGGGCCGCATTTGGTTCACCTTGATGGGATAGATGATGAAGTTTTGGGCCTTGTAACCATACTCTTCTGCGGCTATCTGGAAACAGTTTGCCGTCTTTTCGATGCGGTTGTCCAGGATGTCCGGGAAGCGGACGAGCACAGGAGCTGACATGTCGCGCAATTGCAGTTCGTTCATCAACTCTTTCAAGTCGACGGCTACTCCGTCTTTGCGTGGAGTGACTGCCACATGTCCTTTCTCGTTGATACCGAAGTAGGAAGCGCCCCAACCGGTGATGTTGTAGAGCTCTTCGGAGTCTTCAATACGCCATTTTCTCATTTCTGTTCTAGTCTTAAAGTATTAAAGGTTTAATAATGTTCGTAATTGGGTCAGTGCATTTCGTATTTGCTTGCGGCTTTCCAATAAGTCGACGTCAAACACGTAGTTGGCTTTTTCGTAGAACGGGGCACGCTGTGCCAGCGACTCGTGGATGTAGGCCATCATCTCTTCGTCGCTCTTGCCTGCCAGCAGAGGGCGTTTCTGGCGTCCGGGTTGCAAGTGGCGGAAGAGCACTTCGGGCGTGGCTTTCAGATAGACCGTCTGTGCCTGGCGGTTCATATAGTCGATGTTGTCGAAAAAGCAGGGTGTGCCTCCCCCGGCTGCGATAATCACGTCCTCGAACTCGGCTACTTCATGGAGCATCTCACGTTCGATGTGGCGGAAGCCTTCTTCCCCGCGTTCGGCAAACAAGCGGCTCACCGTGCGGCAAAAGCGGTTCTCGATGTACCAGTCCAAGTCGAAGAATGGCAGACCTAATTCTTTCGACAAGGCATTGCCCAGGGTCGTTTTTCCCGAGCCCATGTAGCCTATGAGGATGATTCGTGTCATCTGCTATGCTTTCTTCTTGGTGTATTTCCGTGTCTTCTTGCTGCCTTTTTCATCCTGTTCTTTTATGATGGCCATGCAGTCGGACAGTGTCAGGTCTTTCGGTTCGACGGCCAGGGTCTTGGGCAGGCGGTAGTTGTTGCCTTTGTAGGTGATGTAGGGACCGTAGCGGCCGTTGAGCACTTCCAGTTCAGGCTCTTCTTCGAAGGCCTTGATATGTTTCTGGGCTTCTGCCACGCGTTTGGCCTGGATGAGCTCGACGGCTTCTTCATAGGTGAACGTCATCGGGTTGGCGTCCTTCGGCAGGGAGATGAACTTGCCGTCGTGGCGCACGTACGGGCCGAAACGTCCGGTGCCGATGGTCACGCTCTTGTCCTCATAGTCGCCCAGCGTGCGGGGGAGCTTGAACAGCTCCAGGGCTTCGTCGAGGGTGATGGTCTCGATGGACTGCCCCTTCTTTATCTGTGCGAAACGGGGCTTTTCCTTGTCGTCTGCCGAACCTATCTGCACTACGGGGCCGAAACGTCCGATTTTGACTGACACAGGCTTGCCGCTGGCCGGGTCTGTGCCCAAGAGGCGTTCGCCCACCTTGTGCTCACTTTTCACGGCCAGTGTCTGTTCCACCATAGGCTCGAAGCTGTCGTAGAATTGCCGGATGAGCGAAGTCCACTCCTTGTCGCCTTCGGCCACTTCGTCAAACTCTTTCTCCACGTTGGCCGTGAAGTTATAGTCCATGATTTCGGGGAAATATTGTAACAGGAAGTCGTTGACCACCGTGCCGATGTCCGTGGGCAGGAGCTTGCCTTTCTCGCTGCCTGTCATCTCGGCCTTCGTAGTGGCTGCGATGTTTCCTTTGTCGTCGAGTGTCAATGTCTTGTACGGGCGCTCGATGCCTTCCTTGTCGCCTTTCTCCACGTATTCGCGCTGTTGGATGGTGGAGATGGTCGGGGCGTAGGTCGACGGGCGTCCGATGCCCAGCTCTTCCAGCTTGCGCACGAGGCTGGCCTCGGTGTAGCGGGGCGGATGCTGGGTGAAGCGTTCCTGGGCCGTGATGCGACGGCTCGTGAGCGGCTGGCCTTTCTTCAGCGGGGGGAGCAGACGGCTTTCGTCTTCCGCCTGTTCGCTGTCGTCGTCGAGCGATTCCTTGTAGACACGCAGGAAGCCGTCGAAGGTGATGACTTCGCCCGTGGCGACAAATGTTTCGCTCGTGCCGGTGATGGAGATGGTGGCTGTCGTCTTCTCCAGTTCGGCGTCGGCCATCTGGGAGGCGATGGTGCGCTTCCAGATGAGGTCATACAGGCGTTTCTCCTGTGCCGTGCCTTCGATGGCCTGATGGTCCATGTAGGTGGGGCGGATGGCCTCATGCGCTTCCTGTGCGCCCTTGCTCTTGGTGGCAAACTGGCGCGTGTGGACGTAGCGTTCGCCCATCATGTTCAGGATGGCTTCCTTGCTCGTGCCGATGGCCAGCGTGGAGAGGTTCACCGAGTCGGTACGCATATAGGTGATGAATCCGGATTCATAGAGCCGCTGTGCGACCATCATCGTCTGTGCGACCGTGAAACCCAGCTTGCGTGCTGCTTCCTGTTGCAGCGTGGAGGTGGTGAAGGGGGGAGCCGGCGACTTCTTGACGGGCCGGGTGTTGATGTCCTGCACGGCAAACTGCGCGTCGCGGCATTTCTCCAGGAAGGCGCGGGCTTCGGCTTCGGTCTTGAAGCGGGTGTTCAGTTCGGCACGCACTTCCGTGTTTTTTCCGCCGGCGTCGGGCACGGTGAACACGGCTGTCACGCGGTAGGAAGCCTCGCTCTTGAAGGCTTGTATCTCGCGTTCGCGTTCGACGATGAGCCGCACGGCCACCGATTGCACGCGTCCGGCCGAGAGGGCCGGTTTCACCTTGCGCCAGAGCACGGGCGAGAGCTTGAAGCCCACGATGCGGTCGAGCACGCGGCGTGCCTGCTGGGCGTTCACCAGGTTGATGTCGATGGTGCGGGGATGCTTGATGGCATTGAGGATGGCGTTTTTCGTGATTTCGTGAAACACGATGCGCTTCGTGTGTTCGGGATTTAGTCCGAGCACTTCATACAAATGCCACGAGATGGCTTCTCCCTCGCGGTCTTCATCGGATGCGAGCCACACCGTTTCGGCGTTTTTAGCTTCCTGTTTCAACTCGGACACCAGCTTCTTTTTTTCCGCCGGAATCTCATAGTCCGGTTCGAACGTGTCCGTATTGATGCTGAATTCTTTCTTCTTCAGGTCGCGGATATGACCGTAGCTGGAAAGCACCTTGTAGTCTTTCCCAAGGAATTTTTCTATGGTTTTAGCCTTTGCAGGAGACTCGACAATGACCAGATTCTTTTGCATTTGTGTTACTCTAAGCGGTTTAATGTGCGGCAAAAGTAGGAAAAAAGTGAATGTATACCATATTATAAGGTATAAATCTACGTTTTTTCACTAAATACAGCGGAGATGTATTTTTTTGCGGTCCGGGCTTTTTCCCCTTCCCTGCGGGGACGAGAGGGCTGTTTCCCATCCTTCCATCCTTATTTTCCCTGTCTTTTTGTCTGCATATTTCAAAACGCCCTTTGAGGACGCGCATCGTCCGCACGCAGGGCGTCCCTGCTTGTAAGGCTTTGGGACAGAACGTTGATTCATAGTGTGTTAATGATGGACCTATCATGCTTTTACAGCTTATAGACACCGCTTGAGAGCCGAAAGGATTCGGCGCTCGGGCGGAAACTATTCCGGACACGGGCGGACTCCTTTCGGCCCGCGGGCGGTGTCTATGGGGAGCGGACGGCCCTTGGATGCGGACTGCATTTGTCCTGCATTTTCATAGTGTGGGGAACCGCTCCTATACCTACAAATGGAATTCGGGACGTTTGCGGACGTTCCATTTTCCGAAATAAGAATCCGAAGCCGGATGCCGGACGGATTTTTTCGCGTATATTCGTGGGGAAATCTGTGAAAACGACTGGTTATGACACAAGAAGAGACGAGGCGGAAGGTGGCATTCATCGGCAACAGCCACATCGCCTACTGGCCTTTGGAGGCCTGTTTCCCGGAATGGGACTGCCGGAACTTCGGTCGTCCGGGCGAGGGACTGGCCTACGTGGAGGCATTTGCCGAAGATGTGGGCGACTGCGAGGCCGTGGTGCAATTTGGCTCAAACGACCTCTACCGGCTCAATGAGGAAAACCTGGAAGCGTATGCCGACCGCTATGTGGAGGCCGTGCAGGCTATCTGCTCGCGGCGGACCTACCTGTTTTGCATTTTCCCGCGCAATGATTATGCGGGCGGCAGCACGTCCGTGAACCGCTTCATCGCGCGGCTGAACGCAGCCATCCGTCGGCGCGTGGAGGATGGCGGGGGCATTGTCTATCTGGACGTGTTCGACCGCCTGCTGGCAGACGGCCGCCTTCGTCCGGACATGACCGTGGACGACCTTCACCTGAACGGGGCAGGCTATCGGGTGCTTGTCGCATGCCTGCGCGAGGCCATGACGCGCTGAAGTGCTGAGGTTGTGCCAAAAATAAAGAATCAAACCCAGAGACACGGAGGCACAGAGATTTTATTCTATTGATTCATGTTTTCTCTGTGTCTCCGTGTCTCTGGGTTTAAATTTCATTTAGACATCGCCCTATGATTCAGAAGCGGAACGACGTGCCTATCATGAAGTGGATGCCCTGTGCCGGATAGGCGAGGTCGTATTCATATTGGGCGTTGGTCAGATTGGCCGCCTTCACCCAGAGGGAGAAGAAGTCGAAGAAGCGGTAGTCCACGCCGGCGTAGAGGTCGGACACGGCGTTGCGGTCGCCCTCGGCGTAGCTGCGATACTGGTAGCCCAGGTTGATGTTCAGCCGTGAGACGGGATGTATCTGCATGTCGAATTGCGCGTCGAACTTGGGCTTATCGTAGAGCACCGGTTCCCACCCGTCGCCGGTCGACCAGTTGCGGTAGTCCATGCGGAACGACACGTCGATGATGTCCTTATACTGGTAGGCCGAGGCAAAACCCACTTTCAGGTTGTTGGCCTTTCCCTGCACGAAGGAGTAATGCAGCGGCTCGACGTCGCCCGTGACGTTGGGGAAGAAGCCTATCTCGTCTTTGCGCAGCTCGTAGCCTGCATAGAGGTTCAGCCAGAGGTTCTCGCCCAGGTCGGCCTTGAATCCGGCCAATGCGTCGAGTTGCACGTGGGTGTTCTCCAGCTGGTCGTAGCCGGCATAGCCGCCCCAATAAGGCGTGATGGAGTTGAAGCGGAAGAAGTCGTTGAGCAGTGTGCCTCCCGTGGCCTGGACGTAGAGCGTGTAGTGTCCGGCTAGGGGGAATTCGGCTTTCACGTCGGGTGCAAAGGCCACGCCGTTGTCATAGCCCGTGCGGATGTCCACCTTTGCCCCGATGCGCAGGCGCACGGCGTCGGTCGTGTAGTTGTAGTAGGGCGTCAGGCCGACGAGTCCGCTGTTTTCCAGTCCCTCAAACGAAAAGTTCGCCTGGTTGACATCCAGGTCGAGGCCCACGCGGTTCGTTCCGTCAGGGCTGTATGACAGTCCGCCTTTCAGCCGGAGGTTGGTCTCCGAGTTGCTCTCATCGGCTCCGTAGAGGTAGCCTCTTCCGAAGTAGCCCACACCGGCTTCCAGGGCATACTGCCATGCGGCGGATGTGTCGGTGGAGCGGACTTGGAGCTGTATGCCGCCCAGCGTGTTGCGCTGCTTGTCCGTGGCGTAGATCGGGCGGTAGTTGAATGCTTGCGAGCCGAACGAGCCGCTCACGCCCAGCTCGGCCGTGCGGAAGCGGTGGGCGTAGTCGGCCTTGAACTGCGCCTGGTAGAAGCGTGATTTCCATTCCTCCAGCTCTGTCCGGTCGGGGTCGAAGTTGAACCCGTCGAAAGCGGCGTTCACATTGAGCCGGTCGCTGTCGGAGAGGTCGAAGAGGTAGTTTATCTCGCCCGTCATGTTGCCGTTTTTGGTATCGCCGTAACCCAGGTTGATGAAGCACTTGGTGGCATCAGGCTGCGTCGGTTTCGGGGCGTATGACGGCATGGCGCGGTAGCGGAACGCGCTGAAGGGGTGTGTCGTCTGTGCATACACGATTTCTTTTTTGGTCGGCTTTGGCTCCTCGATGTCGGGCAGGAGGTTGATTTTGTTGGCATCCATGATCTGCGGGTCGTAGTCGTTTTCGACCACGACCGTGCGGTTGAGCGTGGAGTCTTTGGGCTGTGTCTGTGCCTCGGCCGTGGCGGCGCCTGCCAGCAGGGCTGTGGAGAAGAGGGCTATATGGAGCGGTTTGATGTTTTGTTTCATAGCTGTGTCATTGTAGTTTCTGTAATCTCGATTCAATCATGGAAGCGATGTCGTCATCAGCCTGGTAGTTCTGCTGGAGTGAGAGCAGGTATTGGCGTGCTTCCATCGTGCGTCCCAGCTTGACATATACGTCCGACAGCAGGACGAAGCTGCGTGCCAGCCAGTAGGCGTGCGGCGTGCTCACTTCGATGTAGTCGAGCAGTTCCTTCTCTGCCGCGTCGGTCTGTCCGGCGTCGAAGTAATACTGCGCCAGGCGGTATTTGGCTTCAGCTCCGTATGCGTTGCGCGTGTCCTTGGCCAGTGTGCGCAGGTCGTCGACAGCCTGTGAGGGCGATGTGGCGAGTGCAGCCTTGGCACGGTAGTAGCGGGCTTCGTTGGCCAGCTCGGGCGACAGTTTGCTGTTGGCCAGCAGGTCGCCGGCTGCGAGCACGACTTCTTCGTTGTTTTTTGTCAGGTAGGCGCAGCGCAGGATGCCCACTTGGGCCAGTTGGCGTCGTTCGGCTGAGGCCGTCTTGTCCTTCAAGAGCTTGTAGAGCGTGAGCGCGCGGGCGTAGTCCTTGTCATTGAAGGCGATTTCGGCCCCCATGATGATGGCTTCTTCGGAGTATTCGTTGTTCGGATATTCGATGACCTTGTCCAGGTGTTGCCGGGCCGTGGCGAAGTCTTTCCGGTTATAGGCAATCAGTCCCAGGTAGTAGTGTGCATTGAGGGCAAAGGCTCCTTGCGGGAATTGTTGCAGGTAGCGGGTAAAGCTGGTTTTGGCTCCGTCGAGGTCGCCCCGGATGTAGACCTTCTCCGCGGCTACGTAGGTAAGCGAGTCGCGTTCGCCTGCTTCCACGGCGATGCCGCCCTTGATGGTGGAGGCATATTGGGTGTAGGCGTCCACCTGGTTGAGGTCTATGTAGATGGAGCGCAGGTCGCGTTGGGCCTGTCGGGCCTCTTCGCTGCCGGGATAGTCGGAGATGACCTTCTTGTAGGCTGCGATGGCTTCGGGATATTTGTCGTCCTGGTAGTAGAGCAGGCCGATTTCTCCTGCGCCCTTGCGGGCAACGGAGCTTTCGGGGTATTTGCTCACGAGTTCGCTGAACGAAGCGATGGCCTGCGGGTTGTTTTGCAGTTGGACGTAGGCGCGTCCGCGCTCGTAGAGGGCGTCGTCGGCATACTGCGAGTCGGGGTAGCCGGAAAGCAGCTTGTCGAGGTCGGACACCTTGCCGGCATAGTCTTTCTGCAAGCCGCGCACGAAGGCCTGTTGGTAGAGGGCATAGTCGGCAGCCGTGCGGTCGACGGCGGAAGCCTGTGCGTAGCAAGCCTGCGCAGCAGCCCACTGGCGGGCATAGAAGCGGCAGTCGCCAAGCCGGTTGTAGGCGTCGGCCCGGATGGATTGAGCCGCGCTGCCGCTCTGTGTGTACCGTTCCACGAAGCGGGCAAACCAAGTGCCGGCGTTGCGGTAATCCTTTTGTTTGAAGTAGGAGTAGCCCAGGTTGTAGAGGGCCAGTCCGTAGGTCGTGTTGTCTTGGGCCTCGCTTTGCGAGAGGTAGCTCGTGAAGTCGGAGGCTGCCTGTGCATACTGTCCCAGGCGGTAATGGGATTCGCCGCGCCAGTAGTAGGTGTCGGCTTGCGTCTTCAGGTTGTAGCCGCCCAGTTGCAGGGAGCGGTTGAAGTAGTCGACGGCTGTCGGGAAGTCGGCATTGGCAAAGGCCTGTGTGCCCAGACGGAAGAGAATCTTCTGCTTGGCCTCCAGGATGCGCACGCCGGGCTGCTTTATCTTCTCGATGGAACGCAGCGCGGCGTCGTAGCTCCGTGTGTTCATGTAGACCTCAATCAGGTAGTCGTTTGCTTCCTCACTATAGGCTGAGTGAGGAAACTCGTTCAGGAACCGTTCGAACACCGTGACCGACTCGGCAAAGGGTGAATAGGAGGTCTCGTGGATGCAGAGGGCGTAGTTGTAGAGCGCCTCTTCCTTCACAGCCAGGTCGAAGTCCATCGTCGAGGCCTGTTCGAAGGACATCCGTGCCTGACGTTTGTCCTGCAGTTCGAGGAAGGCAAGCCCCCTGTGCAGGTAAGCGTTCTGTGCCAGGGCGTCGCGTTGGCCGGTGGCGCGTCCCAGCATGTCGCAGGCACGCTGGAAAGCACGCACGTGGAAGTAGCACATGCCGAGCTGGTAGAGCGCGTTGCGTTCGGGCTTCTCGGCTGTCTGCACATAGATTTCCAGTGCGCCCAGGGCGTCGTCCAGCCGTCCCTGTCCGTAGTAAGCTCCTCCGAGGATGCGTTTCAGCTCGTTTTCGTGGCCGTTTCCCTGCCGGATGGTGATGTAGCGGTCGGCTGTCTGTTCGGCTTCTTTGTATTTCCCTTGTTTCAGGTAGATGTCGGCGATGTAGTAGGGAGCTTCGATACCATATTTGTCGTCGTCTTGCAGGCGTTGGAACACGGGCAAGGCCTCCGTGTAGCGTCCTTGCGCGTAGTCGATGTAAGCCTTGTGGAAAGCCACGTCGCTCTCGTATTTTTTCGTACACACCTGCACCACGCTCAGCAGTGCGTAAGCCTCTTCGAGGCGGCCTGTCTCGATGTTGGCCAGCGCCAGGTGGAGCGTCATTTCGTCACGTTCCTCGTTGCCCAGCAGGTCGAGGTCGCATGCCTGGAAACGGCGGATGGCTTCCTCATAGTCCCCGCGATAGAAATAAGTGTTGGCAATCAGGGCATGGATGCGGTTCTTATAGGGGGTGTCGGTGTAGGTCTCCAGATAGCGTTCCAGCGTGCGGATGCAGTCTTTTTCCTTAAGTTCGTAGGCCGTACAGGCAATCATGTATTCAGCCTGGCTCCGCAGGAGGAACGAGGGGTCGTCAGTCTTCACGTAGGTGTTCAGGGCATGCAAGGCAGCAGCGTAGTCTTTCTTGATGAACAGCTGTTTGCCTTCCTCGAACAGTCTTTCAGGAGCATGCAGGGGGATGTGCCGCTGCGCCATTCCGGCGACGGGAAGGGCTCCCAACAAGGTGAGCAGGACGGTTTGTTTCAGTTTCATATCGTTTGGTTTTTTAAGTTCTTGTTTGATGAATGGACGGGGCTGAGGCTGCATGTCCGCTCAGGAAACGCTCCACGCCCTTGCGCACGGACTCCAGCCCGAAGTCGGCCGTGCGGATGTCTTCGAGGGGCATCCAGAAGCAGTCGGCCACGTCGTCCTCGGCATGGATGTGCGAGGCGTCGGCCACTGTGCAGCGGAAAAACATGTCGAGGGTGTGGACCATGAAGCCGGAGTATTCATAGAGGTTGGGGAGGGAAAAGAGGTAGTCGGCGCGGACGACCGTGAGTCCTGTCTCCTCGCGCACTTCGCGGGCCACGCCTTCTTCGCCCGTCTCCTGCATGTCGATGAATCCTCCCGGCAGGTCGAGTGTTCCCTTGGCCGGGCTTTTGCCACGTCGGCACACGAGCAGTTCGCCTCTTTCGTTGAGGATGAAAGCCACGGTGGCCGAGCTGGGATTGAAGTAGTAGGTGAATCCGCAGTCGGCGCAATGCTTGGACTTGGCATTGTGCACCTCGAAGCGTGTCGAGCCGCACACGGGGCAATGCTTGAATTTGTCTAAAGGGTGCATCTTCTTCTGTTTTAGTCGACAGGCAAAGATACGATTTTTATTGAACTCGAATCGGACGCAGGGCGGTTTGTTTTGATTTTCCATGTTTTCTTTTCGGATTTTTGCCTGTCGGTGCGGGCGGTCTGCCGGCTTCGTCCCATATAGAAATCCGAGCGAGGTGTCGTTTTTATAAACTGTTGGTTGTCAAACTGTAATTTCTTTTGTTACCGGTCCTTAAGGGTAGCCGGGAGCGGAGTCCTTTCCGTCCCCGGGCGGAGTCCTTTCCGTGGTCGGCTACCCTCCTTTCCGTGGAAACGCGGTGTCTGTGCCGTGTGCGGGGCGGGAAAATCTGCGGATGGCATTGCGTGCGGCCTGCCATACAGCGGGGCATGGACGGCGGCGGGGCGAATGGCGGCGGGCTTTTCGCCCGGTTAGTATTCCCCTATCATGGCGATGAAGAAGCCGATGATGAACATCAGCGTGAAGAGAGCCAGGGAGACGTAGCAGAGCGTCTCGGCCGTGCTGGCGGCTTTTCGAGCTTCGGCATGCTTGCCCTGGTTCCACAGGGTCTCGACCCGGGCCGAATAGACGATGGCGGCGATGCCCAGCGGGAGACAGCAGAGCACGGTGCAGAGGATGGCCCAGACGAGATGGTTGTCGGGTGGCAGTTCGCCGGCAGTCGGTCCGGAGGGTTCCGGGTGGTCGATGGGCGGCGGAGGGGGTATGATGCCGGCCAGCTCTTCCACTTTTCCGGCCGGTGTCCATTGTGCCATGCCGGCCGTCCACACGAGCGTGTCGCTCTTGACTCCATAGTTCGGCAAGCTCTCGCCCGGGACAGGGCCTTGCTGCTCGTTGCGTCCGTTCAGGTAATAATACGTTTTCATGATGGAAGATGTTTAGATGTTTGCCGTTCAGTACGCTTTGCGTATGTGGCAAAGGTAAATAAAGTTTTACGGTTTGACGTATGCGGGATTCTGTTTTTTTATGGAAGAATGGGGAGGGCATAAAAAAGGACGCCGCATCCTCACGGATCCGGACGTCCCAATACATATGTATGATTTTTGAAAACGGTATCTTAGTCTTTCAGTTTTGCTTTGATAAACTCACGGTTCAAGCGTGCGATGTTGCTGATGGAGACGCACTTCGGACACTCGGCCTCGCAGGCACGTGTGTTGGTGCAGTTTCCGAATCCGAGTTCGTCCATTTTGGCGAGCATGGCCTTGGCACGTCGTGCAGCTTCGGGCTTGCCTTGCGGCAGGAGCGCGAGCTGGCTGACCTTGGCCGACACGAACAGCATCGCAGAGCCGTTCTTGCAAGCAGCCACACAAGCTCCGCATCCGATGCAAGAGGCAGCATCCATGGCTTCGTCGGCAGCCGTCTTCGGGATGAGGATGGCATTGGCGTCTTGCGGTGCACCGGTGTTGACGCTTACGTATCCGCCTGCTTGTATGATTTTGTCGTAAGCCGAACGGTCGACCATCAAGTCTTTGATGACGGGGAATCCGGCCGAGCGCCACGGTTCGACAGTGATGGTGTCTCCGTCGTGGAAGCGGCGCATATAGATTTGACAGGTAGTGGCTCCCGTGGCAGGTCCGTGCGGGTGTCCGTTGATGTAGAGCGAACACATGCCGCAGATGCCTTCGCGGCAGTCATGGTCGAACACGATAGGTTCTTTGCCTTCGCTGATGAGTTGTTCGTTCAGGATGTCCAGCATTTCCAGGAAAGAGGTATCGCCCGGGATGTCTTTCATCTGGAACGTATCAAAATGACCTTTCTCTTTCGGTCCGTTTTGACGCCAAATCTTTAATGTAAATGATATATTCTTGTCCATTTTCTTGATTCTTTAATTGTTCAACTTCCCGATAGATTAGCTCTTGTAGTTACGCGTCTGTACTTTGATGGCTTCGTATACCAGCGGTTCTTTGTAGAGCACGGGTGCTTTGTCGTCCGAGCCTTGGTATTCCCAGCAAGCCACATAGAAGTAGTGTTCGTCGTCGCGCTTGGCTTCGCCTTCCTCAGTCTGGTATTCTTCGCGGAAGTGTCCGCCGCAGCTTTCGTTACGGTTGAGCGCGTCGTAGGCTATCAGTTCGCCCATCGTGATGAAGTCGTTCAGACGGATGGCCTTATCCAGTTCGACGTTCATACCCTCCTTTGAGCCGGGGATGAACAGCTCTGTCTCGAATTCCTTGCGGATTTCCTTCAGTTTGGCCAAGCCTGTCTTCAAGCCCTCAGCCGTACGTCCCATGCCGACATACTCCCACATGACGTGACCCAGCTCTTTGTGGATAGAGTCGACGGATTTCTTTCCTTTGATGTTCATCAGGTGGTCGATTTTCGCACGGACAGCGTTCTCAGCCTCCTCGAATTCCGGCAGGTCGGTCGAGAAGCGGGGGACAGTGATTTGGTCGGCCAGATAGTTCTGGATGGTGTAGGGGAGGACGAAGTAACCGTCGGCCAAGCCTTGCATCAGCGCGGAAGCTCCCAGACGGTTGGCACCGTGGTCGGAGAAGTTGCACTCACCGATAGCGAAGAGTCCTTTGATGGTGGTCTGCAATTCGTAGTCTACCCAGATACCACCCATCGTGTAGTGGATAGCCGGGTAAATCATCATGGGGTTGTAGTATTTCACTCCGTTGATTTCGTTGGCCAGCTTGCCCGGGTTCACGTCGGTGATTTCTTCGTACATGTCGAAGAGGTTACCGTAGCGTTGGCGGACTACGTCGATGCCCAGACGCTCGATACACTCGGAGAAGTCAAGATATACGGCCAAGCCGGTGTTGTTCACACCGAAGCCGGCGTCGCAACGCTCTTTGGCTGCACGCGAAGCCACGTCGCGCGGCACGAGGTTACCGAAGGCCGGGTAACGGCGTTCCAAGTAATAGTCGCGTTCTTCCTCGGGGATGTCAGTCGGCTTTTTGGTGCCGGCTTGCAGGGCTTTGGCATCTTCGAGCTTTTTGGGCACCCAGATACGTCCGTCGTTACGGAGCGACTCGGACATCAGGGTCAGCTTCGACTGCTTGTCGCCGTGTACGGGGATACACGTCGGGTGAATCTGCACGTATGCCGGGTTGGCAAACAGGGCGCCTTTGCGGTAGCAGGCCATCGCAGCCGAGCAGTTGCAGGCCATCGCGTTCGTGGAGAGGAAGTAGGTGTTGCCATATCCGCCTGTGGCGATGACCACGGCGTGAGCGGCGAAGCGTTCGAGTTTGCCGGTCACGAGGTTCTTGGCGATGATGCCGCGGGCACGTCCGTCGATGATGACGATGTCTTGCATCTCATAGCGGGTATAGAGTTTCACCGTGCCGGCATGTACCTGGCGGCTCAGTGCGGAGTAGGCGCCCAGCAAGAGCTGTTGGCCGGTCTGTCCTTTTGCATAGAATGTACGTGACACTTGGGCACCGCCGAACGAACGGTTGGCCAGTGTGCCTCCATATTCGCGGGCGAAGGGGACGCCTTGGGCCACGCATTGGTCGATGATGTTGTTTGACACTTCGGCCAGACGGTAGACGTTGGCTTCACGTGCACGATAGTCACCGCCTTTCACCGTGTCGTAGAAGAGGCGATAGACGGAGTCACCATCGTTCTGATAGTTCTTGGCAGCGTTGATACCTCCTTGAGCAGCGATGGAGTGTGCGCGGCGGGGGGAGTCTTGGATACAGAAGTTGAACACCTTGAAGCCCATCTCGCCGAGTGAGGCAGCAGCCGAAGCTCCGGCCAGACCCGTACCCACGACGATGATGTCAAGACGGCGCTTGTTGGCAGGGTTCACCAGTTTTTGGTGAGCTTTATAGTTGGTCCACTTTTCAGCTATCGGGCCTTCGGGAATTTTTGAATCTATAGTAGCCATAATATCTTTATCTATTTAAAAGGTTTTAAAACAATGATGTTAGCAGCAGAGCGATTTGAAGAAATAAACCACTACCACCAAGGCGAAGCCGAGGACTAAGAGCGTGGCGTATACGTTGCTAATAACTTTCCAACGCTCGAACCAAATCTTGTTGTTCCAGCCGAAGGTCTGCATGGCGCTCCAGAAACCGTGCGTGAGGTGGAACCACAGGGCCACAAGCCACACCAGATAGAGGATGACATACACCGGAGATGCGAAGGTGTAGGCGATGTAGGCCGCTCCGTCGGTCGGGCCGAATTCGCCCAGGTAATGGTCGCCGATGATTTCGGCAAACTGCATTTTGTACCAGAAGTTGGCGAAGTGGAGCACGAGGCCCAGGATGACTACCAAGCCCAGCACGAGCATGTTTTGTGATGCCCATTCCACGGTTTTCGGTTTCTCCGACACGGCATAACGCTCGCTGCCGCGTGCCTTTCTGTTCAACATTGTCAGCCAGAACGCGTAGATGATGTGAATCACGAAGAGGGCTGCCAATGCCACCGTTGCCACCAGTGCATACCAGTTAGCTCCCAGGAATTCACACACCATGTTGTAAGCATCCTCCGAGAAGAGTGCCACAAGGTTCATCGACATGTGAAATGTTAGAAACAGGATAAGGGCGACTCCGGTAACGCTCATCACCACTTTCCTTCCAATAGATGAATTACTTAACCACATAAATGAATGAATTAAATTATTTATTTGTTTGAATTATGATTCCATGGGGTACATTCACCTTGCAAAGGTAAGAGAAATAGATTGATAGGACAAAAAGAATTAAGGAAATATTTCTGTAATCTGTCGCAAGAAGGTCTGGCGAGCCGGAAATGCAGGATGTGCCGTCCCGCTCGCCGGAGGACCGGCAAGCGGGGGCTCTATGCCGCCCGACCACGGAAAGGAGGGTAGCCGGGGACGGATTCCTTTCCGTGGTCGGGCGGAAAGGAAGGCTTGGCCGGACGCTGTGGAGGCTTGGCGGAAATGGATTTAACGAGGTGTCTCAGACTCTTCGGGGAGGAGCTTTTCGAGCAGGTCTTCCACCTCTTCCACCGTCGGACCGATGGCCAGTATCGTGCCGTCGCGGTCGACGAGGTAGGTCGCTCCTGTGGCTTGTGGCAAGGGAGTGTACCAGCGCTGGTCGTCGTCGCCGAGCAGCACGAGGTTGAGCCACGGGTAACCGTCTTTTCGGATGGCCGTCTGCATGTCCTTCACGTCCTTATCGCGGGAGATGCCCACGACGGTGAAGCCGCGGTCTTTCCACGCTTCGTAGACGGGAATCATGGCACGCGACACCCTCCGGCACGGGCCGCACCAGGATGCCCAGAAGTCCACCCATGCCACCTGTCCGCGTGTCTCTTCCCTCAGGCTGTGCATCCGCCCGTCCGCATCGGGTGCATTCAGGTCGGGGAGTTGTTCGCCCACCTTCACCTTCCTGACGTCCAGCATGGCACGGATGTAGGCGTGCATGCTGTTCTCGGGGAAGAGGTGCGCATAGCGCGTGCGGTAAAGCTCGACGTAAGGTTCGGGCGTGTTTTCCTTGCATTTGAACATCTTGTCCATGATGAGGTAGAGGCCCGTGAGTCCGGTGTGTCGGCCGATGTAGTCGGTCTCGTAGGCATCCTGTCCCAGGATGTTGGCCCGGCGCTGCTCATTCTCTTCCGGAGTGGGTTTGTGGGGCGTGTCACTGTATGCGAAGTCAAAGTGACCTTCGAATGTTTCGCGGAAGTTGAACCGCCGGTTACACGTGTCGCGGAAGGCGGCCAACTCGCGGTTGTCCGCACTGCGCGCTTCCATCACGGGCGAGCGTCGCGGGCGGTCGAAGGTGAAGCGCAGCGTGTCGTCCACGGCAAGGAATACGCCCGGCGTCCAGAATCCCATCCGTTCGTCGTCCTTCGCCCAGAGGCTGAAAGGTGCGCCGGCGTCGTCCGTCCGGAAGTCGTATGCGAAGTGCCCGTCCTTGACGGGGATGGCGGTGAAAGGATGTGAACGGGAATCGCCCGGGAAGGGCAGAAGGTGGACGACGGTGTCGCGGGGCGTGTAGAGGAATGTGCCTTCGATGTGGCACGCCACTTGCTTTTGGGCCGCGGCAGTGAGCGTCGCTGCGGCCAGCGTGAGGAGGAAAAACAGTTTTTTCATGGCGCGGATTGTTGGTTGGAAAGTATGGATTTAAAATAAGAACGAAGAATAAATCCGCAGCACGTTTCTTCATTCTTCGTTCTTCATTTTTCATTTTTTACAGCGGCATGTTGCCGTGCTTCTTGGGCGGATTGTGCACGCTCTTGTTCTGGGCCATCTCCAGTGCCTGGATGAGCTTGGCGCGCGTCTGGCGCGGATAGATGATTTCGTCCACGAGGCCTTGCTCGGCGGCGCGGTAGGGGTTGGAGAAGAAGGTGTTGTATTCCTCGATGGCGGCTGCCTTCTCTTCGGGCGTGGCCTTGCGCTTGAGGATGTTCACGGCTCCTTCAGCCCCCATGACGGCGATTTCGGCCGTGGGGTAGGCCAGGTTGATGTCGCCCCCGATGGTCTTGCTTGACATGACGATGTAGGCTCCGCCGTAGGATTTGCGGGTGATGACCGTCACCTTGGGGACAGTGGCTTCGGCGTAGGCATAGACTATCTTCGCGCCGTGGCGGATGATGCCTCCGTGTTCCTGGTCGCACCCGGGGAGGAATCCCGGCACGTCTTCGAAGGTGACGAGGGGGATGTTGAAGCAGTCGCAGAAACGGATGAAGCGGGAAGCCTTGTCCGAAGCGTCGATGTCGAGCACACCGGCCAGGTAGGCGGGCTGGTTGGCCACGATGCCGACGGTGCGTCCGCCCAGGCGGGCGAAGCCGATGACGATGTTGCGGGCAAAGTGTGGTTGCACCTCGAAGAAGTAGTGGTCGTCCACCACGGGCTCGATGATGTCCTTGATGTCGTAGGGCTGGTTCGGGTCGTCGGGCACGACGGTCTGCAGGGCTTCGTCCTCACGGTGCGGGTCGTCGTTGGTGGCCTTTCGGAGTGTTTCTTCCATATTGTTGGCAGGCAGGAAGCTGAGCAGTTCGCGGATGCTCATGAGGGTTTCTTCCTCCGTGTCGCACATGAAGTGTGTCACGCCGCTGCGGGAGCTGTGCGTGTCGGCGCCGCCCAGCTGCTCCTTGTCCACTTCTTCGTGGGTCACGGCCTTCACCACGTCGGGTCCGGTGATGAACATGTGGCTCTTTTCCTTCACCATGAAGATGAAGTCGGTCAGCGCCGGTGAGTAGCAGGCTCCTCCGGCACACGGGCCGAGGATGGCCGAAATCTGCGGGATGACGCCCGAGGCGAGCGTGTTCTCGCGGAAGATGGAGCCGAAGCCGGCCAGGCTGCTGATGCCTTCCTGGATGCGTGCGCCGCCGGAGTCGTTGAGGGCGATGATGGGTGCGCCGTTCTGGAGGGCGAGTTTCTGCACCTTCACGATTTTGGCCGCATTGGTCTGGCTCAGCGTGCCGCCGTAGACGGTGAAGTCGAAGGCGTAGACGAACACCAGACGGCCGTCTATCTTGCCGTAGCCGCACACCACGCCGTCGCCGGCCAGGTGGCTCTTGTCCATGCCCAGGTTGGTGCAGTGGTGGGTGACGAACTTGTCTATTTCGTTGAACGTGCCTTTGTCAAGCAGCATGTCGATGCGTTCGCGGGCGGTCATTCGGCCGGCTGCATGCTGGCGCTCGATGCGTTCCAGTCCTCCGCCCAAGGAGGCCTGACGGTCGAGTTCTTCAAATTGGTTGTATCTTTCTTCGCGTGTCATAATCATAGAAAAAAATCCACTCCCAACCCAGCTCCGGCCCCCTCCCGACCTCCCCCCGAAGGGGAGGCTATGAAATAAGTATGATAAAAGCCTCCCCTTCGGGGGGAGGTCGGGAGGGGGCTGGGATTGGAAGGGGACTGGCTGTTTATTTAATTAATGTTTAATGTGATAAGTACTTGGTTCGTGTTGACCGAGTCGCCTTCCTGGACGAGGATTTCACGCACGGTGCAGTCGGAACTTACTTTGTAGTTGCTCTGCATCTTCATGGCTTCGAGCACCACCACGATGTCGCCTGCCTGGAGTCGGTCGCCCACGCTGACGGGGATTTTCACCACCTTGCCCGGCATGGGAGCCACGATTTTGTCGTCCTGTTTCTCTTCGCCGCCCTTGCGCATGCGCAGGTATTTGGCCTGCGTGTCCACGATGTCCACGTTGTAGGAGCGGTAGAAGGTGTTCACGGTGTAGTTCTTGCCGTTGTCGCTGCGGATGAGCTCGGCGTTGTAGGAGTTGCCTCCGTGCAGGATGGAGCAACTGCCGTTCTCGGCCATTACGATGTCCACATCGTAGGGTACGCCGTCGATGAGGAACTGCACTTTGTTTCCGTCTTTGCTGACCAGCGTCACGTCGGCCACGCGGTCGCCTATATGTATTTCCATAAACTCTAAATAAGGCCCCCTCCGACTCCCCCTGAAGGGGAGAGGTTTTACACAATACAGCTCCTCCCTTCGGGGGAGGCCGGGAGGGGCTGCTTTTTATTTTTTATCAGATTCTCAGCACTCCCTTTTGCAGTCCGAACTGTTTCCAGCGGCTGATGGGGCGGTTGTCGCCGTCCGTGCTGGAAGGGGTGTTCTCTTCGAGGTTCATCAGATAGTCGATGTAGGCGGCCATCATGGCGATGTTTTCTATCTCCTCATTGTGCCAGTTCGAGCGTTGGAGCATCTTGGCATTTTTCTCGATGAAGAGCGTGTTGTATTCCCCGCGTACGAAGTCGGGGGTGAACATGATGCGGCGCAGGTATTTCAAGTTGTTCTTCACGCCTGTAATCTTATACTCGTAGAGCACGCGGCGCATACGTTCGATGGCAAACTGGCGGGTCGTGGCCCACACGATGAGCTTGCCTATCATCGGGTCATAATATAAAGGTATCTCGTAGCCCTCATACACGTAGCTGTCGATGCGTACGCCGATGCCGTTCGGCTCGGTGAGCTGCTGGATGATGCCCGGCGAGGGCATGAAGTTGTTTTCCGTGTCTTCGGCGCAGATGCGGCATTCGATGGCGTGTCCGCGCTGGTAGAGCTCGTCTTGCTTGAGGTGGAGCACTTCGCCGTTAGCCACACGGAGCTGTTCCTTCACCAGGTCGACACCCACGACTTCCTCCGTGATGGGGTGTTCGACTTGCAGACGGGTGTTCATTTCCAAAAAATAGAAGTGGCGGTGCTTGTCGACGAGGAACTCGATGGTGCCTGCGCCTGAGTAGTTCACCGCGCGGGCGGCGGCCACGGCTTTTTCGCCCATCTCGCGGCGCAGTTCGGGCGTGAGGAAGGGCGAGGGGCTCTCCTCGACGATTTTCTGGTTGCGCCGCTGGACGGAACATTCGCGGTCAAAGAGGTGGATGACGTTGCCGTGATTGTCGCCCAGGATTTGGAACTCGATGTGGTGGGGCTCTTCGACGAACTTTTCGATGTAGACCGTGTCGTCGCCAAACGAAGACATCGACTCCGAACGGGCTGTCTCATAGGCTTCGACCACTTCGTCTTCGGAGTGGATGAGGCGCATGCCCTTGCCGCCTCCGCCCATCGAGGCCTTCAGCATCACGGGGAAACCTATTTCCTTGGCCACGCGCAAGGCTTCCTCGGCGCTCTGCAGGGGCTCTTCCGTGCCCGGCACGACCGGCACTCCGGCTGCGATCATGCGCTTGCGGGCCGAAATCTTGTCACCCATGGCTTCCATCGTCTCGGGGGCCGGGCCGATGAAGATGATGCCCTCTTCGCGGCAACGGCGTGCGAAGTCGGCGTTTTCCGACAGGAAGCCGTAGCCCGGGTGGATGGCGTCGGCCCGGTGTTCCTTGGCGGCGGCGATGATGTTGTCGATGTTCAAATAACTCTCTTGGGATGCGGCCGGACCGATGCAACTGGCCTCGTCGGCGTACATGACGTGACGGGCTGTCCGGTCGGCTTCGGAGAATACGGCAACCGTGCGGATGCCCATTTCTCTGCACGAACGCATAATACGAACGGCAATCTCGCCTCGATTGGCGACCAAAACCTTTTGTATCATATCTTGTATTTTGTTGATATTTTTATGCCGTAGCACATTCAAGCTGCAAAGATAGCACAAACGGTCCGAATATTTGTCCTTTGTTAGGCATATTTAAACTTATGAAACTCCTTTTCTCTTGATAATGAGGCGTGAAGCCCTTCCCGCATTCTGCCTTTCCACCTCCCTCCCGAAGCCCCCTTCATGCCGTTCGCGGGCGGAAAGGAGTCCGTGCGCGGACGGAATAGACTCCGTGGACGGACGCCTTCCTTTCCGCTCCCGCCCTGGATAGAAGCTCGGCAGGCGGGGTGGGGAACGCAGGCGCGGTGTTGATAGTTTTTTGTGTTATAGAACATATATGGGATTTTGGCATTCTACAAAATTTCACCAAATTTTGCATTTATAATTGCAAGAAGAGAAAAAGAATGAGTCCTTCCTCGTGATTCCTGCATATCAGAGTAGGGCCGGTAAGGAGGGCGAAACTGTCATTGGAGCTTGCTTATTCGATGTAAGTAGGAAGTCATATAGTTATACACGATTTGGACGCGGATTATTTTTATTAAAATGTTTAATTCCTACGGAATCCTATAAATCTATGTCATAAAAGCCTCCCCTTCGGGGGAGGTTTGGAGGAGCTCCTTTTTCGTTTTGAAAATCCCCATTTGTAGGTATTGGGATGGATGGGAATTTTGTGCATCTTTGCATGATAGCTGTTTAACAATAGAAAAAAACGAGAATAGTATGAAGATTGCAAAGATTACGGGACGCGAGGTCCTCGACTCGCGTGGCAACCCGACTGTCGAGGTGGATGTCGTGCTTGAATCAGGCGTCATGGGACGTGCGGCTGTGCCTTCGGGCGCATCCACCGGCGAGCACGAGGCTTTGGAACTCCGCGACAAGGACGCGCACCGCTATGGCGGCAAGGGTGTCTTGAAAGCCGTGGACAATGTGAACCGCGTCATCGCACCCGCGCTCCTGGGCATGTCGGCCCTCGAGCAGCGTGCCATCGACCAGAAGATGCTCGAACTCGACGGCACGAAGACGAAGTCAAATCTTGGCGCGAATGCCATCCTCGGCGTGTCGCTCGCCGTGGCCAAGGCTGCCGCTGCCTATCTGGATATGCCGCTCTACCGCTACATCGGCGGAGTGAACACTTACGTGATGCCCGTCCCCATGATGAACATCATCAACGGAGGCTCGCACAGCGATGCGCCCATCGCTTTCCAGGAGTTCATGATACGCCCCGTGGGCGCTCCTTCCTTCCGTGAAGGCCTGCGCATGGGCGCCGAAGTGTTCCACGCCCTGAAGAAGGTGCTCCACGACCGCGGGCTGAGCACGGCTGTGGGTGATGAGGGAGGTTTCGCCCCTGCACTGGCCGGGACGGAGGATGCGCTCGACAGCATCATGGCTGCCATCCGCGCCGCAGGCTACGAGCCGGGACGCGACGTGAAGATAGGCATGGACTGCGCCTCGTCGGAGTTCTACAAGGACGGTGTCTATGACTACACCATCTTCGAGGGCGAGAAGGGCCGCAAGCGCACGGCTGACGAGCAGATAGCCTACCTGGAGGAGCTTATCACGAAATATCCCATCGACTCCATCGAGGACGGCATGAGCGAAAATGACTGGGAAGGCTGGAAGAAACTCACCGCCCGCATCGGCGACCGCTGCCAGCTCGTGGGCGACGACCTCTTCGTGACCAACGTCGAGTTTCTCTCCAAGGGCATTGCCGAGGGCTGTGCCAACTCCATCCTCATCAAGGTCAATCAGATAGGTTCGCTGAGCGAGACGCTCGACGCCATCGAGATGGCCCACCGCCACGGCTATACCACTGTCACCTCGCACCGCTCAGGGGAGACGGAGGATGCTACCATCGCCGACATCGCCGTCGCCACCAACAGCGGGCAGATTAAGACAGGTTCGCTGAGCCGCTCCGACCGCATGGCCAAGTACAACCAACTCCTGCGTATCGAGGAGGAGCTGGGCGCACGGGCCGTCTACGGCTATAAGCGCGTGAAATAAATGATACACAAGAGGGGTCGGCGTGAGCCGACCCCTCTCTTCTTATCAACAACTAGTTCTCGTCGACAAGCGCGGACTTACTTGAACACCAGTTCTGTGTTTTGAAACACGCGGATGATGTCCTCGCGCGTCTCTGCATTGTCGATGGCCTGTTCAAAAGCCTCTGTGTCAGGCTCGAAACACGCCACATTGGCGCAGTCGAGCACTAATATAATCCGATGCAAAAGAACCGTCTTTCTGTTACAAGTTTATATCACCCCTGTGACATGCTGCGTACAAACGTATGACAGGCGGCGTAATGTGTGTTACAGAGTCTGTCCTCTCTCCGTTTTGGGTCAATGAAAATAGAATGCGGGCCGCACGTTTGTCGCTTGGGACAAAAGCGTGCGGCCCGCATGAATGTCGGGATAAATATGTCATCAGGCTTTCCCCTCGTCCGGGGAAGTCCTATGTGTCTGTCATCTGTATGACTTCCGATAGATGTCGAGCACTTCCTCGTCGGTCAGCGGACGCGGGTCGAGTGTGAAGAGGCTGCCCATCGTGTCGCGGGCGTTCTGGACCATCTTCGGGAAGTCTTCTTCCTTCAGACCCCAGTCGCTGAGTTTGAGCTCGTAGACGTCACACTCTTTTTGCATGCGCACCAGCGCATCGATGAAGTCGCTCGGACGGTTGCTCTTGGCTTCCAGCATGGCATCGGCCATCTTCATGTAGCGTTTCATGCAGTCGTTGCGGAAGGTCTCGAAGTAGGCTTCGCTGATGGCGATGAGGCCTGCGCCGTGGGGCAGTTGCGGGTAGTAAGCGCTCATGGCGTGCTCCATCGAGTGTTCGGAGATGCAGCATGAGGTCGATTCCACCATGCCCGCCAGGGTGCTGGCCCAAGCCACTTTGGCGCGTGCTTTCAGGTTGCGTCCGTCTTTCACGGCCACAGGCAGATATTTGTAGAGCAGGCGGATGGCTTCAAGCGCGAAGAGGTCACTGATGGGGGTGGCGCAGTTGGCGATGAAACCTTCGGCGGCGTGGAAGAATGCGTCGAAACCTTGGAAAGCCGTGAGTTGCGGCGGGATGGAGACCATCAGTTCGGGGTCGATGATGGAGATGGCGGGATAGGTGAGCGGGCTTCCGAAGCCTATCTTTTCGTGTACTTCTTCATTGGTTATCACGGCCCACGGGTCAGCTTCAGTGCCGGTGCCTGCGGTAGTGGGGATGGCGATGATGGGCAGCGCACGCTCTACGGCACGGCCTTTACCGCTGCCGGCGGGGATGTAGTCCCAGTAGTCGCCTTCGTTGCAGGCCATGATGGCGATGGCTTTGGCCGAATCGATGGAGCTTCCGCCGCCCAGGCCTACGACCATGTCGCATCCTTCCTTGCGGCAGAGCTCGGCTGCCTCCATTACATGTTGTTTGGTGGGATTGGGAAGTATCTTGTCGAAGACCACGCTGTCCACGCCGTTTTCTTTCAAATAGCGTTCCACGTTGCCCAAGTAACCGTACTTACGCATGGATGTGCCCGAGGAGATCACGATAAGGGCTTTCTTACCCGGCATCTTTTCAGTTGCCAACTTCTTTAACTCGCCACAGCCGAAGAGTATCCTCGTCGGGATGTGCATACTGAATATTGAATTGCTCGTCATGGTAATTACTTATTAAAGTGATATGACAAAGCTACTAAATAAATCATAAGTTGTATGTGAAAAGGCATGAAATTTTCGCCCTGCGGGCAAAATATTTCTTCTGCGCGGGCTGACGCTCTGCCGTGCGTGGTGTGTTTGGCGGCCCGGAGTGTCAAACTCGGTGCTTCCGCCGGCTTTCCCTTTTCCTTATTATAAGATAAACATACTTACAAACTTTCATGCTATCTTTGCGCCGTCATTTTAGAAAAACGCAGTATGCAGACAGTTTATACGAACAAGGAAATCTGGAAGATTGCCTACCCCTGTCTGGTGAGCCTGGTCATGGAACAGCTCATCGGAATGACCGACACGGCTTTCCTGGGGCGCGTGGGCGAGGTGGAACTCGGGGCTTCGGCCATCGCGGCTGTATATTATATGGTGATATTCATGATGGGCTTCGGCTTCAGTGCCGGCGCGCAAATCATCATGGCGCGGCGCAACGGCGAGCAGAACTACAAGGAAATCGGCTCCATCTTCTACCACGGTGTCTACTTCCTCTTGGGCTTCGCCGTCGTGATGTTTGCCCTCTCGAAGTGGATTTCGCCCCTGCTGCTCGAGCGCATCATCGACGACCCGGACATCTGCGCCGCGGCCGAGAGCTACATCGACTGGCGCATCTTCGGCTTCTTCTTCTCCTTCGTCGCGGCCATGTTTCGCGCTTTCTACATCGGCACGACGCAGACCAAGACGCTCACGCTCAACTCCATCGTGATGGTGCTGTCCAATGTGGTGTTCAACTACATCCTCGTCTTCGGCAAGCTGGGCTTCCCGGCCCTGGGCATTGCGGGCGCGGCCATCGGCTCGTCGCTCTGCGAGCTGGTGTCGCTCGTGTTCTTCATCGTCTACACCTGGCGGCGCATCGACTGCGAGAAGTATGGCCTGAACCGGCGCATCCGTTTCCGTGCGCGCACGCTGCGCAACATCTTCAAGGTGTCGCTCTGGACGATGATTCAGAGCTTCCTCACCCTCTCCACGTGGTTTCTCTTCTTCCTCTTCGTCGAACACCTGGGCAAGGAGCCGCTGGCCATTTCCAACGTCGTGCGCAGCGTGTCGGGCTTCCTCTACATGATAGTGGCCGCCTTCGGCGCCACGTGCGGCTCGCTCGTGAGCAACCTCATCGGGGCGGGCAAGGTGGAGGCCGTGCGCCCCACCATCCTCCAGCACGTCCGCCTGTGTTATGCGTTCGTGCTCGTGCCCGCGCTGCTCATCGCCTTGTTCCCGCAGGCGGTCATCAGCATCTACACCGACATCCCTGACATCCGGGAAGGGGCCGTCGCCTCCCTGCGTGTGCTCTGCACGGCCTATCTGGTCTACGTCCCCGGCATCATCTATTTCCAGTCCATCTCCGGCACGGGCAACACCCGCATGGGCTTCCTGCTCGAAGTGGTCGTGCAGGCCATCTACGTGGTCTATTGCATCGTGCTCATCCATCATTTCCGCGCCGACGTCGCTCTCTGCTGGACGACCGAGCACATCTACGGCCTCTCGCTCTTCCTCTTCTGCTGGATTTACATGCGCAGCGGCCGCTGGAAGGGCGTGACGGTGTGAGCCGGAGGACGCTCCTCCCAGCCTTTCGCAGCCTCTCCCGATCCCCTTTCCGGGTGGCCGTAAAGGGTAGCCGGGCACGGACTCCTTTCCGCTCCCGCCTACCCTCCTTTCCGTGGTCGGCTACCTTCCTTTCCGCTCACGGGCGGAGTCCATGGGGCGCAGCGGCGAGGCTGTGTCGAAACGAAGAATATCAAACGCAGAGTCACGGAGACACAGAGGGTAAATAGTATAAGTCAACCCAATAAAATCTCTGTACCTCTGTGCCTCTGTGTTTAAATCTCATTTTGACGCAGCCTCACGAAGGATGGGGATGGCATAAAACAGGACATTGTAGTTCAGGCGCGAGCAGGGCGACTGTTACATAAATATAAATCTTTCCGCATTAAAGAAATATTTCTTTAATATATTTTCCTTGCATCAAATAATATGCTACTTTTGCACCCGATAAACAAGGCAGGCTTTGGCGAGCTTTCGAAGCGAAAGCTGCCTGTTTTCGAAAAGAAAGAAACGCGAGATAATCATCATTCATTATATTACAACTAAAAAACTCAACAACAATGGCAAATCTGGATTTGAGCAAGTACGGAATCACCGACGTGAAGGAAATCATTCACAATCCGTCTTACGATGTTCTGTTCGCAGAAGAGACCAAATCGTCTCTGGAAGGTTATGAAAAAGGTCAAGTGACAGAACTGGGTGCAGTAAATGTAATGACTGGTATCTACACCGGCCGTTCTCCTAAAGACAAATTCTTCGTATACAACGAGGCAAGCAAGGACACCGTGTGGTGGACCTCTGACGAATATAAGAATGACAACAAGCCTTGCTCTGAAGAGGCTTGGGCCGACCTGAAGGCTAAAGCCGTGAAGGAACTCAGCGGCAAGCGTCTGTTCGTGGTCGACACATTCTGCGGCGCTAACGCTGCTACCCGCCTGAAAGTGCGCTTCATCATGGAAGTGGCATGGCAGGCACACTTCGTGACCAACATGTTCATCCGTCCGACGGCAGAAGAACTGGAAAACTACGGCGAACCCGACTTCGTGTCGTTCAACGCTGCCAAGGCTAAAGTGGACAACTACAAGGAACTCGGCCTGAACTCTGAGACAGCTACTGTCTTCAACCTCAAGACTTGCGAGCAGGTCATCCTGAACACCTGGTACGGCGGTGAGATGAAGAAAGGTATCTTCTCCATCATGAACTACCTCAACCCGCTCCGCGGCATCGCTTCCATGCACTGCTCTGCCAACACCAACATGGAAGGCACTGACACGGCTATCTTCTTCGGTCTGTCCGGCACAGGCAAGACTACTTTGTCGACCGACCCGAAACGTCTGCTCATCGGCGACGACGAACACGGATGGGACGACGAAGGCGTGTTCAACTACGAAGGCGGATGCTATGCCAAGGTCATCAACCTCGACAAAGAGTCTGAGCCCGATATTTACAACGCCATCAAGCGCGACGCCCTCCTGGAGAACGTGACTGTCGATGCCAATGGCAAAATCGACTTCGCAGACAAGAGCGTGACGGAGAACACCCGCGTGTCTTACCCCATCTATCACATCAAGAACATCGTGAAGCCCATCTCCAAAGGTCCTCACGCACATCAGGTCATCTTCCTCTCGGCTGATGCCTTCGGCGTATTGCCCCCGGTATCTATCCTGAACCCCGAGCAGACTCAGTATTACTTCCTCTCCGGCTTCACCGCCAAATTGGCCGGTACGGAGCGTGGCATCACTGAGCCGACCCCGACCTTCTCTGCTTGCTTCGGCGCAGCCTTCCTGAGCCTGCACCCGACCAAATATGCAGAAGAGCTGGTTAAGAAGATGAACAAGGTGGGTGCCAAGGCTTACCTGGTGAACACCGGCTGGAACGGTACGGGCAAGCGTATCTCCATCCGCGACACCCGCGGCATCATCGACGCCATCCTCGACGGTTCCATCGACAAGGCTCCGACGAAAGTCATCCCGTATTTCGACTTCGTGGTTCCGACCGAACTGCCGGGCGTAGATCCGAACATCCTCGACCCGCGCGACACGTATGCTGACGCTGCTCAATGGGAAGAGAAGGCAAAAGACTTGGCCGGACGCTTCATCAAGAACTTCGCCAAGTTCACCGGCAACGAAGCTGGCAAGGCACTCGTTGCAGCAGGTCCGAAGCTCTAATCCGGATTGTACTATATTATATAAGGAAAAGAGGTCCGCTTCGTGCGAGGCCTCTTTTTCTGTTTTTTTATGTTATATTCTCCAACTTCTTGCGTCATTTTCCTGCAAACATTTTATATTTGCGTTGGTAACCAAATCAAAAGACATGAAGAAGCAAATCATCGGAATGATGCTGCTCTGCGGAGGCCTCTTTTTCGGCTCGTGTGAAGAAAAAAGTAAAGTGGACGAATTGAAGGACTTCATCGAGCAAGTCAAGGACGAAGGCAGCCACTACACTGCCAAGCAGTGGGAGGAAGCCAATGAGAAATTCAGCAAACTGCTGGAGAAGGCTGAGAATTATAAAGACCTGACTCCCGAAGAGCTGGAAGAAATCGCCCGCCTGCAAGGCGAATATGCGGCCACCGCCTTCAAGAACCAGGCCGGAGAGGCGATGGAAAAGGCCGGGGCTATCATAAACGGTTTTCTGGACGGACTGTCCGGCGATGAGAAAGAGGAAGAAACTGACGAATCAAACGAATAATACTTATGAAAGCATTGAAACAAATCATCGGAGGCTTGTGCCTCTGTGCTGCCATGGGCAGTTGCGCGCCTGCCGCGCAAGAAACGGCGTCGGGCACAGACACCATCAGCGTCGATGTGGCGAGTGTTGTGAAGGAAAACATCATGACGCGCCGCAGCATCCGCAAGTATAAACCCCAGGCGGTGAACCGCGACACGATGCAGACCATCCTGGAGTGTGGCATCAACGCACCCAACGGACAGAACAAACAGTCGTGGGAGGTGCGCGTGGTGGACAATCCGGAGTTTATCAACGGCATCACGGAAGTGTATAAGAAGCAGAACCCGAAGGTGGCCGAAGACCCTTCGTTCAAGAACATGTTTCGCAATGCGCCCACGGTGGCGTTCATCGCCCGTGACCCGTCTTACGACTTTTCTCAAGTCGACTGCGGCCTTTTGAGCGGCAACATGATGCTCTCCGCCTGGTCGATGGGCATTGGTTCTTGTTGTCTGGGCGGCCCTGTACGGTTCATGCTGACCGACAAGGAGGCTGCTCCCTACCTGGAACGGCTGGGCTTCAGCGAGGGATATGAACTGACGCTCTGCATCGCTTTCGGCTATCCCGACGAAGCGCCCGCGGCCAAACCGCGCGATATGGGCAAGGTGAAGTTTGTCGAGTGAACAGGTCTTGAAAGAAAATCGTTCTTATAATAAAATACTGGTATGAAAAAAACACTCGCAACACTGGCTCTTCTGCTGTGTACGCTCGTCGGCATGGCGCAGGAGAGCAACGACGGCAAACAGCTGTGGGCTAAATCCTTCCTCAACCAGAAAGCTCCTGAACTGGTCGTGGAGAAGTGGCTCTCGCCGCAGCCTGACACGAAGGGCAAATTTGTCCTCATCGACTTCTGGGCCACCTGGTGCGGTCCCTGCCGCAAGGCTATCCCCGAACTGAACGAATTTCAGAAGCAATTCAAGGACCAGCTTGTCGTCATCGGCATCTCCAATGAGACGGAAGAGAAGGTGAAGGCCATGAAGGACCCGGTGATTGAGTACACGAGCGCCATCGACACGAAGAGCGTGATGAAGGATGTGCTTGAAGTGAAGGGCATTCCCCATGTCATCCTCATCGACCCGCAGGGCATCGTCCGCTGGGAAGGTTTTCCGCTGCTGGAGGGCCATGAACTGACGGCCGACGTGCTGAAAGGCCTGATTGAAAAATACAAGTGACCGGCTTTGTGCAAGCCGCTTGCCCCGCCAACCGGCACAGGATGTCCGATTGGCGGGGTTTGTTTTCCGAAGGGGGATATGAAAAGACGGGATGCAGCCCGCAAGCGACATCCCGTCCGGTGTACCCTCGTCGAGAATCGAACTCGAATCTAAAGTTTAGGAAACTTCTATTCTATCCGTTGAACTACAAGGGCAGGTGCAAAAGCACGTGGTGCAAAGGTAATGATTTCTGCTCACACTCCAAAAGGAATGCCACATTTTGCGCCTCTCCAGCCCGTGAGGCGCAATAGCATTCTGTCACTTTTTTGCAGGATATGATTTTCCTTTCATTTCAGTCTCCTTACATATATTTTATATAACCCCTTTTCTTGTGTCAAAAGCACATTTATCCTAAAATTGTGTCCCGGAGCAAAAAAACGATATTAATCCGTAAATTTACTCCTGAATAGCTTGCTTTATTCATGAACATTACAGACCTTTGCCCCGTCAGACAGAAAATAATTACTTTATCATAACACAAACTATGGCAGAAAAAATGGAAGTTAAGGAGCTCGATGAAGTGGTAGTACGCTTCTCGGGCGATTCCGGCGATGGAATGCAACTGGCAGGAAACATCTTTTCCAATGTGTCAGCAACAGTCGGCAACGACATTTGTACGTTCCCTGATTATCCGGCGGACATCCGTGCCCCGCAGGGCAGCCTGACCGGCGTATCAGGCTTCCAAGTACACATCGGCGCTGAGAAAGTGTTCACACCGGGTGATTTATGTGACGTACTGGTGGCCATGAACCCCGCAGCGCTGAAGACTCAGTATAAATTTGCAAAGAGGACCGCTTGCATCATCATCGACACCGACAGCTTCAAGAAGTCGGATCTTGACAAGGCCGAGTTCAAGACCGACAACCCCATCGAAGAGATGGGCATCAAGCAGGATGTCATCGCAGCCCCGATCACCCAGATGGTGAAAGACTGCCTTGCCAGCACGGGTATGGACAACAAGTCGATGCTCAAATGCCGCAACATGTTTGCCGTGGGTCTGGTATGCTGGCTGTTTGACCGCGACCTCCACGCTGCGGAAACCTTCCTGCGCGAGAAGTTTGCCAAGAAGCCCGAAGTGGCCGAAGCTAACATTAAAGTGCTTCATGCCGGTTATGACTACGGACACAACACCAGTTCGTCAGTCGACCATACTTACCGCATCGAGTCGCATGCCAAGGCCAAGGGCCGCTACATGGACATCTCCGGCAACAAAGCGACAGCCTACGGCTTTATCGCTGCTGCCGAAAAAGCTGGTTTGCGCCTCTTCCTCGGTTCTTATCCTATCACTCCGGCCACGGACGTGCTCCATGAGTTGTCCAAGCACAAATCACTCGGTGTCACCACGATGCAGTGTGAAGATGAAATCTCCGGATGTGCCTCTTCCATCGGTGCGGCCTTCGCCGGCGCGCTGGCTGTGACTTCCACTTCCGGACCGGGCGTCTGCCTCAAGTCGGAAGCCATGAACTTGGCCGTGATTACGGAACTTCCGCTCGTCGTGCTTGACGTGCAGCGCGGTGGCCCTTCTACGGGCTTGCCCACCAAGTCTGAGCAGACCGACTTGCTGCAAGCGCTCTTCGGACGCAACGGTGAATCCCCCATGCCCGTCATTGCGGCTACTTCACCGACCAACTGTTTTGATGCCGCTTATGCAGCCTGCAAGATTGCCCTTGAACACATGACTCCGGTCGTCCTGATGACCGATGCTTTCATAGCCAATGGTTCTGCTGCTTGGAAACTTCCTAACCTCGACGAATATCCCGCCATCTGTCCGCCATACGTCACTCCGGAGATGAAAGAAGGCTATGCTCCCTATCACCGCAATCCGGAGACAGGTGTACGCTACTGGGCACTGCCCGGACAGGAGGGCTTTACCCACATCTTGGGCGGTCTGGAGAAAGACAGCGACACCGGCGCCATCTCGACTGATCCTGAGAACCACAATCTGATGTGCCGTCTGCGTGCAGAAAAGGTGGCCAAGATACCTGTGCCCGACGTGAAGGTCCTGGGCCATGCTGACGATGCCGACCTGCTTATCGTAGGTTTCGGTGGCACTTACGGACATCTCTACACAGCCATGGAGGAAATGAACAAGGCCGGACACAAGGTTGCCCTCGCACACTTCTCTTACATCAACCCGCTCCCGAAGAACACGGCCGAGGTGCTTCGCCGCTATAAGAAAGTGGTCGTTGCCGAGCAGAACATGGGCCAGTTTGCCGCTTATCTGCGCATGAAGGTCGACGGCTTCGTGCCCTATCAATTCAATCAGGTCAAAGGACAACCTTTCGTCGTCAGCGAACTGGTGGATGCATTCGAAGAGATTCTCAAAAAATAAACCAACCATAAAAGGACAGAAAAAACATGACACAATATACTGCTAAAGATTTCAAAAAAGGACAACCGCGTTGGTGTCCGGGTTGCGGTGACCACTTCTTTCTGGCTTCGCTGCACAAGGCTATGGCTGAAATCGGCATAGCACCCTATGAGACAGCCGTCATCTCCGGCATCGGCTGCTCCAGTCGCCTGCCTTACTACATGAATACGTACGCCATGCAGACTATCCACGGACGTGCGGCTGCCATTGCCACCGGCTGTAAGGTGGCCAATCCCAACATCACGGTGTGGCAGATTTCCGGCGACGGCGACGGCCTGGCCATCGGAGGCAACCATTTCATCCACGCCATCCGCCGCAATGTCGACCTTAACATGGTGCTCCTGAACAACCGTATCTACGGTCTGACCAAGGGACAATACTCACCTACTTCGCCGCGCGGATTTGTCAGCAAATCCTCACCCTACGGTACGGTCGAAGACCCCTTCCATCCGGCAGAACTCTGCTTCGGAGCACGCGGACGCTTCTTCGCCCGCTGTGTGGCCACTGATGCCGAAGGCACTGTCAGCGTGCTCAAGGCTGCTGCCGCCCACAAAGGTGCATCCGTCGTCGAAGTGCTTCAGAACTGTGTCATCTTCAACAACGGTACACACGACTACGTCTACACACGTGAAGGACGCGCCAAGCACGCCATCTACGTCGAACACGGTAAACCGCTCATCTTCGGCGAAAACCGTGAGTACGGCCTCATGCAGGAAGGCTTCGGCCTGAAGGTCGTCAAAATCGGCGAAAACGGCATTACCGAGAAAGACATCCTCGTCCACGACGCACACTGCGAGGACAACACGCTGCAACTGAAGCTCGCCCTCATGGAAGGCCCTGACTTCCCCATTGCCCTCGGCGTCATCCGTGACGTGGAAGCCCCGACCTACGAGACTGCCGTGGCCGAGCAAATCGAAGAAATCAAAGGCAAGAAGCCTTACCACAACTTCCAGGAACTGCTTCTGACCAACGACACCTGGGAAGTGAAATAAACATAGGCTTTACTTGTAAGATGCCATAAAATATGTGCGCAGGCAGACGGAATAATCCGAAGCCTGCGCACTTTTTTATTGAACACTTATATTCTTTAATAACCAGACTTTTGCATAAATTGTTCTCTGTTTTCCAGTCTCTTTTTATCAACAGCATCAAAATAGCATGTACTTAAAACGAGAATGAATGCCAGCACACAAATGGCTATTATTGCTCCAACGATTCTATTCATCTTCTTACTCCTTTTTAAAGCCACGATATACCCAAAAGATTGTTATGTAAGCGACAAGTTCGCCTAAAAAAACTAAAAAGAAAATTCCAAAAACTTCTATAGGGTCATCACCGCCCCATTCCTCAAAAAGGAAAACAACAAAGCATACATACACAATTATAGCTAAAACAAGCAGAAGACGACGAACGCCAATAGATTTTGGAAACCAAGCACTCCAATTAATATTAATATTGATTGGTTCAAACCAAACACCCCAATCATACCCCATAAACTCTCTTTTAGATACAGGTAATTGGGTATTTACTTTTTCAATCTTTACCTTTGGGGACTCATCAGTGCTTTTGACAGACTGATTATCTTCACAACTGACTTGCTCAGAGATAATCTTTCCTGATTTTATTTCTTCTATTTTCATAAGAGTATCAACGAAAAAAGTATTAACATAATGAGACACATAGCAATCACTACTGCAGCCACACTCCATCTGTTTTGTGAGATTTCAAAAGCTTCAGCTGAAGACCATCTTTTCCTTTTCCATGAAATGGAGTTGCCGTTCATACCCAAATAAATAGCGATGCCAATATCTATTAATCCTATAAAAACACCTAAACCTGGACTGACCATACATATTGGCGTTGAAAGAAAGCCTATAATAAGTGCTATGGCAGATATAACAGGTATGCCGTTCCACAATCCCCAAAGATGCCAAAGGAGACAAGCTCCCCAATTAAAATTGTCAAGATTGCTCGGAAATCTTTGTTCATCAAAGCTAACTTTGTATTCGCTTTGACATAAATTACATCTAAAAATAGCAGTACGTTCATCAAGGATTGAACTAACTTTCATTTCCGTTTTACATTTCGGACAAAGTGCATCTTTCATAGTGCTATGAATTAAGTTCCTCTCTAGCTCCTTGAAAGGTTATTAATATAATAAAGAAGCGTGGAGCTGCAATGCCACGTCCTAGATGAAGGTCCTGAGAAAACCTAATGAGCAGATGTAGTAATAGCAGCCCACGCTATAGCGTGAGAACCACTATGCTATCCTTGCTCATTTGAAAATTTCTCAGGTTTTCATCTACAAGATAAGCATAACGCTTCTGTTAATCCAATATGTCCGTGAAATGAAACTATTGCTTCATTTCACGGACAAAGATACGAACTAAATTATAGAAAGCCATTTAAATAGAGAAAGATTTCCATTACAAGAAAGTCAAATTAGATTTGAAGGTTGGTAATCCTTTTGCTTGATAGTCGCGATAAAGATTTGAAGGAACATCTTTGCTGCCTTTTTCTGCTGTAGATTCGTGTTATTACAATAGAACTCTTAAATTTGCCCCGTGATTACATCGAAAGAACCACCAACGACCTACAAGCCCGACGGGAGAAAAGATGACTGAGAAAGAAAAAGAATTTGAACGGCTCTTCAAAGACCACTATGCCCGGCTCTATTACTATGCCCTGACCTTCATCGACGACACGGAGACGTGCAGGGACATCGTGAGCGACGTGTTCGAGACGCTGTGGCAGGAATACGATACAATCAGACGAGACACCTTGACCGCCTATCTGTATGCTTGCGTGAAAAACCGCTGCATCGACCTCCTGCGCCGGCGTTCGGTGAAAGAACGCTACGTCACGTTCTACTCCCTCGACCTCAAGGGCGGACTGCTCAACACGGACGCCGAAGAGCAGGAACGCATCGCACGCATCGAGAAGGTCATCGAACACATGCCTGCCCAGCGGCAGTTCGTGTTGAAAGAATGCTTTTACCACAAAAAGACCTACAAGGAAGTGGCCGACATCTTGGGCATCACCACCGAAGGCATCAAGAAACACATCAAGACGGCGCTCAAGAATCTTAGGGATGAATTTTTGTTAAAGTAGGTACCCAAAACACAGTCTCAAACGTATTCATACATAGAAAAGCATGATTATGGACAAAGAAGAAAAAGACATAGACGAATGCCTCGATTGGCTTGACGGTGCCGGGACGTCCGGACGACCGGGCGACGAAGACCTGCACGAGCTGAGACGCATGGCCGACGACTGCAACCGCGTGTTTGCCCGCAAGGCGCACGACGCGCCCGACGTGGACGCAGCCTGGAGACAGTTCCGCGACACGCACCGGGCACCCCGTCGCCGCAGGCTTCGCAGGGCCGCGCTCTGGGGCGGATGGGCCGGCATGGCCGCTTGCCTGGCAGCGCTGGTGTGGATGGCGCTGGCACGGCCCGAGGCGGAAGAGCACGAACCGGTGATGATGTTCACGGCCGTGCATGAAAGCCAGGAAGTGACCCTCTCGGCCGAAGACGGTGCCGTGTGGGAGCTGGGCGACCGGCGGGCCGGGCAGGCATTGGACGAGCAGGGTATCGCGGCCGACGAACGTGTGGCCGACTACCGCAAGACGGAACAGACCTCGATGCAGACGCTCACCGTCCCCCGCGGCAAGGACTACCACCTGGTGCTCGCCGACGGCACGGAGGTGTGGATTAACGCCGAAAGCCGCTTGCACTACCCGGCACGTTTCACCGGCGACACGCGCACGGTGCGTCTCGAGGGAGAAGCCTACTTCAAGGTGGCGCGTGACGAACAGCATCCCTTCGTCGTCGAGACCGCGCATCTCAAGACCCGCGTGCTGGGCACGGAATTCAACCTCCAGTCATACGCCGGCGAAGCCTCCAGCGTCACGCTTGTGACGGGGCGTGTGGCCGTGCAGACCGACCATTCGGCCGAACAAATCAGCCTGATGCCCGGACAGGAGCTGACCCTCGAAGCCGACGGCACGTCGCCGACGCTGCAAAATGTCGACACGTATGCCCGCACGCAGTGGAAGGAAGGCTATTTCTACTTCGACCGTGCTTCGCTCGAAGAAATCCTCCACGGGCTGGGCCGTTGGTACAATGTCGACATCGAGCTCGACTGCGACCCCGCCTTGCTCGACTACCACCTGCACTACGTGGCCAATCGTCACGGCACGCTGGCCGAAGCGCTGGAGAAGCTCAACAACCTGAAGCGTGTCACCGTCGTGCAGGAGGGCAACCGCATCGTGCTCAAGTGAGCCGGATTTTCCCCTGTTCATTCCGTCCGGCCTAACCCTTAACTCCGTCCGACCACGGAAAGGAGTCCGCCCGACCACGGAGTTAAGGGTTAGGTCGGACGCTGTTAATAGCAAGCGTAAAGTCACAGAAACACAGAGGTTTTTATTTTCAGACGCGGATGGTGCGGATGACGCGGATTTTTAATCGTTCCGGTCCTGTCTGAAAATAAAAACCTCTGTGTCTTTGTGGCTCTGTGTTTAAACCATTCTTGGAAATGCTTTCTTTTTCTTCAAGCGCGGCATCAGTTTTTGTAGCGTATGTCCACGATGCGGTCAGTCGACTGCAGGAACTCGTGTGTCGGCTCCAGGTTGCCGCTCGTGAGATTGGCCACGCTATAGATGTAGACGTTGCCCCGTCCCGTAGCCTCGGTGTAGGTGCCCACGTAAAGCTCGTTCGTGGCCACATTTACGTTGAGGCACGTGATTTCCTCGCCTGCCGGATAGGTGATGAGCGGCGTGGAGGGCAGACGTGGCGAAGCATTGAGCAGGTAGTAGGCATAAAGTCCATTGTCGACGGGGTAGAAAGCCACTTGGTAGTCTTGTGCCAGGGCCATGTGCGTGCCTTGCGCGGGGATGCCGTCGGCGGTGGAGGCGGTGTAGGTCGTCTTTCCGCCATCGGGGACGACGAAGTCGATGCCCGTCCAGTCTTCATTATAGGCTGAAGTGAGCGTGTACTGCGTCAGCTCCAACGGGTTTTCACGACTTTGCGTCACGAGATGAAGCGTGGAGGAAGCTGTTTCGCGGGCTACCATCAGCAAGTTTTGCCCCGCAAGGAGGTCGCCTGTGCCGAATCGCCCGAACATGCTGTTATAGTCGTAGATTTCGGGAATGGAGTAGTCTACATAGACAGGGCTGAGCGTTTTGGAGTTGATAGACGACTGCCAGGTGTAGCCCGTGATGACGTCATCATACTTGTAGTGGTAAATGTCCATCGCATGTGAGTAAACGAACCAATAAGCCTTCTGCATGTGGATGCTCTCGCCCATGTTCTTGTCATACACGAACGGATACGAGGCATAGGAGTCGGCCGAGAGGAAGTGTGTGGCGCGGAAGCCGGTGAATATCTCGTCGTAGAGTGAATAGCTGTTCACTTCAAACGTCGTCGAGTTCACATAATAGCAGCGGTCGTCTTGTGCCACGATGAGGATGGGCGTTTGCGTGAAGGGCGTCGAAGCCGCGTTCGTGCGGTCAGCACCGATGAGGGTGCCCACTTCGAGGTCGGGATTGACAGCTTCAAGCGTATGTTCTTCCAGGCGCCATGTCTCGCCGGCGGCGATGTCCTCGGCTGTGAGCTCCTTGATGAAGCCCAGGTTGCCCTGCCCGTCGGCGGAGTTGGCCACGACGAGGATGCCTTTGTCATAGTAATTGGTCACGTTGACGCGATATTCCATCATGTCGCCCACCGTGCCGTCGGTCACCGTGAGGTGTACGTAGTAGCTGCCCTCTCCGGGGAAGGCGAAGTGTAGCACAGGTTCGTTGCTGATGGTTGTCAGGTCGCCCTTCTGGAAGCTGCCGGTGGTGACTTCCGTATAGGTGCCGTAACCCCACGTGTAGGTCAGGTTCTCGGATGAGGATTCCACGCCCGGGTCGATGGTCACTTCGTTGCCATAGTAGACGTTGTAGACGGGCATCGTCTCGCTGTCGCTTCCTGCGATGGAGAGTTCCGGCAGAGGGGTGGTTATCCCTTTGGACTCGTCGTCCACGCAGGCTGTCAGCCCTAAGGCCAGCAGGATTAAAAGGTATGTCAGTTTTTTCATAATCATTTGTTCTTAAAATTAGAGTTTAGAAGCTGGTCGGCCTTTGCCAGGAGATGAAAGGTGGTACCAGCACCAGGTCTTCGGGGTAGTTCTCGTTGACCCAGTCCCAAAGGTCGATGAGGACATATTTGTTTAAGAATGGGAGATACATGGCCAATGGCCCTTGCATGCTGACGGCATTGACGAAGTAGTCGCCGTAGCGGTCGGTCATCTCATGCACCACGGTGGGGTTGACTTCTTCCATTGCGTAAAACAGTTCGAAGAACTTCACGGCAGTCTCGTAGCGGTATTGGCAGATGGAGTAGGTCTGTATGCCGGCTGTCCACCATTCGGGGGCCACTTCGGGATGGATGTCGGAGTAGGTGATGGAGAACGTGTCGCGCCCGACGACGTTGAGGTCTTCCGAGGGCACGAGTCGCAGCTTCAGGGTGAATTCCCGTTCGAGGAGCTGCGGGTCGTTTTCGCGGAGCAGGGTGATGTCCACGGTCGTCTCCACACCGCCTGCGGGGATATGCATGGCGTCGTGGTCGATGGTGTAGTGCACGCCCTCCTGCATGGTGGTGCCGTCGGCCACTTCGAGGGTGAACGGGCGGTCGTGGTCGGCGGTCATGCCCATGAGCTTCACGGGCAGGCTGACGGTGTAAGAGGTGCGTGTGTCGAAGCCGTAGTTATAGTTGACCGACGTGGCTTCTTGGTCGTTTTCATCGATATATTCGATGTAGGCATAATCCTTCTGGGTGGTGTCGTAGAGCTGGTAGTCGGTCTGTTCGCAAGCCGACAGCGCGAAGGCCAGCGCCGTGCCCAGCAGCAGTTTGATATGCAGTCGTTTCATAGTTCTATCCTTTTCGTTACTCATTTCTGTACTCATATTCGTCGTCGGGGATGGGCACGACGTAGTAGGTGTCGCTGGCGGGCAGTGTGCGTCCCAGGGCATTGCTGGGGATGTCACGCCCGAGGCGTTTCATGTTGAACCATATCTGCCCTTCGCCGAATAGTTCCTTGCGGTATTCGTTGAAGATGTTCTCTCCGGTCAGCGTCAGGCCGCGTGTCGCAAAGCCGCGCAGTCCGCGTGAGCTCAACTCGGTGTCGAAGTACGACAAGGCGCGGGCATAGTCTGTCGTGAGCAGGGCTTCTGCCGCGATGAGGTACATTTCCGACACGTGTATCAGCGTAAAGCCGTCGTGACGTTCTTCCCATCCGGAAGGCGTGTTGCTTCCGCCTTCGAGCGTGTAGTGGTCGATGATTTTGCTCCACAGTCCGGTGTTGCTGTCATATTGGAGCGAATAACGGTAGTCGCTCGAGCCGTCGTCGCCGTCGGTCGAATAGATGGTCTCAAACGGGAGCTGTGTGGAGCCTGAACTGGAGTAAGGGCGATAAGACACGAAGGAAGTCTGGTTGTAGATGAGCGTACGCACCGACTCGATGTAGGAGCTGGAGTAGACGCCGAAGATGGTCTCTTTTTCCGAGAGTTTGCCGGCGAGGTAGTCGCCCATCTCCTGCGGCGTGGCCAGGGGGAATTTCTCACTGGCGATGACACGCTCGGCATAGGTGGCGGCGTTGGCCATGTCGCCCCGCATCCAGTAGACGCGTGCTTTCGTGGCCCACACGGCATAGAGGTTGAAATGCGTGTTGCGGTAGTTCAGGAAGTTGCGCACATTGTCGTTGGTGCGCGGGTAGTCCATCTCGCTTTCCTCGGCAGCAAGCAGGCGTTCGGCCTCGTCGAGGTCGGCCAGGATGAAGTCATAGACTTCGCCCACGGTGTAGAACGGCTTCACGGCGTAGGAATACGTGGTCACGTAGGGGATGCCTTGGGCCGACTCGTCGGTCGGGGCGAAGAGGCGCAGCAGGTCGAAATGCAGGAAGGCACGCAGGCCGAGCATCTCGCCGCGGTAGTAATCGTGCAGGGTGAGGTCGGGGCGTTCGTCCAGGTGGGCGAGGATGTTGTTGATGTAGCCGATGATGGCATATTGCTCGCTCCACATGTTTGCGATGACGGTCTGCACTTCATTGGCCTCGTAGTCATACTCCGACAGAGGCTGGGCGAATTGGGCTTCGTCTTCGTAGCAGCCCAGGTTGGAGGCCAGCACTTCGGTGAATCCCCAGTACATGTAGCGTCCGTAGGAGTTTTCGTCTTGCAACTCACCATACACGCCGTAGATGGCGTCTTCGAAGCCCTGAGCGTCCTTGAACTGGTCGTTCTCCACCCGTTCGCTCTCGGGGCGCACGTCGAGGAAGTTGTCGCAGGCGGTCATGGCGAACAGCCCTGCGGCACAAAGGAGGTATATGAATCTTTTCATGTGTCTGTTATAAAGTAATGTTAAACGATAGGTTCACGCTGCGGCTGTAGGGATATTCCGTTCCACGCTCGTAGCGTACGGTGGAGAGGCGGAAGAGGTCGGACGCTCCCAGGCTGACACGCAGGCGCTGTATGCCCCAGTTGTGGATGAGTGCCTGGGGAAACTCGTAGGCCAGGTTGATGCTCGACAGCCACACTTCGTTTTCCTTCTCCACGAAGCGGCTGGAGTGGATGAAGTCCGTGCCGCCCGTCGCGCTCAGGTCGAGATAGGGCACCAGGTCGCCCGGCTGTGTCCACCGCTGGGTGAAGGCACGCACGTCGGCGTTGTATTGCGGGTTGATGTTCTCGATGCGCTGTGCGCGGGTGGTGTTGTAGATGTCGCCGCCGAAGGTGTAGCTGAAGTTCACGCCCAGGTAGAAGTTCTTCCACGTGAAGTCGGTCGAGAAGCTGCCTTCGAGCACGGGGTTCGTGTCGCCCACGACGACCTTGTCCAGCGGGTCGTAGGTGTAGGTGTACGTCCCGTCCTTCTTGATGTAGATTTCGCGGCCCGAGGCGGGGTCGATGCCGGCCGAGCGCACGGCGTAGATGGCCGTGGGCGAGTTGCCCTCCTCGTAGAGCACGCGGGGTGCGGCTTCGTCGGTCACGGTGCTGTTTGCGTCATTGGCGCGTTCCAGGGCCGAGGAGATGTCCTTGATGGTGGTCTTCGAGTGGAGGCCGTTGAACATCACTGTCCATGAGAAGTCCCTCGTCACGATGGGTTTGCCCCAGACGGAGAATTCCACGCCGTTGCTCTCCTGCGAGCCGTAGTTGTCCTTCACGGTCGTCGCGCCCGACGAGGGTGGCAGGGAGATGTCGATGAGCATGTCGTCGGTCAGCTCGTTGTAGTAGTCGAAGTTCACGTTCAGGCGTTCGCCGAAGAAGGACGAAGTGATGCCCACGTTGAACTTCTTTGTGGTCTGCCACGTCAGGTCAGGGTTGGGCATGGCCATCGGGATGGCGCCCACGCCGCCGAGGGTGGCGTTGCTGATGAGATACTGGTAGGTGGCGATGGCCTGGTAGGGCGAGAACTTCACGCTGCCGGTGTAGCCGTAGCTGGCGCGCAGGCGGAGCTGGTCGATCCAGCCTGCATCCTTGGCAAACTTCTCATTGTGGATGTTCCAGCCGGCGCCTACTGACCAGAAGGGGGCGTACTTGTTGTCCGCGCCGAACTTTGACGAGCCGGACACGCGGTATGAACCGTCGACGAAGTAGCGGTTTTTCCACGCATAGTTGGCTGCGGCAAACCATCCGACGTTGGTCTCCAGGTCTTCGCTGCCTGTCGGGGTGGTGTCGGAATAGGATGCTCCGTAGCCGAAGTCGGTCAGCGTGTCGGAGAGGAAGCCCGAAGCCACGCCCGTGCGTTCGGAGTATTTGTTCTTCTTGGCTTCGGCGCCCACGTTGAGGGTCAGGATGGTGCCTTCGTCGTCGAAGGAGTGTATCCAGTTGCCCACCACCTTGAACGACCAGTTGTCCTGGTCCGTGTTCGTCAGGGCGTAGCTGCCCCGTTGCAGGGGGTCGGTCACGTCGCGGAACTCATAGGCCAGCGGGGAGGTGTAGTCGTCGATTGTGCCTTTTGACGTGAGGAGGGAGCCTTGCGCCGTGAGGTAGAGGTTGGGCTTGAAGTTGTAGCGCACGGAGAGGTTCACGTTCTGCGTGCGGGTCTCCTCGGTCGAGAAGCTGCCCAGCGAGGCTTCATAGAGCGGGTTGGCATGGTCCCAGGAGAGGAGGGTGCGCAGCTCGCCGTTCTCGTCGTAGGGCGAGTCGTAGGGGTTGGCCTGGAGCCAGTCGGTGTAGCTGCCGTATTTGGAGTTTTCCACGTTCGTCTGCTGGTGGCTGGCGCGTAGCGTGACCACGAGTTTTTCTTTCAGGCGGTAGGCCAGGTAGAGTTCCAGGCCGATGTTGCGGCGTCCGTCGTCCTTCATGACGCCGTTTTTGTCGGTGTAGTTGCCCGTCACGTTATACTCGATGTTGCCTCCGCGGCCGGAAAGCGAGAGGGAGTGGGTCTGCGAGAAGCCCATGCGCACGGGTTTCGACTTCCAGTCGGTGTCGATGCCGCTGCTCACCTGTGCGAGCCGGTCATAGTAGGTCGCGTCCATCGAGCCGGTGGAGCTGTCGTAGAGGCCGGCGAGGCGTTCCAGTTCCAGCTTCTGGCGGGCGTTGCAGAGGTCGTAGCTCGAGAGGTCGGCCATGCTGAAGTCGGGCGTGAAGGAGTAGCGGATGCGCAGCGGGGCCTGTTCGACGCGCTTGCGCTCGATGACGATGACGCCGTTGGCCGCATTCTCGCCGTAGAGGGCCGTGGCGGAAGCATCTTTCAGGATGTCGACACGCTCGATGTCATAGATGTTGATGTCGTAGAGGTCCTGGAGCGTCGCTTCCACGCCGTCGATGACCACGAGCGGCGCGTTGAGTCCCGCTTCGTTGTCCGTGGCAAGCGATGTCGTGCTGCGGATGACCAGGTCGGGGATGTTGTTCGGGTTTGACCCCATCGCGTTGTTCTTGTTGATTTTGATGGCGGGGTCGAGGACGGAGAGTGCCTGGAGCACATTGTTCGGGGAGATGCTTAGCAGTTGCTCGGAAGTCACCGTGCGGGCCGCTCCGGTGAAGGTCTGCTTCGAGCGGGTGAAGAAGCCGTTGACCACGACTTCGTCCATCGTGTTGGCGTCTTCCTGCATGACGACGGTCATGTTGGGCGAAGGTTCCAGCACCTGGTCCTTGTAGCCCACGAATGAGAATTTCAGACGGGTGCCTTCGGGCACGCTGACCGTGAAGCGGCCGTCGGCGTCAGTGACAGTGCCTATGCCATTTTTGCCCTCTCCCTTTGAGTTGACAACCAGCACGTTGACTCCTATCATCGGGGAGTCGTCCATCGCGTCGAGCACCACGCCCGTCACGGTGACGGCCTGTTCGGCCCGTGTCGTCGGGGAGTCGTCAGTCTTCAGCGATTGCGCCGCGAGCGGGTCGGCCAGGAGGCCTCCGAGCAGGGCGCATGCGAACAGCCTCATGCCGAGGCCGTTTTTCCTGCCGCGCGGCAGGTCTTTTTTCTGCTCTTTCTTCTTCATATATATTAAGATGTTAGGTAGCGTATTTTCGCTTCTGCCCTTTCTGTGGAAATGCATTTTTCCCTCCTTCTGACAGGCCGGCAGTCTGTCCGCAGGTGTGGCTGCGGCAGGCTTGGCGGAAGCCTCTTCCGGCAAATGTCCTGCATCGTTACAAATATAGGGGCTTGATGGCAAAAATAGAGCATTTTGTTTAAAAACAAAATATTTTAGCATGATATTTTGTCGATATGTTAATGAAACCAATCGGGAGGAACACATTTCCGGACTTTCCGGACATGGCTTCCGGACGCTTGGGAGACACGGCGGGGACGCCTTCCTTTCCGTCCCCGGCTACCTTCCTTTCCGTGGTCGGGCGGAAAGGAGGCCGTCCCCGGACGGAAAGGAAGGGAGGGAAATGTCCGGTTTCCGGCGAAGAAATCTTGTAGTTGTCGTGAAGTTTTTTCGGGATTGCAACTGTATTGTAACATAAGTTTCGTTTCTTTGCTAAAACTATAGACAAGTTCAAGATGGCACAGAAGAAAAAAGAATTTCCGTATCTGGAAAGAGACATCAGTTGGATGTATTTCAACGAACGCATATTACAGGAAGCGACCCGCGAGCATGTGCCCCTGCTGGAGCGCATGTCGTTCCTGGGCATTTATTCGAACAATCTGGATGAGTTTTTCCGTGTGCGCATGGCCAGCCAGAGCCGCATCGCGGAATGTACGGACCGCTCGGCCGCACGCGAGAGCGAACATGCCAAGAAGGTCATCAAGCAAATCAACAAGCTGAACGCCCAGTATGCCAAGGCCTATTCGAAGGCCGTCGACGAAGTGACCGAGGCGCTGCGGCGGGAGAACATCTTCCTCGTCTCGGACACGGAGCTTACGCCTGAGCAGCAGGACTTCATCCATGACTACTACCACTCGAAGCTGAGCGGCCTCATCGTGCCGGTGTGGTTCTCGGCCATCAAGATGCTCGACTATGAGAACGACGAGGACATCTACCTGGCCGTGAAGGTGACGCGCCACGAACCGAGGACGGTGTCGGACTATGCCTTCCTGGAACTGCCCGTCGCCCAGTGCGGACGCTTCGTGCGCCTGCCGGACCACGAGGGGAAGAGCTACCTGATGTATCTGGACGACGCCGTGCGCCACTGTCTGCCCTTCATCTTCGAAGGACTGGGCTACACGGGATATGAGGCCTACACCTTCAAGTTTACCCGCGATGCCGAGATGGAGATAGACAACGACCTGCGCACGGGCATGCTCCAGAAAATCTCGAAAGGCGTGAAGAGCCGCAAGCGCGGCGAACCCCTGCGCGTGCTCTACGACGCGCGTATGCCGAAGGATTTGCTCAAGCGTGTCCTCCGCAAGCTCGACCTCGACAGCCTGGACACGGTGCTGGCCGGCGGACGCTACCAGAACCACAAGGACTTCATGAAATTCCCCGACTGCGGGCGCGGCGACCTGCGCTATCCGGCCTGGCCTCCCATCTTGAAACGCGAACTCGACGGGCCCGAGAGCCTCATCCGCCGCATCCAGGAGAAAGACCGTTTCCTCCACGTGCCCTACCATAGCTTCGACTCCTTCATCCGCCTGCTCCAGGAAGCGGCCGTGAGCAAGGAGGTGGACAGCATCAAGATGACCCTCTACCGCCTGGCCAAGGAATCAAAGGTGGTGAAGGCCCTCATCGGCGCGGCACGCAACGGCAAGAAGGTGACCGTCGTCATCGAACTGCTGGCCCGCTTCGACGAGGCTTCGAACATCAACTGGTCGAAGCGCATGCAGGAGGCCGGCATCAAGGTCATCTTCGGCGTGGAAGGACTGAAGGTGCACTCCAAGCTGGTGCACATCGGCATGAAGCGCGGCACGGACGTGGCTTGCATCAGCACGGGCAACTTCCACGAAGGCAATGCCCGCACCTACACCGACTGCATGCTCATGACGGCTTCGCGCCGCCTGGTGAAGGACGTGGACAGCGTGTTCAGCTTCATCGAGCGCCCCTACAGCCCCATCCGCTTCAAGGAGCTGCTCGTGTCGCCCAACGAGATGAAGAACAAGTTTGTCACGCTCATCAACAACGAGATAAAGAACAAGAAAAGCGGCAAACCCGCCTATATCAAGATAAAGATAAACCACATCACCGACCCGGTGATGGTCGAGAAGCTCTACGAGGCCTCGCGTGCGGGTGTGGACATCGACCTGCTCGTGCGCGGCAACTGCTCGCTCGTGACGGGCATTCCCGACGTGAGCGACCACATCCGCATCCACGGCATCATCGACCGCTATCTGGAACACTCGCGCATCTTCGTCTTTGCCGCGGGCGGCGAGGAGCGGGTGTTTATCGGCTCGGCCGACTGGATGACGCGCAATCTCGACCACCGCGTGGAGGTCGTGACGCCCATCTACGACCCGGCTATCAAAGAAGAGATGAAGCGCATTGTCGACTACGGCTTCCGCGACACGCTCCAGGCGCGCATCGTCGACGGCGAAGGCAAGAACCTCTTCTGCGAAGCTCCCGAGGGCGAGCCTCCCTTCCGTTCGCAGGAGGCCCTCTACGAATATTACCGCGAGGCGGAACAATCAAATGAGGAGAAAGGAAATGATGATGATTGACAAAGACACGCTCCCGACCTATGGCATCAATTATGCGGCCATCGACATCGGTTCGAACGCCGTCCGCCTGCTCATCAAGCATGTCGAGGAGAGCGGCGAAGTGCCCACGATGAGCAAGGAACTGCTCGTGCGCGTCCCTCTGCGCCTGGGCTTCGACGTGTTCGCCACGGGCACCATCTCGGAGAAGAAAGCCAAGAGCATGGTGCGCCTCATGAAGGCCTACCGCCAGCTCATGAAGGTCTACGACGTGGAGGACTACCGCGCCTGCGCCACCTCGGCCATGCGCGACGCCCGCAACGGCTCGGCCATCATCAAGCGCATCGCCCAGAAAGCAGGCATCCATGTCGAGATTATCGACGGGCAGGAAGAGGCCCGCATCATCTATAACAACCACCTGACCTACATGGGCGACCGCAAGGGCAACTACATGTATGTCGACGTGGGCGGCGGCAGTACGGAGGTGAACCTCCTGTCGGAAGGCCAACTGGTGTGCAGCCGTTCCTACAACATCGGGACTGTGCGCATCCTCAACCAGGCTGTGGCCGACACGGAGTGGAAGCGCCTGGAGACCGACCTCAAGGCCTTGGCACAGTCCTATCCGGGCATCAACATCGTGGGCTCGGGCGGCAACATCAACAAGCTCTACCGCCTGGCCGAGCACAAGGACCGCCGCCTCCAGCGCATGACGGTCGCCACGCTGAAGGAGCTCCACGAGTCGCTCGCGGCCCTCACCGTGGAGGAGCGCATGGCGAAGTATGACCTCAAGCCCGACCGTGCCGACGTCATCGTGCCCGCCGGCAACATCTTCCTGCTCGTGTCCCGCCTCGTCTCCGCGACATACATCTATGTGCCCGTCATCGGCCTTTCTGACGGCATCATCGACGAAATCTACGAAGAGCACAAGGCACAGCGTGCACGGGAGCTGATGAACGCGCCGAGACGGTGAAACAACGGATAAGCAGGCGAGCCGGCAAGGCTGTGGCAAAGGTGGTTGCCAAGTCTTGCCGGTTCGTTGTGAACGTACATGCTGTCGTCTTATGGGGCGAGGATAGGGATGATTTGGAAGAAAATCTCTAAATTTGTCCGAAGAAAAAAACATCCGGCGGAAGTATGAGCATACACTGTAAGATATGGTGCTTTTGTATTCTTTTGTTCTGTCTCCCTCAAGTCCTGCGGGGGACAGTGGAGGTGCGTTCTATACACATGACGACCCACGATGGGATAGCCAATAATTCGATTCGTTGCATCTACCAGGACAGCAAAGGCTTCATCTGGATGGGCACGTTGAATGGTTTGAGCCGTTATGATGGCAATAATTTCCTGAACTTCCATCCGGAAGCAAACAAGCCTTCGCTTGCAGATCATCGCATACGCCGCATCGACGAAGATCGGAACGGTTTCCTGTGGATTAATTCCATCACGGAGCTGTATAGCTGTTATGACTTGAAGCATGGGTGTTTTGTCGACTTCACGGGTTGCGGCGAGTACACACAGCGTTATGGGGACAAGCTCCAGGCCTCGAACGGGGATATATGGTTGTGGCATAAATCGAACGGGTGTCGCCGTGTGAGGTGGAAAGACGGGCGTTTCACCTCCGTCACCTTCAAGAAAGAGACAGGCAGCCTGCCGTCCAATCATGTGGCCTATATCTATGAAGACGAGCAGTCCCGCATCTGGATAGGCACAAACAAGGGTGTGGTGCTGGTCGAGGGGGATGACGGCCGGACGACACAAGTCGTCAGTGTGCCAAATGCCTACAAGGCTTGTTCGTTTGAGGGGAAGATGTTTTTCATCTCTTCTGAAGGCGTCATATCACGCTTGGATGAGGAGAACCGTTCGGCACGTGAAGTGGCGCGTATTTCCAATGCTGATGGACTCTTGATGGTGCAGGGTGTCATGCCGCTGCTCGATGATTGGTACATATTCACTTCGACCGGCGGGTATAAGTTCAACTATCATACTTGCCGGTTGGAGCCTGCCGGTCAGTTGGACATTCCCAATGGGCATGTCATGCGTGACAATCGGGGCGATTATTGGATATGTAACAACACAGGCAGCATGTGGTATGTCAATACGCAGACACAAGAAGTCCGGCAGTTTCGCTTCATGGACCCCGACAAGATGGGCTATATCGACCGGGAGCGTTACAACATTGTCCACGACTCGCGCGACATCATATGGGTGTCGACTTATGGCAACGGGCTTTTTGCGTATGACCTTCATACGGGCGAGTTGCAGCATTTTACGGCCAGCATCGACGGTTCCAGCCACATACGTTCTAACTACTTGCAGTATGTGATGGAAGACAGCGAGCAAGGCATCTGGATAAGTTCGGAGTTTGCCGGAGTCTCCCGTTTGTCGGTGCTCAATGGGAGTGTGCGGCGTCTTTATCCCAGTGGGGGCGATAAGCAAAACAATTCGAACATAATCCGTGTGGCGACCTACATGATGGGGGATGGCCAGGTGTGGGTGAGTACGCGCAGCGGGGACCTTTTTGCCTATGATAAGAGTTTCGAGGTCCGGCATAGGGAACACTTTGCTCACTCCAACATTTATGCTGTGGCGGAAGATAGCAATGGCAAATTATGGTTGGGCAGTCGGGGCAACGGGCTTTGCATCGACGGCGTGTGGTATAAGAGGAACAAAAACGATACGACGGCATTGTCGTTCGACCACATCTTCAGCCTCTATTGTGACAGCAAGCGGCGCATGTGGGTGGGCACGTTTGGTGGCGGGCTTGACTTGGCCATTCCGCAGCAGGATGGCTCATACACGTTTCGGCATTTTCTTACGAAAGCTTATGGGCAGCGCCAGGTGCGCGCGATAGCCGAGGATGATTACGGACGCATCTGGGCTGGGACGAGTGACGGTGTCTATGTGTTGAGTGCTGAGTTGGATAAAGTCTGGGAATTCAGTAGCCGGAACGAAACGATGAAGAGCAATGAAGTCCGGTGCATCTACAAAGACCGGGCAGGCCGTATGTGGCTGGGCACTGCCGGAGCGGGGCTCTGCGTATGCCATCCCGGAGCAGACTTGAAGCAAATAAGATTTGAACACTATAACACGAATGACGGACTGGTGAATGACATCGTACAGTCCATCCTCGAAGACCGCGACGGTCATTTCTGGATTTCTACTGAATATGGCATTTCCTGCTTCATCCTTCCGGAACGTTCTTTCCGGAATTACTTCTTTTCAGCCTATGAACTTGGCAATGTCTACACGGAGAATAGCGGTTGCCTTTTGCCTGACGGAAACTTGCTGTTTGGTTCCAATTATGGATTGATCGTGTTTGACCCTCTTGCGGTGAAGTCCACCCGTGCGCTCGATAGTTTTGGGGGAGTGACCTTGACTTCCCTGCATGTAAATGGAGCCGAGATACGTCCGGACATGCCCGGTTCGCTGCTTTCCAATGATATAGCTTATACGGACAAAATCCGCTTGGGGCATAAGCAAAACTCGTTTACAGTCTATTTCTCCACGTTTAATTATTCGCCGGAAAACGAGGCAAACTATACTTATAAGCTGGAGAACTACGACGAAGCGTGGAATGCTCCTTCTGCGCAAAACTTTGCTATGTATCGCAATCTGCCTCCTGGCAATTACACCCTGCGGGTGAGAGCCTGCAAGGGGGCGACTGATATGGCCGGAGGGAAAGAGACGGTGCTCGACATTGTCATTCGTCCGCCTTTCTATCAGACCACGGCCGCTTATGCCGTTTATTTTTTCCTCTTGCTTTTGATTGTCGGCCTTTCGCTGCGCACGATGCATAAGTTCAATGTCTTGCGCAACCGGATAGAAGTGGAGAAACAGTTGACGGAGTATAAATTGATGTTCTTCACGAACATCTCGCATGAATATCGCACGCCGCTGACGCTGATTCGGGGCGCTTTGGAACGCTTGGCCGAAATGAAGCAAAAGATACCCCGCGAACTCTTGCCGTCCCTGAAGATTATGGAAAAAAACACGGTACGCTTGTTGAGGCTCACCGACCAGTTGCTGGAATTTCGCAAGATGCAGCGAAACAAGCTGGCCCTTTCGCTCGAAGAGACCGACGTGATGAAGTTCCTCTACGAGATCTATCTGAACTTCAGAGACATGGCAGAGTCGAAGAAAATCGACTTCCGCTACTTGCCCTCGACAGAGACGTACAGCATGTACATTGACAAAGGCAATGTGGACAAAGTGACCTACAACTTGCTCTCCAACGCATTCAAGTACACGCCGGCCAACGGGAAAGTTTATTTCCGGGTAAATGTCCGTGAAGATATAAGCAGGCTGGAAATCAGTGTCGCTGATAGCGGGGTGGGCATACCCAAGGAAAAGCGTGGGGAGCTGTTCAGCCGCTTCATGCAGAGCAGTTTCTCTGCTGACAGCGTGGGCGTGGGCTTGCATCTGACGCACGAGCTTGTCAGTTTGCATAAAGGCACAATCACTTACAGCGAGAATGAAGGCGGTGGGTCGATATTTACTGTGATGCTTCCATTGCATGCCGATGTGTATGAGCAAAAAGACTTCTTGAAGCCCAGCCCGCTGCAAGCCGCCAAGCCTGAAGCCTCTTTCCTGAAAGATGACACCGAGCCTTCCATGCCGGCGGAAGACGACGCGAAGCCTTCTGCCGCCACGCTGAATGAACACCGTGTGCTCATCATCGACGATGACGATGACATACGCCGTTTCCTGGCGGAAGACATCGGGCAGTATTTTAAAGTGCGTGTGGCCTCGGATGGAAAATCCGGCCTTGAGGAAGCCCGTGTGTATAATCCGGACCTCATCATTTGCGATGTGCTGATGCCCGACATGAACGGCTTCGAAGTGACGCGCCGGCTGAAGGAAGATTTCAACACGAGCCATATCCCCATCGTCCTGTTGACAGCACTCGATTCGCCGGAGATGCGTTTGAAGGGTGTGAAGCAAGGGGCTGACCTGTATATCGGGAAACCGTTTAGCATGAAATATCTCTTGGCCTGCATCAAGAACCTCATCGGGCAACGCGATAAGTTGCGTGCCAAGTTTTTCCGTGACTTGTCGGTTCAAGCCAATGCGTTGATAACCTCTAAATCCGACCAGAACTTTCTCGACGAACTGAATGCCTACATCGAACAGCGTATTGCCGACCCCGACTTGTCTCTCAACGATTTGGCGAATGCCATGCATCTGGGGAAGACCACGCTGAGCAGCAAGGTGAGCGGCATCACGGGCTACCCGCCTATCAAATACATCCGGCTCATCCGCCTGAGGCACGCGGCCAAACTCCTGAAGGAGCAGACACACACTGTGTCCGAAGTGTGCTATATGGTAGGCTTCAGCGACCCGTATTATTTCAGCAAATGCTTCAAGCAGCAGTTTGGAGTCCCTCCGTCGTCCTACGGAATGATGCAGGCGGATGGCGAAAAGGACGAGCAGCAATCGCAAGCTTGAGACAAACGCTGCGTCGATAAACAAATCATACAAAACAGATTCCTGCGGCCTGCCTGGTCGCACCGCATGGGAGGCATGCGCCGATGCTTCCCATGCGGCTCGTGTGCGCGAAGGAGGGCGTGCGAGGACGGAAAGGAAGCCGTCCCCGCACGCCCTTAATGCTGTCCCCGAGCGGAGTTAAGGCTGATGCTGTCGGTGATAAAATGGCTGGAAACCAAATGTTTAGAATCGGATATTTCCCGGTGGGGAATGTGTGGCGGGGCGGTCTGCCACCCGGCTGCGACGGGGAGGAGGACGTTTTGAAAAATGCCGACGGAAGGACTCCGTCAGCCGTCTTTCCTGCCGGACAGATGGCTGTGCAGCCACTCCAGCAGCTCCTTGTCGGTCTGCTCGTTGGCCGTTTGCCGCGACGGGGAGGAGGGTTGGCACAGGGGGAGTTCGCCGCAGATGTCGATGCCGATGACGCGCTCGTGGCGCAGGATGACCCGCAGGAACGACTCCAGTTGCCCGAGCGAGAGCGAGCCTTGGTCCCAGTTGGTCGTGGCCTGGCGGGGCGTGAGCACGTCCTTGTCGATGGAGATGTAGACCGGTTCGTTGAGCCAGAGGCGCGAGAACACATGCCAGGCTTCACGCAGGCGGAGGGTCTGCTCGCTGAAGTAGACCAGCCGTCCGTCGTAGCCCGCCGTTTCCTGCTTCAGCTTTTCCGTTGCTCCGACGATGCACACTTTCTGCACGTGGGGATTCGTGTCGAGCACCGTGCGCACCCAGCATCCGCAGGAGAGGAGGCCTTCGAAGAGCGGGGGTTGCATGTCGGGATGATGGTCGAAGACGATGAGCGAGAAGGGGTGGTCGATTTTGTCGGTCCACAGCTTCGTGACGTAGTGGTAGTCGCCCGAGTCGATGAGGTGGATGCCTTCGGGCGGGTAGGGGGCCAGCAGGGCGCGCAGGCGGCGTTCGCCTTCGCTGTCGCAGTAGCATTGCGTCCCGCGCAGGTGGGTGCAGTCGACCCACTGGCAGGGCATGGCGCGCAGGAAGTCCATGCCTTCGTAGGCATGGGTGAAGTTGAGCAGGATGATGGGTTTTTGCACAGGATGTCGGGATTAGAAACAAAAAAAGCCGCAGTCCCGTCGGCCCGGGATTGCGGCCTCGCTTTCACAAGATTATTTGACTTCGATGCGTTTCACATTGTCAGTCTTTTCCTGTTTCGGCAATTTAGGAAGTTCAACGGACAGAACGCCGTGCTCGACGTGTGCGCTGATGTGCTCCTTGTCCACGTTGTCAGGCAGAATCATCGTCTGCTGGAACTTCGAGTAGGAGAATTCGCGGCGCAGGTAGCGTCCGTCCTTCTTGTCCTCGTTGTTCTCGCTCTTCTTTTCCATCGTGATGACGAGGTTGTCGTCGTCGTCGAGGTGTACTTGGAAGTCATCCTTGGTCATGCCCGGCGCGGCCAGTTCGACACAGTAGTTGTTGTCGTTTTCCACGACGTTGATGGCAGGTGCCGTAGCGTTAGCTTTTTCCATCCAGTTGTTATCGAAGAAGTCATTAAAGATACTCGGTAACCAATTCTGATTTTTTCTCATCGGTGTCATAGTCGTAATCTCCTATTTTTTAAGTTCTAAAATGTTTCTTCGGGCTTCGGCTCCTTTCGTGTTCCGAAGCTCGCCTAAGGTAGTGCAAAGGGTGTGCCAAACCGATTATGCAGTCGAAAACTGACAGATTGTCCATTATGAGCATAAAATAATGACAAAAAGCAGTCAGCGGCTATAATAATTGATTATACACAGACAAAATGTAACTTCCCGAATACTGTATGTCCGTTTCGGATACGCTCTTCGGACATCAGTTTGCACCGGATGTATGTACAAGACTATTTGGCAAAGGGCTGAAAGTGGAATGCGCCTCTTGGACATACAAAGTCTAATGTGTACATTTGCATAGCGGAAATCATTAAAAAGGAGGAAGATATGAAAGCTATTCAACTTAGCCCTGCGCAACTTACGTTGCTTGAATCGTTCGCCCACATGCAAACTCAAGAAGAGGCAGACGAGTTGAGCCGTGTCATTCGTGACTACTATGCCCGCAAGCTGGACGAGGAACTGGAAAAGCTTTGGGAAGACGGAACGTTGAACCAGCAGAAGTTGGACGAACTAAGCGGACAGCACCTGCGCACACCCTATAAAGAATGAAAACGGAGGATGATGCACGCAGAATGGTAGTGGTAGACACCAACTGCTTGCTGAGAATGCTTGGAAGGCACAGTGTTTACCGCCCTTTGTGGGATGCTTTCTTGAAAGAGCGTTTCGTGTGGTGCGTTTCAAATGAAATAATGAGCGAATATGAAGAAATCCTCACACAGAAAGCATCGGCACGCGCGGCCTATTTGTTCGTGCAGGCATTTATGCGTTCGCCTAATGTGCTGCGGAAAGACCCTTATTTCCGTTTTCATTTGATAGAACAAGACCCTGATGATAATAAGTTTGTAGATTGTGCTATTGTGGCAGGCGCGGACTATATTGTCAGTGAAGATGCACATTTTCGAGTGTTAAGCACAATCCCGTTTCCTAAAGTGAACGTCATCCTGTTAGATGATTTCCTAAAAGATTTGGGATTGTAGCCATCCAAACACTATTTTGTCATCCGAGAAAATAAATATTTAGCCCGCCTTCCGTTCTATTCGATGAAGAACGACGGAAGGCGGGCGTTTTTTGTTCACGATTCTATCCATGCCCGGTTTTGCCAAGCATGACCTTTTTGTCCTCTTATTATTTTATTATTGCGATAGATGAAAGGAGCTTATTTTTCCACAACCTTTGCGTGCGGATAGTCGATGGTGTAGTGCAGGCCGCGGCTTTCCTTGCGCTCCATGGCTTGGCGGGTGATGAGGTAGCCCACGTTGATCATGTTGCGCAGCTCGCACAGTTCGCGCGAGGCCTTGCTGTGCTTGAACAGGCGTTCGGTCTCCTCGTAGAGGATGTCGAGGCGGTTCCAGGCGCGGGTCAGGCGGACATTGCTGCGCACGATGCCCACGTAGGCTTCCATAATCTGGTTGACCTCCTTGGCGCTCTGCGTGATGAGCACGCGCTCTTCGGTCGAGATGGTCCCCTCGTCGTTCCACTCGGGCACGTCGGTGTTGAAGTCGTAGCGGTCGACCACGTCGAGCGAGTGGCGGGCTGCCGCGTCGGCATAGACCACAGCCTCGATGAGCGAGTTTGACGCCAGGCGGTTGCCTCCGTGCAGGCCTGTGCAGGAACATTCGCCCAGGGCGTAGAGGCGGCGTATGCTTGACTGGCCGTCGAGGTCGACCACGATGCCTCCGCAGAGGTAGTGGGCCGCGGGGGCGACGGGGATGAAGTCTTTCGTGATGTCGATGCCGATGCTGAGGCATTTCTGGTAGATGTTCGGGAAGTGGCGTTTCGTCTCCTCGGGGTCTTTGTGGGTGACGTCGAGATAGACGTGGTCTTCGCCGCGTTGTTTCATCTCGTTGTCGATGGCGCGTGCGACAATGTCGCGCGGGGCGAGCGAGAGTCGTTCGTCATATTTCTGCATGAATTCCTTGCCGTCGAGTGTGCGGAGGACGCCTCCGTAGCCGCGCATGGCTTCGGTGATGAGGAAGCAGGGGCGGTCGCCGGGGTGGAAGAGGGCCGTGGGGTGGAACTGGATGAACTCCATGTTTTTCACAGCTCCCTTGGCGCGGTAGACCATGGCGATGCCGTCGCCTGTGGCCACGAGCGGGTTCGTCGTGTTGCGGTAGACCGCTTCGCAGCCTCCTGTGGCCATCACGGTGATGCGTGAGAGGAAGGTGTCGACGTGTCCGGTGTCTTCGTTGAGCACGTATGCTCCGAAGCAGCGTATGCCGGGCGTGTAGCGTGTGACGATAATGCCCAGGTGGTGCTGGGTGATGATTTCGACGGCGAAGTGATGGTTGAAGATGTGTATGTTCGGATGGCTCTGGATGGCTCGGATGAGGCTGGTCTGTATTTCTGCTCCCGTGTTGTCCTTGTGGTGCAGTATGCGGAATTCCGAGTGTCCGCCTTCGCGGTGCAAGTCAAATTCGCCCGATTCGTTTTTGTCGAATTCCACTCCCCAGCGGATGAGCTCCTCGATCTGCGAGGGCGCGCGGCGCACGACCATCTCCACGGCCGCACGGTCGTTGATCCAGTCGCCTGCCACCATCGTGTCGTGGATGTGTTTCTCGAAATTGTCCACTTGGAGGTTGGTCACCGAGGCGATGCCTCCCTGCGCAAAGTAAGTGTTGGCTTCTTCCAGCTCCGTCTTGCAGATGATGGCGACGGACTTGCCTTTTTCGGCCACTTTCAGGGCAAAGCTCATGCCTGCGATGCCCGAGCCGATAACCAGATAATCGTATTTGTGAATCATGGGTGTTTGTTGTATCTACAGGCTGCAAAGCTACTAAAAAGTGCTTTTCCTTGATAGCGGCATGCTGGTTTTCTTCATAGATTTTGTAACTTGCGGCCCAAACAATGTTTCCGATGGATAAAGTCTTTCACGCACGCATACATTTTCTGATGTATCTCTTTCTCGCGGTGCTCGTCGTGGGAGTCTGTTTCTCCTTCCTGCACCGCATGGGCCTCTGCGCGGCCCTGACACTCCTGCTGCTGGTGGTCGCTGTCGAGCGCATCATCCACACGACCTATACCGTGACGGCTGACGGCCGGCTCGTCGTCAGCCACGGGCGTTTCTCGCGCCGGCTTGACATCCCCCTGTCCGGCCTGCGCCGGGTCGAGCGGATTCGCCGTCTGCGGGCGGGCAGGCACAGCTTGTTTTCTTACCTGCTGGTGGTCTATGGCGATGGGAAATGCGTCGCCGTGATGCCGGTGCGGGAAGAGGATTTCGTCGCGGAACTGAAGCGGCGCATAAACAAGGATATACATTCACATGCCAATTAAAACAAGACATCTATGACATCATTTTTTCGTCTGGCGGCCCTCTTGACAGGTTTTTTATGGGCAGCCCTCCTGACTGCGGCCCAGCCGCTCCCCGAACGTCTGCAACGTCTGATGGGCGATCCCGCGCTCGCCGCTTCCGAAGTGGGCATCGCGGTGTATGACCTTACGAACGACCGGCCTGTGTTCGCCTATCAGGACAAGAAGCTCTACCGGCCGGCGTCGGTCGAGAAACTCATCACCGGCATCACGGCCCTCACGCAGCTTGGCACGGGTTATGCCCTCTGCACGGAGCTGTTTGCCGACGGCCCGGTCACGGACGGCACGCTTCAGGGCAATCTGTATGTGCGCGGGGGCTTCGATTCGGAGTTTGGCGATGAAGACATGCAGCGGCTCGTGGACTGTGTGCGCCTGGCCGGCATACGCAGCATCGCGGGCTGTGTCGTGGGGGACGTGTCGATGAAGGACTCGCTCTACTACGGCGAAGGCTGGTCGTGGGACGACGCCCGCTTCGACTTCCAGCCCTGCCTCTCCCCGCTGATGTACCGCAAGGGATGCGTCCGTGTCACGGTCCGTCCGGGCAGCAAGGGCGTGCGACCGCAAGTCACCGTGTCGCCCGCTTCGGCATTCTACACCGTCGCGAACGAGGCCCTGAGCCGGACTCCCTCTGCCGGACGGCTCACGGTCGCCCGTGACTGGATGTACCAGAGCAATGAAATCCGCGTGACGGGCAACGCCGACCGCACCGTGACGAAGGACATCCCCCTTTTCGGCTCGGGACACTACTTCCTCTACGTCTTCACCGAACGCCTCCAGCAGGCCGGCATCTCCGTCGGGCCATATGCTTCAGGCCGTGTCCCGGGCGGTGCCCGCAGCCTGGGTGTCATCGCCCGCCCGCTCGCCGACGTGCTCATGCAGGCCTTGAAGGAGAGTGACAACCTCTCGGCTGAAGCCTTGTTCTACCACCTGGGCCGCAGGCTCCATCCCGAACGCCCCGTCACGGCAGCCGACGCTGTCGAGGCCATCGAGGCGCAAATCACCGCGCTCGGCCTTGACCCGGAGGCATACAGCATCGCCGACGGCAGCGGCGTCTCGCTCTACAACTACGTGTCGCCCGACCTCCTGCTCTCCTTTCTCATCCATGCCCACCGCCATCCGGAAGTGTTTGCTCCCCTGAAACGCGCCCTTCCCACGTCCGGCGTGGACGGCACGCTGGCCCACCGCATGAAGGGCACGCCCGCAGCCGGACGCGTCCATGCCAAGACGGGCACCGTCACGGGAGTCAGTTCGCTGGCCGGCTATGCCCGTGCGGCCGACGGCCGTCTGCTGGCTTTCGTCATCATCAACCAGAATGTGCTGAAGGGCTCCCGTGCGCGTGCGTTCCAGGACAAGGTCTGCACGGAACTGTGCCGGTGAGTGCAGGGCTTCATTCTTCCTTAAAAGGAAGGTAGGGGCGGATATAATTCAAGTCGCGTGAGTCGTCTCGTCGGGTGTGGATGCGGAAGTCATATAACTTGCCCACGATGAAAGTGCCGTCGGGCAGGATGCGTTCGCCATGAATCTCGCCTATGATGTCCAAATCCATGACCTCTGAGGGTTTCGACTTGAGTGTTGCAGCATCGTCAATTTGTGTGATGCGGCTGAGGGTCATCCGATTTCTGTTTGCCCGGCTCTTAAGGCCAGGTGGATAGTGAGGAGAGATGCGGGCTGTCACGTTGCGAAACTCAAGATGAGTGAACGATGGGTCATAGTTTTTAATATTGATAACCAGTAGATTGCATAGTGTCGGCCTCATCCGGGTGCTGAAGCGTGCTTTGTAGGAAAGGTCGAAAAGCCACGCGCCGTTTTCCACATAGGGGCACGTGCCACCGTCGTTCACGAAGCCTTGTAACTCCGGGTCTTCTTTCTTCACAATTACATAATCCACTTTATTTATTCGAATCATGTTGCGCGGGGCCATGAGCCGCACACTGTCTTTTTGTCCGTTTTCCGACATGTCCTCCAATATGCTGTCGCGCGAGACCTGCCTTCCTAATGCGTGTTCGACGAACAGAAAATAGGCTTCCGGAATGTCTTTGATAGCATATTTCGTGCCATAACGCAGATAGAGCGAGTCTCCCTCAAAGAAGGTAGGGCATTCTTGGGAGTAAATTTGGACGTTTTGAGCTGAGGCCTTTAGTACGACACAAAGGAGGCCTGACAGGAAGACGACGGCATATAAATAAGATTTGCTTCTCATTTTTATCATTTGCTTTGTTGGATAGTTGCATATGCACCCCATGGTAAATCTCCCATAGCATCAAAGCGATACCGTATATATTTATAGTCTGGAATGACAGCAGATATCATTGAATATTGAACAATAACACCGTTTGCGTTAAAAATAACTTTCATTCCTTCTTCACATGGTTCTGTAAAATCGGGGGGAACAGGCAAACAAGGATCATAATAAGCAATAAGATTTGTGATGTTAGTTTCTTCTATTACGAAAAAAGCTTCTGTTTTTAAAGATAGTTGTTCTATAAAGAAATCGAGATATACATCATATTCTACAGGATTGGTAGAGATTATTCTACCTTGTACACGAAGATATAATGCAAATAAGTTATTATATGAACCGAGACGATAGATGTTAGGATCATCATCATCATCGTCGTCGTCATCGTCATCATCGTTGGTATTTCTTGTTATATGAATTTCATTTTCATGTAATTTTTTGAAATCATTTATTTTATAAAAAGCAATGCTGTCCATTTGAGGCAGATTGGAAAAAATGAAAGCATCTAAACTATCACGATTGATATAATTGTAGACGTCGTTAGGAATTTCATATATAGCATATTTTTTTCCAAATTCAAAAGGCTTTGTGTCTTTTGCTAATGTTTGGAGTGTATATGTCTGTATACTCTCATTGACTGTTTGTTCATATTGGTCACTACATGCCATAAAAATTAGGGCCATAATTAAAAGTAAATACGTTGGTTTCATATAAAAAAGGTTTTGAGAGGATTAAAATGTATAATAGCTGTTAATATTTGCAATGTTAAGTGTAATAAGTGATAATGCCAAGAAAAAACGTATGTTGTAAAACACATGTTGACGAGAAATAGGATTCCGGAATTCAGTCTTTTCCGCGTTGCTTTCACCTCTTTTTTCGTTTCGACCAAAGCCTTAACTCCGCCCGGGGACGGAAAGGAGGGTAGCCGACCATGGAAAGGAAGGCGTGGTCGGCTACCCTTAAGACTGCTCGCGGAGTCCGTGGAGCGCCCGTCGGCAGACACCGGCGGGATGTCTGTCTTCGTCCCTGCATATTTATTTCTCCGAAAAGTTTCACAGGACGGCAAGAAATCCTTATCTTTGTGGAAAATGTTTACAGTACAAAGTTCTAACGATGAAAACAAATTACGAAATACGCTATGCGGCGCATCCCGAGGATGCCAAGCATTATGACACCGCGCGCATCCGCCGCGACTTCCTCATCGAACATGTCTTCACGCCCGACGAGGTCAACATGGTCTACTCCATGTACGACCGCATGATTGTGGGCGGCGCACAGCCGGTCTCCGAAGTGCTCACGCTGGAGGCCATCGACCCCCTGAAGGCACCCCACTTCACCACGCGCCGCGAGGTGGGCATTTTCAATGTCGGCGGACCGGGCATCGTCCGCGCGGGCGACGCCGTGTTCGAGCTGGACTACAAGGAGGCTCTCTACCTGGGGCGCGGCGAGCGCGACATCACGTTCGAGAGCAAGGATGCAGCCCGTCCGGCGAAGTTCTATTTCAACTCCACGACGGCACACTGCACCTACCCCGACCGCAAGGTGACGAAGGCCGATGCCGACTGCATGGAGCTTGGCTCGCTCGAAGGCTCGAACCACCGCATCATCAACCGCATGCTCGTCAGCCAGGTGCTTCCCACCTGCCAGCTTCAGATGGGCATGACCGAGCTGCAACCCGGCTCGGTGTGGAACACCATGCCGGCCCACGTGCACAGCCGCCGCATGGAGGCTTACTTCTATTTCGAACTGCCTGAGGACCAGGCCGTGTGCCACCTGATGGGCGAGGTCAGCGAGACGCGCCACGTCTGGATGCAGGGCGAGCAGGCCGTGCTTTCGCCCGAATGGTCCATCCACAGCGCTGCCGCCACGCACAACTACACGTTCATCTGGGGCATGGGCGGCGAAAACTTGGATTATGGCGACCAGGACTTCTCGGCCATCACCGACCTGCGCTGAGCAGACAGCCAATGACGACATTTCACAATTAAACAAAACAATACGACTATGGTAAATTTTTCACTCGAAGGTAAAGTTGCTTTGGTGACCGGCGCCGCTTACGGCATCGGCTTCGCAATGGCACAGGGACTGGCCGAGGCAGGCGCGAAAATCGCGTTCAACTGCCGCAGTAAGGAACACATGGACAAAGCGCTTGCCGACTATAAGGCTCTGGGAATCGACGCGAAGGGCTACCTCTGCGACGTGACAAACGAGGAAGACGTGAAGGCAATGGTGGCTGACATCGAAAAGACGCTGGGCGTCATCGACATCCTGGTCAACAATGCAGGCATCATCAAGCGTATCCCGATGGTGGACATGAAGGTGGAGGAATTCCGCCAGGTCATCGACATCGACCTGACAGCCCCGTTCATCGTGTCGAAAGCTGTCATCCCGGCTATGATCAAGAAAGGCCACGGAAAGATTATCAACATCTGCTCCATGATGAGCGAACTGGGCCGCGAGACCGTGTCGGCCTACGCCGCAGCCAAGGGTGGCCTGAAGATGTTGACCCGCAACATCGCTTCCGAATATGGTGAATACAACATCCAATGCAACGGCATCGGCCCGGGCTACATCGCCACTCCGCAGACAGCTCCGCTGCGTGAACGCCAGCCGGACGGCTCCCGTCACCCGTTTGATTCGTTCATCGTGGCCAAGACTCCGGCAGCCCGCTGGGGTACGCCCGAAGACCTGATGGGTTCGGCCGTGTTCCTCGCTTCCGACGCTTCGAACTTCATCAACGGCCAAGTGCTCTATGTCGACGGAGGCATCCTGGCCTACATTGGAAAGCAACCGAAATAATTAGCCAAACTGGCTATTCTTTGTGTTAGGGCGACCGGAAAGGATGGGTAACACCTGAATTTCCGGTCGCTTCTGTTTTTGTATATGACAAGCGCTATGACAAGGATGTGGCACGTGGAAAGCTTGCCTTATGCTGCAATAAAATAAAAAGCCTGGATACTGCGGAATCATTCAATGCAAAAATTAAAGCCTTCAGAACACAGTTTAGGGGAGTCGGAGATATGCCCTTCTTTATTTTAAGATTATGCAAACTGACTGTGCAGATCTGACATACCCACAGGGGGTTCGGGCTGACCCTCATTTTAGGACATGCAAATAAACAAAAAAAGTTCCGAAAGTAAATCTTTCAGAACTTTTTTTGTGTTGGACTACCAGGATTCGAACCTAGACAAACAGAACCAAAACCTGTTGTGCTGCCATTACACCATAGTCCAATCATCAGGTGCTTTCTTTTGAAAAGCGTTGCAAAGATAGAGCTTTCTCTGACATCTTCCAAACCTTGAGGCTACTTTTTTCAATGAAAAGCCGCCTGCGGCTTTCGTAGGCGGCTTTTCTTGTATATTATGTATGGCGATTGCTTATCGTGCAATCACCAGGTAGTAATTCTTCTTGCCGCGTTGCACGACGAGGTATTTGTCGGCCACGAGGTCAGACGTGGTGATGACCTGGTCGAAGGCTGCCAGTTTCTCCTTGTTGAGCGACACGCCTCCGCCTTGCACCAGCTTGCGCATCTCGCCCTTGGAGGCGAACACGCCGGTATGTTCGGCGAGCAGGTCGACGGCTTTCACGCCTCCGGCGAGCAGGTCGCGCGACACTTCAAACTGCGGCACGCCTTCAAACACGGCCAGCAGCGTGGCCTCGTCGAGCTTGTGGAGCGCTTCGGAGGTGGCGTTTCCGAAAAGGATGCCCGATGCCTCGACGGCGGCGTTGTAGTCTTCCTCGGAGTGGACCATGATGGTCACTTCCTTGGCCAGACGTTTTTGGAGCACGCGCAAGTGGGGGGCTTCAGCATGCTCGGCGATGAGGGCTTCGATTTCTTCGCGGCTGAGCGAGGTGAATATCTTGATGTAGCGTGCGGCGTCGTCATCGCTTACGTTGAGCCAGAACTGGTAGAATTTGTAGGGCGAAGTGTAGCGCGGGTCGAGCCATACGTTGCCGCTCTCCGTCTTGCCGAACTTGCCTCCGTCGGCCTTGGTGATGAGCGGGCAGGTCAGGGCGTAGGCTTCGGCCCCTGTGGTACGGCGGATAAGCTCCGTGCCGGTCGTCATGTTGCCCCATTGGTCCGAACCGCCCATCTGCAACTTGCAGTTCTTGTGCGTGTTCAGGTATAGGAAGTCGTAGCCTTGAATCAGTTGATAGGTGAATTCCGTGAACGACAGTCCGTCGCGTGCTTCGCCGTTGAGGCGTTTCTGCACGGAGTCTTTTGCCATCATGTAGTTCACGGTGATGCGTTTGCCCACCTCGCGTGCAAAGTCGAGGAAGGTGAAGTCTTTCATCCAGTCGTAGTTGTTGACCAGTTCGGCTTTGTTCGGTTCGTTTGAATCAAAGTCCAGGAACTTGGCCAGTTGCTTTTTGATACATTCCTGGTTATGGCGCAGAGTCTCTTCGTCGAGCAGGTTGCGTTCGGCAGATTTGCCCGAAGGGTCTCCGATCATGCCGGTCGCTCCGCCCACCAAAGCCAGGGGTTTGTGGCCGCAACGTTGCAAATGGCGGAGCATCATCACGCCACACAAGTGACCGATGTGAAGGGAATCGGCCGTCGGGTCAATACCCAGATAAGCTGTCACTTGTTCTTTAGCCAATAACTCTTCTGTGCCGGGCATCATGGTGTGAAGCATCCCGCGCCATCTTAATTCTTCTACAAAATTCATCGAATGATTCTTTAATGTTTTTGTTTATAAATGTTTTGTCTTGTAACGTTCTGGGCAAAAGTACGACACTTTATCTGAAAAGCCAATAAAAAGAGGCAAACTTTGTGGTTTGACCCGAGAAACTAATCCGCGCGGGACGTGATGTAGACATAGTGGGGCATGTCCATGCCGCAATAGTGCTTCGTGAACGTGCCGCGGTGTGTCATGCCGTTGCGCAGGGCGACGGCCTGTGAGGGACGGTTGATGTCGCGGATGATGGAACACACTTCGCTGATGCCGGGGAGGCTGAAGGCATGGCGTTTGCAGGCGATGGCCGCTTCGGTCGCGTAGCCCCGGTGCCAGTAGGCTTTCCGGAAGAGGTAGCCCACTTCGACCATCGTGCGCCCGTCGCAGGGCTGCAGGGTCAACCCGCACTGGCCGATCATCGTGCCGCTCTCTTTCAGCACGACGGCCCAGAGCCCGAAGCCGTCGCGGGCATAGCGTTCCTGCTGGCGGCGCAGCCAGAGGCGCACTTCCTCGTCGGTGAAGGCGTGGGCGTAAGCATACATCACTTCCGGGTCTTGCAGGATGAGGCAGAGGGCTTCGTAGTCGCCTTCGTCCATCGTGCGGAGCAGGAGGCGTTCGGTTTCAAGTATTTTCATGGAGAAATACGTTTTTATAGTTGGTCTGTAGTTGTTGTGCAAATTCTTCGGGCGTCAGGCCGCGGTCGTGTGCCACGCCGGCCAGGATGGCGCTTGCCGGCTGGAGGCTCTCGTCGGTCTCGACAAAGAGCCGGTCGGCGGGGACGGCACGCAGGGCTTCCGCCTGGTAGCGTTCGCCGAAGGAGAGATGACACCCTGCATCCAGCAGCGCGGCGGCCACTTGCCGGTTGCCGCGGAAGCCGTGGACCACCCATGCCTGCCGTGCACGGTGTCTGCGCCGGAGCGCCACAAGCTCATTGTAGGCCCGTACGCAGTGGATGATGAGCGGCTTGCCGCACGCCTCGCTCAGGCGCACGTGGGCCTCGAACACTTCCTCCTGAAGGGCAAAGGCCGCCCCGCGCTCTGTCGGAAGCAGTGTCTTCAGGCAGGCCTTGTCAAGTCCGCATTCGCCCAGCGCGACCATCTGCGGGCTGGCGGCAAGGCGGGCGAGGGTTTCCATCTGTGTCTGCCATCCCCCGGTGATGTGCCAGGGATGGATGCCCACGGAGCAGGGTGACGACGGCAAGGCGAGACCCTCTCCGGCCTCCAGGCTGACGACGGCTGTGCCCGGCTCGTCGGGCAGACGGTGGGTATGTATGTCCAAAGGTATCATGGGGCGGATGTTTACGGGACGGGGTCATAGCCCGAACCTCCCCACGGGTGGCAGCGCAGCAGGCGGCGGATGGCCAGGTAAAGCCCCTTGAAAGGCCCGTGTTTGCGGATGGCCTCGATGGCATACTGCGAGCAGGTGGGCGTGAAGCGGCACGAGGGGGGCGTCAGCGGGGAAATGCAGTTGCGGTAGAAATAGATGGGCAGCAGGAGCATTTCGGCCAACAGATGGTTCAGGCGGTTCAATACGTTGTGCAGGTTCATAGGCGGCCGGAATGGGGTTACAGACGTTCGGCCAACCGCTGGAGCAGGTTGACAAGGCGTTTTTCCACTTCGGCGGAGGGTGACAGCTCGTTGTCCAGCCAGATGACGCCCATGATGAGATGGAGGCCTTTTGCCTCGACCGTGTCGAGCAGGATGTGTTTGTTCTTGCGGTAGGCTTCGCGTATCTGCCGCTTGACGCGGTTGCGCTTCACCGCCCGGCGAAACCGTTTCTTCGGCACACTGATGAGCAGCGTGACGGGCGCATTGGCCTCGCTTGCTTCCACGGGCAGGTAGACCAGGCGCATCGGAAAAGCCGACATGGACTTGCTTCCCCCTGCAAACAGGCGGTCGATAAGAAGCTGGCGGCACAGGCGCTCTTCTTTGCGGAATGTTTGTGGTCGGCGGGTTGCTTCGTTTGTTTCCATAAATCGGTGTTTCGGGACGATGAGTTCAGGTTGCAAAGTTACACTTTATTCGGCAAAACAGTTTTTGTTTGCTGCGATTTTTGTGTTTTGCGGTCGGGCCGGACTGCGTTCGCGGAGGCCTTCCTTTCCGTCCGTCCACGGAAAGAAGGGTAGCCGACCACGGAGTTAAGGGCGTGGTCGGCCACCCTTAACAGCTTGGTTTTGCCCACATCGGGCCGCGTCCGTTCACGCTGCCGGTTGTTCGGCCCGCAGCTTCCAGTTGTTGCGGCGCAGGTACCAGAGGCAGATCAGCAGCGAGACCAGCGTCGACAGGGGAGGAGCGTAGCCCATGAGCTGCAGGTCCGTAGGGTCCCATTGGCCGAAGAGGTAGGACAGCGGGATGCGAAACAGGAAGGTGGCTATCAGGCTGTGTATCATCGGGAAGAGCGAATTGCCCTGTCCGCTGAAGTAGGAATTGAAGCAGAACACGAAGCTCACCATCACGCAGTCGATGCTGTAGCCGCGCAGGTAGCCGGCTGCCATGTCGACCACGGCGGCATCGTTTGTGAAGACGCCCGTCAGCGTCGCTGGTAGGAATTGCGCGTAGACACACACGGCCAGGCCGAACGTCAGGGCCATCCCGACGCCCGACCAGAGGCAGCGCGTCATGCGCCTGACCAGCCCCGCGCCGTAGTTTTGCGCCGTCATGGTGGCCACGGCTGCGGCGATGGCCGTGGGCGGAAGCATGGCAAATACGATGATTTTCTCCACGACGCCCAGTGCGGCTGAGGCCACGACGCCCATCTGGTTGACAATGACCGTAATCAGGAGGAACGAGACATTTATCAGCGCATCCTGCAGGGCGATGGGTGCGCCGAGCTTCGTGATTTGCCCGGAGAGGAAGCGGTTCGGCCGGATGTCGCGCCAGCCGAACGCGAAGTGGAATCCCCGGCGGTGGAGAAACCACAGGGCCGTCAGGAAGCTGATGCCTTGCGACAGCACCGTGGCGATGGCGGCACCGGCCGCACGCAGCCCGAATCCCCCGACCAGCAGGAAGTCGACCCCGATGTTGATGATGCAGGCGATGAGCACGAAGTAGAGCGGCGACTTCGAGTCGCCCAGCCCGCGCAGGAGGCTGCGGGCATCCGTCATTCCTCCCCGACGAGTTCGCTGATGCTGTCGGCAGCCATTTCGCGTTGCAAAGAAGGGTCAACTTTCGGAAGAATGCAAATATCCGGGGCCCGAACATGCATAATCAGAAGCTGTTTTGAATTTATCGTGTGATGATTTGGGATGAGTTTTTGAGTCATTTTTGCTTCCGTGATGAGGAAGATGGCGGGCCATCTGACAAAGAACAGAAGCGAAAAGGGCCAAAAAATCGCCCAAAACGCACACGAAAACGGATACATCAAGCCGAGAAAAACTTTTTGTAGAAATTCAAAACAGCTTCTTAATTCTTCATTATATTAAGTATGAAACTGAAGACATTTATCGAACGGCCGGTGCTCTCCATCGTCATCTCGGTGGCCATCGTGCTGTTGGGGTGCATCGCGCTGGTGACGCTGCCTGTCGAGCAGTTCCCCAGCATCGCTCCGCCCACGGTGGAGGTCATGACCAGCTATTCCGGCGCGAACGCCGAGACGGTGCAGAAGTCGGTAATCGTCCCCCTGGAAGAGGCCATCAACGGTGTGGAAAACATGACCTACATCCACTCCACGGCCTCCAACGCGGGCGACGCCATCCAGGCCATCCGCGAAGTGGCAGCCGAGAGCCTGCCGCGCGGCTACGGGTTCGAGTTTGCAGGCATCTCGCGCGAGGAGAGCCAGACGACGAACAACACAGGTGTCATCTTCCTCATCTGCACCGTCTTCGTCTACCTCATCCTGTGCGGCCTCTACGAGAGCTTTTTCGTGCCCTTTGCCGTCATCCTGGCCGTGCCCTTCGGGCTGATGGGCAGCTTCCTCTTCGCCAAGCTCATGGGGCTGGAGAACAACATTTACATGCAGACGGGTCTTATCATGCTTATCGGCCTGCTGGCCAAGACGGCTATCCTGTTGACAGAGTATGCAGCCGACCGCCGGCGTGCGGGCATGTCGCTTGTGCAGGCGGCCCTTGCCGCGTCCCGCGTCCGCTTCCGTCCCATCCTGATGACCGTGCTCGCGATGATTTTCGGCTTGCTGCCGTTGATGTTCGCCAGTGGCGCGGGGGCTAACGGCAACTCTTCGCTGGGCTCAGGCGTGGTGGGAGGCATGGTGTTCGGCATCCTGGCTATCCTGTTCCTCGTGCCTGTGTTCTTCGTCATGTTCCAATACATACAGGAACGTGTGAAGTCCGTGGAGTTCCTCCCTCATCCCGACTGGGAAATCCAGAGCGAGATGGAGGACATCCGGAAACGGAAAGAAGAGAAAGTGAAAAAGAACGATAAATAGTGTCAGGCAAAGAGTATAGAACACGCTGCGGAAAGAGTATCGAAAGTCTTAATGATAGAATTATAAAGTGTTGTTGAAAGAGTATGGATGCTCTTCACCGCGGCGTTTGTGTATGCTTTGCCTTCATCCAACTTTGTAAAGAGATTCCCTATGACATACGGAACAATGAGAAAGACAAGAAACATACTGACAATCATGCTCGCCCTCGCGCTCGCTTCCTGCGGCACGTACAAGCGTTACGAACGCCCCGCACAGGCCGTCGAGGGACTGGAGCGACTCTATGGCCCGGACACGACGGCGACCGACACGGTGTCTATCGCCTCCCTGCCTTGGACCGAACTTTTTACCGACCCGGCCCTCCAGGCGCTCATCCGCGAAGGGCTGGCCAACAATACCGACCTGGGCATCGCCCGCCTGCGTGTCGAGGAGGCTGAAGCCACGCTGTTCACTTCGCGCCTGGCCTATCTTCCTTCGCTCACGCTCGCCCACAAGGCCAGTTGGGCAGCTATGACGGCGCGAAGCCCGACAAGACTTACAGCATCGCCGCTTCCACCGAGTGGGAAGTCGACCTCTTCGGACGTCTGACCAATGCCAAGCGCGGGGCGCGTGCCGCCCTGGAGCAGAGCGAGGCTTACCGGCAGGCTGTGCAGACGCAGCTCGTCGCCACCATCGCCAACAGCTACTACAACCTGCTGACGCTCGACCGCCAGCTGGACATCAGCCTCCGCACGCTCGACTCGTGGACGGAAATCGTCCGCACCTACGAGGTGCGCAAACGGGTGGGCGAAGCCAACGAAGCTGCCGTGGCGCAGGCCCTCGCAAACAAGCTCTCGGTGGAAGGCTCCGTGCTGACCCTCCGCAAGCAGATACGTGCGCAGGAGAACTCGCTCTCGGCCCTGCTGGGACGTGTGCCGGGCCCTGTCAGCCGCACGACGCTCGGGGAGCAGCGTTTCCCGGAGAAGCTGGCCGTGGGTGTCCCCCTGCAACTGCTCGAACGCCGTCCCGACGTGCGCCAGGCCGAAGCCGCCCTCGCACAGGCGTTCTATAACACGAATGCCGCCCGCTCGGCTTTCTATCCGCGCATCACGCTGAGCGGTTCGGCGGGATGGACGAACAACAGCGGCTCGGCCATCATCAACCCGGGCAACTGGCTGCTCAGCGCTCTCGGCTCGCTCACGCAGCCCCTCTTCCAGCGCGGGCAGAACATTGCCAACCTGCGTATCGCCAAGGCACGCCAGGAAGAGGCCTTGCTCTCCTTCCGCCAAAGCCTGCTCCGGGCAGGCAACGAGGTGAACGATGCCCTCGCGCAGTGGCAGACCGCCCGCAGCCGCCTTGTCATCGACGCGGAACAGCTCGACGCCCTGCACAAGGCTGTCCGCAGCACGCAGCAGCTGATGGAGCACAGCACTTCGGCTTCCTACCTCGAAGTGCTCACGGCCCGCCAGGCCTTGCTCCAGGCTGAACTGACAGAGACCAACGACCGATTTGACCAAATACAGGGCATCATTAACCTCTATCACGCCCTGGGCGGAGGCAGCGAATGACCCTCCCGCCTTCTTGCCGTCCGTCCGGCTATGGAAACACACACAGAAAAAGGATGCCTGCTCATGCGAGCGGGCATCCTTTCTTCATATATAATATAGATTGTTAGTGAGACTTCCTTGTCGCTGTGTGTTTCTTCTCTTATTTCAAGTCTTTGAGAAACATCTCCAGTGCGCCCGTCATGGACGGGGCAGCGGGCGTGGGGGCTTCCACGTCGAGGCGCAGGCCCGCGTCGCGTGCGGCCTTGGCCGTTGCCGGACCGAAGCAGCCGATGGCGATGTCGCCCTGCTTGAAGTCGGGGAAGTTTTTCTGAAGGGCGGCCACTCCGACGGGGCTGAAGAAGATGAGCATGTCATAGTCAAACGGCTCGTCGGGGGCAAAGTCGTTGCTCACCGTGCGGTACATGACGACTTCCGTATGTTGCAGCTTGGCCTTGTCGAGGAGGTTTTTCACTTCGTCGTTGTGCACGTCAGACATGGGCACGAGATAGCGTTCGGCCTTGTGCTTGACCATCGAGGGGATGAGGTCCTCGATTTTTCCCGTAGCGCCGAAGAACACTTTGCGCTTGCGGTATTGCACGTATTTTTGGATATAGAGGGCGATGGATTCCGTGACGCAGAAATACTTCATCGTCTCGGGGATGCTCACGCGCAGTTCTTCACACAGGTGGAAGAAGTGGTCGATGGCGTGGCGCGAGGTAAACACGATAGCCGTATAGTCGAGTATCGATACTTTCTGCTGCCTGAACTCTTTAGCAGATACACTTTCAACTTTGATGAAAGGGCGGAACACGATGTCGACCCCATACTTGTTGGCTATGTCGTAGTAAGGCGATTTCTCAGATGTCGGTTTAGGCTGAGACACCAAGATCTTTTTTATTTTCAAAGTCCTAATATTTTATTATGTAAACTACTAATGGTGATTATCGTTCGGCCAAGGACAAAGCATGGCACTATTTCCAAGGCGCAAAAGTACACAATTAAATAGAAAGCACGCTGTTTTTTTCCAAAAAAGATGCTGGCGCATTTACAAAACAACAATATTTTCCCCAAAATGATAACCAGGCCGGCAAAAATGAGTTTTTTGTCAACCGGCAAATCGAAATAGACCAACAACAGGAGCACGGGAAACAGCAGGATGCCTTCCACGCCGAAGATGAGGGAGTAGGCGTGCTGCCAGGGCTTTTGTTTGCTTTTATTGAAAAATACCCAGTTCGTGAAGCTGTACGTGGCGAACTTCAGCACGTAGTATGACAGGCATACGCCGACGTAGACGGCCAGCCCCCACAGGCGGCCGGGGGCGTGCGGGGCGAACTGTTCGAAGAGCAACAGGCCGGCGATCAGGCAGGTGTTGAGCACCAGCAGGATGCGGTAGCGGAAGTCGACATTGGTCTCCTCGTCGAAGAAGCTCGGCCGCTCGCGTGTGGAGAAGAACTCCTTGGCTTGCTGGGCCAGGAAGTATTTGCCCTTTGACAGCACGTAGGCCAGGATGAAGAAAGACAGCAGGACGAGGGTCGTGATGCCGTCGTCCGTGCGCAGCTGGTAGGGGACGGGGACGCCTTCCCGCCCGGGCACTTCCGTGTAGGTCAGCAGGCGGGCGAGCAGCGAGTCCTGTGCTTGCAGGTAGAGAGTCGTGTCAGGGGTCAGGGTCTCGTTCATAGGGCGGCAAACTTACGCAGGTTTTTGTCCCACAGGGGCGTGGTGTAGAGCAGGCCGACGGCTTCGGCGGGCGTGCGGGCGACGCTCCAGAGGGCACTGTGCTCGGGGCGCATGAAGCGCTCGTCGACGGCATGGCGCAGCATGGACAGCAGCGGGTCGAAAAAGCCGTTCACGTTGAGGATGACCACGGGCTTCACGTAAAGCCCCAACTGTTTCCACGTGATGATTTCAAGCAGTTCCTCCAGGGTGCCCACTCCTCCGGGCAGGGCTATCACGCCGTCAGACAGGGAGGCCATCGTCTGCTTGCGCTCGTGCATGTCGGCCGTCACGACGAGTTCGGTCAGGCCCCGGTGACACCATCCCTGCTCGACCATGAAGCGCGGGATGACGCCCGTCACCTCGCCTCCTGCCGCCAGCGCGGCGTCGGAACAGGCGGCCATCAGCCCCATCGAGCCTGCGCCGTTTATCAAACGAATGTGCCGCTCCGCCAGGAGTCGTCCCAGCTCGGCAGCACATTCGAAATAGCTGTTGTCTATCTTCGTACTTGATGCGCTGTAGACGCATACACTGTGTACTGTGTTCATTGTTTAAAAATGAAGAATGAAGAATTAAAAATGAAGAATGATGAATGAAGGATGAAGAATTGCCTTGCAGACAGAGCTATATGCACTCTTCATTCATCATTCATCATTCTTCATTTCTCAGATTCCGAATGCCGCTTTCACCTTGTCCACGTAGTCGAGCTTCTCCCACGTGAAGAGTTCGACGGTCACGTCCTTGTCGCCTTCGTAGCGCGACTCGAAGTGCTTCGTCACGATGCGCGGCTCGCGTCCCATGTGTCCGTAGGCTGCCGTCTCGGAGTAGATGGGGTTGCGCAGCTTCAGGCGTTCCTCGATGGCCTTGGGGCGGAGGTCAAACAGTTCGTCGATTTTGCGGGCTATCTCGCCGTCGGTCATGGCCACGTGGCTGCGTCCGAAGGTGTTGACGTAGATGTTGATGGGGCGTGCGACGCCGATGGCGTAGGACACTTGCACGAGCATCTCGTCGGCCACGCCGGCTGCGACGAGGTTCTTGGCGATGTGGCGTGCAGCGTAGGCAGCCGAGCGGTCGACCTTGCTGGGGTCTTTGCCTGAGAATGCGCCGCCTCCGTGGGCGCCCTTGCCGCCGTAGGTGTCGACGATAATCTTGCGGCCTGTCAGGCCGGTGTCGCCGTGGGGGCCTCCGATGACGAACTTGCCCGTCGGGTTGACGTGGTAGGTGATGTGGTCGTCGAAGAGGGCGAGGACGGCTTCGTTGTGGATGCTGGCGATGACGCGCGGCATGAGCGTCTCGATGACGTCCTTGCGGATTTGGGCGAGCATCTCGGCGTCGGCGCGGAGCTGTGCCTCGCGGCTGTCGTCGGCCGGGAGGATGAACTCGTCGTGCTGGGTGGAGACGACGATGGTGTCGATGCGCACGGGGCGGCCCTCGTCGTCATACTCGATGGTCACCTGGCTCTTGGCGTCCGGGCGCAGGTAGGTCATCACCTTGCCTTCGCGGCGGATGTCAGCCAGCACCATGAGTATCTTGTGTGCCAGGTCGAGCGACAGCGGCATGTAGTTTTCTGTCTCGTTCGTGGCATAGCCGAACATCATGCCCTGGTCGCCTGCGCCTTGGTCCATCGGGTTTTCGCGTTCGACGCCGCGGTTGATGTCGGGGCTTTGTTCGTGGATGGCCGAGAGCACGCCGCAGGAGTTGCCCTCGAACATGTATTCGCTTTTCGTATAGCCGATTTTGTTGATGACTTCGCGGGCGATGCGTTGGAGGTCAACGTATGCCTTTGTCTTGATTTCACCCGCCAGCACCACCTGTCCGGTGGTCACCAGAGTTTCGCAAGCTACTTTCGAACTAGGGTCGTAGGCCAATAGTTTGTCAAGCACAGCGTCGGATATTTGGTCCGCCACTTTGTCGGGGTGTCCTTCAGACACCGATTCGGATGTAAACAGGTATCCCATTGTGTAGATGTGTAAGATAATAAGTTAAAAAATAGGTGGGAAAATCTTTGGGGAGGAGGAATCATCGATGCACGCGCGCCTTCGGGAAGGCGGTTTTATTTAGCATTTTTTTCTGTGGTTGCAAGCTGCCCAAATCTTTCCACATTGGTTTGTCGGCCGCAAAGGTACGCATTTCGTCCCGAACGTGTGCATCCGGGCCTTACTTTTTTCGACTTTTTAGAAATGCCGGTCCGCGGATGGAGGAAACCTGCCGCGGGCGGGGCGGGCCGTACGCCCGAATCGCAACCTCCGGCTGTCCACCCGTCGTCCCTGTCCGGACGCGCGGATCGTGCGTCCCTGCATTTTTGAGGGAAATCTGACGGGACGGAAGCATCCTCGTACGCCGTTAACTCCGTCCGTGGACGGACTCCTTTCCGCCCGGGCGCGGAGTCCTTTCCGTGGTCGGGCGGAGAGGAGGGGGAGGTGCGGACATGGAAAAGCCCGCCGCAGTGGGGCTTCGGGGCCTCTCTGCCGGCGGGCTCAAGTTTGCACTATATAGAAAAAAAGAGACGAAAATGCTTATTGTGCCTGGTGCTGCATGTCTTCATACTCGACGGAGGCCATGATGAATGTGCCGATGGCCTTGCCTTCGTTTTCCACCACGGTCACGTCCTTGCCGCAGAGGTAGTAGTTCGTCGTGCCCGTGCGCGAGGGGTTTTTCGCCGGGCCGAGTCCGGCCGAGGCGCACACCTGGATGATGTCTGTCCGTCCCTCACGCTCGCGGATGAACGTCTTCAGCAGTCCCTGGTAGGCTTTTTCAGCCACGGGCATGTAGGTGGCCTTGTCGAGCAGGCCGAGGCGCATGCCCTTGAGGAAGGCGTAGGTGAAGATGCTCGAGGCGGAGGCTTCGAGGTAGTTGGGGTTGGTGCCGACGTTGTAGGTCTTGCCGTCGACGGTGTCGCCCTGTCCGTCACCCTTCATCGTGGCGTCATACTGCATGAGCTGGTACCACACGCCGCTCTCCTTGTCCTGCCAGCGTGCCACGCCAGCGGCCACTTGCTGGAGGATGCTGTCGACGGCTGCGCGGTCGGGGTGTTCGCGGGGCATGAATTCGAGGACGTCGACCAGGGCGGCGAAATACCATCCCATGCCGCGTGCCCAGAACTCCTTGCTGCATCCCTTGAAGGGCTCTTCCTGGTTGGCCCAGAAGGAGTCGGGCGCGTCGGGCGTGGCTGACCACGCGTGGTAGTTCAGCTGCTTTTCGGGGTTGTAGGTGTACTTGTGGATGGTCTTGAACTGGAGGGCGATGTCGCTCCAGCTCTGTGCGTCGTTCTCCAGGCTGTCAGCCCCGAACGTGTGTTGCCACTGCGCGTAGATGGGCGAGCCCATGAAGAGTCCGTCGAGCCACATCTGGTTCGGGTAGGTCGCCTTGTGGTAGAACCCGCCTGTCCCGGGCAGCCCTTCGGGAATGCGCTGGTGGTTGTACTTGAGCGTGTTGCGGATGAGCGTGGCCGCGCGGCGGTAGCGTTCGGCGTCGGCCGTGTTGCCCTTGCGCATCTCTTCCTTGTAGAGGGTGAAGTAGATGTTGCCCGCGGGCAGGTCGTCGATGTTGCTCGGGCGGAGGGCCGACTTACCCTTCTTGTTGAGTATCATCGAGCCGTCGGCGTTCGTGTTGTGGTCGGCAAAGGCCTTGACGGCGTCATAGTATTCCGTCTTCTCGGGATACATCGTCCATGCCTTCAGGACGGCGTTGGCGACGAGCCCCGACACATAGTCCCAGCCCGTGGTGTCGAGCTTGGCCTGGTAGTGGCGGTTGCAGTAGAAGTCGGCCAGGCCGTGTGATTCGACCATGCGCTGCGAATAGGGCGCGGGGGTCTCCTGCTTCTGCGTGGCGCATGCGCCGAGCAGCAGGGTGACGAGGAGTAAGTAAACGTACTTTTTCATAGTGTTATGGGGTTTTAAGTGTTCAGTATCTGAGCTTGTCCTTGGCCAGTTCCATCTCGTATTCCAGGAAGAAGCGGTAGGCGTTGACCGAGAGGGCATAGACGACGAAGGCCGAGATGAAGCCTGCGATGGCGTCGATGAGGTAGTGTGCCTGGATGTAGACCGTGGCGCAGCAGAGCAGCACGTAGAACGGCAGCAGGACGAGGGGCAGGACGCGGTTGCGCGTGCGCACGGCCAGAATCATGAGTATGGTCGATATGCCCACGTGCGAGCTGGGGAAGGCGGCCGTGGGCCGTTCGCCGGCCTGCTGCGACATCTCCACCAGGTTGTAGAAGAGGCCGTGGGTGTCGCCCGGTGCGGGGAGCAGGGTGGGGTTGTGGTAGAAATAGTCGCCCACGCGGTGGAAGTTGCCCAGGGCGACGTCGTCAAGCCCGATGGCGGGGAAGTAGTATTGCGGCCCGGCCACGGGTATGAATATATATATAAGGTAATAGATGAAGAACGAGGTGAGGACGATGAACGCCGCGCGGTGGAATTCGGCATAGCGGGCGAAGAAGTAGAAGAGCACGACGGCGATAATCATGGGGTAGTAGGCGAAGTAGCCCATGTTGAACGCCTCGCTGAACCACACGGACGGGCACAGGCGGCTGAACTCGAGTGCCGGCTGGCAACCGAAGAGTACCTGTTCGGTGTGGGCGAAGAGGTGGTCGAGGTTGGGGAAGAGGCGGTTGAACTCATAGGTATCGGGATACCAGTAGGCGAGCAGTGCCAGTTGGAACAGCACGCGCAGGAAGCTGGTCAGCTTGCAGGAGCGTCGTTGGTAGAGATACATCAGTAGGAGCGTCCCTCCGGCGATGCCGATGCGTTGGCACAACATCGTAAAGGGGTGGTCCATGCGTTCGTTGAGAATGAAAATCATGACGGTGGTCAGCAGGTTGTAGGTCAGGCTGACCACTTCGATGGGAAACAGGCCTTGGCGTGTCTCCGTGCGTTTTAAGAGTTCTAAAGCCATCCTTCTTTTTTATACCAGGCGATGCTTTCCCTCACGCCGCGTTCGAGGTCATATTCGGGTTGGTAGCCCAGTTCGTCGACCAGCGGGCGGATGTCACATCGCCAATTACGTTGTTTCATTATGTTATATTTGTCTCTGTTCAGTGTACTGCTCCTCCCTGCCCATCCGGCCACGGTCTCGGCCATTGCCGAGACGCAGCGCACCAGTCCCAGGGGCAGCGTGAGGTGGGCGACGGCGTGCCGTCCCAGTTCGCGCTGGATGTAGTCCGAGAAGGTGCGGCTGGCATAGACGTTCCCGTCGCTCACGAAGTAGGCCCGTCGCGTCACTCCGCGGTCGATGGCGCGGAAGACGGCCTGCACCAGGTCTTTCACGAAGACGAACGTGAGGTCCTGCCGCCGGAAGCCGACGGCGACATCCACGTGGCGGTCGATGCTCTTGGCCATGAGGAAATAGTCGCGTTCGCGCGGACCATATACGCCCGTCGGGCGGAAGATGACGTAGGGAAAGTCGGCAGGGGATGCCTGGAGGAATTGTTCGGCCCGTAGCTTGCTCTTGCCGTAGGCTGTGTCGGGGCGGGGTGTGTCGTGGTCGCTGATGGGGGCATAGTCCTGCTCGTGGACAGGCCCGTAGACGCTCAGCGAGCTGATGAAGATAAACTGGCGCGGCATCATGCCCGTGGAGGCCAGCAGGCGGACGAGGTGGCAGGTGCCTTCGTAGTTGATGCGGTCGAAGTCCTCCGTGCGGCGACACTTGGTCGCGCCGGCGCAGTGGATGACATAGTCCCACGGGCCGGCCTCGTCGCGTTGGCGGAGCAGCTGCTTTTCCAGCACGTCCGCACGGCCCAGGTCAAGCTCGGCGAAGCGGATGCGGCTGTCGCGCAAGTAGGCACGGCTGCTCGACGCGCGAACGCCTGCCCACGTGTCCATTCCCCGGCGGAGGGCTTCCTCCACCATGAAGCTGCCGATAAAGCCGCTGGCTCCGGTGACGAGTATCTTCATCCTTCACTTTTCTGTTACAAAATCGCTGCAAAGATACTACATCTTCCTGAAATATGCGGATTTTATACTTGAACTATCGTCAGAAATCGTTTACTTTGTACAGAAACTCTCTTTATTTTTAAAAACTGAATGTTATGGGAAAGAAAGACAAAAAAGAGAAGAAAGAAAAAAAGGCCGGCAAGCGCATGACCAAGAAACAGCTCGTCGAGAAACTGACTGACCTGTTCCAGCTCAAGGCCGACGAGAGCATCAGCATGAAGCGTATCTGCACCGAACTGAAGCTGAATACGCACCCCTTGAAGATGCTTTGCACGGACATCCTCCAGGAAATGGTGGAGGACGATTTCCTCTGCGAACCGCAGAAAGGACATTTCCAACTGAAGAATCCGGACCAAATCGTGACCGGCACGTTCCAGCGCAAGAGCAACGGCAAGAATTCCCTGTTGCCCGACGACGGCAGCACGCCCATCTTCGTCGCTGAACGCAACTCGGCCCACGCCATGAACAATGACACCGTGCGTGTCGCCCTCTTCGCACGGCGAAAGAACCGCGAGCGCGAGGGCGAAGTCATCGAGATACTCAAACGCGCCAACGACACCTTCGTCGGCAAGCTGAAGGTCGACAAGAACTACGCCTTCCTGCTCACCGAAAGCCGCACGCTGGCCAACGACATCTTCATCCCCAAGGAGCGGCTGAAGAACGCCAAGAACGGCGACAAGGTCGTCGTGAAGGTCGTCGAGTGGCCCGAGACGGCCAAGAACCCCATCGGCCAAGTGGTCGACGTCCTGGGACGGGCCGGGGAAAACACGGCCGAAATGCACGCCATCCTGGCCGAATACGGCCTGCCCTACACCTATCCGGAGAATGTGGAAAAGGCTGCCGAACAGATTCAGCTCGAACTCACTCCGGAGGCCATCGCCGAGCGCGAGGACTTCCGCGACGTGCTCACCTTCACCATCGACCCCAAGGACGCCAAGGACTTCGACGACGCGCTCTCCATCCGCCGCGCGGAAGGCGGGCTCTGGGAAGTGGGTGTGCACATCGCCGACGTGAGCCACTATGTCAAGGAGGGCAGCATCATCGACAAGGAAGCCTACCGCCGTGCCACGTCCGTCTACCTCGTCGACCGCACCGTCCCGATGCTTCCCGAACGGCTCTGCAACTTCATCTGCTCCCTCCGTCCCGACGAGGAGAAAATGACCTACTCCGTCATCTTCCTCATCGACGAGCAAGGCGAGGTGAAGAAGTCGCACATCGCGCACACCGTCATCCGCAGCAACCGCCGTTTCACCTACGAGGAAGTGCAGGAAATCCTGGAGACCGGGCAGGGCGAATACGTCACCGAACTCCAGACTCTCAACACCATGGCCAAGGCCCTGCGCGCCAAGCGTATGGCTGCGGGAGCCATCAACTTCGACCGCATCGAGGTGAAGTTTGAAATCGAAGAAGCCACCGGACGCCCCCTGAGCATCTATTTCAAGGAACAGAAAGACGCTCACAAGCTCATCGAGGAATTCATGCTGCTGGCCAACCGCACCGTGGCCGAGCGCATCGGCAAGCCCAAGGCGGGGACGAAACCCAAGGTGTTCCCCTACCGCATCCACGACCTGCCCGACCCCGACAAGCTGGAGGACCTGAAAAACTTCATCGTCAAGTTCGGCTACAAGCTGAAGACGGCCGGCTCGAAGGGCGACGTCTCACGCTCGCTTAACCGCCTGCTCGACGACGTCCACGGCAAGAAGGAGCAGAACCTCATCGAGACCGTCTCGCTCCGCGCCATGCAGAAGGCACGCTACAGCACGTTCAACATCGGCCACTACGGCCTGGCCTTCGACTACTACACCCACTTCACGTCGCCCATCCGCCGCTATCCCGACCTGATGGTCCACCGCCTGCTCACGCGCTACCTCGCCGGCGGGCGCACCGTCTCGCAAAACAAGTATGAGGACATGTGCAAGCACTGTTCGGAGATGGAGCAGACGGCAGCCTCCGCCGAACGCGCCAGCATCAAGTACAAGCAGGTCGAGTTCATGGCCGAACGCATCGGACAGGTCTACGACGGCACCATCAGCGGCATCACCGAGTGGGGCATCTACGTGGAAATCAACGAAAACAAGTGCGAAGGCATGATTCCCATGCGCGACCTGGGCGAGGACTTCTACGAGTTCGACGAGAAGAACTATTGCCTCATCGGCCGCAAACGGCACAAGAAATATTCGCTCGGCGACGCCGTGCGCGTCCAAGTCGTGCGAGCCAGCCTGGAGAAGAAGCAGCTTGACTTCACGCTGGCCTGACCCTCCCTCCCGGAGAAGATGTGCCGGGATGGGAAAAACATGCGACAAGCCTGGACGCACCGCCTGAAGGGATTTGTCAGATACGGATGACGCAGCAGACGCGGATGGGGAATGCCTGTCCGCCGCTTCTGCGTCATCCGCGTTAATGACCGTTTCGGATTAGAGAGCCAGATCCGAAATGTGAGTGGGCAAAATGGAGATGTTCATAAGTAAAAAAACATCTCTTTCCCGGTACACCGTCTGCCGATAATCGCTATCTTTACGTCATCTCTACCGAAATAGCTGACCGGATGAACAGATACGTGAAACTTCTATTTTTAGCATTGATTATGATGACGAACATTCATTCCGCATTTTCCCAAAACGAGAATGCCAGACGTGAGCCGGCTGTGGCCGGCAGTTTCTATCCTGCCGATGCCGACACGCTGCGGGCGGAAGTCGGCGGGTTCCTGGCCGCGGCGCAGGCAGACGGGACAGACGGCGTGCAGGCCGTCATCGTGCCTCATGCAGGCTATGTGTTTTCCGGTGCGACGGCAGCCGAGGCTTTCGCACGGATAGACCCCGCGACGCGCTACAAACGTGTGTTCCTGCTGGGACCCAGCCACCGGGCGTCGTTCGACGGGGCATCGGTCGATGTCGCCTGCGGCCGCTATGCGACCCCCTTGGGCGAACTGGAAGTCGACCTTGCGACCTGCCGCGCCCTGATGGAGGCCGACAGCGTGTTTGCCCATGTCCCCCGGGCCCATGAGCAGGAACACTGCCTGGAGGTGGAGCTGCCCTTCCTGCAGGAACGCCTGCGCGAGGTGCCTCCTCTCGTGCCTGTCATCATCGGGACGACGGACTATGCCAAGCTGCGCCGCATAGCTGCGGCCCTGCGGCCCTATTTCACGCCTGACAACCTCTTTGTCGTCAGCAGCGACTTTTCCCACTATCCGTCCTACGAGGATGCCGTGGAGGCCGACCGCGCGACGGGCGACGCCATCCTGTCCGCTTCGCCCGACGCCTTCCTGGAGGCCATCGCGGACAATGCTTCCCGCCGTGTGCCCCGCCTGCTGACCAGTGCGTGCGGCCAGGCGCCGATTGCCGTGTTGCTCATGCTGGTGCAGCAGGCCGGAGGTTTGCAGATGGAACATCTGGCATACTGCAACTCGGGCGATTCGCCTTATGGAGGGCGCGACCGGGTGGTGGGCTATCATGCCTTTGCCGTGACGCGCGTTGCCGGACAGGCTTTCACGCTGAGCGACGAGGAAAAAGCGTTCTTGTTGCAGACAGCCCGCAGGAGCATCGAGGGCGCATTGTCCGGCGACTCCGTGTCCTGCGACACGTCGCGGCTGACGGACAAGCTGCGCATGGACTGCGGCGCTTTCGTGACGCTCCACAAGCACGGGAAGTTGCGTGGCTGCATCGGTCGCCTGGTGGGCGTGCGCCCGCTCTATCTCACGGTGGCCGAGATGGCGCGTGCCGCAGCTTTCGAGGACCCGCGTTTCCGCCCCGTCAGGGCTGAGGAGCTGCCCGACATACGCATCGACATCTCGGTGCTCTCGCCGCTGAAGCGGATACACTCGGTCGACGAGTTGCAGTTGGGCCGTCACGGCATTTTCATCATGAAGGGCGTGCATCAGGGGACATTCCTCCCGCAGGTGGCCCGCGAGACGCACTGGACGAAAGAAGAGTTCTTGGGGCATTGCGCCCGCGCCAAGGCCGGGCTGTCATGGGACGGATGGCGCGATGCGGAGTTGTACGTCTACGAAGCGGAGGTGTTTGATGAAGACGAGGACCGATGAACCGCCGTTCCCGCTGCACGAAGCCGGCTATTGCGAGTGTCTGCCCGGCGGGGAAGTCGTGTGCCGCCTCTGCCCGCACGAGTGCCATGTCGCCGAGGGAAAGCACGGACGTTGCCGCAGCCGGGTGAACCGCGGCGGGCGTTTGTGGACGGAGGCATACGGCCGGGTGTGTGCCTTGCAGGTGGACCCGGTGGAGAAAAAGCCCCTGTTGCATTTCCATCCGGGCAGCCGCTGCCTGTCTGTGGCAGCCGCGGGGTGCAATCTCTCGTGTCTCAACTGTCAGAATGCTTCCATCTCCCAAGCCTCGCCGTCCGAAGTGCCCGGTCGGGAACTGTCTCCCGGGGATGTCGCGCGGCTGGCCGTGCAGACCGGCAGTCCGCTGGTGGCCTACACCTACACGGAGCCGCTCACCTATCTGGAGTATGTGTGCGACTGTGCCCGCGCCTGCCGGGAAGCCGGTGTGAAGAACGTGCTCGTCACGGCCGGTTATGTCAATCCCCGTCCGCTTGCCGACCTGCTTCCGCATCTCGATGCGGCCAATGTCGACTTGAAGTCATTCTCTGACGAAGTGTACCGGGCGGTCAGCCATGCCCGCCTGTCTCCCGTGCTGGCCACGCTGGAGCAGTTGCGCGACGCCGGCGTGTGGGTCGAAGTGACCAATCTGGTCATCCCCGGACTGAACGACTCGGAACCGATGATACGTGCGATGTGCACCTGGCTCGCCGGTCACGGCTTTGCCGACAGTCCGCTCCATTTCAGCCGTTTCTTTCCCCACCACCGTATGCAGGACGTTCCCCCGACGCCTGTCGGGACTTTGCTCCGTGCCCGTGTGACGGCCAGGGATTGCGGCCTCCGCCACGTCTATATCGGCAATGTCGACCTTCCCGGTGCGGAAGACACCTGTTGCCCCTCCTGCGGCACAGTCCTCCTGCGCCGGAGCGGCTACCACGTCGAGCCGCAGTGCCACTTTTCCGGCCGATGTCCCGCGTGCGGCGAACTGATAGCCGGCGTGTGGGGCTGAGGAAAGATGTGTGGGGAGGGCTGCAAGTGAACTTCAAGAGAAGAACACGGAATTACAGAAAGTGGCGACCAACTATTACCTTTATATCACCGAAGGTGAAGGCCTTTTCTGCGAGCGGCATAACTGTTGGATTTATCCCGACAACCGGAGTGTCTACTGGCATCTCAAGGTTGCTGGCTATCTAATATATATTCTTCCCAATGAGATTTCGATATCGGTGTGTATGTGCATTGGCGTAAGAATTTGATGAGATAATAAGAGTGTAATTTAGGATGCTTTTACGTATTGTTTAAAATTCTTTGTATCTTTGGTCATGACAAAAAGGATTCCAATGAAACCTACTAAAAACCGAATATATTGTATGGACTGCGGGCGTGTCAAGATGCTTTTTGAGACACAGAAGAAAGCTGATACGTTTTTAAAGTTTAATAGTGAGGATATTAAGAAAAATTCGACATACACCTCTGAGAAGTTACTTCTGCATAGCTTGTAATGGCTGGCACATTACGAGCCGGAAATCTGTGCAAGATGATTATGCATCAAGAACGGAACAGGCAATCAACGATTTCCATCGGATACGAGAGAGAACAAAAGAAATGCGTGATAAAGCCAGAGCCATTAAGAATGAGCGTTTGGAGTGTTTCCGTATTAAAATTATACGTGCAAAAGAACTTCTGGAAGTGCGGAATTACAGCACATGCAAGGCTCTTTAGGAAGGATTGGATTCAGATTTGGTGTAAATCAAGGATGTCATTCCAGAATCTAGATGCAAGGCGTTCAAGAAGGAATGGCGGAGTTTATTGAAGGAGTTAGAAAAAGAAGGAGGAAAAATATGAAGTGTTTTTTCAAACCACGCATAGGCATTTATTATGAGAAAGGTTTTCGGGGATATAAGACATTAGTGCTGGGAGCCCATTTCTATTGTCCTATCCCCTGTGAGTACAAGGAATCTTGCCTACAAGACAGCCGTCCATTCGACCGGGAATGTCCTTGTTACAGAGACAAGAATGACGATTATTTCACACTGTCGAATTCTTGTTATGTAGAGGTCAACAGCTATTTGGAAGGGTGTCCTTATCCTTCTTTCTCGATGTTTACTAGATATATGATAAACAAACGGGATTATATTCCCGACTCCGTGAAATATCGCTTTTGGGACCATGTATGTTTTTACAATTATCTCCAGCATTATCTAAAGGATGGAAACACACCTAAATACCTTGGCAATGAGGAGCTGTTTAATGAGGATTGGGATGCCTTTCAAGAAGTATTGGAGGAATTGCAACCGGAACTTATTTATGTATGGAACGAGAGCATCAAAGAAACGATTCTTGCTAATGAGAAAAAGTTGAAGGACAGGATAGAATATTTGGGTGAGACGGATATGCAGGGATTGACCATTTACAGATTTCTGTATAAGCATAAATCCGTTGAGACGCCAGAGATTTTGCTGGAAAACTTTTCCCGGAAGTTTCAGCAAGAACTATCTGTTTTGCAGCAGCATACATTTGATATGGAAAGCACGGAAAAGCTATTGTTAGACCTTCTTCAGTTGCTTCGCTTTAAGATTCGTGTATCAGGGGCATTTGCCTTCCTTCCACTGCGTACTTTGATGCGGATGGCCGTATATTTATATCCTCAGGTGTGGAATCGCTCGTTCTCCATTTATTTGATAAAAAGATTACAGGAAGGGATATTGAGGGCAGAAGGGCTGCAGGATTTGGCTAGACTCTATTCCCGCGTGTCCGAAGTGATTGATTCAGAAAAATGGAGCAGAATATATAGTACGTTTTATTGGGAACAGTTGGAGAAGCAAACGACGGTTCATTCTCTTGGGATGATTCCCCCCTTTGAATGGGCTTGGTATAATTTGATGGAACCACATAAAGATTTCCTCTTTACACGCGATTCTGCCGATTGTCTGATAGCTTATTTGGATAAGAGTAGCGATTACTTGGGTTCTTACTTGTTGGATTTAATAGGGTATCCGTTAAATGCCAAAAGCGGAGTTTTCATTATTTGCCGTCCGGACAATGTGGACAGCTATCTCAATATATTGAAGAATAACTGTACCGGGTTGAAAGTTCGAGAAGTGCGTGAATGGGAGCATCTGTTGATGTTGGTATTGAAGAAGGGATATGAGGGGAAAGAAAAAATATGTTTGTATCATAAAGAAGAAAAGGTAAAAGGATTTTTTTCGCTAGATGATGAAACATTGCTTCCTCACAAACATGAATTAATGCCCAAGGACAGGGTTTCGATAGGATATTTCAAAACACTTATCAAGTCGGCTTGTGGGAAAGAAGAAATTAATAGTGAAAGAAAATATTCTGACAAACCTCTTACTCTGTCATCATTTCTTTTCTATTTATACGAAGAAGGGTTGATTCTGTGTTATGAGGGTGGTTGGATAGGCCCTGGTACTTTTAAAGATTATGATGGGAAAAAGCAAATGATGAAGAGTTATCAATATGCCCATTTGCGCACTTGCTTCACCAAAAAAGATAAAAATGGGAAAGTAGCGTTTGACTTATCAGGTGAGCAGTTTGTGAAATTATTCCATGATAAAAATATCAATAAACCTCCAAAGAAGTCGGTGACAAGAGATACTTTAAAAGATCGGATAGAGGAGCTGTTCAATGCCGTCTGGACAAAGACAGGGAAAAAGATGTTATTTCCTAAAAGATGAATGAATGTTCGGAGAAGATTCGGAGATCATACAAGAATGTTATTCACACAATCATTTTATTATTAGACAGTTATATAAAGCATGAGGACTGAATTAGAAAGAGTTTTGTATTTGCGCAATATATGTTGAAGAGCTTGTATACCTTTGTACCGTATCCCCAAGAGAGGGATACGTTTTTTATTAATTAAAATTAAATTTATTATGAAACAGATTATTTTTATCATTCTCGGAAGTCTCGTAGTACTGGAATTAGTAGTACGTATCATTCAATCCACAAAACGTGCACCAGATATTCTTTGGTATCTGTGTCGTCCGTTCGGAATCCCTATGTCCATGTGGCTAGCGTGTATAATACGCATTGTGCTTATCGCTGTGGGGGCTGTGGTTTTATATCAAGGTATAGGTTCATTATTAACCTATAAAAATTAAATGATTATGATGAACTTAGTGATTATTACAGGTCGTACTATGCTTGGTGTGACAACCAAAGAATTGGCAATACTTGCAGCTACGTATGTGGCTGGCAAGTGTATTAAATCCCGAATGAATAAGAAAGTGGGGATAAAGTAAGAAGCATTGGTCAACTACCCAAAGTAATTCTATTGGTTGCTCCAATGGGTAGTTGACCACCTTATTCAGATAGATTTTAGTTTAATTTTTTAAGTTATGATAAATAGAATGGAATTAACAGCAACTGTTACGGGACGTAACAAACTGTGGTATCAATTTCAAAGCAAGCAGGTTCTGGAGAATGTTTTTACGGTCCCAGTAGTAGTAATGAACTACTGCGATTATCGGCCAGAAATGTTGGATGAAAATGGATACATTAAAATAGGGACAGAGGTGCATTTGGTAGCAAAGCCTAATTCAAGTGGAAAGTGCTACTATTATCCAGCACACGATTGGTATACTCCAAATCCAAAGCGATTTGCGAGAGAACGTAAAACGTTATTGAGTAGTTTGAATTTGTTGAGAGGCGATAATGTGCAATCAATAAATACCCAAGAGGAATTTGATGCATTAAGGACAGAATTCTGCGAAAGTATGGACAAGTATGATAAAAACGTATGTAATGAAGTGTTGGGAGTATTAGCCAAAGGGAATATAAGTGAATCTTGTACGTTTTTACGCAAACTTCTTCATAAGTTTGTTTTCCCGGAAGAGAATGGTATGATTGAATACAAATCTAGTTTTATTCATCCGGCTAATCCTTTGAATGCGAATGATAAGACTTATCAAATGCGTGAAATTATCAAAACACTTGCTGGATTTGCAAATAGCGAAATGCATAAAGGCACAGTAGTCATAGGAGTAAAAGATAACCAAGAAATATGCGGTGTGGAAAATGAATTTGTAGAATTTAGCGAACAATTTAACCGTGAAAAGTTTACAGCTATGTTTTTAAATTTATATAGCCAACTTACAACAACCAATCTAATGCTTCAAACGCAGATTGAATGGTTTGAGATGGACGGTCACCTTATTGCTAAAATAGAGGTTGATTATAAGGGTGATATCGTGTTGATGAGTGGATGCAATCTCTATGTAAGAAAAGAAAGCGGTACACACCAACTTAAAGGAGATGATATGCTGGCTTTCGTACGGCAAGGCTGGTGTAAAGAAGATACAGAGAAAGAATGTGCTTAATTATTAACCCTAAAAACACGTTAAAGTTATGAGAAAAAATGAGTATTTGAACTACAATGATGAAGAACAGGCAATTATTGAGATGATGTTTGGAAGTTATGACACTGAAGAAGAACGGCAAGAAGCTATTGGTGACATGATGAATAGTCTTGGCTAAACTAGTTAGCATGGTTGTTTCTGATGAATGTTATTTTGTCAGAAACAACCATTAGTTAATTTCCTAGTAAGAGAACAATTATTTCTTCTCAAATATAAAATGTATGAACGCATTTCTCAGCACCGGAAATATCATCAACTTCGTGTTGATTCTTTTGTCGCTATCTGTTAGTGTATGGTGCATTTGCCGCTGTAAAAAGGGAACTAAAAGACGTAAACTTTATTATGCGGGGATTGCGCTGTCTGTGCTGGTGATAGCTTTGTGTATTCGAGGATCATATAAAATTTTTCGCTACTATGACCTATATGATAAGGTCCTTCGACCTACAAAATCATACTATCTAAATGAGTTAACTTTGTCTCCGGAAGAATGCAGGGAAGATTTTGAAGAAATAATGGATATTGTGCAAGAGTATTACGCCCCTTTAGCTCGACATAAGCATATTGATTTGAAGGAACTTAACAAAGCCTATAAGGATAAAGTAAAAACGGTCAAGAATGCAGAGCAATATGGCTTGCTCCTATTGCAATATTTTAGCGCTTTAAAGAATATGCACACATACCCTTTCTTTTCAAGATATGAAAGCGGTGTGTATGTAGTCTGCAGGAACGATTCGGTTTGGGTGTCAAGTTGCTGGAACGACGATGTCGATTTACGTCAGAAAGACCTGATAGTCGCTGTTGATGGCATACCTACGACGGATTGCGTAAGAAAGGAGATGAGAATAAATTTTGCATCTACAGATGCGTCAAGAAAGAAGGCTGCGACATTGAATATGTTTACTTCATATACGGATACTTGCAGACAGGTTACTGTGTTGCGTGGCGATTCAGTCTTTAATGTGTCGCTACCTCTTTTTAAAGAAGAGGAATTGCTCGCAGAACTCAGGAAGAGGGCAAATATGAAGCCAAATGAAAAGGACCGTTCACCAATCAATTCATCCTTAAAGATGGATGAAAAGGCTTTACCTTCATGGTTGGAAGCATTTGAGGGCTTTGATGATGTCGGGTATATTGAAATTCAAGATTTCGGTCCTGGTAGTGTGGAAGACTTTGACGAACAAATGAAATGTGAATTTAAATGCCCTTATCTGATACTTGATTTGCAAAATAATCTTGGCGGGATAATGAAAAATATGATGAATGTTGCATCCTGTCTAATTTTGAAAACAATTACCATTGGAGGTATTACGATAAAGAGTGATGCCGCAAAATGTTACAAAGGAAAGTTGTTTGTCCTGACAGATGATTTGACATCATCCGGTGCTGAGTCGTTAACAGCTATACTGAAAGAGCAATCTAATGCTGTCGTTATAGGTCAGTGTACTGCTGGAGACTGTGGTAGTAGAGGATGTAATTTCAAAACCTCGCATGGCATTGAATTTAAGCTGGCAACGCAGCCGCCTTACTTATTGCCGGATGGTGAAACTTGGAGTGAAGGACAGGGGGTGGCACCAGATATAGAAGTGGAAAAATGTTTGCCATGGGAAAGAAGGAAAAAGGCTTTTGGAGCTGCTATTGAGTTAATTAGACAAGATAAACTAAAGAATAGTGCATATGAACTTAAATGATTTAAACCAGTTATTGGACCTGCTCCTTATACATGAAGGAGCTATAATTTCTTTTTCTGAAGAAAATGTAGAATATCTGAAAAAAGAAACGGAGATTAAAGTGTACACAGCAGAAACAGATGATGTATCGCTTGATAGAATACAGAAGATTAAGGATGAGCTTAACCGGCAAATCGACCTTTCCGCAGGCGACTTCCGGCATCGTTTGTTCCTTATAGAAATAAACCCTGAGCATCAGCTTCTAATCAAAGAACTTCAAGATTTCTTTGAAGGGGAACATGATCAAACGCTTAGATGGGGGGCAAGGAAAAACTCTCAAATCGCATCCTTAAAAATCACCGTTGTTTTTAGCAGGTAGAGCCATTGTCAAAGGACTGAACGAGCGCAGGTTTCGTGAGTTCCGGCGGTTGTACCTCGCCGCAACTGAAAGAGCCTATCGCACAATACATATTGGCAGGAAGCGAAATTCGGCACACACTGTCCGCCGAATTCACAGACCCAATTCGGCGGTTATTGACCGCCAAATCCGATGATGAAATTCGGCGGTCGCCAACCGCCGAATCTTCTCAATATATTCAATCGGCTCAAAACAGATGGATAACCCCACCTGAAAAGTTGTTTAGTCGTCTATCGTCCACTCATTTGAATGCGATTTCTCCCATTGACAACCCCATTAAACGTGCTTTCTACGAAATGGAAGCCATTCGGGGCTGTTGGTCAGTAAAGGAGTTGGAGCGGCAAATCAATTCCCTCTATTACGAGCGCAGCGGATTGTCGAAAAACAAGGAAGCCTTGTCTGCCTTGGTGCAGCGGCAGGCCACGCAATTACAGCCCAAAGACATTATTAACACGCCCGTTACGTTGGAGTTCTTGGGATTGAACGACCGTGCTTTGGTGACGGAAAACGACTTGGAGCAATCCATTCTCGACAACCTGCAACGCTTCCTGTTGGAAATGGGGCATGGGTTCTGCTTCGAAGCACGCCAAAAGCGAATCCTGATAGACGGGGATTATTTCTTTGCCGACCTCGTGTTTTACCACCGCATTTTGAAATGCCATGTCATCGTGGAATTGAAGATAGACAAGTTCCGCCACGAATACGCTTCGCAACTGAATATGTACCTTAATTATTATAAGGCAGAAGTGATGCAGTCCGATGACAATCCGCCCGTCGGTATTCTGCTCTGCACTGAAAAGGGCGACACGTTGGTAAAGTATGCCACTGCCGGATTAGACCCGAACATTTTCGTACAGAAATACATGATAGAACTTCCAATACGCACTGACAAGCTAAAGAAGACAGCCACCACAGCAGCGACAGCCATAACAAGCGGTGTTGCTTCTCTTTTCGGAAGCGGAAAACTGAAAGAGCTGGAACATGCCAACGAAAAACTGCAAGACGAGGTTTCAAAACGGGACACCAATATTGAAAAATTGCAGAGCCAAATACAGCAGATGCAGAAACAGCATGATACGCAAATCCACAATCTCAGGGAAATGCACAGGCAGGAACTTGACATGAAAGAAAAAGAACTGTCACGGCTCGCCAGAATCATAGACAAGGCTTTCAGGTGGTTCCCGATGTTCAGGGAAATGCTACGGATGGAAAAGTTCTGTGCCATGCTGGGATTCTCCAAAGAACTGACTGAAAGGCTTGTGGTCAGGAAAGAGGCTATGAGATGCAGCGGTAAAATCTATTCAGAGCAGCACAGACGGAACTTTGATATAAAGGATGATATTTTAAGGGTGGAAAATGACCCTGACGATGAAAACAGGCTGAACCTGACAATAAACAGGAAGCCGATTGCCGACTGGTTCAGGGAACAATGGCACAAGTTTAGATTCGGTTATCAGGAAACAATCAATGAGCCAAGAAAAGGCAGAGGATTCAGATTATAAGAATATAATGAATAAACGGAACAATCACATTATTAGATTATTCCGTTTATTTTTATCACCAAGAATAAATTATGTATTAGCCGTAGCTATGATTGCGATAATAATTATAGCGAATATAACAATTGCACTAATAATCATTTCTGTTGTACAGCCAGAGTTTGATTCAAGAGAAGGTGATGTTTTTCCATCAGTACTATCAATTATATGTAAGTTTTCAACACCTAATACTTCACATAATTTATCTGCAGTAATTGAAGCTAAATTTTCCGGCATGGTCATACCTATCTTTTCATAAAATGGATTATATTTATCTTTTTTCCTTTTCAACATTGTTTCTAAAGAATATATATAATCCGTTTGGTTTTGTGCTGCATCAATAATTTCCTCATTAAAATGAGAGTTCAGATATTCATAAGCTCCATTCCTATTTTCACTTAATAGAAATTTAGCTATTTCAGCGGCTAATACTTCTTCAGAAGTAATATGCGCTAATTTTTTTTCCATTTCTTCACGTTGTTTACGGAGATTGTTTGCTATACCTTTAGATATTGAACTACCAGCAACATAACCCGCACCAGCATTTAATAAATCTTCATTATCCATATTGCGTATTTGTTAGAATTTCTCTATTCAAATTATGTATTTCTCTATATAACTGAACAAATATACGGAATATCTCTTTAAGGACAAAAACAAAAACCTCTTATTATCAATGCATAAGAAGTATAAATATATTAACGTCCAATATTTATCTTTTGATTTTATGATTTAATCTATAATGTTTGTACTTTTAATTTTTTGACCAACAAAATAAGTGATAAATTACATCTGTGGGGAAAATTTCGGATAAAGAAAAGGCTAAGTAATTGATTATTCAATACTCAGCCTTTTTATCTGTACCCAGACCCGGGGTCGAACCGGGATGGATTTTACTCCACTGGTGTTTGAGACCAGCGCGTCTACCGATTCCGCCATCTGGGCATTTGTTTTTCCAAATGTGCTGCAAAGGTAGTGCTTATTTTTGATTGTGCAAACTCCTGGTGCGTTTTTTTGCAAAAAGATTACGTTCGGGAAGGCTCGGAGGCCTTTTGCCGGACGGATGATGGTTACTTTTTGGCCTGTTCTTTGAGCAAATCCCGGATTTCGGTCAGCAGGAGTTCTTCCTTGGACGGCTGGGGCGGCTGCGGGGGTGCCGGGGCTGCCTCTTTCTTCCGCATGAGGCGGCCGGCCAGGCGAATCATGACGAAGATGGACAGGGCGATAATCAGAAAGTCGACCACGTTTTGGAGGAACGTGCCGTAGTTGAGCATGACGGCCGCGGCCGTTTCCTCACCGTTTTCCACGACGGCCGGTTTCAGTTCCACGGCCAGCTCCTTGAAGTTCACTCCGCCCAGCAGGATGCCCAGCGGCGGCATGATGATGTCGGCGACCAGCGAACTGACGATCTTGCCGAAAGCGCCGCCGATGATGACGCCGACGGCCATGTCGATGACATTGCCCTTCAGGGCAAATGACTTGAAATCATTTAAAAATCCGTTTTTCATATCTTTCACTTACTTTGGGTTTGACATGTGTGGCGGATGCCTTGCCGGGCACGCGCCATGTGCCTGCAAAGGAAGGGGAAATCTGAGAACTTCGCAAATAAGTGAGAGGGAAAAATCCGCCGGCCACTGTCCTGTTTCTCGCCATTGTAAGGCTTCCTAACTTTGTTTTGCAGAAATACTTTGTTTCGGTTTCCGAATCCTTGTATCTTTGCTACACGCTCATTATAACCTTAAAAACAGAAATAGTCATGATTACGAATGGTAAAAACAACTATTGCGTGATAATGGCCGGAGGCATCGGCAGCCGATTCTGGCCCCGTAGCAACAAGAGATTGCCCAAGCAGTTCCTTGATTTCCTGGGCACGGGGCGCACGCTGTTGCAGACCACCTATGACCGGTTTTCCAAGATAATCCCCAGTGAACATATTTTTGTCGTGACCAACGCCGGCTATGGCGACATTGTCAGCCAGCAGTTGCCCGGGCTGCCGCCGGAGAACATCCTGAAAGAGCCGGCCAACCGCAACACGGCGCCTGCCGTGGCCTGGGCCGCGTACCACCTGCGGGCGCTCAATCCCGAGGCTTGCATGGTCGTCACCCCGACCGACCAGTATATCCTGAAGGAGGATGAGTTTGCCGAGGCCATCCTGCGCGGGCTGGACTACGTGTCGCATGTCAACCACCTGCTCACCGTGGGCATACGGGCCACTTATCCGGAGACGAACTACGGGTATATCCAGGTGGACGAAGAGCTGGAGGGGAACATCTACCGTGTGAAGAGTTTCACGGAGAAGCCTGAGCTGGACTTTGCGGAGTTCTTTGTCGAGAGCGGCGAGTTCTACTGGAATTCGGGGCTCTTCCTATGGAACGTGAACGCCATCCTGGAAGCCATGATGCACCTGGTGCCTGACATCGCGCAACTGATTGCCGAGGCCGACGCGGCGCCTTCCTTCCTGAAGAACGAACGGGAGTATGTGGAGCGGATTTACGCCTCCTCGCCCAACATTTCGTTGGACTATGGCGTCTTGGAGAAGTCGGAACACGTGGACGTGTTGATTGGCGATTTCGGGTGGCGCGACATCGGAGGATGGAGCACGCTCTACGAGATGGCGCCCAAGGACCATGCGCAGAATGTGGTGCTGGAGACCCGTGCCCTGATGTACAACTGCAAGAACAACCTCGTCTCGCTGCCCGGCAACCGTGTCGTGGCGATGAAGGACCTGGACGGCTACCTGGTGGTCGAGGAAAACGGCGTGTTGCTCATCTGCCGCCGCGACGACGTGGCCGCCGTCCGGCAGTTTCGCAATGATGTGCAGATGAAGATGGGTGACGAATACCTGTAAGCAGGGGGACTGTCCTGCATGCGGAAAAGAGTTGTTTCAGCCGGGACTGGCCGGCGGGGGGCAACTCTTTTTTTGCATTCAGATGATTACTTCTATGTTCAGTCGTCCGCCCAGGCCACGCTCCACGATGTCATACAGAGTTTTCAGCGTGATGTTCTCTCCGTCGTTTTCCACTTTGGAGATAAAAGTGCGTTTCTTATTTATCCGGCTGGCCAGTTCTGCTTGTGTCATTTCCTTTTTTTCTCTTGCGCTCCTGATCTTGAACCCGATGCGTAATGCTTCAAGTTCTCTTTCTATCCGGTCACGTTCCGGCGTGCCGACTTGGCCGTAATAGTCATTTTTAATTTGGTCTAATGTCTTTGTTTTCATAGGTTTGTCTCCTTCCTTTTTTCTTCGTAGTATTCATTCATCAGCCTTATGGCGCGGTCGATTTCTGTTGGCGGCGTTTTTTGTGTCTTTTTCTGAAAACCTGTGAGTAAGATTACAAATTTGTTTCCATCGAAGAAGCAGAAAATGCGGAATATATTGTTGCCAAGTTGAACACGAACTTCAAAAAGTCCGTTTGTGCCTTTGATATACTTCAAGTATGTAGAAGGAATCCGTTCCACTTGTTCGATAAGGTCTAATATTTTAATGATTTTATCCCGGACTTTTTGTGTTTGGGCTTTGAAGAAATCATCGAAATAGTCCTTATATGTGATAACTTCTCGTGCTTTCATGCTGCAAAGGTAATTTATATGTTACTCTATAACAAGATTTTTAGCAAATATTGATTCTTCTGAAGCCCTTGATTCTCTCTTTTCTATGAGGGAAAGAGGCACACACGGCGAGGCCGCGTCCCTTCGTCAGGGGCGCGGCCTCAGGCATATATGGATTAAGGAAAAAGATTACTTGCCGGCGGACTCCCATTCGTGGCGGATGGCGTCGGCGATGGCGGTAAACTCTTCGGCTGAGAGCTGGAGTTTCGGATTGGAGAAGAGCATGTCAGACTCTTGCTGCATGGGGATGAGGTGGATGTGTGCGTGGGGCACTTCCAGGCCGATGACCGCTTCGCCCACCTTGCGGCAGGGGAAGGCACGCTGGATGGCCCGGGCGACGCGCTTGGCGAAGAGGTGGATGCCGGCCAGTTCGTCGTCGGTGAGGTCGAAGATGTAGTCCACTTCACGTTTGGGGATGACCAGCGTGTGGCCTTTCACCAGGGGGTTGATGTCCAGGAAGGCATAGAAGCGTTCGTCTTCCGCCACTTTGTAGCTGGGGATTTCGCCCGCTACGATTTTGCTGAAAATTGTTGCCATATGAGGATAGTTTTAAGGATGATATGAGGTCATTTTGCAAAAAAACCGTTCGCTGTGGCTGTACACCACAGGAGCGGCTCTTTGCTTTTAGAATGAAATGTTCAGTACTTCCAGACTGATTTTTCCCTGCGGGATGGTGATTTCGGCCACGTCGCCCACCTTCTTGCCCAGCAGGCCTTGTGCGATGGGGGTGTTGACCGAGATTTTGCCTTCCTTCAGGTTCGCTTCGCTCTCCGACACGATGGTGTAGGCCATCTTCATGCCGTTTTTCACGTTCTTGAGCTCCACGTGGCTGAGGATTTGCACCGAGTCGGTCTTCAGCTTCGAGGTGTCGATGATTTTGGCGTCGCCGATGATGGCTTTCAGCTGGTTGATTTTCATCTCGAGCAGTCCTTGCGCCTCCTTGGCGGCGTCATACTCGGCGTTTTCCGACAAGTCGCCCTTGTCGCGGGCCTCGGCGATGGCTGCCGAGATTTTGGGGCGTTGCACTGTTTCCAGTTCTTTAAGTTCGGCCACGAGTTTCTTGTAGCCTTCTTCTGACATGTAAGCCATTTGTAATTCCTCCTTTTTTATTTATGTTTTTGATTTGAGTTTTTTCAGACAAAATAAAAAAGAATTCCGACATCAACATATAATCGAATGCCGGAACTCTCGGTTTGCTATCTTGGTCTTGTTATATTTACGGCAAAGATAACCTTTTATTGCATACGTGTCAAGTCTGCGGGTATGTTATGTAACATCTTTTAATAATGAAGAATGAATAATGAGGAATGAAGAATTGCCTGCGGCGCAAAAAACTATATGCACTCTTCACTCTTCATTCCTCATTTTTCATTCAATCAGTTTTTTTACCTCGGCCTCCAGATCCTGGATGTTTTCCTGCCGCGCCTTCAGCTCGTTGGCACGGTTGATGAGGAAGTAGGTCGGCACGCGCGTGACGTTATACAGCCGCAGGTAGTTCGAATACGCCCCGGCCCCGTCGCGCACGCAGATCCAGGGCAGGTTGTCGGCCGACGTCTTCCAGTAGTGTTCGTTCTCGTCGAGGGCGATTTGGTAGATTTCCAGTCCCTGTCCCTTATACTTGTCGTAGAGCCCGCGCAGCGTCATGTTGCGTGCCGGCGACTCCTTCGCGCCGTAGACGGTGAAGTCCAGCAGGACGACCTTCCCTTTCAGGTCCGACAGCCGGCGTTCGCGCCCGTTCTGGTCCTTGAGGGCGATGTCGATGAGTCCCGCTTCGCTCACCTTGTCGGCCGGGAGGGCGATTTCCTTCTGCCGCGGCGTGCGGGTGTTTTTCATTCCCTTGACGGCGAGGTTGTGCAGGTTGGTCGTGCGTGTCGAGTGGGGGTAGAGGTTGTCGAAGCTCGTGGCGACAGCCCCGAAGCAGCGGACGTCGGCCGCGTCGTGGAGCGGGTCGAAGAGGCTGGCGCCGTTCACGCGCTGGAAGAGGGCGAAGTAGGCATACAGCGTGTTGGGCGCCTTGAAGATGTAGTTCATCTTCGCGTCCTCCTTGTAGCGGCTGACCATTCCCTCCACGCTGTCCTCCTTCTGGTAGGGGGCCAGCGTGCGCGAGGCATACACGCGGTTGATGTCGGCCTGGAGCTGGATTTGCTTGACGGCCAGTTCCTTGATTTTCAGGTTGGTCTCGCCCTCGACGGTGTAGCCCGTCGGCATGTCGTCGAGGCGGGCCTCGACGCGGATGGTCTCCGTCGAGTCGACGGCGAGGTTGATGATGTTGTCGTCGATGCGCAGGCGGTAGAACTCCGGATACTGCGGCTGCTTGCCTTCGAGGGTGAACGTGCCCGAGGAGCCCAGCTCGACGGAGTCGACGGGGGTGATGGCCGTGATGCCGGAAGCTTCCAGGTAGAGCATCTTGTCGGCAGCGCCTTCGATGGTGCCCGTTATGGTGAAATGCGGTTCTTTCTCACAGGCCGCGAGCCCGGCCAGGATGACTCCCGCGAGAAGAATGCTTTTGTTTTTCATATCTTTAAGTAATTTACGGCTGCAAATATAATACATTATTATAATAATGCGTATCTTTGCGCGACTTTCTGAATCTCTTTCAGCTTCAAGCCGGGGAGGACATGTGCGCGGGCAGGCTCTGTACTCCGCCCGCGGTTGCCTTGGACTCCGTCCCCGGACGGAATGGATTCCGCCCGCGGCTACCCTTAAGGGTGTCCCCGGGAGGAGAGGAGGCAGGCGTCGTCGCGGTACGCGCGTCTCGGCGGTCCGGCATTCCTGGTAAGGGGAAGCCCCATGTGCCGGAGCCGATAAAATGATTTACATACAGATTTAATAACTTTATATGATTAACCCTATTGTTAAGACTATCGAGCTGCCTGATGGAAGAACCATCACGCTCGAAACGGGAAAGCTTGCAAAGCAGGCCGACGGTGCGGTGATGCTCCGCATGGGAAATACGATGTTGTTGGCCACTGTTTGTGCAGCAAAAGATGCAGTTCCCGGTACAGATTTCATGCCTCTTCAGGTAGAGTACAAAGAGAAATATTCGGCATTCGGCCGCTTCCCCGGTGGATTCACCAAGAGAGAAGGAAAGGCTTCGGACTACGAGATTCTGACATGCCGTCTGGTCGACCGTGCTCTGCGTCCCCTGTTCCCGGACAACTACCATGCTGAGGTCTACGTGAACATCATACTTTATTCGGCAGACGGTGTGGACATGCCCGACGCGCTGGCCGGTCTGGCAGCCTCTGCAGCCCTTGCCGTTTCGGATATACCGTTCGGAGGCCCCATTTCCGAAGTCCGTGTGGCACGCATCGACGGTGAGTTTGTCATCGACCCCACCTTCCAGCAACTGGAGAAGGCCGACATGGACATCATGGTCGCTGCCACGTATGAAAACATCATGATGGTCGAAGGCGAGATGAACGAAGTGTCGGAAGCCGACCTGCTCGAGGCCATGCGCGTCGCCCACGAGGCCATCAAGAGCCACTGCAAGGTGCAGATGGAGCTGATGGAAGAAGTCGGCACGACCGTCAAGCGCGAGTATTGCCACGAGGAGAACGACGAAGACCTCCGCAAGGCCGTCCACGACGCCTGCTACGACAAGGCTTACGCCGTCGCCGCCAGCGGAAACACCAACAAGCATGCCCGCCAGGATGCCTTCGACGCCATCTGCGAGGAGTTCAAGGCACAGTACACCGAGGAAGAGCTCGAAGAGAAAGCTCCCCTCATCGACCGCTACTACCACGACGTGGAGAAAGAGGCCATGCGCCGCTGCATCCTCGACGAGGGCAAGCGTCTCGACGGCCGCAAGACAAACGAGATACGCCCCATCTGGTGCGAAGTCAGCCCCCTGCCCGGCCCCCACGGCTCGTCCATCTTCACCCGCGGCGAGACCCAGTCGCTGAGCACCGTCACGCTGGGCACGAAGTCTGACGAGAAAATCATCGACGACGTGCTCAACCAGGGCAAGGAACGCTTCCTGCTCCACTATAACTTCCCCCCGTTCTCCACGGGCGAGGCCAAGGCACAGCGCGGCGTCGGCCGTCGTGAAATCGGCCACGGCCACCTGGCATGGCGTGCCCTCAAGCGCATGATTCCCCAGGACTATCCCTACTGCATCCGCGTCGTCTCCGACATCCTCGAGTCGAACGGCTCGTCGTCGATGGCCACAGTCTGCGCCGGTACGCTGGCCCTGATGGATGCAGGTGTGCCCATCAAAAAGCCCGTGTCAGGCATCGCGATGGGACTCATCAAGAACGCCGGTGAAGACAAGTATGCCGTCCTCTCCGACATCCTCGGCGACGAGGACCACTTGGGCGACATGGACTTCAAGGTGACCGGCACGAAAGACGGCATCACGGCCACGCAGATGGACATCAAGGTCGACGGACTCTCGTTCGACATCCTCGAGCGTGCGCTCAACCAAGCCAAGGAAGGCCGCCTCTACATCCTCGACAAGCTCACCGACTGCATCGCCGAGCCGCGTCCTGAACTCAAGCCGCACGCTCCGCGCATCGAGACGATGCTCATCCCCAAAGAGTTCATCGGAGCTGTCATCGGCCCGGGCGGAAAGATCATCCAGGGCATGCAGGAAGAGACCGGCGCGACCATCAACATCGAGGAGACCGACGGCGTCGGACGCATCGAAATCGCCGGCACGAACAAGGCTTGCATCGACAGCGCCATCGCCAAGATCAAGGCTATCGTGGCCATCCCCGAAGTGGGCGAGGTCTACCGTGGCAAGGTGCGCTCCATCATGCCTTACGGCGCCTTCGTGGAATTCCTGCCCGGCAAGGACGGCTTGCTCCACATCTCCGAGATGGACTGGCGCCGTCTCGACACCGTCGAGGAGACCGGCCTGAAGGAAGGCGACGAAATCGAAGTGAAGTTGCTCGACATCGACCAGAAGACGGGCAAGTTCAAGCTCTCGCACAAGGTGCTCATCCCGAAACCGGAAGGCTACACCGAGCGTCCGGCCCGTGCGCAGCGTCCCGAACGTCGTCCGCGTCGCGATGAGAAATAAGCTGGACTTTTAATATATACATGAGAAAAGGCATCCCCCGGGACATATCCGGGCGGGATGCTTTTTTTCTTATGGATATCCTCCGCCAGACGGCGTGCATGCCGGCAAATAGCAATTATTCCACTTTGCTCAGTACGACGTTGCCGTCATATTTCTTATCCACGATAATCAGCAGCAATGGTTTGGTCGTATAAGTGCGCTTTTGACCTTGTATCTCTTGATAGCAGAGGACTATTTCTCCCTTTTGATTTGTTTCCAGTGACTTCGGAACAAGCCTCGTTTCTATGTCTGTCTCGGGTCTTGTCAGTGAAATCACATATTGCGTCGAAAAGTTTATGTCTGTAGGATTCCCATTCTCACCCATTACAGCTGCCGTTCCAAAATAGGAATCAAAATCTTTTTGATTGGTTATCTTTTGGGGTGGCAACGTTTCAACCCCGTTTTTTAAGAAATAACGGTTGGCTACAATATAGGGTATTGCTTTCTTTTTTTAAGTTTGCTTTTCCTATAAAAATGTAGGGACGCACGGACCGTGCGTCCGGAATGCACGAAGCCCGTTTCCAATCCGGATGTGAGCTCGGACACACGAGCCGTGTGTCCCTACATCGGCATACATAAAACATTTTTGAAGCATTTTCCATAAAAATAGTGCCGCTCCCGTGTGGATGCTGCGGCAAGTTTTCGTATATTTGCCTTTGTACAAATGAGACGACTGCGGACGTCCGCCGGGAGACGCCGCGATGCGTTGCAGGTTCGAGTCCTGCCCGCAGTCCATAGGGGACAGGCCAAGGCAGGCTTACTTCTTTGGGTACGCTAACTTCAATTAAAGCTTGCCGATTGCCTTCCCCTTTCCCATCCGCCTTCCTTGAAATGTCCATATAAAGCGAAAAGATACGATGAAAGCAAGACTCCTCAACACCGTGGCCCTCCGCTACCAATCCCTCTATCTCGACATCGACCGTGCGCAGATCGACCGTTCGGCCGCTCCCACGCCCGCCGTGCTCATCTTCTGCAAGTTTCTGAACGACTGCGGCTACGGGGCAGGCGAAGAGTTGCTCCGCGCGTTGCCCCTGGCCGGCGACGACGAACTGGACATGCTGACCGGGCTGCTGGGCGACACGCTGGGCCTCGGGCTGAACTGGGCGGCGCTGGTGAAGGGCTGGCTGACCCCGACGGGCGAACTGGCTGTCGACCATGTGCTGACGTGGCTGGCCAATGTCTTCGGCGAGGAGGGGGACTGTCCCGGCACGACGTTGCCCTGCGGGCACTTCATCCCCGATGGCACTTTCCCGCTGGAACGCTACACGGGATGTCCCTTTTGCGGCCGTCCGTTCGTCACCGACGGGCATCCGTTCGTGGGGCAGGGCAGCCGCCTGAAGGAGCTGAAGCTCATGACCGACGCTGACATGCGCCGCCTGTTTCACGGCTTGTTGTCTTCCGTCGTCCCGCTCGATGCCACGCAGCAAGACTCCCTGCGCCTGCTGCTCGGCTGCTACCCCTTGCCCGAGGGCGTGCAGATGGGGATGAAGGAGACCGTCGCGCTCGTCGTGCACCAGCTTGTCAGCGAGGGGCGCGAGGCCGAGGCTTCCACACTGTTTCAGACACCCACCGACATCTTGCGCTACCTCTGGTATGAGAAGACCGGGCAGGCGCAGCTCGTGGAGCCGGGGACGCTTGTCGCCAATGCCCGTCGCCACGGAAGGCATCTGTGGAGTCCTGCCGACCAGAGCCTGAGCGCGGCTGTGGATATGGAGGAACGCCTGCGACTGAAATACGGGCGCAAGGAATGCCGCCGCGTGGCTTCGTGGCTCGACGCGCTCCCGCTCGCGCCGGACACGGCTGCCGGGCTGATGAACGCGAAGCGGGAGATGTGGGTGCGCATGATTCGGGCCTTGCGCCTGAGCGAATATGCCCGCCGCCCCGGTTTCGAGCGGTTGGCCGCCCTGCTCGACGTGTTCTATCGCGGCGACTACACCACGTGGCAGGGCCTTGTCGACGAAGCTGCCCGTGCCGGCGATTCCGCCCGCGAGCTGGCCTTGTTGCAGCAGCGTCCGGGAGCGTTTGCCCGCTGCCTCTTCTCCACGATGCTCCGTCTGGGCACGGAGCGGACGCTGTCCGCCTTTCTCGAGGTGTCGGACAGCCTGCCGCCGCGTCTGCTCTATTCGTTGGGCAATGCGGCTGAGACCTATTTCGACATATCCCTGCCGCGCCAGGTGCGGACCATCACCGGGATACACGTCTTCCTGAAGCCCCACCGGCTCCTGGCTGCCTGCACGCCCGGCGGACGGCTCCGGATGGCCGAGGCCGTGAAGTCTGTCTACAAGGAGGCTCTGGCCCGGCATTATGCGCGTCTCCCCCAGGCCGGAAAGACGATGTATGTCGACCCCCGGCTTGACGACATCCCTGTGGCCGTGGCCGACCGCACGGCGACTGTCCAAGACACGTCGTGTGCGCTTCTCGGCACGATGTTTCCCGTCGAGGGCGATGCCGTGAGGCTCTTCATGCAGTGGGGCGAAGGCTTGCCTGCGCAACACCTCGACATGGACCTGAGTTGCCGCATCTGCTTTGACGACGGGAAGGCCGAGGCGTGTGCCTTCTACCGCCTGCAGGCCACCGGCGCCCGTCATTCGGGCGACATCCGCGAGATTCCCGACCGTGTGGGCACGGCTGAATACATCGAGTTGCAGTTGTCCGAATTGCAGGCGGCAAAGGCCCGTTATGTCGTTTTCACGTGCAATGCCTATTCGTGTGGCAACCTTTCTCCCCGTCTTGTGGTGGGCTGGATGGATGCGGACAAACCCATGCGCGTGTCCGAGCGCAATGGCGTGGCCTATGACCCTTCCTGCGTCCGGCATCGGGTGCGCATCAGCGAGTCCAATCTTTCCAAGGGGCTGGTGTTCGGCATCCTGTTTGTGGAAAGCCGCGAAATCATGTGGCTCGAAATGCCCATAGAGGGGCAGACGGTCCTTTCGCTGCGCGACGGGGCGGTGGAAACGTTCGTCGAGCATTTCCGCCGGAAGATAAAGGTGGGCGAGATGCTCCGTCTCAAGGCGCAGGCCCAGGGTATGACCCTCGTGGAGCGTCCCGACGAGGCCGATGAACGTTATGATTACGCCTGGGCGGCAGACCCTGTTGCCGTGGCAGCCGTCTTGTTGGGAAATTAACTTGCGCGGGAATCGTCGGGCAAAGGGAAACTTTGTCTAACTTTACCGCCTCGGAAAAACATACAATTTACATGTACGATGAAAAGAAAGTATAAGAAATCACTGTTGATGCCCCTCATCCTGTTTGTCTACACGACCGTCATGGCCATTTACTTCCTGCCCCGCAACACGGAGGTGGGCGTCGCCGAAAAATGGCTCACGCTCGCCGGGTCGTATGTCATCATCCTGCTCCTCTGGTACGTGCTCCGCAAGAAAGAGCAGCTGGAGGACAAACGTCGCCGGGAGCTGGAGGACATGAAACGGACGGACCGGGAGGAGCGGGAGCGATGAGGGCGCGTCGCGTCGTGGCCGGATGGCTGCTCGTTCTGCTGGCCGTCCACACCGGTGTGGGCCGCGGTGAACAGCATCCGTGCGCATCACGCCCGCTTCGGCCCACTGGAGTTTCCCTGCGCTCAGGCGTGAGGCGTTGGCATGGATGAAGGAGCAATGCTCAGAAACTGCCGGGGATTCTTGTTTCTCAGTTGCAGGCCATCGACGACACGGAGCGGAGCAGGACATAGCGGGCGCAGAGGTAGGCGCACAATGAGCCGACCAGGAACAGGCCGCCGGCGGTGACTGTCATCTCGCCCAGGCTGACGAGGGGCGACACAGCTCCCCCGACGACGTAGCACACGGCGCCCAGCAGGGCCGAGGCGATGCCGGCATTGTCGCGCTCGGCGTTCATGGCCAGCGTGTTCGAGGCCGTGAAGCTCATGCCCACCATCGAAAGCAGCCCGAACAGCAATGTCTCATACACCCAGAAGTCGCATCCCGTGCAGAGGGCGGCAAAGATGAGTCCGGCACAGACGACCATCCCGCGGCTGCCGACGCGCAAGGCACGCTCCATCGACAGCTTGACCGACAGCGTCGAGGCCAGCAGCATGGCGACGGAATTGGCCCCGAAGCAGACGCTGAACATCATCGGCGTGAGCCCGTAGTGTTCCTGCATGATGAAGGGAGCGGAGGCGATGTTGACAAACAGCACGCCCATCGTGAAGCCATACTGGAGGACGTAGCCCACATAGAGACGGTTGCGCAGGACCTCGGCGAAGCGGCGTCCCATGTCGGTCCAGCTTGCAGCCTGGCGGCGTTCGCGGGGCAACGTCTCGCCCATGCGCAGGGCGCCCGCCAGCAGCAATGCGCCAAAGAGGAACAGCAGCCAGAAGATGCCTTGCCATCCCCCCACGTGGGCCATCATGCCTCCGCCCACGGGAGCGGCCACGGTGGCGATGCCGTTCACCGCGCCGATGAGGGCCATCGTGCGGGCCAGTTCGTGGGACGGGCATTTGTCAGTGGCAATCGAACGCGACAGCACCACGCCTCCCGCGCCGGCAATGCCCTGCACCAGCCGCAGGGCGACAAACTGCATGATGTCGCGGGCGAAGATGCAGCCCAGCGTGGAGAGCAGGAAGAGCGCCATGGCGGCAACCAGCGGGCGGTGGCGTCCGTAGCGGTCGCTCAGCGGGCCGAAGATGAGCTGCCCCACAGCCAGCCCGATCATGCTGGAGGTCAGCCCCAGCTGCACCATCGACGGCGAAGTGTGGAAGAAGTCTGACATCGCAGGCAGGGTGGGAAGATACATGTCCATCACGAAAGGGCCGAACGCACTCAGCATGCCCAGGTATAAAAGTACGAATAAGCTTGATTTCATAAGTCTGTTAAAGTTTTTGTTACAGGCGTCCAGGCGAAGGCCTCCGGTCACAGAATCTCGTGCCGACACCCTTGCCGAACGGGCTGCAAAATTACGCCGAATCTGTTCCGCTGACGTTTCTCAAATCGTACAAAGCATTTCAAATTCGGAACAAATCAAAGTCGTGTGCGTAGACATTCGTATCTTTGCAGGACAAAAGGGAACTTTATGGAAACGATTCAGAACAAGACACTCCCCTCGGACACCGACGTGATACGCTACCTGGAGACCGACCTCTCGCCCTTGCGCCAGTCGCCGTGTCATTTCGAGTGTGGCATCTATCTCGTCTGCGTCCGGGGGACGGCCCTCGTCTCCACGGGTGCAGAGCAATACACCTTCGACGAGCAGACGGAACTCATCTTCCTGACCGGTAGCCTGATTCATGTCCTGAACGCTTCGGATGACTTCCGGGCGCGGGTGTTGCTCTTTCCCAAGGCCGTCTTCCTCACGGCCATGCTGCCCATCGACACCCCTTATTTCAACTACACGCACGAGCATCCCTGCTACCGCCACACGCCCGACGACCGCAGCCAGAAGACGTGGCGCGAAATCAACCTCTGGATGGACGTCGCGCAGATGCTCTTCGCCGGGACGAAGCCGCAGTTCCGCCAGTTGCAGGAAGCCAACTTCATGCAGAGCCTGCTCCTCTGGCTCTTCGGCACCATCCCCGAAAAAGTCTCCGCGGGCAAGTCCTACAGCCGCAAGCAGATGGTGTGCTACCGCTTCATGCAGCTCGTGCGCGAATACGGCACACGCGAGCACCGCGTGGAGTTCTATGCCGACCGCCTCTGCATCACGCCGCGCTACCTCCACCGTGCGATGGTCGAACATTGGGGCGGGAAAAGTCCGAAGCTGCTCATCGACGAACAGCTCGTCGCCGAAGTGAAAGTGTTGCTCGCCGACCCCGCCCTCTCGGTCACGGAGATTGCCCAGCGACTCAACTTCGTCGACCAGTCCTACCTGAGCCGTTTCTTCAAGAAATACACCGGCCTCTCTCCGAAGGAATACCGTGCACAGGGATTTGTCTTTTTTTGAAAAAACGCGGCGACTTCATGTTATGATTCAATGCCCGCCGGGCCTCCTTTCCGTCCCCGGCTACCTTCCTTTCCGCCCGTGCCCGCCCTTAATACCCTTCGGGCCATGCAGATAAATTGCCGCGGCGTCGTAGGACTCTGTCTGAAAATTCGTATCTTTGCCCTATGTCAATAGGATAAAAAACAAACGGATATGGCACAGTTTATCAACCCCTTCACCGACGTGGGCTTCAAACGCATCTTCGGTCAGGAAATCAACAAGGACCTGCTCATCGATTTTCTCAACGCCCTGCTCGAAGGCGAAAAGCGTGTGAAGGACATCCGCTTCCTCGACAAGGAGCTTCTGCCAGCCTACCGCAGGGACCGCGGCGTGATTTATGACGTCTACTGTACGGACGAGAGCGGAGAGCAGTTCATCGTCGAGATGCAGAACCGCGAGCAGGCCAACTTCCGCGAACGTGCCCTCTACTACCTCTCACGCACCGTTGCGGCGCAGGGCGAACGCGGAGTCAGTTGGCAGTTTGACTTGAAAGCCGTCTACGGCGTGTTTTTCATGAACTTCCGCCTGGCGGGCGCCACGCACAAGCTCCGCACGGATGTCGTGCTCGCCGACCGCGACACGCACGAGACGTTTACAGACAAGATGCGTTACATCTTTCTCGAGCTCCCCTCGTTCGATAAGGAAGAAAACGAATGTGAGACAGATTTTGAACGTTGGATATATGTATTAAAGAATATGGAGACACTACAACGATTACCCTTCAAGGCCCGTAACGCCGTCTTCCAGAAGTTGGAACAAATCGTCGACATCGCCGCCCTGAGCAAGGAGGACCGCATGAAGTACGACGAGAGCATCAAGGTCTACCGCGACCAGTTGGCCGTGATGACCTTCGAGCGCCAGCAAGGCCGTGCCGAAGGCAAGGCCGAAGGCTTGGAACAGGGCCGTGCTGAAGGCAAGGCTGAAGGTTTGGAACAGGGCCGTGCCGAAGGCTTGGAGCAGGGCCGTGCTGAAGGCGAACACTTGGCGCAGTTGAGGATGGTCCGCCGGATGAAGGAAACAGGCCTGTCAGCAGAGCAGATAGCCGAGATGACGGGGCTTGCGATGGACGAAGTGGAGGCCTTGAACTAAAAAACTCCCTCTTCTTGCAAGTCTGTCAGCGGCGCACGACCCAGATGCTCACTTCGTAGAGCAGGCAGATGGGGAGGGCGACGAGGCAGAGCGTGAACACGTCGCTCGTCGGGGTGATGATGGCGGCGATGAGGAGGATGACGACGAAGGCGTGTTTTCTGTAACGCCGCATGAATGTGGCCGAGAGTACGCCCAGACGACCCAGCACCCAGCACAGGATGGGAAGCTCGAAGAGCACGCCCAGGAGGAAACTCATCACCAGGAGCGTGTCCATGTAAGATTGCAGGGTGATGAGGTTGGCCACGTCCGCGCTCACCTGGTAGGTTCCCAGGAAGCGGAAGGTGAGGGGGAAGATGAGGAAATAGCACAACGCCACGCCCAGCATGAACATCACGTAGCCTGCGGCCATGGCCCAGCGCGAGTATTTCCGTTCGCGGGCGTAGAGGCCCGGCGAGATGAAGTGGAAAAGTTCGTAGATGCAGTAGGGAGAGGCCAGGAGCAAGCCGACGAAGAGCGACGTCTTGACGTGTATCTTGAACTGCTCGGCCAGCCCCGTGTTGATGAGGCTGACCGAGAAGCTCGTGTCCGAGGGCGTGGAAAACCAGGCCCCCACCTGTTCGAAGAGCCGGTAGATGGGAAACGTGTCACTTTTCGGTGCGAGGATGACGGCGAAGATTTCGTCCTTGAAGACGAAGGCCGCCAGGCCGCATGCCACGACGGCGACGCCCATCTTGATGAGCGTGCCGCGCAGCACGTCGAGGTGTTCCCAGAACGTCATCCCGCCTTCGTCGTGCGTGGTGTCGGTCTCAGGCTTTGTCGTCATCTTTCTTTGCGGCTTCTTGTGTCGTCGCGGCTTTCTTTTCGTCCGCGTCGGTTTCCAGTCCGTTCATGCCCTCCTTGAAAGAGCGCACGCCTTTGCCCAGGCCCTTCATCATTTCGGGTATCTTCTTGCCTCCGAACAGCAGCAGGATGATGAGGGCTATGAATATCAGTTCGGGAGCTCCTAATCCAAACATAATCATTTCCGTATTAAGTATTTAATGAACAGATAGCCGCCTACGACCTGCAACAGCATGCCCGGGATGCCGATGCGGAAGTCCTGTGCGGCGAGATAGAAGTCGCCTTTCATGGCCCATTCGCCCAGCGTGCCGAGCACCTGGTAGGCCAGCACGACGCCCAGCATGAGCGGCAGGCTCACTCTGCCGTAGCGGCGGGCGGCCAGTCCGGCCACGGCGGCCAGCAGGCACGACTTGAGCAGGATGGCGGGCAGGGCGGCGACGGCCGGCATGCCGAACAGCAGCGAGTTGACCAGCGGCGAAAGGATGGCCGTCAGCAGGCCCACGCGCCAACCGTATTTGTAGGCGCCGATGAGGGTGAAGAAGTAGATGGGAAGCCACGTCACGCCTCCTTGGGGGACGAGGTGGAAGAGTTGGGGCAGGACGATGTTGCCTGCGACAAACAGCAGGGCTGCCGCATAAGTCCGGATACTGCGTGCGGGCAGCGAGTAGAGTTTGACGGTTGTTGTTTCCATAATGCTTGTGTATGTTTATTGTTGTTTCATGTTGTTTACGAATGTGCGGATGGCGTCGGTCATCGCGTCGACGGACTCCAGTCCGTGGCAGAGGCGTTCGACGGGACACCAGTCCGTCCCCGCGCGGTTGACGATGTGGGGGACGAGGCGGTCGTAGGCCGTGTCGATGCCCGCGCTTTGCAGCAGCTCCAGGGCCGGACGGCTGACGACGTCGGTGTGGAGCCGGCTGACTCCGCCTTTGGCCATCAGGGCGGCTGCGCCTTTTCCCACGACCTTGTCGGCCACGGAGGCCCCGTCGAGGAACGCGGGGTCATGGTCGATGAGGTCGAGCAGGTCGGCCACGCCCCGCCGGGTGAAGGTGCGTGTGGTCGCGCCCTGGCGGACGACGAGCGTGTATCCGCCCTCGTGGAGGAGGCTGGTGAGTTCGTTCATCGTGTCGCTCATAGGGTCTCCTGTTTCAGTTGTTCGACATAGTGGTCTATGCGGTGCAGCTCGGCGGGGATGTCGATGGACTGCGGGCAGTGTTCGACACACTGGCGGCAGCCGATGCAGTGGCTGGCCTGGCGCAGGCGGGGGACACTCCGGTCATAGCCGACGAGGAAGGCACGCCGCGCCTGCCGGTAGTCGGCCGTGGCCGAGGTGGTGGGCAGGTTGCCTTCGTTCACGCACTTGTTGTAGTGGAGCAGGATGGCGGGGATGTCGATGCCGTAGGGGCAGGGCATGCAGTACTGGCAGTCGTTGCACGGGATGGTGGGGTATTGCTTCATCAGGTCGGCTGTCTGCTGGAGGAAGTCAAACTCCTCGTCCGTGATGGGCACGAGGGGTGAATACGTGCGCAGGTTGTCCTGCAGGTGTTCCATGTAGGTCATGCCGCTGAGCACCGTGAGCACGCCGGGGAAGGTGCCCGCGAAGCGGAATGCCCACGAGGCCACGCTTGCCTCCGGCGCACGCTGCTTGAGCCGCGTGACGATGTGTTCGGGCACTTTCGAGAGCCGTCCGCCCAGGAGCGGTTCCATGATGACGGCGGGGATATGGCGTTTCTCCAGTTCGCCGTAGAGGTAGTCGGCGTTGACGTTCTTGCTCGACGCGCCGTAGCGCCAGTCGAGGTAGTTGAGCTGGATTTGCACGAAGTCCCAGTGGACCGTCTCGTGCATGGCGAGCACTTCGTCAAACGTCTCCTTGCTGCCGTGGTAGGAGAAGCCCAGGTTGCGGATGCGTCCGGCCTCGCGTTCCTTCATGAGGAAGTCGATCATGCCGTTGTCGACGTAGCGTGCGCGGAAGGTGTCGCTCCCGCCGTTGCCCACGGAGTGGAGCAGGTAGTAGTCGATGTAGTCGACCTGCAGTTCCTCGAACGAGCGGCGGTACATCGCGATGGAGTTCTCCCGTGTGTAGTTGGAGAAGTTCGACAGCTTCGTGGCGACGAAGAACTTGTCGCGCGGGTGGCGTTTGAGGGCGATGCCCGTCGAGCGTTCCGACCATCCCTGCACGTAGACGGGCGACGTGTCGTAGTAGTTCACGCCGTGGGCCATGGCGTAGTCGATAAGTTCGTTGACGGCATCCTGGTCGATGACGTTGCCGCCCTTCTCCGGGGCGGGCAGGGTCGGCCAGCGCATGCAGCCGTAGCCCAGCAGGGAGACGTTCTCGCCTGTCTTGGGATTCGTGCGCAGGGTCATTTTGCCGGTGGGCACATCACCCTGCGCGTCGTGTGCCGACGCTCCCGTACCCTTCGGTCCGCATCCGGCCAGTCCGGCTGTGGCTGCCGTGCTGATGCCCACGATTTTCAGGAAGTCGCGGCGCGATATGTCTTTTTTCTTAGCGTCCATAAGTCCGTTGTTAATTGTCAATTATCCATTATCCATTGTCAATCGTTTCAAATCACCCTGTGCCGTTCGTGCCCTTCGACGTAGATGGCGCTGAAGGGGCGTGCCGGGCAGAGATTCTCGCAGGCGCCGCAGCCGATACACCGTTCCGTGTCGATGGCCGGGATTTTCGGCGCGTCGGGACGGTCGGGGTCGGAGGGTATCATCTGGATGGCTCCCGTGGGGCAATGGCGGGCACAGTTGCCGCAGTCCACACCGTCGGTCAGGGGGACGCAGTTGGCACGCACCCACACGGCGTGGCCGATTTGCGTGGCGCTCTTGTCAGCCGTCGTGAGAGGCTTGATGGCCCCTGCCGGGCATACGTCGGCACACTTCGTGCACTCCGGACGGCAGTAGCCGCGTTCGTAGCTCATCTCGGGCTGCATCAGCGTCTGTAGCCCGGTCGACGGGCGGAGCACCTCGTTGGGACACACGGAGACACAGAGCTGGCAGGCCGTGCAGTGCTGGTAGAAGTGGTTGACGCCCTGCGCTCCGGCCGGGACGATGGGTGTCTGCCGGTGGGGGATTTTCTTCTCCTCGATGACCGCCAGTCCGCCGTCGACCTTCATCTCCTGCGCCTTCAGTGTGGCGGCCGTGAGGGCCATGCCGGAGACGGCGAGGAAGGTGCGGCGGGAGGAAGCCCTAGCCCCCGAAACGCCAGCTCCGGCCCCCTCAACTCCCCCCGAGGGGGAGCTTTTGGTTTTTGAAGCCCCTCCTTCGGGAGGGGTTTGGGGAGGCTTTATTGTATAGCTGATGGCATGGTGGCGGCAGGCGTCGATGCAGTCCATGCAGGCGACGCAGCGGCTGTAGTCTATCCGGTGGTTCTTGAAATCGATGCAGGCGGCTTTGCACTGGCGGCTGCATAGGCTGCACGAGTTGCATTTCTCCGTGTCGATGCGCACCCGCAGGAGCGAGAAGCGCGAGAGGAAGCTCAGCACCGTGCCCACGGGGCAGATGGTGTTGCAATAGGTGCGCCCGCCCCTCCAGGCCAGGACGGCGATGATGACCAGCGTGGCCGCGGCGATGAGAAACGTCGGCAGGCTCTTCATCCACACGCTCGTCTCATAGAACGCATAGCTGTCGGCCCGTTCGGCCAGGTAGGCCAGGACGTTGTTTCCCCAGCCGTAGAGCGGGGCGAAGAGGTTTTGCGCGATGCGCCCGTAGGAACTGTAGGGGGCCAGCAGGGCGACCAGCGAGCCGATGCCGGCCACGAGGGCGACGACGAAGACCGCGAGCACGCCGTAGCGCAGCCAGCGCTTCTCGGGCGAATAACTGAAGCGGTAGCGGCGCTTCTTCGAGCGTCCGCCCAGCCAGGAGATGACGTCCTGCATCACGCCCATCGGGCAGATGACCGAACAGTAGACACGCCCGAAGACGAGCGTCAGGACGACGAGGAACACGACGACTCCCACATTCAGCGCCAGCACCGAAGGCAGGAATTGTATGCGGGCCATCCAGCCGAGCCACGCGTGGACCGTCCCCGTGAAGTCGAGGAAGAGCAGCGTGATGCAGGCGAAAAACACGATGGCCAAGGTTAGTCTGATCTTACGCAACATAGTTCTTAAAACAGTTTTTTTTATTATAGGTGTGGAAAGCTTGAGTAATGTTCCCGTTTATTTTTTTTCCGCTACAAAGTTAGACAGAAGAAACAAGCGGAAGTTAGACAGATTACTGATAAGCCTACCTATATTACAGAATTTTAAGAACCCCCTCCGCCGCTCATCCCTCCGCGCCCAGTTCCCTCAGGCAGAGGCGGCACGCGTCCATGAACTCCTCGTCGATGCCCATGCGGCAGATGGCCGCATAGTTCCTCCGCATGCCCTCGTCGGACAGGACGGAAGGGTCGCTCTCGACACGCCGCTTGAGCTGGTGGAACTGGTGCCAGCGGATGAAGCGGTTGGAGATGAACTGGAGCAGCCACAGCGGCGTGTCCTCGTCGATGGTGTCGCCGAGCAGGCCCGAAAACTCTTGTTGCACGCCGCGGAAGCCTTCCGCGAACGCATCCTCGTCAATGTTCCCTTCGGCCCACCGGCGTATCAGGCCGACGGCCTTTGCCTCCACGTCGGAGAAGCGCGTCGTCCGCTGCCCGCGGGCCTTCCCGAAGAGGTCGTCCAGATAGTCGTAACTCATGGCGTCTTGTTTTTTTGGTGAGAAAATCCGTTTGTCAACAGGCAAATATACGGAAAAATCCCCTCCCGTCCTCACTTCAGGCTCAGCAAATATTTCCCCGGCAACTTGATTTTCCCGCCGCTGTCGCGCAGCGTGCAGAAGCCCCGCCAGACGCTGTGTCCGATGGCCCCGTAGTCGCTCCGCCGGATGATGGCATACTGTTCGTCGGGCGGGATGCGGAAGAGGCGCAGGTTGTCCCTCAGTCCGTCGAAGTTGCGCTTCTTCCCGTCTGCCGGAGGGCGCAGCGCGTCGATGTCGGTCTGTGTCCATGTCCGTCGTCCCTTGTCGGCGCAGCCCTTGCCGTCCTCCCCGTCGGGAGTCCCCTTTGCCCCGCCGCCGTCCGGCGGGGACTGAAGAGGGGGATTTTCTATGCTTTGCTGTGCTATGCTATGCTTTTCTATGCTATGTGTACCAATTTCGGGCGATTTTGCCGTTTTCGTGTCCCGATTTTCCGCGATTCCTTCTTTATTCTCTTCCTCAGTCTTGTCTTTACCGGCCGGTAGCAGACGCAAGTCTGGATTCAAAAGCTTGTCCTTCGACTGTTTTTTTGAGAATACATACTGCTGCTGGATGTGTGCCGACGTGAGCACATGCTCGCGCTCATACAGTCCCGCGTCGAAGAGTCCGCCCTCGACAGCCGCCTCCACGATGCGCTTGATGTCGTCGACCGTCAGGTCGTAGAAATACGCCGCGATGTCGTCCAGACATTGCCCGTCGAGCCGCAGGAAGTAGCCCTCGTCGGAGTAGATATACGAAAAAATGGTCACGAGCACGGCCAGTGCCCGGTCGCCCTCGCGCTTCATGATGCGCCTCACCACGCGGTGGTGCATGAAGTCCGTGTCCAATGGAAAATATTCCAGTCCTTTCTTTTTGATGCGTGCCATAAACCTTTTTTTAAAAAATGAAGAACGAAGAACGAAGAATGAAGAGTGGCCGTGCGGTGTGTTGTCATCCGGATGGAGATTCTTCATTCTTCGTTCATCATTCATCATTTATCATTCTTCATTTTTAAAACTCTCTTTTTCTCCTCCACCGTCCGCAGTGCGCGTCGTATGAGGGCCATGCGCAGGACGGGGTCGGCCGTTTCGGTGATGACGGGGTAGCGTCGTCGTCCCGTCGTCCGGCAGTCCATCACGTCCTTCGTGCGTTGGCGTCGGCTGCTCTCGCGCCGGCACTCCTTGCAGCGCGAGTCATGCCGTCCGGTCCGTGCGTTGACGTAGAACTCCGTGAGCGGCAGCGTCCTCCCGCAGCACGTGCATTGGTGTCGTGCGTCTCTCTCAATCTCTCTGTCAGCAGGCGCAGCGCATGCGCCCTGTGTGTTTTTCGTCTGTCTCATAACGGTAATGATTTTAAAACTACGCAGCAAAGGTAGTTTGCAATATGTGAAATATGCAAACTTTTCGCGAAATTAATTTTTCGATTTGTGTATGACACGCACGTTGTCAGCCGCTTGCATCCTTCGCTTCCCCGCACGCCCTCCTTTCCGCCCGTCCGCCGGAAGGAGTCCGCTGCCGGATGGCTTCCTTTCCGTGCGGAGGGGAGGGGATTTCCTGGGTGAAATGAATGTGTGATAGCATAAGGCATCCGGCGGGTAAGGCAAGAAATAAAAACAAATTCACGTCTTGGACTTATGACATCATACTTCGTTTCGGGATTTGGCATAGATTTGTTGAATATCCGCAAACGTCCTAACTCCGATTTGTAGGGGGATGTGTCAAAATGAGTCTTGTAGGGACGCATGTTCGGTGCGTCCGGATGATAAAGTCTTGTGTTTCAGATTTATCTAAGCGGACGCTCCGACCGAGCGTCCCTACAAGTGGGTTGGGTATATTAAATGTTTTTGAGGGCATGTTGGCCGATTGCGTAATTCATTATGGGTTAAAAAAGCGGCTCCTTTTCATCTCTATATTTCAGTATTTTACCAGCAGTGATTAACGCTTTGTGAACGCAATATACTCGAAATGTTTGCACGGTGTTGACTGGCGGCGTATCTTTGCAATGTGATTCGACGACGGGGCGGACGAGACCCGGGACGACGCCGGACGGCGAATCGCACGGAAATAAACAAATGTCTAACTAATCAATTAAAACAACTATGACAGTACTTTATGAATCTTTCCAATCGGTGTTGAAGACTAAGGAACAAAAGCGACTCTTCCACCCGCGCGTGGTGTTGGTGGGCAATGTGACGACTGACCAGGTGGCGCGTGAGATTGCGGCCTACTCCTCGCTCAGCTCGGGCGATGTGAAAAACGTGATTGACAACCTCGTCACCGTGATGACCCAGCACTTGCAGGCTTCGCAGAGCGTGACGCTCGACGGGCTGGGATCTTTCCGCCTGACGATGCGCTCGAGCGGGCGCGGCGTGGAGACGGCTGACGAGGTGTCGGCTTCGCAGGCGACGCTCCAGGTGTGTTTCAAGCCCGCGGCACGCAAGAATCCTGACGGCACGACGGCGACCCGCTCGCTCGTGACGGGCGCGAAGTGCAAGCGTTTCGACCGCGTGAACGACCCTTCGGCTCCTGAAGAGCCGCTGGAACCGGGCGGCGGCACGGATGACGGCAACGACGACGGAGAACTTTAATCAATGGACAATTGATAATTGACAATGGACAATTATGATGCCTCAAGGGGCTGGTTCATTGTCGATTGGGAAAGGCTTTCAGACGCGGGCGGCGTGATGGCAAAACACTGCATCCTGCTAAAATTGTATAAGTGGTGACAGGTTATAAAGCTGCGCCCGTCTGCGTCTGAAAAATAATAACCGGATGTATTGACTTACTTAGATAGATGAATGTGTTATGAGTGAGAAAAAGAAGAACGTGTGGAGCACCATCCTGAAGGTGGTGATAGCGGTGGCTTCGGCCATCGCCGGCGCACTGGGCATCAGCTCGTGCATGTAGTGTCTCCCTTCGTGGAGCGTGAGGCCGTCGGGGACGCAGTCAGTTCGTCCCCGACGGTTGTTTTTTTTTTAGTATTCAATTTGAAAATAGATGGTCTTATGAATGTGTTTTTGCATACCTATTGGCTAAAGGCTGCCGTGCTGCTGCTCGGTTGCTGCCTGATGAGTGCAGGGGCAGGGCGGTTTCAGGATGCGGAGAGTCAGTCCTCGCCGTCGTCCCACTCGTCGTCGCCCTCGTCGAAGTGGTCTTCTCCGTCGTCATGGAGGTGGCGCACGGGGCGTCGGTGAGGACGGTCGTCCCACTCGTCGTCGCCTTCGTCGAAGCGGTCTTCTCCGTCGTCACGGAGGTGGTAGCGGCGGAGCACTTCGTCGTCATTGTCGTTGCGGAAGGAGCGCACCACGCGTCCGCCTGAGGTGACGATGAAGATGCGGTCGTCGTCGCCCCGCTCGGCTATCACGGCATAGTGCAGCCCGTCTCTGTCTTCAAACGCCTTGCAGTCGTTGTCGTCGATGGTGCGGAAGGGGAATCCCTTGCGGGCCACGGCCGACACCACGGCCCGGGGCAGGCGCTCGCGGCGCAGTTCCCACTCGGTGCAGAGCCAGCGTCCGGCGCGGGTGAAGTAGACGATTTTCTCCTTTCCCTCGTGGCGTATTTTCACCTCGATGCGTCCGTCGTCGGTGTCGCGGTCGAGGATGCGTGCGCCGGGATAGTGGCGTCTGACGAAGGTGGTCACGTCGCCCCTGCGTTGCATCGTGGCTGAGGGCGTGCATGGGGTGGCCGGGAGCGGGGAGGCCCCGCCCGTGAGGACGGCCGCAAGGAGGAATAGTCCGAGGATGGTTTTCATGGGTCGTATGTGTTTTTTTATGGTTGATGAGTCTTGTCGCCCGTCGCCACCAGCTTGTAGAGCTTGTCGCTGGGGCGTATCTTGGCGGGCACTTTGAACGACACGTGCGTGCCTTTCTCCACGTGGTCCACCGACTTGAGGTCGACGCGCGGGTCGTCGAGCTTCAGGAAGAGGGCGCCCGTGGTCGGGCCGGTGATGAGCAGGTCGTCGCCCGCGCGGAGGTCGGAGGCCTCGATGAGGAATTCGGCCACGCCGAGCTGGGAGAAATACTTGACGCCGCGGCCGACGTAGACTTTCTTCTGCGTGGCTTCCGAACCGTAGTTGCGGCTCCATTCGCCGAGGCGCTGGCCGAGGTAGTAGCCGTTCCAGAAGCCGCGGTTGAACACGGTCTTCAGGCGTTCGTCCCAGGCGGCCACGCGTTCGGGGGTGAAGGTGCCGTCGAGGCAGGCTTGGATGGCCTGCTTGTAACATTCGGCCACGATGCGGACGTATTCGGGCCCGCGGGCGCGTCCTTCGATCTTGAACACGCGCACGCCGGCGTCGATCATCTGGTCCATGAAGTGGATGGTCTTGAGGTCTTTGGGCGACATGATGTATTTGTTGTCCACCTCCAGCTCGATGTCGCTGTCGCGGTCGCGCACGGTGTAGGCGCGGCGGCACACCTGCATGCAGGCGCCGCGGTTGGCCGAGGCGCCGAGTTCGTGGAGGCTCAGGTAGCATTTGCCGGAGACGGCCATGCAGAGGGCGCCGTGGCAGAACATCTCGATGCGCACCAGTTGTCCGCCGGGGCCGCAGATGTGTTCGTCGACGATGTGGCGGTGGATTTCCTTCACCTGTTCCAGGTTGAGCTCGCGTGCCAGGACGACGACGTCGGCGAAGCGGGCGTAGAAGCGCAGGGCCTCGACATTGGAGATGTTGAGCTGCGTGGAGAGGTGGACTTCCTGTCCGATGCGGTTGCAGTAGTCCATGACGGCGACGTCGGCGGCGATGACGGCCGAGATGCCCGCCTCGCGTGCGGCGTCGCAGATGTGGCGCATGAGGGGGATGTCTTCGTCGTAGATGATGGTGTTGACGGTGAGGTAGCTCTTCATGCCGTGCGCGTCGCAGGTGGCGGCTATCTCGCGCAGGTCGTCGATGGTGAACGTGCTGGCCGAGCGGGCACGCATGTTGAGGTTCTCGATGCCGAAGTAGATGGAGTCTGCCCCGGCCTGTATGGCAGCGGCCAGCGATTCGCGCGAGCCGACGGGGGCCATGATTTCAAAGTCGTGTATGGAGTAGCTCATGATGTCTGTCTCAAAATGGTTTCCGGAGTGCAAAGGTAAGAAACTGTTTTGAATTTCTACAAAACGTTTATCTCGGCTTGATGCTTTCAAAACAGTCTCTTCTATGCTTTTCCTGCCCCGGGCAAAGGACTGGCGGGCATCGCGTCAGCGGTGCAGGTTCGTGCCGACGGCCTGGCGCACCGCCTCTGTCCGGCGGACTTGCCGCTGCCGCTTCACGAAGCGGGCGACGGCGCCCATGCCCGTGAAGGCGATGCCGGCGACGACGGAGAGCATGATGAGCCAGCCGTCGTCCTTCGTGTAGCGCACGTCGCGCGGGTTGCGCCGGTTGTAGTGGACGGTGATGTGCCGTCCGGGCATCATCTCGGAAGTGCCCGTGTCGAGGCGTTCGACGTAGCGCTGTCCGTCGGCGACGTATTCGACGAGCGGCGTTCCCGGGCGTCCGTCTCCGGCGCTGTGCATGGTGAGTATGACGGCTTCGGCCGGTGCTGCGGAGGCCATGAACACGTGGCTGTTGATGCTCAGGAAGAAGCCCACGCCCAGGAGCACGATGCCGACGAAGGTGAACAGTCCTTCAAAGAGGTATCCCGGCACCGCTCCTCTGCGGATGCCGAAATGCAGTGTCGTTTTGGTATTCATAATGTGGTTGAGGTCGTTGGTTTGCCGACGAAGGTAGTCGCCCTGTGTTTCATCTTGGTGACAACGATGTGTGCATGTTGTCACAAATTGGGCGTTGCCGGCGTGCGTTTGCGGTACATCCGCATCTGTATGCCGTCGTCGCCGCGCACGGGGCAGAGGTATTCCCATCCGTAGCGTTCGTAGAAGGCCGTGTGTTCCGTGATGAGATAGAGTGTGTCCGTCTTTCGGGTGGCCATGTCGGTGCAGATGTGTGCCAGCAGTTCTCCGGCGATGCCCCGGTCGCGGCGTTCTGGCTCGACGTACAGGGCACATACGTTCGGTGCGAGGTCCTTGCGGTCGTGGAAATCGTTTTCGATTACGCCGGCTCCGGCGATGATTTTTTCTCCCTCCACGGCCACGTACCACTGCGGGACGGCGGAGGCGCCCCGGATGCATTCGTCGATGCTTGTCAGGTATTCTTCCATCGGGATGTCCCATTTCTCGTGAAACCACCGTGCGGCGGGAATGCGCCATTGCGGGTTTTCGCGAAGGGGGATGATGTCGTAAGTGTGCATAATTTGTCGTGTTGTATATAGGTGTATCACAGGTGGCTTGGACAGCCACCTGCCAAAGGTACGAAACTCTTTATGAAACAAGATGCCTGAATGAGGACATACGCTTTTATCGGTATCATGCTTGTGGGCGTGTTGGTTCAAGCGCAAGTGTTGCTGCTTTGCTCTATAACCAGGAAAACTGCATGGCGGGAAAAGAACAAGTGTTTCACATTTTCCCTACCTTTGCAGCCTAAATCCCTGCAATATGAAGATAAGAGACATTGACCTGGGCGAGAAGCCCGTGTTCCTGGCGCCGATGGAGGACGTGACCGATCCGGCCTTCCGCCTGATGTGCAAACGATTCGGCGCCGACCTGGTGTACACCGAGTTCGTGTCGAGCGACGCGCTGGTGCGCTCGGTCGGCAAGACGATGCAGAAGCTCGCCATCTGTGACGAGGAACGTCCTGTGGCCATTCAGATCTACGGGAAAGACCCCGGTGCGATGGCCGACGCGGCGCGTATCGTGGAGGAAGCACGGCCCGACATCCTCGACCTCAACTTCGGCTGCCCCGTCAAGCGCGTGGCCGGCAAGGGGGCCGGAGCGGGCTTGTTGCAGGACGTGCCCCGTATGCTCGAAATCACCCGTGCCGTGGTCGACGCCGTGAAGCTGCCCGTCACGGTGAAGACGCGCCTGGGCTGGGACGACAGTCATAAAATCATCGTCACGCTGGCCGAGCAGTTGCAGGATTGCGGCATCGAGGCCCTCACCATCCACGGCCGCACACGCGCCCAGATGTACACCGGCGAGGCCGACTGGACGCTCATCGGCGAGGTGAAGCGCAATCCGCGCATGCGCATTCCCGTCATCGGCAATGGCGACGTGACCACGCCCGAGCGGGTTGCCGAGTGTTTCGCGCGCTACGGCGTGGATGCCGTCATGGTGGGCCGCGCCAGCTTTGGGCGTCCATGGATTTTCAAGGAAATGAAACATTATCTGACGACGGGCGAGCTGCTCCCGCCCCTGTCGTTCGACTGGCAGATGGATGTCCTGCGCGAACAGGTGCGCCAGAGTGTGGCCCGTCTCGACGAACGCCGCGGCATCCTGCACATACGCCGCCACCTGGCTGCGACGCCCCTCTTCAAGGGCCTGCCCAACTTCCGCGAGCTGCGCATTGCCATGCTCCGTGCCGACACGGTCGACGAGCTTTTCGCCCTCTTCGACCGCATCCGGACGACCTACGGTTCCGAAGCGTGAGCTGCATGTTTTCTCCTGTATGAAAAATCGGTATATATGGGAAAATGAGTATATTTGCAGACGTAGTCAGAAACAAATAGAAACGACGCAGCTTTATGGCAAGATTCATCAATCCCTTCACCGACATGGGCTTCAAGCGCATCTTCGGGCAGGAAATCAACAAGGACTTGCTGATAGATTTCCTCAATGC
>JACJJM010000069.1 GCA_016900015.1 Phocaeicola coprophilus | reverse complement strand
TGGTAGATGGACGAGACGGTGATATAGACGGACAAGCCGCCGAACAGGAGGAACATCACGAGGATGACCGCCAGCCGTTTGCCCGGCGTGATGCGCCCGCACATCCGGCGCAGGCGTTCATCCGCCCAGTCCTGCGCCATTCCGATGTAATTCCGTTTTCTTTCCATGCGCTTATCGTTTAATGGTCTGCAAATCCTTGTTCTCCGTGATGGTGAACGCTTCCATGATGAAGCCGTGCGGGTTGTTGTCGCTGCGTGTGGCGTTCAGGAGCCTGCATGTGGTTACAAGGCTTCTGACCGTCAGGCTGCTTTCCCGGACAATCAGTTGCCGGGCATAGGTGTCCACCCGGTAGGGGTACTGGTCGAAGTCGCACTTCATGCTGTCTATCTCCACCGTCTGGTTGATGTTGCCCGAAATCACCCGGTTGTAATACCCTTTTTCCGACAAGTCCTTGTAATAGTTGTATGCGCTCTTGTCGGCGAGGAACAGCGAACGCCTGACATTGCTTTCGATGGCGTCCTTGTCGGGCGAGAGCGTGAAGAAAAGCTCATGGAAACGCTTCACGTGCGATTTCGCTTCAATCGGTCTGTTCTGCGCCATATCCTGTGAGAGAGCCAGCATCAGGCTCTTGCCGTTGTCGAGGACGTATATCTTCTGCCGCTGCTTTTCAGCGAAGCTGTACGAGTTCCACACGGCAAACCCCGTAACCAGTGCGCACAGGCAGATGAATACCAGCGCGAAAAGCCGGATTTGCCGGAAGCTCGTTTCGATGTTCGTTAATGACTTAAATTCCATGTTCTGATAAATTGAAGTTGGTTATTTGAGTAGTTTCCCGGCAATCTTCCCGCTTGTCGCTCCAGCCACCGCCCCGGCGACCGACCCGGCTCTTGCCACGTTGCGGTTGTAGGCGGACGTGCCGCCAGCCGACACAATCCAGCTTGCCACCGTTGGGATGGTGAAGTAGCCCACAATGCCGATAATCATGAAGATTACATAGATGGTGCTGCTGCCGTCAGGAATAAAGTTGGGGTCTGAAAGCTGCTCGATGTCCTTCTGGAGCATCAGCGTCTGTATGCGAGCCAGCACGCTGCTGAACAAGTCCGACACGGGAAGCCACAGGTAAATCGAGATATAGCGTGAAATCCATTGGGTCAGTGTGCTTTGGAAACCGTCATAGACGGAAATCGCAAACGCCAGCGGACCCAATATCGAAAGCACTATCAGGAAGAACGTGCGCAGCGTGTCGATAATCAGCCCCGCCGCCTGAAAGAGTATCTCCAACAGTTCCCTGAACCAGTCCCTGACGGACTTCTTGATGTTGTACGCCGTCCTGTCCATGTACATGCCCGCCATCGTTACCATCTCGGAGGGCGACCAGCCGAGTTCGTCCAGTTGGCGGTCAAATTCCTCGTCCGAAGCGAGGTACGCCGTTTCCGGGCTTCGCATCAGGGCTTCGTATTCCAGCCTGTCTTTTTGCGTCCGGTACTCGTTCATGTCAAAGGTCTGCGTTTCCATAAGTTGGTTGCAGCCTTTTACCACAGGCGACAATACCGTGTTGATTGTCCCCAGCACGAATGTGGGGAAGAACAGGATGCACAGCCCCAGCGCGAAGGGACGGAGCAGCGGGTACACGTCTATGGCTTCCGCCCGCGCGAGCGACTGCCATACCTTGGCGGCTACGTAGAACAGCGCGCCCAGCCCGGCTATGCCTTTGGCGACACCCGTCATGTCGCCGCACAGGGGCATCATCTCGTCATACAGCACCCGCAGCACTTGGTGCAGGTTGTCAAATTCCACCGCTAATAACATAGGCATACCGATTGTTGCATGTTACCAGTAGCGTTCATCCGCCGAGCCGTAGAGAGCCAGCACCCGGTCGGTGTCGTTCTTTTTCTTCGCCCGCAGGTAGGACACCGAGATGTTCTTGCGGGTGTAGTAGTTCACGAGGTTGCGGTAATTCATCAGGCTGTTGTACGCCCGGTCGATGACCGCCAGCCGTTCGGCATCCGAGAGCGACATGCCCGTGACGTTCACCACGTTTTTCAAGTCCTGCAACACGTCCGAACTCTCGTCCAGCAGCATGGCGTAGCCGGAGGATATGGCGGCAAGCTCGTCCGCCGTGAA
>JACJJM010000068.1 GCA_016900015.1 Phocaeicola coprophilus | reverse complement strand
GTAAGCATTCGAAGAAATGCACCTTTTACACTTTGAGGTTTGGTTGTAGCTTTGCGGCAGTGAATACAATCAAACCTCAATTATTATGAACAGACAAGAATTTGAAGAATTAGAATTGCAGGTGCAACAAAGCGAGCTGCCGTTGAAGTCGTACCTTCAACAGATAGGTGTAAGTTATTCAACCTATCACTACTGGCGTAGAAAATGTTCCGTTGACAGGAGCAGTATCAAACACGAGTTGGCTCCTATCAGTTTTAAACAGGCATTTACGGAGTCTTCCCAAGAAGAACAATTGCCGCATGGTGTTGCGCTGCTGTTTCCCAATGGACTTCGTGCCCACTTCGGGAGCGGTTCTGAAGATTTGCTGAAGGAAATATTTACCCAAAGTCTTCGAGACGGTCATGTTTAACCTGAACGACACGATGCGCTACTTCCTGTGTCCGGGCAGGACAGATATGCGCAAGGGTATCAGTTCGCTATGTGGAGTGGTACATGAGAAAATGAACAGTGAAGTGAGGAACGGTGATGTCTTCATCTTCATCGGTTCCAGCCGCAGACTAATGAAACTCCTTCATGCCGAAGACGGAGGTATGGTAATGTATGTAAAACGTCTGGAGGCCGGTCGCTTCAAGCTGCCGGAGTATGATCCCAAATCAAACAGCTATCCCATGGAGTGGCGCGATCTGGTGATGATGGTTGAAGGAATACAGGAAAACCCGGAACAGAGGCTCCGGCGGTTAAGAGCCGAACGTAAGGAATACCATGTATAACATGTTTTTTGCGTGAGTAAACTTTGGATATTGTTGCATAATTCACTGTTAATTAGTATATTTACATCATTAAAAGAAGTATAGACAATGAAAGAAAAAGAAATTTTACTCAAGACGATAGAAGGGCTGAATGCCTCTATAGCCTCATTGTCTACTACTAATAAGAATCAATCCGAACAGATAAAAAATCTGCAGGAACGTATCAAGGAGTTGACGGCTCAGGTCGCATGGCTGAACCGTCAGCTCTTTGGTCGTAAATCGGAGAAACTTCGCGTATATGATCCTAATATGCCAGACCTCTTTGCCGACGAGTTTTCCGGACTCCGGCAGCAGGCGGAAGAAAAGCGGGACGAGGCAGTGGAAAAGATTGAGAAGGAATCGGTGGAAGACGTAAAACGAAATCGTCAGAACCGCAAAATGATAGAGGACTTGCCCGTATTGGAAACCGATACAATAGAACCGAAAGGCGTAGACTTGTCTTTATACCGTAGAATAGGCGAAGAGATAACAAAAGTCGTCAAACACAAGCCGGGAATGCTTTACGTCAAGGTGATCATCCGTCCCAAATATGCTCTCAAGGATAGTACCCTGCTTCCTCCAGCCGGACAGAAAGGCGTAGAGATAGCTCCCATGCCGCTGATGCCGGTCGACAAGTGCATTGCTGACACCAGCCTGCTTGCCGAGATACTGCTTCAGAAGTATGAATATCATGTCCCGTTCTACCGTCAGATACAGCAATACCGCCATCTTGGAATGAAAGGCCTTACCGAAAGTACACTGGACGGCTGGTTCAAGAAAACCGTGGAACTGCTTAAGCCTCTGTATGAAGAACTCAAATGGGAAGTCTTCTCCTGTGACTATGTACAGGCGGACGAGACTACAGTTCCGGTCATTAACAGAGAAAAACACAGAGCCGACAAGGAATATCTCTGGATGGTAAGATCAGTCATGGAGAAACTGGTCATCTTCCATTACGACGGGGGATCACGGGCCGGAGCGGTCATCGAATCCCTGGCAAATCAATATAACTTCAAGGGATATCTTCAATGTGACGGTTTTGCAGGTTATGAAACAGCCTTCAAGACCAACTCCGATGTGCGGCTACTCAACTGCCTGGTGCATATACGCCGTCATTTTGAGCAGGCTTTGGATGAAAACAGGGAGATGGCGCAACATGCACTGACTCAGATACAGCATATCTATAAAATAGAACGCCAGTGTGACGAAGCCGGCCTGTCATATGATGAGCGCAGACAGACGCGTCAGGAACTGTCCAGGCCAATCATGGAGGCAATGAAGGTATGGATGGAGACAGAAGGAATTAAATACAGTCCAAGTTCTTTGACAGGCAAGGCCATAACATATGCCTATACCAAATGGGATAATATTATGAGATGTCTGGACGATGGCCGCCTGTACTGGGACAATAATCTGGCGGAAAATGTCCAACGGCCCATCACTCTGAGCAGAAAAAATTTTCTTTTCTGTGGTAATCACGAAGCAGCAGCTAATATGTCTGTTATCTGTTCCCTATTGGCTACTTGTAAGGCACACGATGTAAACCCAAGGAATTACCTGAATGATGTAATCGCCCAAATGCCTTATCACAAGAATGCAACTCATGAGATACTTTTGGATCTGCTTCCACACAAGTGGAAGCTGAAACATCCGGAAAGCATATTGACAAAACAACATGGGGTATCTGACAACTAATGCCATATGCAACATATAGGTTCAACAAAATAATAGCGGCTGAAACTATTAGGTTCATAGTGACAGTCGCTATTGTTGTATATAAAGGTTTAAAACTTGTAGTTTATCGAATGCTTAC
>JACJJM010000067.1 GCA_016900015.1 Phocaeicola coprophilus | reverse complement strand
TGTGCTTTCATTTCGCCGTCCTTCCACACTTCTTCCAGCAAATTTAGACGATTATATTTGTATTCCAAACCTTTCCGGATGTCTTTTAGCTAAATAGTACTTGGAAAATGTAGAATCAGTAATAAATATCTTATCATTATTTATCAATGCCTTTTATATGCCTCTTAAATAGGACATTTACTGAATGTCTTTTCTTAAATAGCAAAAAGGTGATGAAACACTTTTGTAAGCATTCCATCACCTAATTAAACATTAGTCATTTCCGTCACACTGGAATTTTAGGGAAAGACAAAATTGGTGAATAATCGACTTTCCACATATCTAGCTCAAAAAGTTTGCCTTCTTTATCTATATTCAACGACGCTAAAATTGGTATGCCATCATCATCTAAAAATTGATGTTCAGCTATTGTTTTTCCATAACTACGCTGATTCAAAATGTTAATGTTTGGATAAAGCTCCAAACTACCCATACCTCCGTCATCCAGTTCACGAACAAATAATGTTTCATTCCAATCTGCATTTAGATACACATTGCTTTCCCTTAATAAATATTTTATAAGAGAGAGTTCCTCTTTGGTTGGTCTTCTAATTGATCTCATGTATTCTACCTATGTTAATAGTACCATCTGGTAATTTATAAGCTGTATATTGAAGTCTTTTGCCTTTAACTATGATTACTTTATTAAATGGTTTATTAGGTCTTATTTTAGAAATATGAGATCTAATATCCTGTTCTATGGCAAGACGTACTTCTTCCCTACCAAGCCTAAGTTTATCAATGTGTCTAAAAGCATGGTATTCTTGATTTGGATTATTACCAAATTTAACTACCGTTTTTGATACTGCGGTATTGACCAATCCTCTATACCAAAAAAGAATATCAAATTCTGGAGATATTACATTAATTTTCCCAGATGTGGCATTGGCTCTTGCCGAATTAAAATAAAGTATATTTAAAAATTTCTTTCCATTATATCTATTGGTTAGTAACTGTCCACTGTTAGGAAAAGATTGTCCAATAACCGTTGGTACTCCATTAATTACTAATCCATAACTTAAATAGAAAGTATTTGTCTTGTCATTAAAATACAAGTTCGCTGCAAAATCTGAATCTGATAAATGCATCCAATCACTGTTCAAAGCAAATGATGCAAATCCTAATCCTGATATATTAGTTGTGCTTTCTTTTAGCGTATCCATAAATATTTGAATTAAACTTGGGTTATTAGTACTCCAATAATCTTGACCATTGGGGTCAACATAAACCAGCGGATTATTCACACAATAATTATACGGAGACAGATTCACATACTTCTCACCCAACGGATCGGCCATATTCCATCTGCCCAACGAGGCATCATACATCCGGGCACCAAAGTCATACGCATTCAAATCCAACAATTCCTGACTTTCCTTGCCGCTGAACAGGGAACGGTTATCATCCGAATCCGCATAGTCATCGCGTACAATTTTCGCACCAAAAGGATAGTAGTCATTCTGCTGGACTACATTTCCATCCTCGTCTATCAACGCGCGGACACTGCCCAACTGGTCGGTCAGGGCATAGCGGACACCTTCATTTGTAAAATGCACATCGCCAACTACCGCACGGTCAAACTCGCGGCGTCCGTCCACGACCTTGTAGACCACACTGCCCACATAGTCGTAACCGTTCTTTCCGCTACCGTCACGAACGCTCACCTTCGTCCCGTCTGACAGATAATTGTACTGTGCTTTCATTTCTCCATCCTTCCAGACTTCTTCCAGCAAATTTAGACGATTATATTTGTATTCCAAACCTTTCCGGATGTCTTTTGTCATATTCCCGTTCGAATCGTATTCGTACATTCCGGAAGCGGTGTTTGCCCGGCAGATACACGTCGCCCGCTTGGGACGTGCGCACTTGTTCGCTCAGGCTTACAAGTTGGTTGCCACGGTAGCCGTATATCAAGTCGTCTACCGGATTGCCTGCCGCTGTACGCTGGAGCGTTCGAATGTTTCCATTCCGGTCGTAGGTGATACCTTTCTCCACATAATCAGTTGGCAACGTAACCCAGCCATTGCCGGATGCCTGTTTCTGATGTCCGGACGCCAGACGTCCGAAACCGTCATACGCAAAGCCGTACATCAAGGTCGGGGTCGCTCCGTGAGACCATTCCCATTCGCTGATGTTTCCGTTGTAGCAGGCAGTGGCACCGCCTTCCGGCTGTTCGTACCGGAGCTTCATCTTGAAAGCCGCGCTTTCCTTTGAGGTCAGCCAGCCACGGATATTGTAACCCAACTTCTCCACCGTGTCGCCATACTTTTTCTCCACCAAGCGCCCTACCGCATCATAGCCGTACTTCATGACGGCCTGTTCTGTTTTGTTCTTTGTCGTCATAGACGACAGCAAGCGGCTGCGGCTGTCATAAAACTTTTAGTTTCCAGACTAGTATACCAATATCTGTTTAATACAAGCTACCTTTTCCACTTAATTTATCATGTCGTCGCACACTATCCATCATAGCACGAGTATTCAAATCTTGTGTAGATATGAAACCGGGAGTCACTATAAACGGAGAGCGCAAATTAGCATCCGCCTCTCGAGTATGCAACCCATTCCAATCACGACGAATAAATAAAA
>JACJJM010000066.1 GCA_016900015.1 Phocaeicola coprophilus | reverse complement strand
AGTGGTATCCTGAGTAGCGCGGGACACGAGGAATCCTGCGTGAATCTGCCGGGACCATCCGGCAAGGCTAAATACTCCCGAGAGACCGATAGTGAACCAGTACCGTGAGGGAAAGGTGAAAAGCACCCCGAACAGGGGAGTGAAACAGACCCTGAACCCATGTGCCTACAAGCGGTCGGAGCACCCGTGGTGGTGTGACGGCGTGCCTTTTGCATAATGAACCTACGAGTTGCCGTTGCCGGCAAGGTTAAGCGCCCATAGGCGCGCAGCCGAAGCGAAAGCGAGTCCGAAGAGGGCGTTTAGTCGGCAGTGGCAGACGCGAAACCAAGTGATCTACCCTTGTCCAGGATGAAGTCTGGGTAACACCAGATGGAGGTCCGCACCAATAAGCGTTGAAAAGCTTCTGGATGAGGTGAGGGTAGGGGTGAAAGGCCAATCAAACTTGGAGATAGCTCGTACTCCCCGAAATGCATTTAGGTGCAGCCTTGGCGGTTAGTGCCGAGAGGTAGAGCGACTGATAAGATGCGAGGGCTTCACCGCCTATCAAGTCTTGCCAAACTCCGAATGCTCGGCAGTAAGACGCCAGGAGTGAGGGGCAGGGTGCTAAGGTCCTGTCCCGAGAGGAGAAGAATCCGGACCACCGGCTAAGGTCCCGAAATAATGGCCGAGTTAGTCAAACGAAGTAGGATTGCCGTGACAGCTAGGATGTTGGCTTGGAAGCAGCCATCCATTTAAAGAGTGCGTAACAGCTCACTAGTCGAGGAATCCTGCGTGGATAATAATCGGGTATAAGCCATTTACCGAAGCCGTGGGAACCGCAAGGTTCGGTAGGGGAGCATTCCATGTCCGCTGAAGGCGCGGCGCGAGCCGTACTGGAGGGTATGGAAAAGCAAATGTAGGTATAAGTAACGATAAAGGGGGCGTGAAACCCCCTCGCCGTAAGACCAAGGATTCCTGATCAACGCTAATCGGATCAGGGTAAGTCGGGGCCTAAGGCTCAGCCGAAGGGCGAGGCCGATGGATGAAACGTTTAATATTCCGTTACTGCCGCATCCCGTGACGTGGTGACGGAGCAGTGAAAGTGCCGCCGTCTGACGGAAAAGACGGTTGAAGGGTGTAGATGCCGACTGCCGCAGGCAAATCCACGGCAGGAGTCGAACCTGAAAGTATGGCGCGTCCTCCGGGACAAGCCAACAGCGCACGTAACCATACTCCCAAGAAAACCCGCTAAACAAAAAGGATGTGGCACCCGTACCGTAAACGGACACACGTGGTCGGGTAGAATATACCAAGGCGCTTGAGTGAATCACGGTTAAGGAACTAGGCAAATTGTCCCTGTAACTTCGGGAAAAAGGGTCCTCATTGCAAGATGAGGCGCAGTGAAAGAGTCCAGGCAACTGTTTACCAAAAACACAGGGCTGTGCGAATATGAAAATAGAAGTATACAGCCTGACACCTGCCCGGTGCCGGAAGGTTAAGAGGAGAGGTCATCGCAAGAGAAGCCTTGAATTGAAGCCCCGGTAAACGGCGGCCGTAACTATAACGGTCCTAAGGTAGCGAAATTCCTTGTCGGGTAAGTTCCGACCTGCACGAATGGTGTAATGATCTGGACACTGTCTCAACCGTGAGCTCAGTGAAATTGTAGTATCGGTGAAGATGCCGATTCCCCGCGATGGGACGAAAAGACCCCGTGAACCTTTACTATAGCTTAGCATTGGAGACGGGCACGTGATGTGTAGGATAGGTCGGAGGCTATGAAGTGCGTACGCCAGTACGCGTGGAGCCGCTGTTGAAATACGACCCTTCATTTGTCTGTCTCCTAACCCGCGTGGCGCGGGGACATTGCTTGGCGGGTAGTTTGACTGGGGTGGTCGCCTCCAAAAGCGTAACGGAGGCTTCTAAAGGTGCCCTCAGGACGATCGGTAACCGTCCGCAGAGTGTAATGGCAGAAGGGCGCTTGACTGCGAGGCAGACAGGCCGAACAGGTAGGAAACTAGAGCATAGTGATCCGGTGTTTCCGCATGGAAGGGACATCGCTCAAAGGATAAAAGGTACTCCGGGGATAACAGGCTGATCCCTCCCAAGAGCTCATATCGACGGAGTGGTTTGGCACCTCGATGTCGGCTCGTCACATCCTGGGGCTGGAGAAGGTCCCAAGGGTTGGGCTGTTCGCCCATTAAAGTGGCACGCGAGCTGGGTTCAGAACGTCGTGAGACAGTTCGGTCTCTATCTATCGTGGGCGCAGGAAATTTGCGTGGTTCTGGCACTAGTACGAGAGGACCGTGCCGGACAGACCTCTGGTGAACCAGTTGTGCCGCCAGGCGCACCGCTGGGTATCCACGTCTGGTGAGGATAAGCGCTGAAAGCATCTAAGTGCGAAGCCCTCCACAAGATGAGATTTCCCTGAGGGTCGTCAAAGACGATGACGTAGATAGGATGCAGGTGTAAAGATGGCGACATCAAAGCCGAGCATTACTAATAGCCCGAGACTTCCGGACTTGCAAGTGGGTATTGCTGGTTCTTGTGTATGTGTGCGACTGTATCCTGTATAAAGACAGGCAAAGATACAAAAGAAAAGAAATTAAGGTGGTTATAGCGCGAAGGTCCCACCTCTTCCCATTCCGAACAGAGAAGTTAAGCTTCGCCACGCCGATGGTACTGCGCAAGTGGGAGAGTAGGTAGCCGCCGTTTTGACGGAGTCCTCCGGAGTTCAGCGATGAGCTTTCGGGGGACTCCTTTTTT
>JACJJM010000065.1 GCA_016900015.1 Phocaeicola coprophilus | reverse complement strand
GTATCTTCGCAGATGGCATCGGACACTTTTTTTGTCCGATAGTATAGAAAATGTCAGAACAAGTCTTGACTATTACAATTGAAAAAAGTCCAGAAAGAAGAACTTTCCGACTTGCTAAGTCTTACCGACGAGGATTGCCATTCAATCTTTCCCACAACTCAATAATTTTGTTCCGTACAGTTTGGAATCCTATGTTTCTTTTCTAGTTCAGTAAATACAATACACTCCATATTTCTTTAATATTTAATTACGCAATGATTGCATCATTCGGTCTATTTGTGTATCCTCAGCTTCATAAGCGCCGCGACTTTCTCTATAGTAATCTTCATCATAGTAATCAGGTTCGTCTGGTAACGATGCTTCAATTTCATCAAGATGTGCAAAAGCCCGATCTAATGAAATTCCATCAGGAAGGCTTTTAGCTATTTCTTCATATATCTCTTTTTGTTGTGCACATTCCGCTTCATTATTGATAGATGAATCCATATCTAGAATCATGGCTTCTTCAAGGTCTTCTATAAAGCAATCGTTTATAATGCTAGCATTATTTGATGCATTTAGCAAATCTATAAATGATACATACTCATCTAAAGGAATATCCTCTTCTGACAGTTTAGTGAGTATGCTAGTTAAGGTCGTTTGATCTTCAGAAAAGTCAATGGCATTAACGATACAAATTCTTTCAGCAAAATTTTCAGAATTACCTGTAGTAATCAGTTTTATTAAATAGCTCTTAATTTGTGTTGATTGTATTCTGAATAATTTGGGAAAGCAATCCAAGAATTGTTTGATGAAGGTAGCTGCATCAAATGAGGACTTAGCCAAACCATTTGAGATTTTTCTAATCTTACATGATTTTGGTTGTTCAATTAAAAATGCATTAAACTTTGCAAGAAGATATGGTATGTTATTTATATCTAAAGATGAATAATTACGTCGGAAATAATCAGGAAGATTATAGTTATTTGCTTCTGCTTCTGTAAAAGCATATGTAAGCTGATCCGGAAATAGTGAATACTGAATTAAGGATCTCTGAATGTTTGTATTTTGTCCAATATAAGTGATTAAAAAATCTCGAACTGATGGATTGTATGTTGTAACAATAATCCACTCTTGTTTCCGCTGAGTTCTAATAAAACAATCATGTAATAATTTAACTACTTTATTCCAGGTTATATCATCATATGATAATGTAATCTCTGGGGTGGCATTTATGCAGAAATAATTATATGCAGCTTTCCAGTCTTCAAGAGTTACTAGTTCACCCATTGTGGCCAATATAAGAAGTGCGTATTTACACTCATTAGGTAATTTCTCAAAAGCTATTTCCCAAACAAGAAAAGGATGAGATAGGAGATGTTTAAACTGAGACATAAAATTAGCAGAGTCTGTTGATTTCCACAATCCTTTATCAATATATGTTTCAATTACTCGTGGATTATAATTATGATGATTTATAATTAAATTATAGTTCCGATTTTTTAAAAATTGTACAATATATTCTTGAGGCAATTGAGCATTAGCCATATGGTTATAAAGAATTTTTGCTTTTACGGCCCTTGTATAAGCCCCAACATCGAGAATACATTTTGCCATTTCAATATTTTCTGTACGCATTTTTTCATAATGTGTGCGAGCTTCTGCCAATATATATTCACGCGTTGTCAATATGAAAGCTTTTGATTTATCTGTTTTTATTTGTCTAATAAAAGTTAATAACTTTTGTGCAAATCCTGTTCCACCATCTTCGAATACACTTGCGCCAAGAAAATCGTCAAAGAAGAAAATTTGTTTTTTATCACGTTTAAATAATTTTGCCGCAGTATCAATGTCTCCTGAGATATTGATAAATTCTTCAAAACCATTAGCAAGATAATCATATATCAACATTCTTGCTAATGTTGTTTTACCGATTCCAGGAATACCGGAAATTATCACATAATTATGATTAAATAGAATTTGTCTGGCATTATCAAAACTATCATTCATTACATAAGTGGAGATATTTGCTTTAATATCTTCTAATTCAAAATCAGACCAAAGGACTGGAGCTTTATGAATGATATTATCAAGGACATTCGTACTTGTCAACCATAATTTGTAGTATTGTTTTTCTATGTCGCAATGTCGTCCAAGCAAATTATTTAAATCATCATTGCCAAAAATATCAGCGACATCTATAATATAAGGGGTAAAGAGCTGTTTAATTTCTTCTTTATTAGCCGGTGTTAGACCTACCGATGTTGAAACATAATATCGTTCTGGATTTAAACGACGCACTTTATCTACTTCTCCCTTCAAATTTGCCAATAATGATTTATAGTCTTTATATCTTTTTGCTTGGATTATGGCTTTTCCTCCTTTGTTTGACGCACATCTGAGGTCGATCCCCCCATCTCTACCAGAGGTAAATGATTCAATAAAACAATTCCACTCCTTTTGCAAAAGGTCACGGGTAATTTCTTCAAATTCACTTGGTTGTAATATATGTAAATCGTATGTTGCCATATCTATTAACTTTAATAAGATTAACATATGAAAAATTATATATGGGTCATCGGTCATTATTGCAGACTGCAAAAGTAATTCCTCAATCTTTCAGAGCAATAATTTTGTGTTGTTGGCTTCGAAATCCCATGCAGCTTTGCAGACTTTGATTTCATACAATTCTATCGTTTAGAAACTTGTTTCACCTGCAAAGATGAGCATTTTCGCCGATAACGGCAAGAAATCAATCGGTACTCTTGGATAGTTCTTTTAATATTAGCCTTTTACTACTGATACACGTCTTGATTGATATCACTTGACTTAAGTTTTAGTTCAGCTATACGTAGACCATCTACGGTTAATTCACATTCAAAAACATAGTGACCTTTCTCAATTTTATATGTTGTGCGTAAGCATTCGATAAACTACAAGTTTTAAACCTTTATATACAACAATAGCGACTGTCACTATGAACCTAATAGTTTC
>JACJJM010000064.1 GCA_016900015.1 Phocaeicola coprophilus | reverse complement strand
TCTGCAAACTGTAAAGGGCTACCAAAATGTATCCAATCCATACTATCATAATATAAAATCTCCCCATAACGAGTTCGAAACCAATCCAGTCCATTCGGGTCAACATAAACCAGAGGATTATTCACACAATAGTTATACGGTGACAGATTCACGTACTTCTCTCCCAACGGATCAACCATATTCCATCTGCCCAACGCCGCATCATACATACGAGCACCGAAGTCATACGCATTCAAATCCAGCAGCTCCTGGCTTTCCTTCCCGCTAAACAAGAAACGGTTGTCGTCCGCGTTTGCATAGTCATCGCACACTATTTTCACGCCAAAGGGATAGTAGTCATTCTGCTGCACGACATCTCCATCCTCGTCTATCAATGCACGGACACTGCCCAACTGGTCGGTCAGGGCATAACGAATACCGTTCGCAGTGAAATGCACATCGCCAACTACCGCACGGTCGAACTCGCGACGTCCGTCCACGACCTTGTAGACCACGCTGCCCACATAGTCGTAACCGTTCTTTCCGCTGCCGTCGCGAACGCCCAGCTTCGTACCGTCCGCCAGATAATTGTACTGTGCTTTCATTTCGCCATCCTTCCACACTTCTTCCAGCAAATTTAAGCGATTATATTTGTATTCCAAACCTTTCCGGCTGTCTTTTGTCAGATTTCCGTTCATATCGTATTCGTACATGCCGGAAGCCGTATTGCCCGGCAAATACACGTCGCCCGATTGGGACGTCCGCACTTGCTCGCTCAGGCTCACAAGGCGGTTGCCCCAATAGCCGTATATCAGGTCGTCCACCAGGTTGCCTGCTGCCGTGCGCTGGAGCGTCCGGATATTCCCATTCCGGTCGTAGGTGATGCCTTTCTCCACATAATTCGCCGTCAACTCGGCCCAGCCGTCACCGGTTGCCTGTTTCTGGTTTGCGGATGTCAATCGATTAAAACCGTCATACGCAAAGCCGTACATCAAGGTCGGGGTCGCTCCGTGAGACCATTCCCATTCGCTGATGTTCCCGTTGTAGCAGGCTGTGACACCGCCTTCCGGCTGTTCGTAACGAAGCTGCATCTTGAAAGCCGCGCTTTCCTTCGAAGTCAGCCAGCCACGGACGTTGTAACCCAACTTCTCCACCGTGTCGCCATACCGCTTCTCAACCAAGCGGCCCACAGCATCGTAACCATACTTCACGACGGATGTTTCTACTTTGTTTTTCGTCGTCACGGAAGACAACAAACGGTTGCGACTGTCATACGTGTTTACCGTCTCCAGGGTCGTCCCGCCAGACTGCGTTTCCTGCTGCTTCACGACATTACCCAGAAAATCATACTCCGTGTCCACACGGCTGGTCATCGTCTGCCCTTTTGCCGTGATTGCCTGGATGGGGCGGACATAATCATTGTAATAGTCTCTCATTCATCTTATTTATGAATTCTAATATAAAAATCCTCCTATTTTAGCCTTAGTTCATCTGTCTATGACTAAAATAGAAGGATTCTACTTTATAAGTTCGAACTATAAGATCCAAATCTTATAATTCCATTTTAAGCTATTAAGTACATGAACTGTAAATAGATGAACAATAATCCAAAATCCACCCTTTATGAATTTTACCAGCACATTCAATTTTAAGCAAAAGCCATCTCCCTTCAAAAGCTAAGACTTCGATAATTTTCGTTTTTTCATTTGGCAATAAAATATATGGTAGCTTTTTATCAGGAGATGAATATAAACGCCACATACCATCTTTGCCTGAATATATATATACTCCACAATATGATTTATCGACCCAGCCATATAACTGAGGCGAATTATATTGTGACACACAACGGATACGAACATAAAACCTATACTTACTTTGCTCCAACAATGTCATCTCATAATAATGCTCAAACAACGTATCGTTCATTATTGTATGAATACATACATCTGTCAATGAATCCTTATAAACAGAGACCATAGTATTATTCACTTTTAAAAACGATTGAGCATTTTGAGCCTGCATGTTATATACATAACATATCATGATAACCAAACTAATTAGAATTGTTTTCATTTTTGTACGTCCGTTTAAGTATTAATCTAAACTTCTTAACTCCTTTCAATTGTTGATTAAATTCAGTCCATCCAGGTTCTAAAACACCATTGACATAACGACTTGGAGCTATTAACAAACAACCTGTCGAAACATTTCCGCCCGCAAATCCATCGTTATTTGAACGATGAATATATATTCCATTTTTTTGAGTTGAACTATACGGATTAATTGGACTTGGATTCTTTCCAAACAAACAATCTACTGGATTAGTATCATTTACAGCCCAATTAGATTTTAACACTCCACTTTTTCCAGGATTCCTATAGTATACATCATATTCCCCATTAGCTATTGCACCATACCTTACAAAATCAGAACTCATAGTAAAACCTTTATAATGTTTAATATCAAATTTTCCATTGGGCCCATAAACCGTAACATTTGCTAATATAGCCCCAGTACCAAACAAATTATCATTATCACCTAATTTTTCGTTATAAAATCCATCAAAAACAACAACTGATTCATGTCCTATTAAAACAAACGGATTCCCATTTTGATCTACAATTCCAGTATTATATGTACTCCCCTCATGCCAAATCCATTCTGGAGCAGAGATTCCATCTGGCGAATGCCAAAACCAATCCAGCCCATTCGGGTCAACATACACCAGCGGATTATTCACGCAATAGTTATACGGAGACAGATTCGTGTACTTCTCTCCTAAGAGGTCAACCGTATTCCATCTACCCAACGAAGCATCATACATCCGGGCACCGAAGTCATACGCATTCAAATCCAACAATTCCTGACTTTCCTTGCCGCTGAACAGGAAACGGTTGTCGTCCGAATTTACATAGTCCTCCCGTGTAACTTTCGCGCCGAAAGGATAGTAGTCATTCTGCTGCACAACATTTCCATCCTCGTCTATCAATGCACGAACGCTGCCCAACTGGTCGGTCAAGGCATAGCGGACACCTTCATTTGTGAAATGCACGTCACCGACTACCGCACGGTCGAACTCGCGTCGTCCGTCTACGACCTTGTAGACCACACTGCCCACATAGTCGTAACCGTTCTTTCCGCTACCGTCGCGAACGCTCACCTTCGTACCGTCTGACAGATAATTGTACTGTGCTTTCATTTCGCCATCCTTCCAGACTTCTTCCAGCAAATTTAGACGATTATATTTGTATTCCAAACTTTTCCGGATGTCTTTTGTCAGATTTCCGTTCGAATCGTATTCGTACATCCCGGAAGCGGTGTTACCCGGCTGATACACGTCGCCCGATTGGGACGTCCGCACTTGCTCGCTCAGGCTCACAAGGCGGTTGCCCGAATAGCCGTATATCAGGTCGTCTACCAAGTTACCAGCCGCTGTGCGCTGGAGCGTGC
>JACJJM010000063.1 GCA_016900015.1 Phocaeicola coprophilus | reverse complement strand
CTGTTTCCCGAAATGTAACAAATCGTAACTCGCATCTAGTTTAACCCAAATGTTAATTTTTTATTGGGACAGCACTGGATACGTCTGCGTGCCGACTGCCACTGTGCCAGCGCGTCGTTTACCTCATTGCCTGCATCGAGCAGCTCCTGGCGAAAGTGAAGGAGTGCTTCTTCCTGGCGGGCTTTGGCTATCTTCAGATTGGCTATGTTTTCCCCTTTATTAAACAACGGTTGGACCAACGAACCTACGGCTGACAAGAGCCATGCTCCGGGATTCGTAATGGCCGTTCCCCCGCTATTGGTCCAGCCAGCCGAACCGCTCAGCGTAATGCTCGGATAAAAGGCCGAGCGTGCTCCATTGGTCGCATAAAAGGCCTCCATCAGTTCGGCCTCAGCCTGGCGTACGTCAGGCCGACGTGCCAACAAGTCGAGCGGGACGCCCACACGAAGCGTATCAGGAAAAGACTGTCCCTCCATCGAACCTCGCTCCACGACCCGGGGCGTCTCCCCCAGAAAAGCGCACAAGGCATTCTCCTGCTCCACGAGTTGCTGTACCAAAGTCTCCAACGACGACTCCGCCGCGAGCTTCGAAGCCCGGGCCTGGTTCACGGTAGCGCGGTCGGCCTGTCCGGCCCGGAGCAACGCCTCCAGTGCATGCACATACTCTTCCCAACTCTCTACCATCCGACGCGTGATGCTGATTTGCTCGTCAAGCATCAGCAGGGCGTAGTAGCTGTCAGCCACCGTCGCGACCACTTGTGTCTGCACGGCCTGCCGGTAAGCATCACTCGCCAACAGAGCTGCGCGCACCTCACGCTTGGCATTGGTCAGCTTCCCGAAAAGGTCTATCTCCCACGAGACGGACGCGCCGAGACTGTAAGTCTGCTGGGGCTTCTTCCCGTCAAAGCTGCTAAGTGTGCCTTCAGGTGTAAGATTAGCCGAAGGCAGATAGGCCAGCTTCGACTGCCGCAACGTGGCTTGTGCTTCCTCCACTTGCAGGCGGGCCACTTGCAGGTCGGTGTTGGCCTCCAGTCCGCGACGGATGAGGGCTTGCAGATGAGGGTCGGCAAATAGTTCTTCCCACGAAAGGGAAGCAAGAGTCTGCGCCGTATCGGGGCGCAGGTCAGCCCGATAGAGGCTGTCCAGTCCGGCAAGTGCCTCCGAGGAACGTTCATACTTCGTATAGACGCCGCACGACGTCAAGCCTGCGGCGAGCGTTATCGCTAGAATATTTCTCAATCGTTTCATACTTACGGATAAGTCTGTTTGTAGTCTATATGATATTCAACAATCAAATATTTATAAGGGCATCCAAGAGATATGTATGTCCCTGTCAAGCATTTCCGTTTGTCTGCACTATTCACGAGTGTGCTTCGGCATCAGCCTTTCTTCGAGAGCCTGGAAGACGATAAACAGCGCAGGCACAGCAAAGAGCAGGGCTAACGTACCCACAATCATGCCTCCGACAACGCCTGTGCCAAGCGAAACGTTTCCATTGGCTCCTGCCCCCGAAGCAAACACCAGCGGGAGCATACCGATGACCATTGTCAATACAGTCATGAGGATAGGACGCAGGCGGACGGCGGCGGCCGACACGGCAGCCTGAGCGAGCGTCATTCCCTGCCGGCGACGCGTAGCAGCATACTCTGTGATGAGGATGGCCGTCTTGGCCAACAGTCCGATGAGCATAATGAGGCCGGTTTGCATATAGATATTGTTTTCCAGCCCACAAAGGTTTGACAACGCGAAGCTGCCCAGCAGGCCGAAGGGGACACTCAGCATGACAGCCAGGGGGACAAAGAGGCTCTCATAGAGGGCACAGAGGATGAGGTAGATGAACACGACGCAGATGGCAAACACAATGACCGTATTGGCCCCGCTTCCGGCCTCTTCACGGGTAATGCCGCCGTATTCGTAGCCGTAGCCGACTGGAAGCGTCTCGGAAGCTACTTCAGACACGGCGCGAATGACGTCGCCCGACGAATAGCCATCGTTCATCATCGCATTGACCTGAATACAGCTATACAGATTGAAGCGTGTAAGCGTCTCCGGTCCATAAGTCTTGGTGAGGGTGACGAACTGGCCGATAGGTGCCATATCACCTGCATCCGTGCGGACGAACATATTATCAAGAGCATCCGTGTCGAGACGGAAATTCTTGTCCGCCTGGACGTAGACACGATAGAGCTTGGAGAAGCGGTTGAGGTTCGAGGCATAGTTACTGCCTATGTAGCCTGACATGACAGAAAGCACGTCTGAAGGCGACACGCCCATACGCTTGCAGCGGGCGGCGTCCACCTCAACGAGGTATTGCGGGAACTTGGTGTCGAAGGTCGTGTAAGCCATCTGTATCTCGGGTCTCTGGTTGAGAGCGGCAATGAACTTGTCCGTATGCTCCTTGAGGGTCTCGATGTCACCCCCGGCGCGGTCCTGCACATAAAGCTCCACACCACTACCGGTGCTATAACCCATGATAGTCGGCTGGGCGAAGGCAAAGAGCTTCGCACTGTGGACATTCGCCGTGCGGCGGTAGATGTCAGCGATGACAGCACTGATGTAGTCCTCCTCGTCGGGACGTTCGTCCCAGTTCTTCAACTTGATGATGAGCATACCTCCGCTGGGGGCCTGTCCGCCCATCATGCTGTAGCCCGCCACGTTCGAATAACGCTCAATCTGAGGTATGTCCTTGATGCAGGCCTCCACCTCTTCCATCGCCTTCACGGTCTGCGAGAGGCTGCTTCCGGGAGGCGTGGTGACATTGACAAACACAGTACCCATGTCCTCGTCGGGGACGAGACCTGTCTTCGTGTGGTTCATCAGCACGGCCAGCAAAGCGATGGCAGCCACCACACCTACCCCAATGAGCCACTTGCGACTGAAGAACCACATCACGCCGCTCTTGTAGCGCAGCACGAGCCGGTTGAACGAAGCCTCAAAAGCATGGTGGAAACGACTGGAGAAGCTGAGTTTCTCTCCCGTGGCAAGATCCACATGGGGTGTCATGAGCAGGGCACACAGTGCAGGACAGGTCGTCAGGGCATTAATAGCCGAGAGACCGACGGCCACCGCCATCGTAAGGCCGAACTGCATATAGAACGTACCCGATGTTCCACCCATGAAAGAAGTGGGGATGAACACGGCCATGAAGACGAGCGACGTGGTGACGATGGCGGCAGCAATACCGTCCATCGCACGGTGTGTTGCCAGGTAAGGCGAGCGGACGCCGTCGTCAAACTGCGCCTGTACGGCTTCGACCACGACGATGGCGTCATCCACGACAGTACCGATAACCAGCACCAGCGCAAAGAGTGTCAACAGGTTTAAGGAGAACCCGGCAACATAGAGGAATGCCAGTGTACCCACAAGCGAGACGATGACCGACAAGGCGGGAATAATGGTCGAACGTACGCTCTGGAGGAAGACATACACCACGAGGATGACCAGGATGATGTGTAATAGTCAAGACTTGTTCTGACATTTTCTATACTATCGGACAAAAAAAGTGTCCGATGCCATCTGCGAAGATAC
>JACJJM010000062.1 GCA_016900015.1 Phocaeicola coprophilus | reverse complement strand
CTTTCTCCTCCCTTTCCGCTACGCTCCAAGGACGGAGGAAGAGGGGGATGGTGTTGCACTTCTATCTTGACGGTAGCATGGTAAAAATGTGACTTACTCCGTAATCGTATTCTGTTTTTGTTATGGCATCGATGATAATTGTTTTCATTCAAATACACCTCCATATATTCAAATCCAAATCTGTTTTCTTGATTAAGCCAGTATAATTTCTGATGAAAAAGGCTACTTCGTCCTTTTCTTTCCAATTTTGAATGTACGGCAATCTATATTGGGCAACGCGACTTCTCCAATAACTTCTGTTATCATAAAATCTATGATGCCTTCATAAGGATATTTCTTTCTGCATCTTAGAATTGTCCCCCGGCTTAAATTCTCTCGGTAATCAACTAATTTAATCATCTTACTGATTCTTTTTTTATTGTTGGTGGATAATATGATGCTAACTGTCTATTTTATTGGTATTAAAACATGCAGGACATTAGGCCTGCACACCAAAGATATGCAAAGAAATCCAATAAACTAACCTGATGGTTTGTGAAATATGCGAAAGAATTATTAAAACGTCATCCGTTGTTCTGTATTTTCTATTCTTGTCGAAAGTATGTTTGTAAGTGAGCCGTTTAACTCCTGCAAACAGCCAATGAGGATGATTGGCGTAGGTATCGGTGCTTTCGCTTCACGGGAGATTCTGATTGGAAATATGGGGTTATTGGCAGAATGGGATGTCATATTCCTCACCGGTCGTTCTTTTGATGTTTTTGAATGAGAAAGGATGGGATGACAATAGTTTGAATAGCAGCGTCTTGTGTTTGTTCTTCTTTACCCTCTATTCCGCTCGTGCACGGCCTCCTTTCGGCTCTCGCGCCGAAAGGAGGCCGTGCGTGCGCCGATAGGAGGGTGGACGGCAGTCGTATTAACAGACGTGCTAATGAGATTTTTTTTGGGGGGGGGAGGGAAGCCTGCTCTTTCAAGGATTGCCTGATGAGGATGGAAGCTTGTATGTTGGTTGATGGAGGCTATGTGTTGACGATTTGTTGGCTGTTTGGGGATAAACGCTTATTTTTGCATGATTGAAAACCAATAGCTCAATCAACTGGAATTATGGAAAGTTTTAGTGAATTAATAAAGAAGCGTCGTAGTACGCGCAAGTTTACGGAAGAGGAGCTCACCCAAGACGAGGTGGTGCTTTTGCTCAAAGCGGCTTTGATGTCGCCTTCTTCGAAGCGGTCGAACTGCTGGCAGTTTGTCGTGGTGGATGACCGCGAAATGCTTGCCCGCCTTTCGCGCTGTAAGGCCCACGGGGCTGAGCTGCTGGAGGGTGCACCCTTGGCTGTTGTCGTGCTGGCCGACCCACTGGCGAGCGATGTGTGGATAGAGGATGCGTCGATCGCTTCACTCATGATACAGCTCGAAGCTGAAGACTTGGGCTTGGGCAGTTGTTGGGTACAGGTGCGCGAGCGGAGTACGGCGGAAGGTGTGCCGGCTGACGAAGTCGTGCGTGAATTGCTGGACATCCCTTTGCAGATGCAAGTGCTTTCCATCATTGCTGTCGGACATAAGGCCGTGGAACGCAAACCCTTCGACGAGGACAATTTGCAATGGGAGAAGGTGCATATCAATAAGTATGGAGCGCAGTGAGCATGGCACAAGCAGAACGTAAAGATACCTATTTGGCTACGGCCATCACGCTGATGGTCATCGGTGGCCTTTTCTTGCTCGACAAGTTTTTTCATTTTGCGAGCCATGGTTATGGTTGGTTGGTCGATAAGAGCAATCTGCTTCTTTTTGCAGCTGTCATCTTCCTCCTGGTCAAGCGTGAGAAGACCGTGGGCATTCTGCTGCTCATCATTTGGGCTATACTTAACATCGGGTTGATTATCAGTCTGCTTGGACAACTCTCCGGCTATCTGTTGCCCTTGGCCCTGCTGTTGATAGGGGTCATCTTATTATATATGTATAAGCGATGAAAATAGCATTGATAGGAGCTGGAAACTTGGCCACCCGCCTTGGTGTGGCTCTGGTTGCAGGAGGACAGTCCGTCGTGCAGGTGTATAGCCGCACGGAGGCTTCGGCTGCGGCTTTGGGCAAAACATTGCACTGTCCGGCTGTCACGTCGCTGGAGCAGGTGTGCCGGGATGCGGATGTCTACATCGTGGCTGTAAAGGATGCTGCGTTTTCCGGCGTGGCCGCATCGCTTGTTTCCGGACGCAGTCGTGCGTTGTTTGTGCACACAGCCGGCAGCTTGCCCATGTCCGTATGGGAGGGCGTGGCATCCCGTCATGGTGTGTTCTATCCTATGCAGACCTTCAGTAAGCAGCGTGAGGTCGACTTTTCCGCCATACCTATATTTATAGAGGCCAATAATGCGGCTGACCTTACCCTTTTGAAGGCATTGGCTTCTGCTCTTTCGACGCAGGTCTATGAGGCAGACTCGCGGCAGCGTCGTGCGTTGCACCTGGCTGCGGTCTTTGCCTGCAATTTTACGAATCACATGTATGCCCTGTGTGGCCATCTGCTGGATGAGGCTGGTTTGCCTTTCGAGGTCATGCTTCCGCTCATTGACGAGACGGCTGCCAAGGTGCATGAACTTCCACCTGCTGAGGCGCAGACCGGACCGGCTGTCCGCTATGATGAAAATGTCATAGCCCGTCATCTGGAGGCACTGTCGGCGCACCCCGAGTGGCAGGATTTATATGAACGAATCAGTAAAAGCATACATCATGATAAACTACGATTTAACCCGGATTAAAGCCCTGGTATTCGATGTGGATGGCGTGTTGAGTGCAGAAACCATTCCTATGCCTGCAGACGGACAGCCTATGCGCACGGTGAATATCAAGGATGGCTATGCCTTGCAGTTGGCTGTGAAGATGGGTTTGCATGTGGCCATTATCACAGGTGGCCGGTCTGAATCCATCCCTGTGCGCTATGGGGGGCTGGGCATTGAGGACATCTATATGGGAGCTGCTGTGAAAACCAAAGAATTTGCCCATCTGCTTGACAAATATGGCCTGCACCCCGAGGAGGTGCTCTATATGGGCGATGACATCCCTGACTATGAAGTGATGTGCCGTTGCGGCTTGCCCTGTTGTCCGTCTGACGCGGCTCCTGAAATAAAATCCGTCTCGGCTTACATTTCTCACCGTGCCGGAGGTTACGGCTGCGTGCGCGATGTTGTCGAGCAAGTTTTGAAAGCCCAAGGCAAGTGGATGACTCATGAACACGCCTTCGGGTGGTAAAGTTATACCTATTTATATTAGAGCCTATGTTAGACAATCTGAAGAAATATCACATCATCCTGGCGTCCAATTCACCCCGTCGCCGGGAGCTGTTGGGTGGCTTGGGGATAGATTATGAGGTAAAGACACTTCCCGGTGTTGATGAATCCTATCCTGCTACGCTTTCGGGTGAGGAGATCCCTCTTTACATCTCACAGGAAAAGGCCGCGGCCTATCTTTCTTCGATAGGTCCGGACGACCTTGTCATCACAGCAGACACTATCGTCTGGCTTGAAGGACAGGTGTTGGGCAAGCCGGCTGATGAGGCTGACGCCCGACGGATGCTCCGCCTGCTGTCCGGTCGGACACATGAGGTCATAACGGGAGTCACGCTTACCTCGAAATCGTTTCAGAAGAGTTTTGCTGTGACGTCTCAGGTGGAGTTTGCCGTTCTCACGGAAGAAGAAATCACCTATTATGTGGAGCATTATCGTCCGCTGGACAAAGCCGGTGCCTATGGCGTGCAGGAGTGGATAGGCTTCATCGGGGTGCGGAGTCTTTCGGGCAGCTATTTTAACGTCATGGGGCTACCCATCCAGCGGCTCTACCAGGAATTGAAGCAGTTGTAGGCTGTTCGTTCTTTGATACAGGCAGGCGGGCAAGGCCGTAAAAGGTCTTGTCCGTTTGTTTTTCGTGGTATCTCACTAGGCTTTATAGTTTATTAACTAGTCGTCCCTTAAAAAAGTATATTCCAGCGAGACATTTTTCCAATAGAGTGTCTCGCTGATTTTTTCGACAAGTGTCCAAAGGAGCCTCATGGCTCTTTTGAACCCAAATCGGTCATTAGGATTTCCCAGTGTTGTATGGCAATGAGAAGTCCTTTAATTTCTCCCAGATGGACAGGAAAGACTGCCTTGTTTTTAAAGACCTTGCCAGATAGAGGATATGCTTGTCCTT
>JACJJM010000061.1 GCA_016900015.1 Phocaeicola coprophilus | reverse complement strand
TACCGATGCGCAGTTCAACGACATCTATCAGGCATTGACCCAGCTTTTGAGCCAGTCCCAAGAGCAGAAGCAACGCCGCAGAATCGGATTCGTTACCTATGACGAACCGGAAACAGACAGGTAACGGTTTCGGTAACGAAATGCTTTCTAATAGATTGTATTCCAATAAATAGCATCCATTCATCTTGCGGGCAGCCCACCGGACTGCCCGCATTTCTTATCTCCTTTTCCTCCGGCACATTCCCCGAAACGCCAGCCGTGCGGGGCATGGCTGACTGTTTTTCGTGAAAAGAGCCTTCGGAAACCCGCACAAGCGTATCGAAAGACGGGCTTCCGACACCCTTGCCTTTCCCGCCCACTATATTATAGTGTTCTCTGACAGATTAATAGGGGCAAGTTCTTTTTATAGATTTTGTTAAATTAGTGATGCTTTACTTTGCATAGTATTACAAAAACTCATAAATTTGTATCGTCTTAGTTAAAGGCTGCAATCTATCTTTGTTCTTTTAGTGAGTTTGAATCTGCTACCTCCATGGGCGGAATTAGTTTCCCTACTGATTTCGATTAAAGACGTTCTTTTGAACGTTGGTAAATTATTTATTAACCTTAAAAACAGGAAGCATATGAAAACAAGAATAATTAAATTTATCTCTAAAGCTAAAGGGGTGTGGAACACGGTGGGGTAAATCTGTGGATTAAAACGGACACACTTTATAGAACAAGAGAACCTGAAATATGGAGCAGTTGTGTTCCACACCCCCACCGCCAGAGAATAATTATATAAATATATTAGCCGAGTATTTTGCTCGGCTTTTCTTTTTAGTGCGCTTCTCTTTATTTTTTCCTCTGGCACATTCCCCGAAACGCCAGCGGTGCATGGCATCGCAGACTGTTTTTCGTGAAAAGAGCCTTTGGAAACCCGCACAAGAGTATCGGAAGGTGAACTCCCGACACACTTGTTTTTCCCGCCCGCATAGGCAATTCCCTAATGGACTGAATGGGGAACAAGAACTTTTCCCCTGTTTCCCAACCTGTAAATCTTCCTCATTAAGCAGTCCTCCAGCCGGGAGGTCGTTTTTATCATTTCAATAGGCAAAGGTAGTTACGTGTTCTTCACGGGTTTGCAAGGTCAAGCCTTTTCAGGTTTGGCGAAAAAATCTTCCCTGCGACATTCGTTGCGAGGTATTTTTTCCACAAAACCCTGCAAACTCTAAACACTGCCCTTTTAAGCCTATGTGAAAGGAAAACGACCGACCCGACCGGAAGACGCATAAAAAAAAAGTCGGATTTACGGGAAACAGGAAAATAGTTCAGTGAAACTTCAACTCCCTCACCTCTCAAATCCGCATAAAATTAAAAACTTAAAAATTACAGGATATGGAAGCAGCAACATTATCGGAAGCAAGAGTTTATGTAGGCACTTATGGCAAGTACAACAACGGTTCATTGTTCGGGGCATGGCTTGACCTGTCGGACTATTCGGACAAGGAAGATTTTTACGAAGCCTGCCGGGAGCTTCACAAGGACGAGGAAGATGCGGAGTATATGTTTCAGGACTGGGAGAACGTACCGGAAAACCTAATCGGCGAAAGCTGGATTTCCGAGAACTTCTTCACCTTGCGGGATGCGATGGAGGATTTGGGCGACACCGAACAGGAAGCCTTTTTCGTGTGGTGCAACTACAAAAGCCATGATTTGAGCGAGGAAGATGCGGACGACCTTGTTAGGCATTTCTGGGACGAGTATCAAGGGCAATATGACGATGAAGAAGATTTTGCCTACCGGATTGTAGAGGAATGTTACGACCTGCCGGAGTTCGCAAAGACCTATTTCGACTACAAGCAGTTTGCCCGTGATTTGTTCATGTGCGACTATTGGTTTGATGACGGTTTTGTATTCAGGGCGGCTTGAAATGGATAATCCGGGCGGGGTGTCAAAGCCCTGCCCGCTAAAATAAAACTCGTAACCAACAAAAACAGAAAATTATGCAATCATTGAACAGAAACGGGGTGAGTATCACCCAAACACCGGGAGAAGAAAAGTACGTGAAATTCCGTTCGGGCGCATTTGGGGGACGGACATTCTACCAATACGACTACCGCCATACGGACGGGGAACTGTTTTCGACAGTGGCTAAGACGCTGGCGGAGTGCCGCCGCAGGCGTAACGAATGGATAGAGAAGAAAGAACGGAGTAATAACCCATAAAATTTAGAGGACATGAAAACGACAGAAGTAAGCAAAGACCTAATCGGCAGGCGTTGCGAGTGCATTTTTACGGGCATGATGGTAACGGGCGTTATCGAGGACACGGAGGAAAACGAATATTCGGTAAACGTGAAAGTGCGTTTCGACCATCCGCACCAGTGGGGCGATGATTTCTACACGGAGGATTGGGCATGGGGGCGCAAGATGGACGAGTTCGGCTCGTTGCACCATTTGCAGCTGCTGGAGGACAAGCCGGATTTTCAGACGATGATAGTAGTTTTCGGAGAGCCAATCAGCCAAATAGACCGCAGCGTTTTTGAAGATACGGACACGTGGGGCGTCAGTTCCCTGCAAGGATGGGTAAACAGCTATGAAAGTGTCCGGTTTGTAGCCATAAACGAGCATACGGCGGTCATAACGGGCGAATACAACTTTGAACAGGTCAAGGTGTGGTTAGAGAAACATGTACCCGTAAAGAGCCTTAAAATCAGTTGATGGAGAACGGCGGCATTCTTGCCGCCGCCACTTTCTTTCATGAGTGCCGGAAAATAAAGTGGCAAAGAAACCCGCCATGTTCCCTAATACAAAAACACCCGCCGATATTTCCGGCGGGTGGGCTGGCATAACATTCGCTTTGCGTATCAATCCAAATCCTCGCCCCATAATTCCTTGTCAGTCGGGGCTTTCTTCAACTCATGTCTGCACCATCCTATAAACAACATAAGATAAGCGCATATTCCGATAAATATCCACATGGCTACTCCGGTGTTTCTTCGCTGCTGTCATTGTTGAACGAGAACGAAAGCTGCTGCATCTGCCCGAAGCTGTCGATGATATAGATGTCAATCGTCTGCTGGTCGGTCGATGCCGATGTATAGTAGAGCCGGAATGTTTCTTTCTCCAGCGGGTACAGGTCATTGGGCAGGAACACCGTGCCGTCGTCCATTTCCAGCCTGCCCTTCCCGTCAGGCTGGAAATAGCGTATCTGGTAGGTGGTCGGCTGGTAGTAACCGCTACGCACCAACTGGCAGCGGATTTCGGCGGTTTCCCCGACTTTCAGCTTCTTGGGTACGGGCAGCGTCTCCACCGTGAACGGATAAGCCTGCTGAATGTCCAAACCGTCATTACAGGCGGTAACAAGCACGAGGGCAGCCACGATGTAGCAGCCCATGAGGATTTTGTACGTTACATTCTTCATATACATTCTTATATATAGCGGTTAATTGATGATGAATTTCAGTCCCAGCCCCACCTGCGTATGGAACTTGCCGATGTCCGAGCCGAACAGCATCCGTTCCCTCGCATTCACGAGCAAGGCGACCCGGTCGGTCAGGTAGGCTTCCAGCTCCAGCGTCAAAGCCCCGCCGTAGATGAAACAGTCTTCATCCGAGAGCGTAGCCCCGTCCGGCAGCAGCTTGTCGCCCCGGTTGCTGGTCTCATACCCGGCGAGAGCCGAAAGCCCCAGCGAGAGGAAGAAGGTCTTGCGCCTGTCCGAGAGGAATTTCAGGTAATAGCCGCCCTCCGCCGTGAACTGTTCGACCGGAATACGCATATCCTTGTAGTCATATTTCTTGTGCAGGTATTCCCCGCCAATCACCCAGCGGTTGGCGTTCTTGGTATAGACGCTGTACGCCGCCCCAATGTGGTAGGCGAAATCCGTGTTGTCATTCCAGTGCACCCCGTCCGCCATGCCCGCCGTCACCTGCAAACCCTTCATGCCCGGCAGGTATCTTTGCGCCCGTGCCTGGTTGAAATGCAGGCACAGCGCAAAGAGCATGATAATGAATAGACCCCGCTTCATGCTCACTTGATTTTGAGTTCGTCTATCTCCTTGGCGTTCACGATGTCCGAGTTCTCCACCCGGATGCTTTGGTGGCGACCGCCGTTCTTCTCGTAGAGTTCCACAAGCAGCAGCTTGTCGTCCGGGATGGTGAACTTCGGCAGGGCGTACACCGTGCGCACCGTGCTTTTCCCGGCTATCTCTATCACTTCATTATAACTGCGTACCGCATCCAGTACCGTTTCCTGAATGGCGGTTCGTTTGGGCACTTTCTTATCGACAATCTTAAACCGGATGAAGTCCGTGTCGAAAGGCACGGCGGAACTGTTCTTCGTCTGCGTATGTACGTAAAGCATCCCGTTGTAGGTGTAAATGCCCTTGATTAAGAACTGGATGCCGAA
>JACJJM010000060.1 GCA_016900015.1 Phocaeicola coprophilus | reverse complement strand
TGTGCTTTCATTTCGCCGTCCTTCCACACTTCTTCCAGCAAATTTAGACGATTATATTTGTATTCCAAACCTTTCCGACTGTCTTTTGTCAGATTTCCGTTCAAATCGTATCCGTACATCCCGGAAGCAGTGTTTGCGTTCACTCTGCGCCGACCGCCTACTGCCACCCTTGCATGGCGCGGTGTGCAGGAGCACATGCCTACACGCGTGGCGGCACGCGCCTTTATCCATCCGGGCGTGTGCATCTTCCGGTAGGAGCGCACGGGAAGCCACACGATTAAGCACGGTAATCATAACCCGTAGACAACCAACCGCCATAACGGAAAGGGGTGACAAGATCATATCCGGCTAGAAAAGAACCTGAAATTTCAATACATTGCAGCGAACGGCCCAAACCTGCCATATAGTTCATGACACTACATGCTTGAATGAACCGCATGCTCTATATCACCCGCATATTAATACTTGAAAAACATTAGATCTTATAATCTAGCTCTTAATCGCCCCATAACACATCGTCTGGCAGATATTTTCCTTCTCCCAACTGAAATCCCCAAAAAGATCTCAACACTCCATTGTCATTAATGAAATATATATATTTGCGGATATTATCCTCTTTATTAATATTCCAAATTACTGTGTGAACTTCGGAATAGTGTATTTTAGAAAGCATATAAAGCAACTCCGGATCTTCAAATGCATTTTTACCAATAGGGCAACCATATCGGAAGGTGTCAATTTTATGAGATACCAATTGCCATTTTGAATATTTTTCCATTAAAGCATCTAGTACTTCTCCGTTTGTTTCTAACCCGTTACATAATACATAGTCTATAGGATATTCCACATTATAATCATCACTTTTGTAGCGTTGATAACGTAAAACTTTCCTATAAGCTGATTTGTCCAATTTTATCACAGGTTCACGCATCTTTTCGTAATATAATGAGTCGTATAAATCTTCCAAATCTCTGAAATAATCGTAATGCTCTGTTGCATTCAGAGCATCCTGTGTCTTAAACGAAAGTTTTGAACGCTCCCATTTTTCTTTCCATGTCAGTTCCTTCGGAGGAGGAGGATACTTTCCTCCCCACGTAATCTTCTCCTCCTCGCTTGGCGAAAAAGAGAAAAGGTACAGTAATAGGAGAGTTGCTCCTATTACTGATACGATTGTTACTTTTTTCATTTGTATTCGCGATTGTGTTTATTTATATAATATATTCCCTTTTCTGGTTTTAGTGACTTATCCAGAATCCGTTCCAATTCTTGCCGCTGACCATCTAAAATATGCTGTTTCGCTAAAAATGAATTCAATATTCCTTTCATATTCAACGGGGTTACGATACCATCAACCTCATGCATGATATTGCCTTCATACTTTTCAGATGTCGCAGCACCACTTGGATTATAACGGTCTTGCAAACCTAACAAATGCCCCATCTCGTGAGCCATTGAATATTTCGATAGAGAACCATCACGATCATTTCTATTACGATATATCACACCTATATGATAGTTATCAGCCTGAACATATGACCGTTCTTCTGTAGTCACCCTATATATTACTTCCATATAATTATTCACGCCATTAAAGTCAAATTTATCTTCATCTCCATGTTTTAATTCGGCATCATAAAGTACATTTATATCCCATTCTATCTTATACTCTATGTCACTATCCATAAATGTTGTGATATTGCCCCATCGGGAATATAAAAATATTTCATATAACCTTGCTATGTCCGCATTTGCGGCTTCACCATACAAAACAATGTTTAACGATATTGTTATCACATTACCTTCTATCGTAATCATTGCATCTTCACCATTCGGATCAACATAAACCAGCGGATTATTCACACAATAATTATACGGAGACAGATTCACATACTTCTCACCCAACGGATCAACCGTATTCCATCTACCCAACGAAGCATCATACATACGGGCACCGAAGTCATACGCATTCAAATCCAACAGCTCTTGGCTTTCCTTGCCGCTGAACAGGAAACGGTTGTCATCCGCATTCACATAGTCGTCACGGACAACTTTTGCGCCAAAGGGATAGTAGTCATTTTGCTGGACTACATTTCCATCCTCGTCTATCAACGCGCGGACACTGCCCAACTGGTCGGTCAGGGCATAGCGGACACCTTCATTTGTAAAATGCACATCGCCAACTACCGCACGGTCGAACTCGCGGCATCCGTCCACGACCTTGTAGACCACACTGCCCACATAGTCGTAACCGTTCTTTCCGCTGCCGTCGCGAACGCTCACCTTCGTACCGTCTGACAGATAATTGTACTGTGCCTTCATCTCGCCGTCCTTCCACACTTCTTCCAGCAAATTTAGACGATTATATTTGTATTCCAAACCTTTCCGACTGTCTTTTGTCAGATTTCCGTTCAAATCGTATTCATACATGCCGGAAGCCGTGTTGCCCGGTAGATACACGTCGCCCGCTTGGGACGTGCGCACTTGTTCGCTCAGGCTTACAAGTTGGTTGCCACGGTAGCCGTATATCAAGTCGTCTACCAAGTTGCCTGCCGCTGTACGCTGGAGCGTCCGGATGTTGCCATTTCGGTCATAGGGTCATATTAAATCTGAATTTTAATGGCAAAAAAATAAAAAAGAGTCGTAGCATCACTCCAAATAAAGTTTGATACGGCTCTTTTATCTAACAAATACTATTTACTATAGGTCAAATATTCATATAAAATGAAAACTTCCTAACCTATAATAATATTCAAATCGTTCTTGTGGGTTCTTTTTACGCCATCGTCCTTCTGTTGCATATAACATCTTCCTCAGAAGTTCATCAAATCCCCATTCCTTTTTTGCATAAGCACCTAGTACTATGTGAACCGACTTTATTTTTAAATTGGAATCAAAAAGAATCACATAACGAGTCCAACTATTAATCTCACGCTCCCCGTATTCTGCAGCCCAATGATAAGCATATACGCTATCAATAAAATTAGTGAATGCTTCTTCTCCATTTTCAAATTCAATGTTTGAGCTAGCTACATTATTAATCGGAGAAAACCAATAGGCCATGGTCCAATCATCTGACAAAAATTTGAATAAAGGGTGATTGTCTACATCAAAAAACACTCCATCTTGGACTTTCATTTTATGACTAGCTTGTCCGTATACTAAGCTGACACATCCTAAAATGCTTATAAGCATAATCGTTTTCTTAAAAATCATATCCTAATCGTTTTGAAACTTCTGTTGCACGCATATTTATAAAACTATTTACTCCCGGTTGATTATGACTATAATAAGTTCCTCGCAAATATAAAACCACATGTCCGAATTCATGAGCTATACCAACCGTTCGATGATTCAGGTTTCCATTTGCATTAATAACAATTTGAACATATTCATTGGTTGAACTCTTGCCAGATTCTATCATCGCATTCGGTATTAAGGTTTGCCCTAAATTTCCACTAATACTTTTTCCAATAGGCTCCTTTTGTAATTCTGCCCAGCGTCTTTCAGAAGCAGTACGACTATTATCATAATCTTCAGGAATTCCCCAATCCTCATATACTAACTTACCATTCATCATATATCTATTTTGTTTTAAAAACGACAGTTCCACAATCTTGTCCGACATGGCAATCTCATACAAGTCTTGAAGAAAAAGACTGGAGTTACGCCTTGCCTCCCACTCTATCGAATAAGGATCCAATATTCCATTATGAAATTTCAATTCCAAGGATGTTCCTTCATCAAGTCCATTATACAATGCCATTATTATCTCACCGATGTTTCCACGTAACATTAATACAGTCCCGTTAGGGTCATTAAACAGCTGCGGACTATTGGCACAATAATTATATGGAGACAGATTCACATACTTCTCACCCAACGGATCAACCATATTCCATCTACCCAACGAAGCATCATACATACGGGCACCGAAGTCATACGCATTCAAATCCAACAATTCCTGACTTTCCTTGCCGCTGAACAGGAAACGGTTGTCATCCGCATTCACATAGTCGTCACGGACAACTTTTGCGCCAAAGGGATAGTAGTCATTTTGCTGGACTACATTTCCATCCTCGTCTATCAACGCACGAACGCTGCCCAACTGGTCGGTCAAGGCATAGCGGACACCTTCATTTGTGAAATGCATATCGCCAACTACCGCACGGTCAAACTCGCGACGTCCGTCCACGACCTTGTAGACCACGCTGCCCACATAGTCGTAACCGGTCTTCCCGCTGCCGTCCCGCACGCTCACCTTCGTACCGTCTGACAGATAATCGTACTGTGCTTTCATTTCGCCATCCTTCCAGACTTCTTCGAGCAAATTTAAACGATTATATTTGTATTCCAAACCTTTCCGGATGTCTTTTGTCAGATTTCCGTTCGAATCGTATTCGTACATTCCGGAAGCGGTGTTGCCCGGCAGATACACGTCGCCCGATTGGGACGTCCGCACTTGCTCGCTCAAGCTCACAAGGCGGTTGCCCGAATAGCCGTATATCAGGTCGTCTACCAAGTTACCAGCCGCTGTGCGCTGGAGCGTGC